>CAVFVI010000001.1:0-219680 GCA_963626055.1 Acutalibacteraceae bacterium
TAATTGATTCAATTCATTTGCTTGCTGATTTTCCCTTAATTAATCAGTGGTTACTTAAGGGGAAGCCCGTATCTTACCTTATGATTGTGGTGGCTCTCCTGGAGTAATCACTGATTAAATTTTCCCAGAATGCCGTGCATGGTGTACAATAGGGGGAGCTGGACGCGAAGCGGCCTGAGGGGTGGTTCCTTGCCACAAACCTAAAGCAATCTAACCCAAGGCCTTGGAACAGCCACTGCGCCCGAAGGCATGTTGCCCTGCCACAAATCCCATCATGACCAATCAGATGGGGCCCAGGAACGGTCAAGACCGTTCCCTACAGAACAAATTATAATGGGCAGCACACCCTTAAACAATCAGTAGGGCGGGGGGCTCCGCCCCGCCGAAACCCAGGAACAGCACACCATTAAAAAATCGCAACTTACCTTACCCACATAACAAAGCCAACACACAAAAGCATGGCGAACATATCAGCCTGACGCAAGGGCAAAACATACCAAAAAGCTCCGGTAAAATTTGGCAAATATGGCGTACACAGCCCAATTTTTGGAGAATATCACAAGCAGAACAAACAAACTTTGGCGGCTTCAACAACAAAAATATAACAAACTGGCATGGATGCCAAAGAATGAGGCCGCGAATTGTGAAAAATTTTAATACAATTTTCTTCATTTTTTCCTTACTTGTTATCATTTGAATTTGCAATCGAAACATGGAACTTGTATAATAGAATGAAAGAAAAGTGCAAACTAAATGGGTGAAGAGGATTTAGTGCAATGGATGATAAGAATAGATTCAGCATTCTGCTGGAACATTTGCTGGAAGTTGCCGAGGTCAAAAACTATACCCTGGCCAAGCGCCTGCAATACGATGTTTCCTATATCAGTAAGTGGGTCAGCGGCCGCATGCTGCCCGCCAAAAAGACCGAAAAGCGCGTGATGGAGGGCATCAGTGCCTGCGTGGTGGACGAAGCCACCGATGATGGCCGCGACCTGCTGCTGCGGGAATACAGTGTGAGCATCCCCAGCGACCTGAAAGCCGCTATTTATGATAACCTGATTGCCGAATATGACTATTTGCAGGAGGAGCTGGACAGCGGCGAGGCGCGCATTGGCCCCTATACGGACTTTTGGGCCGAGCTGAACATGCTGCAATACCTGACTAAAATGGCCCACCCTGTGCTGCGCCGCGTCAGCCAGCTGGACATTGTGGCCGTGATGGACCTGATGGAAATGGCGCGCGAATACCGCCTGAAAGTTGCCAACCTGCAAAACGGCCAACTGGTGGACCAGCGCAGCTATGATAACGTCTATTTCAAGCTGATGATCGATATCAGCCGCGAAAAATGGGACCCCATCTATGATGCCGCGCTTATCATCAACGTGCTGACCAATTTCAGCCATATCCATTTCAAGCTGTTTGGCAGCACTGCGGCTGCCGGGCGTGCGGTGTTCGTGGTCAAGGGCGATTTTGCCATTACCGGCCTGCTGGTCAGCCACAGCCGCTGCGCCGCCGTTACCGCAACCGAGGACCCGCAGAACTGCGAAAGCCTGTATGATAACTTCTCCAAGCTCTGCGTGCGGGACGACCAGCTTTTCCGCGATACCAGCATGTGCCAGCTGATCGGCCAGTACGACTATATGCACACGCTGCTGGCCTCCAACCTGCGGTGGATGTTCGGCCACCTGAACGAGCTGCTGCTGCCGGATGACCTGTTTGAAGAGATCCTGACCGCCCACGAGGCCGAGCTGAAAGACTTTTTGGGCGCTACCCCTGCGGAACTGCGCAGCGTGCACAATCTTGCCAAAGGCGTGGTGGAGGAAACCCACATCCGCATCCTGATTTATGAAGCCGCATTTTCCGCCATGGCGGTTTCCGGCGAACTGGACTTTTTCAGTTACAAGGTCAGCTTGACCCCGGACCAGCGCAGCCGGTGTATCAGCCATGTGTTGCAGCTTTGCCAGCAGCGTGAAAAACTTGAATTCCGCCTGATCAGCGGCCGCATTGTGAACGATTTCCAGTATGTGGCAGATCCCAACATGTTCCTTTCTGGCGCTGCATCGTATCTTCGGCTGGATAACAACTGCCCCACCAACCAGATTGCAATGGTCAACAACAGCGTGATGGAAGACCGCCTGAGTGAATATTTTGATCAAGTCTGGAATTTGGATGACCAAAACGTGACAAAAGAGCGCACCGCCATTGCCGAGCACATCCATCATGTCCTGCAAGGAATCCATCTGATCACCCGCGCCAAAGGTGACGGAATGGAAGAACTGCAAGAGGCTTGGTTGAATAAACGCTGAAAATACAACACAGATACGAATAAATCAAACGCCCTGGCTGCTGCGGCAGCTGGGGCGTTTGTTATGCAGCCACAACATCCGCTGCAAGAAAACTCCATGCGAAAAGCGTGAAAATACATGTGAAAAATGTGAATCACGCGGAATCAATTTCTGGAAATTTATGCCATGGGATTCTCGTGCTTTCCGTAAACAGGAATGTTATACTACATTCAGCACCGAAAATAATTGTAGCATTATGGTTCGGCGACGCTGTGCAACGATGTGCACAGCAGGGGAAAGCGCCATAAAGGTCTGGCGTTATTGATTCGGAATTTTAGTTCCTTGCAAGTTAAGGGAAAGACATTTGGAGGAAACTGCAATGAATGAAAATGTGATGTTGACTGGCAAGCCCAGCATTGACCGCCCCTGGATGAAGTTCTACCCGGATGTTCTGCGCGGCATCCAGGTTCCGGCCTGCACCGTGGAGCAGTACCTCTCCGTGCGCGCCGCAGACCCTAACGTGATCGCCATGCACTACTATGGCGTGGATATCACCTGGGGTACCGTGTTCCGCAAAGTAGACGCCGCTGCCCGCGCTCTGCAGGTGCTTGGCGTCAAGCAGGGCGACCAGATCCCCGTGTTCCTGCGTTCTGTGCCGGAATTCATTTATCTGCTGCTGGCAGCCGAGCGCATCGGTGCTTCGCTGCTGTGCCGTGACAACACCCTGGAAGAAAACATTGAAGCTGTTCAGAAAGCCAATGCCAAGGTGATTTTTGTTCACGACTTCTTCTCCAAGGCCGAAATCGAGGCCTACCGCGAGCAGACCAACGTGAACACCTATGTCATCGTTCCCGCACTGGAAAGCGGTGATCGCGCCGCTATGCCGGTTTACCTGCAGCATTCCCTGGATGCCCTGTATCCGGATGTTCCCGCCCGTGGCTCTGATACCATGATGTGGGCTGATTTCTGCAACATGGGCCAGCGCTTTGGCAGCTTCGTTCCTGCACCGGTCAACATTGACCGCCCGCTGCTGCGCGCCTACACCAGCGGCTCCACCGGCCCCTCCAAGCAGGTCATCCACTCCGCACACAGCATGATCGGCGTGCTGGCCCAGATGAACTTCTATGGTGCTTCGGATAAGTTCCGCCCCACCTGGCTGCTGACCATCCTGCCCCCGGCTCTGATCGCTGTTGTGGTTTCCATGATGCTGCTGCCTCTGGCTGGCGGCATGCTGCTGATCCTGGACCCGTTTGTGGATGTGTACGATCTCGACCTGGAAATGATGCGCTACCGCCCCAACAACTGGCCCCTGATCCCCATGTTTGTGGAGGTCATCCGCCGCAGCAAGCGCCTGCCCGCTGATTATGATATGTCCCACCTGCTGGCCATCGGCGCTGGCTGCGAGGCATTCAACAACAAGCAGCTGCGCAACATTGAGGAGTTCCTCAAGCAGCACAACTGCAACCTGCGCTTTACCGCCGGTTACGGCAGCAGCGAGGCTGGCTCCAACGCCACCCTGCCCATGACCCCGTTCCCGGTACGTGACGGCAACGTTGGCGTGCCGATGATTTGCAGCGTCATCAGCATCTTCAAGCCCGGCACCCAGGAAGAACTGGGCTACAACACCCCCGGCGAGATCTGCATGGCAGGCCCCGGCGTGATGCTGGGTTACGACCGCCCCGAAGCAACCGCCAAGGCCCTGCAGCGCCACGCAGACGGCAAGACCTGGCTGCACACCGGTGATATCGGCTACATGACCGAGGATGGCGTGATCTACACCATGACCCGCGGCGCATCCCCGCGCTTTGGCGGTGGCGACCTGATGGTGCAGCCGCTGGAGAACATCGTGGCCGATGCCGACATCAAGGGCATCAAGGACGAGTTCTTTGTTATCGTGCCGGATGACGAGCACGAGGGCTGCTTCCTGCCGTACCTGTACGTCCAGCTCAAAGATGGCTACACCCTGGACGATGTGCGCGATAAGATCAATGCCTGCCTGCCGGAACGTTACATGCGTCCGGTGGAGATTTTCACCATTCCGGAACGCCCGTTCTTCCACTTCAAGACCAACCGTATTGGCCTGAGCAAAGAAATCATCGCCAAGCGCAACCAGCAGAAAGAGAAAGCCAAGCGCAACAGCTTTGCCGATGGCTGCACCGCCTGATGACGTTGGCGTGATAAAATCAAGATGATATAATGGCATGTGCCTACCTTATTATAAAGATAAGGGGGCACATGCCTTTTTTGCTTTTGGAGGAAGCGGATGAAGATGTACGGTGCGCGCAGTTGGGGATAGGGGAGAAGTGCGACCGGATTCCTGTTCGGGGGGGATACTTGTAAAGTAAAGTTGTAAAATAAAACTTTGAAATCTATCCGCGGATGAAAAGCACGGTTAGCCTACTGCATTAGCCGCACGCTGAAAAAATGTTGTAGGGAACGGTCTTGACCGTTCCGCAGACTTATAAAGATCAACCTTTTATGGGGAAAAGAAAAACATCGGTGCTCTTTTTTGAAAATCTTTGAGTTTTTTGAAAAAATCCAAAAAGAAATTTTGCGTTTTCCTTTTGGAAAGATGGATTTTGACTGAAAGAAAGGCAGTTCAAGGAACAAAAACAGAAAAAAACTTTGTGCGGCATAGGAAATAAACAACGATGAAACGGACTATATTTTGACAAAACTAAAAAAGCACAAAAAAATCAAAAAACTTTCAAAAAAGTGTTGACAAAAAGGGGGTACTTGGTTATAATAGTACTCGTCGCCGGTGAGGCGGCCAAACAAAATAAGCGGATGTGGCGGAACTGGCAGACGCGCTAGATTCAGGTTCTAGTTCCCTTAAAAGAGTGTGGGTTCAAATCCCTTCATCCGCACCAAAGAGCTTCAAGCTTTGGCTTGAAGCTCTTTTTCTTTGTCTTGGCTTTTAAGTTGTTTATTGCCCTGCCAAAAGCAGAAAGATGGTTTCCGTTCCGGTTCCAGTGAAAAAACGTCCGGTATCGGTGAGAGGACAAAGCCGTGCATGAGGACTTACTACAAATCGTCAGGCGAATTTCCATATGCCTGTGTTTCCCACCTGCCCTGAACCTTGTTCTAAACCGCGTTCCCATTGCCAATATAGCAAGATAAAAGGGAAGTGTATTCGTATACTGCCCTCTTTCATACAGTGAAATGTCCGCGTGTGAAATACAGATATATTGCCAACAAAAACATTTTTTGGATATTTTTTACTTCGTATCAACGATAAAAATTAGCTGTTTCTCTACAGAATACACCTGTCCATCTCTTGCAATCTTGAACGATTGCGGTATAATGGAAAACGTTCCGCAAAACCGTTTGTGCGGGCGGCTGCGGAATGGGCAGGTGTGGAACATCTGCCAAACCCAATTAAAATAGGGAAGAGGAATCGATATGAATCAACTCATAAAAGCGGCCAAATCCCTGGTCGCTAAGTACAACTCCACCAGCTTGATCCTGCGCATTGCCATCGGTCTGGTCATCGGTGCAGCGCTGGCTGTGGCGTTCCCCAATGCGGCATGGATCGAAGAATTCGGCAACCTGTTTGTCGGTGCGCTGAAAGGTGTTGCCCCGGTGCTGGTGTTTGTTATTGTTGCCAGTGCACTGGCGCAGGGGTCCTCCAAGCTGGACCGCCGCTTTGGCACGGTGGTTTGGCTGTACATGCTTACCACCTTTGTGGCGGCTGCGCTCAGCGTGCTGACCAGCAAGCTGTTCCCGCAGACACTGGTTCTGGCCGAAGCCGCCACGGCGGACGTGGTGCCCCAGGGCCTGGGTGATGTGATGCACACCCTGCTTTCCAACATTGTTTCTAACCCGGTTGCTTCCATCATGAACGGCAATTACATCGGCATCCTGATGTGGGCCTGCCTGTTCGGCCTGGCCATGAAAAAGCTGGGCAGCGATACCACTAAGAACTTTATGGCCAACACGGCGGATGCAATTTCTACCATTGTGCGGTGGATCATCAACCTGGCGCCGTTTGGCATTATGGGCCTGGTGTTTACCAACGTGGCGGACAACGGCCTGTCCATCTTTACCCAGTACGGGCGCCTGTTACTGCTGCTGGTGGGCACCATGCTGCTGATGGCGCTGGTGATCAACCCGTTCATCATCTTTATCTACCTGCACCGCAACCCCTACCCTCTGGTGTTCCGTTGCCTGCGTGAAAGCGGCCTGACCGCTTTCTTCACCCGCAGCTCCGCCGCCAACATCCCGGTCAATATGTCCCTGTGCGAAAAGCTGGGCCTGGATAAGGATATCTACTCCGTTTCCATCCCTCTGGGCGCAACCATTAACATGGATGGCGCGGCCATCACCATCACCATCATGACGCTGGCTGCCGCAAACACGCTGGGCATGCAGGTTTCTGTGCCTGCCGCCATCCTGCTGTCTATCATGTCGGCTTTGGGCGCATGCGGTGCCTCCGGCGTTGCGGGCGGCTCGTTGCTGCTCATTCCCATGGCCTGCTCGCTGTTCGGCATCTCCAATGATATTGCCATGCAGGTCGTTGGCGTGGGCTTCATCATCGGTGTTATTCAGGACTCCGTTGAGACTGCGCTGAACTCCGCCGGTGACGTGGAATTTGCCGCCACCGCGGAATACCACCAGTGGATCAAGGAAGGCAGAGCTTTGCCGGATTTCATGGGCGGTAAATAAGGTATAGAGGTATCATTTAAGTATTACAGCCCCGGTTCTGCGTTTGCAGAGCCGGGGCTGTTGTGTATCTTGAGTAGGTGGCAGGGCAGTAGGAAAGTAGGGCGGCCAGCCCTCTGGCCGCCGGATGGGCCCGGCTACAAATCCCATTATGCAGATTCGGACAAGGCCCTGGAACGGTCAAGACCGTTCCCTACAGTGCTTTTTGTGGTGTGCGGCAAACCCGCAAACAACCAGTAGGGCGGGATGCCCTCATCCCGCCGCAGAGAAACCCTGCCGGGTAAATGTGTTATAATTCTGCAACGCACCTTACCCCGTCTGACGGGCCTTGCCATCAATTTCCTTTCTTATACTTTGCGACTCTGCCTATAAAGCATGAACCTAATAGAAGATACAACAATGCCCCACATATACGGCGGGTGCGGCACCAAACGGTATCCGCCCGCCAACTGTGGAGCATTTACTTTGATATTAACTAACAGTACGGCTTCACGCGTGGAACCCAGCCCAACGTTCCGGCGGGATGGTGGGGGCGGTAACGATGCACTCCGGGTCGGGGGCCAGCACATGGCGGGTGACGCGGAACAGGGCGGCGGCATCGCACAGAATGCAGCTGGCAGCGCCAAAGCGCACGTTCTGGGCGGCTCCGCAGTCCAGGTAGGCTTGTGTCAGCTTGACGAAATCCTCCGAAATATGGGGCTGCTGGGCGTTGTAGTGGCTGCGCATATAAACGGTGTGTGCATTGCCCTTGGAATCTACGCTTTGCAGCTTCATGGGCTGGTTGGCCAGGCGGTGGGGCACGTTCAGCACTTCCTCAATGCTGTGGATATAGGTGTTGCGGGCGTGGGTAACGCCCACCAACAAGATCTTGCCGCCCACATCTTTCAGGCGGTCATAGCAGCCGCCGGGGGTGCAGGGCGTGTTGCACAGCTCCTCGCCAGCCAGGTACGCTGCAGCCTGCTGTCCGTATCCAGCCATGCTGTGGGTGGGATGCAGACTGCGCACCACGCCGGGGCGCTGGCGGAACAGCTCCGGCAGAATGCCGACGCAGCAGGGGGAAGTGCGCACATCAAACACCGGGTTGGCCGCGTTGATGGTGCGCCAGGTGTGGGTGGGCAACAGCAGCAGCCCCGGCCGGAAAAACTCCATCAGGGCATCCAGCACGGTATCGGCACCGCCATCCACCGGGCCGATGGACTTCATGGAAGAATGGATCAGAATGGTTTCCTGCCCGGTCAGGCCCATATCGGCCAGGTCTTGCAGCAGGTCCTGTTTGGTGTAGCTCATAAAAAATCCTTTCAGGAATCGAAAAGCGGCATGACAGCAGCAAGCCCGCAGGCGCATACAGGGGCGCGGTGCGGGCTTGCTGCTTTTTTAGGAGGTGGTGGAATGTTATAATTGGCGGCTCCGCAAAGAGCGTATTACGCTTCCACACCGAAGTCGGCCCGGAATTCGGCCAGCATGGCGCGCATTTCCTGGGCGGAGGCTTCATCATTCAGGGCGGCGTAACCCGCGCGGGCGGGGCTTGCTTTGGGGGCACCGGGGCCTTTGGAGCCGTACTCGCCAAAGTGGACGGTTTCCCCATTGGCGGGATCAGACCAGTTGTCCCACCCAAGGGGAATGATCTCATCGCTTAAATCGCAGTCCAGCCAGTACACGCGGGCGTACTGCCGCCACGGGCGGCCCAGATAGACGCTGCCTGCGGGGCTGTTGCCCTGCACGGTGCAGTTGGCAAACAGGTAGCCCGGCTTGCCCTGCGGCGTGCTGGCGGCGGCAATATAGCTGGTAACACTGCGGTGGGCAACGGGCACAATGCGGCAATGGTCAAACACCGCGTTGGCACCGCCGAAAATAAAATCAATGTTGCCGGAAATCTCGCAGTCACGGTAGTACTGTTTGGTGTCCAGCCGGGGCGTGTTCTCCCGCGGGCCGCGGAAGCCGTTTTTCTGCCGCACGGCCAGCGGCAGGGGGGCGGTGAACAGCGTATCCTGGTTGCCATGTAGGGCAACGTCCACCATGCACACGCGGCTGGCATCGGCATATACCGCCAGTGCCTGGCCGCGGTCCGCGCCATCACCAGCGGTGTTTTCCACGGTCAGGTGCTCCAGCCGGGCGCTGCCGCCGCCAAGGAAAAGTGTCTGGCTGCGGAAGGTACCGGTGCGCTCCTCGCCGGGCCAGGGGTCACGCCCGGCGGCCCCGGCGGAGATCACGGTCTGGCCTATCCCGGCACCGGTGATGATGTAATCCGCCAATTCCAAAAACGGGCGTTCGTAATAGGTACCGGCCCCCAGCACAAAGTGCAGCGGCTGGGCGGGGTCCTGCGCGGCGGCAGCGGCGGTCAGGGTGGTAAATTCAGCGCTGCCATCCACGGCAACGGTTACAAGCTTGCGTTCCATATTGAATCGGTTCCTTTCACAAAAAGGCTTTCATGATGTCCGTGCAGACACTCCGGCCCGGCGGGGCCAAAGAAGCTGCATGACTGCATCTTAGAAAAACTGTTTGATAAAAGTAATATCGCTGGCGGCGCGGGCGGGCACGGCTTCCTCGCGCAGAACGGGCAGCGGCTGCGGCAGGGTGCGCAGCATGGCAAAGGCACCGGCGTAATCGGTGCAGGAATCTTCCAGGCGGGTGTGCAGCATGGTGCCGTCCGGCGCAAAGTTCTTACCCTTAAAGTGTACGGCCTTGATCTTATCCCCCAGCAGCTCGCCCATGGCGTCCCACAGGGGCTGCTGGTTGTCCTTGCCCTCAAAGCTGACCAGGTTGCTCATGTCCAGGATGACCCCCAGCGCGGGGCTTTGCATCATATCCAGGATATGCCGCGCTGCCTGCGGGGTGTTGGTGCTGTCGCCAACCACGGGTTCAATGGCAACGGTCACACCAAGGCGTTCGGCTTCCGGCAGGATGGTTTCCAGACTTTTGCAGAGCATATACTGCGCGCGCTCGCGGGTGGTGCCGGCGGGCTGCTTGTGCATGCCGGTGGTCTCGGTGCCAATGCAGCCCGCGTTCAGCGCTTTGCACACGGCCAGCTGACTTTTGAAATCCGCCGCGTTGGCGCTGCGCTGCGCTTCGTCCGCGATGGCAAGCTCCACATAGGTGCCCAGCACGGCAACGGCGATGTTGTGCTTTTTCCGCGCTTCCAGCGTGTCCTGCACCAGCTGCGGGGTAACGTCCGCATAGCTGGCAACGCCGGGCACGCATTTTTTGTAGGCCAGCTGCACGCAGGCAAACCCGTCCGCGGCAACCTTGCCAAACAGTTCATCGGGCGTGCCCTTGCCGTAATCATGCAGGCGGGCACCAACGGTAAAAACGGCCATAACAGCGGAACCTCCTTTACTGGATGATCATTTCGGTATAGGCCAGCAGCAGGGGACCGACGCCCTTGGCGTCGTTTTCCACAACCGGCTCGCTGAAATAGTATTCCAGGCTGCCATCGCGGCGGGTAGCGCCGCCCAAACCGGCCACCAGGCAGATGCCGGACAGCTGCAGCTCGCCCTTATCGTTCACGCCCAGGTATTTGTCACAGGTGCCATAGAATGCCTTTTCACCGTAAGCGCGGAACCGCTTGGGCAGGTAGCCCAGCCGCACACCTTTGAGCACGGCGTAAGCAAACAGGGAACTGCCGGAGGTTTCCAGATAGTTACCCGGCACACCGGCTTTATCAATGACCTGCCAGAACATACCGGTCTCGGCGTCCTGGAACTGGATCATGGCCTCCACGGCTTCCTTAAACATGGCCATGATGGCGCGGTATTCGTAATACATCTGCTCGTCCATCCGCTCCAGAACATCCACCATGGCAACCAAGAACCAGCCCATAGCGCGCAGCCAGAAGTTTGCGCTGCAGCCGGTTACAGGGTCAGCCCAGTACATCTGGCGGCTTTCGTCATAGCCGTGGTAGTACAGGCCTGTTTTGGGGTCCCGCATGTGCTTTTTGATGTTCATGAACTGCTGATAGCTGTCCTGGCAGCCCTTCATGCCATTGTAGCGGGTCTCGTATTCCATATAGAACGGCTGCGCCATATAGGTGCCGTCCAGCCAGACCTGCCACGGGTAGATGGCTTTGTGCCAGAAGTTGCCCTCCTTGGTGCGGGGCTGGGTGTCCAGCTGGGCGCGGATGGTGTTGATGGCATCCCGGTAGCGCTGCTCGCCGGTCAGGTCATACAGGGTGAACAGGTTTTTGCCCTGGTTGATGCTGTCCAGGTTGTGCTCATTGGCGTCAAAGGTGTAGATCTCGCCGCCATCCTTGACAAAGTAATCCACGAAGTCGCGGGAAAAATTCAGGAACTTTTCATCGCCTGTGGTCTTGTACAGGCTCAGGCAGGCGGTGATCATGCAGCCGTCCACATAGTTCCACTTGTTGGGTTTGCCGCTGCGTACTTTTTCAATGTTCCACAGCGGGGCTTCGGCGGAGCTGCCGGCAATCAGATAATCCACATAATTGCCCAGGGTGGTCAAAATCTCTTCATGGGTCATGGTTTAATCCTCCTTAAAGCTGCCAACGTTGATAAAGTTCAGGCGTTCGCCTGCATAGCCTTCCAGCTTGACGTTGTGGAAGTGGATCTCCTTCACGTTTTCGGCCCAGATCGCCAGCTTGCTGCACTCGGCGGCACCGCACATCATGGCGGCGTGGCCAGCCCCGGCGTTTTTGGCAAAGGAGATGCTGACATTGTTCATTTCCACTTTTTCCACCGGCTGCTCCGGCAGGCCGCTGAACCAGCAGCCTGCATACTCGGCATCGGTGGCGGTGATGTTTTCCATTGTCAGGCTGCCCAGGCGGGGGGTGGCATCGTCCAGCGGCAGGGGATCATGGCTCTGCACATAGTCGCTCTTGCCGTCCGGGTCGCAGAAGTAGAACATGTTGATGACAAACGGGGTCAGCACATGGCGCATTTCCACGTTGCGAAACACCAGCCCGTCGATCACGGCGTTCTTGCCGCGGCCGCGGCGGGTCTTGATGCGCAGGCCGCGGTCGGTGTGGTCCATCAGGCACTGGGTCACCACCACGTTTTTCACACCGCCGCTCATCTCACTGCCAATCACCAGGCCGCCATGGCCGCGGTTCAGGTTGCAGTTGCGGATGGTCACGTTCTCGCAGGGGGTGTGCATCACGGTGCCCAGGAACAGTTTGCCGGATTTAAGGGCGATGCAGTCATCGCCGACATGGATGTAATCACCGATGATGTTCACATTCTTGCAGCTTTCGGGGTCAATGCCGTCGGTGTTGGGGCTGTCGGCACGGTTGTGGATCTGCAACTGCAAAATGTTTACCCCGTCCGAGTAGGTGGGGTGGATAGTCCAGGAGAAGCTGTTGCATACCTCCACGCCGTGCAGCGTCACATTCTTGGCTTTGCTGGTAAAGAAAAGCCGCGGCCGCCAGGCGATAACTTTCACCTTGGTGTACTGGTACCAGTCGCCGTTATCGGCATTGGCGTTGATGCAGCCTTCGCCGGTGATGGTCACGTTTTCGGCATTGATGACATTGATCAAGCCGGCAAAGCAGTCCAGCGGGTTGCCCTCCCAGCCGCCGAGATAAGCTTCGTGCTGTTCATCGGCGCAGGGCAGCACACCGGGCAGGATGGGATATTCGCGGCGGTCGGTGCCGCCCAGCAGGGTGCAGCCTTTTTCCAGGTACAGGGTGGTGTTGCTGCACAAAAACAGGCTCTGGGTGCGGTAAGTACCGGCGGGCACATACACCGTGCCGCCCGGCGGGCAGGTGGAAAGCGCAGCCTGCAAAAAGGCAGTGTTGTCGGTCACGCCGTCATTCACCAGGCCATAGCGACTGGCATCCACAAAAAAGCTTTCCGCCGCGGTGGCAAACTCCAGCGTGCCGGTACCGCCGTCAGTGGCAAGCACTTCCAGGTGGTAGGTTTTGCCGGGTTCCAGGCTGAACAGGCTGAACACGTTGGTGCAGCAGTTTTCCAGCACAGTCTGGCCGTCCAGCTGGACCTGGAACGGGGCAGGGGCGGTATAGCAGGTGTTGTTTTGCAGCTCAAAACAGGCGCTGCGGGTGCAGGCACGAACGAGAGCGAGTTCCATAGAAATTTCCCTCCATAAAAAATGAAAAAAGTTTTGAAATTCAGCAAGAAATGTGTTAAGATGAAATAAATCAACAAAATTGAAGCGCGTGCTGCCCTAAAACTGGCAAAAATGCTTGGGCGGGGCGTGGCGGGAGGTTTGAACAGGATGGTCAAGGAATATACCTATTCCCCCCATGTGGACTTTTATATCGATATGATCGATCGTGAGCATAGCTACGATATGGGAAGTTTCCACACACACCACAAATATGAGCTGTATTATGAAGTGGAAGGCGCGCGGCGCTATTTTATTGAGGATTCCGCCTATATCGTCAATGCAGGCAACGTGATCCTGATTGGGGAAAACCAGATCCACAAGACCGGCTCGGTAGGGGATGGCCCCACCAGCCGCATTGTGTGCAATTTCAGCCGCGAGTATCTGCAGGAAATCAGCGGGGCTTTCCCGGAGATTGACCTGTTCAGCTTTATGAGCGAGGAGAACAACCACCTGCTGAGCAACATCACGGTTAAGCAGCAGAACTATATCTACTCCATCCTGCAGCAGCTGATCCAGATGCAGGACGAAAACGACCCCGAAAGCGTTGTGACCCGCAAAATGTTGCTGGCCACGCTGCTGCTGCAGCTGAAAAAGATGTGCGAAAACCAGCATGAGCTGAGGGGCGACAGTGGCCGGGTGACCAACCGCATCGTCAGCCAGATCCAAAGCTACATCGCGGAGCATTACGCCGAGAAGCTGACCCTGACGGGAATTGCCAACCAGTTTTACATCAGCCCATATTACCTCAGCCGCCTGTTCAAAAAGACCATCAACCTGAGCCTGATCGAATACATCAACGGCGTGCGCATCAAAGCGGCGCAGAACATGATCGAAAAGACCAACGAAAGCATTTCCAGCGTGGCGGAAAAAACAGGCTTTATGACAAGCGCGCATTTCCGGCGGGTGTTCAAGGATGCCACTGGGCTTTCGCCCCAGCAGTACCGCCAGTATTTCAAGCGGGTGAACAAACCGGAAAAATAAGGCCAAAAACGTTACAGCACAAAACCACAACCCCCGGCGGCTGCCAACAGGCAGCCGCTTTTGTTTTGCATGCATTTTATAAGCAGGGCAGGGGAGTGCGGCGCAAAGGAGAAAAGAGACAAGGGCACCACAATGTGCCGGGATGCAGCGGAAAATAAGAAAACAGAATAAATGTTGGACTTTTCAGCTGTATCTAAAATATCAGGAACGGCCAAAAGCTGGATGTAAAGCCAAAGGCCGGAGTTTTCAAAATAAAAGCTGCCCGGTACCCCTTTTGCAGTGGTACGGGGCAGCCGGTAGTGGTTGGGTGCAAAAAGCTCAAAAAGGTTTGGAGAAAACCTTGAAGCTTAGCCCTTTACACTGCCAGCGGCAATGCCGTCAATAAAGGAATCCTGAGCGGCAAAGAAAACCAGCAGCTGCGGGATAATGGAGATCAGGGACAAGGCAAGGATGCGGTTCCACTGAATGCCTTCACTGGTGCTGTCCATAGACAGCTTAACAAAGATTGCCATGGGGTATTTGCGGGGGGTGGTAACGTAAAGCAGGGGACCCATAAAGTCGTTGCAGCTCCACATGAACTGGAACAGCGCGCAGGCAACCAGAGAGGGGCTGAGCATGGGGCAGATGATCTTATACAGGATCTTGACCGGGCCGCAGCCGTCAATGGCAGCTGCTTCGTCCAGGTCGTGCGGGATGCTGCGCATGAACTGCACCAGCTGGTAGACGAAGTAGGTTTCGGTAGCAAACAGGGAAGGCACCCACAGAGCGGGGTACAGGGGGTTGTTGATCCAGTCAAACTTGTTGTACATCATGTACTGCGGAACGTTCAGAACAACCTGCGGCAGGAACAGCGTCATGATCATAACGCCGAACAGGAAATCGCGGCCCTTGAACTTGAAACGGCTGAAACCGTAAGCAGCAATGACAGAAGAAATAACCGTGAACACAACCTTGGGGATAACGTAGCTGTAGGTGTTCAGGAATGCACGCCAGATGGTGATATCGCCGCCGTAAGTTTTGGTCACAGCGTTATAATAGCCATCCAGGGTGGGGTGTGCGGTAAACGGGGAAAGGCTGGTAAAGATCTCGGCGTTGGTCTTAAAGGTGGAACCCACCATCCACAGCAGCGGGTACACCATGATAAAGCCCATCAAAATCAGAACAAAATACTTGAAGAAGGTTGCCACATTGGCGCGTGCTTTCATACCCATAAATCAATTCCTCCTTCAATCAGTCAGCATAGTAGACCCAGTGCTTCTGGCTGCCAAATGCGATGACAGTGAGCAGGGCGATGATGATGAACATGACCCAGGCCATGGCGCAGGCCATACCCATTTCGTTGCTCTTGAACGCATAGTTGTAAACCAGCAGCGAAACCAGCGTGACGGAACCGCGGGGACCGCCATTATTGAAGATAATGTAGGGACCGTTGAATTCCTGGAACGCCTGAGCGATCTGGGTAACGAGGTTGTAGAAGATAACGGGGGTGATCATCGGCACGGTGATGGAGAAGAACTGGCGGGTCTTGGAAGCACCGTCGATGGTGGCGGCTTCGTACAGATCGACCGAAACGCCCTTCAATGCGGCAAGGAACAGCACCATGGCGGAGCCGAACTGCCATACACGCAGCACAATGATAACGACCATGGCGTAATCGGGGTCAGCCAGCCAGCTGGGACCCTGAATGCCGATGAAAGAGAGCAGGATGTTGATGATGCCATCCTCTTTGAACAGAGCCTTCCACAGAACGGCAATGGCAACAGAGCCGCCCAGAATGGAGGGAATGTAGTAGATGGTACGGAACAGGTTGACGCACTTGATCTTGAAGTTCAGGATGTAAGCGATGAACAAAGCGAAGATCAGCTTGAGGGGAACGGTGATGAGGGCATAACGGAAGGTGATGATGAACGAAGTCAGCGTTTTCTTGTTGGTGAAAATGTAGATGTAGTTCATCAGGCCGTATTTGGTAATGCCGTCAAAGAAGTTCATATCCGTAAAGCTGTAGAACAGGGAAGTGGCAAACGGATACAGCTTGAACACCAAAAAACCAATGAGCCAGGGGATCAGGAACAAAAGGCCGACATTTTCATCACACCATTTTTTGAACGGGGTGCGGACGGCTGTTTTTGCAGCAGGTGCGCTCATAAAGGGGACCTCCTTGTTTACATAATAAAGGGCTGGCCACACCGCCATGGGGCTGGGGCCAGCCTTGCTGATGCGATATGAAGAGAAGGAGATTAGGCAAGTGCTTCGCAGATGCCATCGTACAGGATCTGAGCAGCCTCGGCGGAATCATACTGATCGTAGCTGAAGCCTTCAAACACATCGCCGTACACGCCGTTGGTCTCGTCCTTCAGGGAAGTGCTCTCGTAGCAGGGGTCGAACGGCTGGTCAACAAAAGCCATAACCTTGGTGTTGGCTTCCAGAATCAGCTCGTTGACAGCACCGGCTGCCTTGGCGTATTCCTGGCCGGCCTTGGAGCAAACCATGCCGCACTGGGTGCCCATGATGGAAGCGCCGCCTTCTTCATTCAGGATGAAGTTGATCAGGGCAGCAGCCTCAACAGGATGCTCGCAGCTCTGGGTAACAGCCATACCCATGGAAACCTTGGCAAAACCGCCGTTAGCAGCCTCGCCCCACTTGATTTCATCGCCAACAACGAACTCGGCGTCTTCGGGCAGGTTCTGGCTTGCGCTCAGTGCGCTGGAGTCCCAGGTGAAGATACCGGCGTACTTACCGGTGATCCAGGCCTGGCCGTCGGTGATGGCCTTATCGCCAGCAGCGTTCATGGTCTTCAGGTCGGGCATCACGTGGTTGTCTTCCAGGCTCTGGATCCATTCCAGGCCTTCCTGGATCTGCTCAACGGTGTAGTTCAGGGTGCTGTCGGTAACCCAGGGCTGACCGTACTTGCTTTCCAGGTAGAAGGTCATCATGATCATGCGGTCCAGCGGGCCGGCAGCCATCGGATAGTAGTCATCGCCCAGCTTCTCCTGGAAGATCTTGGCATCGTCCAGCAGTTCCTGCTCGGTGGTGGGGTAGTTGTCCAGGCCAGCCTTCTTGAAGGTTGCCATGTTCCAGTAGTAGATACGGCCGGTCATAGCGACGGGCACAGCCTGCAGGGAATCAGCCACGGTGCAGGCATCCAGAGCATCGGAGGGGAACTGGGTCAGATCCAGCACGTCAGAGTAGTCGCGCAGATCGATGAAGCTCTGGCCTTTGCCGGAGTACTGGAACAGCCAGTTCCAGTTGACCTGCATCACGTCGGCAGCGTTGCCGGCGGCCAGGGCAGTGGACTGTGCTTCTTCCCAGCCGTTCCAGGGGCCGTAAGTGCACTCAACGGTGATGTTGGGGTACTTTTCGGAGAAAGCCTTGCAGGCAGCCTCGTATGCAGCCTGGCGGGCATCGCCGCCCCACCAGCTGATGGTCAGGGTGATGGGATCGGTGGTGTTGACGGTGTGAGCCTCGGTAGCAGCGCTATCGGTGGAAGCAGCCTCGGTAGAGGTGGAAGCAGCTTCAGAAGAAGCGGCCTCGGAAGAAGCTGCGGTGCTGTTGGCAGCGGAGCCGCCACAGCCTGCCAGCAGGCCAGCAGCCATAACGCTGGCCATTGCAAGGGCGATTGCCTTTTTCATTGTTTTAGTCCTCCTAAAAATGTTCATATAACGAGCGGCCTGACAACTGACCGCTTCATTCAACGCCATTATAATAACAAATTGTGAACGCCAAAAAAATATCCAAAATAGTGTGCAAATCATGAAAACGAACAAATATTGCTTTAATTGATGGAACAAAAAATCAATCTATGTCAAAACATACGAACCAAGGCAAAACGATTTGTGCACAATGCTAAAACGACTCAATCCCGTATCTGGTGAAAATTGTGGCAAAACCTTGCACAAATTGAGTTGGATTGTACATATTTGTATATGTTGCAAAATAGTTACAACAAAATTACAGGGGAAAACATACAAAAATGCTGAATAAATCACAGGAAACAAACGTACAAATCTGATGACGCAAAAAATGTACGCAGGCGCACTTCTTTTGCGCATTCGTGCAAAATTTGCAATGGAAAGAAACGTGGAACGCTAAAAATGTTCGCGGCGACAAAATGTGTGCGAAAAACAGAACGAAAATTGCTATGCGTAAAACATATCTTGCACTTGCAGCTTTTTAATGCCCTGGAAAATGCGCCGAAAGTGTTGGGAACAAACAAAAATAGCACAAAAGCGGTGCTGCAAGGCTGGGCAGCGGCTTTTGTGCCATATATTTTGTCATTTACTTATTATATAAGGGCAGAACGCAGATTGAAATAGGGAACTGGATCACTGGTGTGCGGGGTGGCGCTTCAGAAAAGCGCGGTATTCCCGGTACCAGCACTGGGGGCAAAGGCTCTGATACTCCACGGCGTCCACTGTGTCGATCGCAACCTGGGCACCCTCAAACACAAATTCGCCGTTCACCTTGCGGCCGTTGCAGGTGGCTTTGCGGCCGCAGGCGCAGATGGTTTTCATCTCCTCGATGGTATGGGCCAGCTCCAAAAGGCGGGTGGAACCAGGGAAACCGCGGTTCATAAAGTCCGCCCGCAGACCATAGCAGATGACCGGAATGTTCAGGTCCACCGTGACCAAAAACAGCTGCTCGGCCTGCTCCGGGGTAAAGAACTGGCTTTCATCACACAGCACACAGGCCGGGGCGCTGCCGTGGGCGGCGGTATCAGCCTTAACGATATCCAGGATGTTCATGTCCGGGCTGACCAGCACATCTACCTTGTGGCTGACCCCCAGGCGGGAAACGATATGATCGCCGCCTTTGGTGTCCACGCTGGCTTTCAGAATCAGCACCCGCATGCCGCGTTCATTATAATTGAAAGCAACCTGCAAAAGCGCCGTGGTTTTGCCGCTGTTCATTGCACCGTAACGGTAATATAGCTTTGCCATGTTTGGCTCCTTATTAAAATAAAGTAAAAAACAGCATGAAAATCGGGGTGCACCACAGGACCCTGCACCCATGCCGGGGCAGGCGCTGGGGTACACCCCGCCGGGAACAGTCATGCGCTGTGTGCCTGGCTTTTATTCATCGTGGTTGCGCAGCCGGTAGCCAAGGCTCATCAGGCTGTCGCCCAAATGGACGTTTTCCACCGTGACCTGCGGGTAAACGACCGAAAGATCATAATGGCTGAAGTTCCAGAAGCCCTGAATGCCCAGCCGGACTAGCTCGTCCGAAAGGTCCATGGCGCTCTGGCGCGGCACGCACAGCACGGCAACCACCGGCTTGTGCTCCGCACAAAAGCTTTCCAGCTCGGACAAGGGACGGATGGTGACCCCGCCGATCTCCTTGCCCTCCAGGGCTGGGTTGATATCAAACGCGGCAATCAGCTTGTAGCCGTTGGTATCGCGGCTGATAAAGCTGGAAACCGCCGTGCCCAGCCGGCCTGCGCCGATCAGCACGGTGGGCAGCAGCTCACCATCGCCAAACAACAGTTTGCCGATCTCGGCAAGCAGCACATCCACCTTGTAGCCGATGCCCTGCTGGCCAAAACCGCCAAAGCAGTTGAAATCCTGCCGCACCTGGCTGGCGGTGGTGCCCATCATGCGGGCCAGTTCGCTGGAAGAAATTTTATCACGCCCATCTGCCTGCAGGTTGCTCAAGTAGCGGTAATATTTTGGCAGCCGCTTGATCACGGGCAACGACGCTTTGTTTTGCATTGTTGATGACATAAAGACCAATCTCCCGTTCTCCGGGCAGGGGTGAAGGGAACACCCTGCCTGTTGTGTAATCCCGATGTAAATTCTAGTAAAAGTATAATCAATCTTGTGCTGATTGTCAATTTTTTATCTAAGTTTTTTCCGTGCTTTTTTTGCCCAGTCGTGCCCCCCTGTGCATAAAAAAGCGTACCAGCGGGGCATACTGTCAGGGTATGGCCGGGTTTTGCACTGCCCGGCGCACCGATTTTGCCGGAAGGGAAGGACTCACCATGCCAAACCGTACCCCAAAACAACAGCCCGCCCCCAACGCCGCCAAGGATGTGGAGCGCATGCGGCTGGAACATGACCTGATCACCGACAGCGGCATTGTGCCCGCCACCAAGGGCCGCCACGCCATTTATTGCCTGACGGTCATCGGCACCATTGAGGGCCACAGCCTGGCCCCCGATAACCAGAAAACCACCAAGTATGAGCATGTGATTCCCCAGCTGGTGGACATTGAGGAAGACCCCGCCATTGAGGGGCTGCTGGTCATCCTGAACACCGTGGGCGGCGATGTGGAAGCCGGGCTTGCGTTGGCGGAACTCATCTCCGGCGTCAGCAAGCCCAGCGCAACGCTGGTGCTGGGCGGCGGGCACTCCATTGGTATCCCGCTGGCGGTTTCGGCCCGCAAAAGCTTTATTGTGCCCACCGCCACCATGACGGTGCACCCGGTGCGCCACTCCGGCATGGTGCTGGGCGTGCCCCAGACCCTGCGCTATTTTGAGCAGATGCAGGAGCGCATCGTCAGCTTTGTGGCGGGGCATTCCGGCATCGGCGCCAAACGCTTTACCCAGCTGATGCACAACACCGGGGAGCTGGTGATGGATATGGGCACCGTGCTGGGCGGGGAGCAGGCCGTGGAAGAGGGGCTGATCGATGCCATCGGCAACCTGGGGGACGCCCTGCGCTACCTGTATGCCGAAATCGACGCCGGAAAAACCGAACATTGAGGGGACACTGCCTGCCAGTAGCGGAAAGGCTTTGATGAAAATAGAAAGAGAAAGGGGTTTTACAAGCGGGCGTTTTCATGCTACAATATACCTTATGCTATAAGGGGCAGTATGCCCCTGCCCAAAACAGCGCGGCACAGCCGCCGGGGCGGATAGCAGATAAGATCATTGCGCGGAAAGTTTCTTTGTGCGGGGCCGCCGGATGCTGTTCGGTGGCCGCACGCTGCCGGATAAAAGGCAAAAGAATTTTCGGCCAGGGCAGGGGCAAGGCCCGCCGCGCCAAGGCAAATCAACAATGGCTGCCCGCTGAACAGGGCGGCCTGAACATACGTGTATTTTAAGATATCATATTAAAGAGGTAGGGAGAGCATGGCACGTTCGAGTTCCGCCAAAAACGGAAAAAACAGTAAAACCACATACCGCGCCACCGGCAGCAAAAGCAGTAAAAGCAGCAGCTCCGGGGCCAAGCGCAGCAGTTCGTCATCCGGCAGCAAAAAGCGGATGTCCAAGCTGGAACAGCGCCGCGCCCAGCAGCAAAACCTGATCCGCAGCGTGGTGCTGGCCGGGTTTGGTATTCTGGCCATTGCGCTGGTGCTGGTGCCGGGGCAGAGCTTTTGGAATATTCTGCGCAGCTGGCTGTTTGGCACCTTTGGCGTAGTTACATATTTTGTCGGCCCGTTTTTGCTGTATCTGGCCTATCTGCTGGCATCCGGTTACCATGTGGGCACCTTCATCGGCAAGGTGCTGCTGCTGGCGGTGCTGCTGGCCGGTACGGCGGTCATCTTCTCAGACTTTAAGGTGGGGGATAACCCCTGGCAGACCGTCAAGATGCTGTTCGCCTGGGGCCAGCGCAAGTTCTGGACCGGCGGTGTGCTGGGTGTGCCCATTGGCGCATCACTGCTGGCCGTCTGCGGCCGTCCCGGTGCCAATATTGTCATGATTATTGTCATCCTGATGGGGCTGATGGTGTTTTTTGCCGTTACCCCGGTGGATGTGGTGCAGTTCATCAGCTATTATATTCAGGAGTTCAAGGCCCGCCGCGCCGCCCGTGCGGAGGAAGAAACCGCTTATGATACCCAGCTGTTTGAGCATGAGGCGGAGGAAGAATCCCTTGAAAACCTGACTGGCAGCCTGCCGCCCACGGCCAGCGAGCCCCCGGCCCCGCCGCAGCCCGGTACCCGCCGCCCCTTTGATGTGGCCCCTTATCTGGAACAGGAGGAAGCCGCCCGCCGCAATGCGGCCCAGGCAACCCCCGCGGCCCAGGCAGCCGCCGCGGCGCAGGCCAGCCAGCCTGCGGCCCAGCCCCAGCAGGCGTATGCACAGCCCGGCACCGCAACTTACCCCGATATGCAGCGTGCCCAGGCCGCACCCCAGGGCGTGCAGCACACCCAAAGCTTTGCGCCGCCCGCCCAGCGTTCGGATTTTGATGTGGACCTGGGGCCGAATGCTTCCCAGCGCGCTTTGCAGAACGCCGTGCAGCATGACCCGCTGCAGAAAATTGAGATCGGCCCCGGCGGCACCTTTGGCCTTGATCCGTTGGAGCAGCTGAACCACCGCAAGTACCCCGCGCCCCAGCCGGAACCCCAGCCCCAGCCGCAGGAAGAAAGCTTTGAGCTGCACCTGGAACCGGAAGCCGAAGTGGCAAAAGAAACCCCGGCAGAAGAGGACGACCTGAACGACCTGATCCAGCGCGCTGTGACCGGGCGGGATACCCCCGTGGCCGGTGCCGATGTGGGCCTGCCCGATGAGGATGCAGCGGAAAGCTTTGAAACCACGCTGACCCCGGAACCGGTTGATACCGTACCTGCCGCCCCGGCGGAAGATTTTTCCACCCCGCTGGAACCGGTAGAGGATCTGCCGGAACTGGATGACGTTGACAGCACCGAGAGCGCAGAAAGTTTTGAAACGCCGCTGGTGCCGGAACCCACCCAGCCCGCGCCCGCCCCAGCCACAACCATCCCCACACTGGGCGGCAGTTTTGACCAGGGCGGTTTCGATGCCGCCAAGGCCGCCTGGAACGCCGGAATCCCGGTATCGGATCTGCTCACCGGGCGGGTCAGCGTGCAGGCCTCGGCACCACAGCCCGCGGCCCAGCCCGCCCCCGCTGCGCCTAAAGTATACAGCGTAACGGATGAGCGCCGCCCCAGCAGCCCCAACCGGCTGCGGGTGTCCTCCAGCATGGGCAACTCGGCTTCGGCTCCCATTTCCAGCCCGCCCAGCGTGGCCAAGGCAGTGGCGAAAGCCCCCGCTGCCCCGGCAGCCACCGCGCCCGCCGGTGCCGCCAGCGAAGCGGACGAGGATGCCAGCAGCGAAGCCACAGCAGCCTTTGCCGCCCAGGCCAAAGAGGAGTTCCCGCCGTACACTTACCCGTCTTTGAACCTTTTCAATGCGGCCAAGCCGGAAGATGAACGCGGTGCCGCCGCCGAAATGAAGAAAAACGCCGATATCCTGGTGAACACGCTGGACAGCTTTGGCGTTAAGACCCATATTTTGGATATCTGCCGCGGTCCTTCCGTGACCCGGTACGAACTGCAGCCCCAGGCGGGCATCAAGGTCAGCCGCATCACCAGTTTGTCGGATGATATTGCCCTGAACCTTGCCACCGCCGGTGTGCGTATCGAAGCCCCCATCCCCGGCAAACCCGCCGTCGGCATCGAGGTGCCCAACAAGATTCGCTCCACCGTCAGCATCCGCGGGGTGTTTGAATCCCAGAACTACATCAACATGCGCAGCCCGCTGACCATGGCGCTGGGCAAAGATATTGCCGGTACGGCCCAGGTGGCGGACCTGTGCAAAATGCCCCACCTGCTGATCGCCGGTTCCACCGGCAGCGGTAAATCCGTCTGCGTCAACTCCATCATCATCAGCTTCTTGTTCCGCTCCGGGCCGGAGGATGTCAAACTGATCCTGATCGACCCCAAGGTGGTGGAACTGGCCGAGTACAACGGCATCCCCCACCTGCTAATGCCCGTTGTGACCGAGCCGCGCAAGGCCGCTGGTGCCCTGGGGGCCAGCGTGGCCGAGATGGAGCGCCGCTATAAGCTGTTTGCCGAAAACAACGTGCGCGATATCAAGAGCTATAACAAGCTGGCCAAACAGCACCCCGATGTGCTGGAACACCTGCCCTATATTGCCATTATCATTGACGAGTTGGCCGACCTGATGATGGTTGCCGGCAAAGAGGTGGAAGATTACATCTGCCGCATTGCGCAGAAAGCCCGTGCAGCCGGTATCCACCTGATCGTGGCAACCCAGCGCCCCAGCGTGGATGTTATCACCGGCCTGATCAAGGCCAACATCCCCAGCCGTATCGCGTTTGCGGTTTCCAGCCAGATCGACTCCCGCACCATTCTGGACAGCGGCGGTGCCGAAAAGCTGCTGGGCAACGGCGATATGCTGTTCCTGCCGGTCGGCGCTTCCAAGCCCGTGCGTGTGCAGGGTACCTTTGTGACGGATGAAGAGATCAGCGCTGTGCTGAACTTTATCAAGTCCACTTCCAGCGCACAGTATGATGAAGAGATGATCGCCGAGATGGAACGCCGCGCCGTGGCCGAAAAGGGCGGCAAGGGCAGCAGCTCCGATTCGGACGATGACAGCGGCAGCCGCGACCCCATGTTTGAACAGGCGGTGGAATGCGTCATCGAAGCCGGGCAGGCATCCACCAGCCTTTTGCAGCGCCGCTGCAAGCTGGGCTATGCCCGTGCGGCCCGCATTATGGACCAGATGGAGCAGGAAAAGATCATTGGCCCCTATGAGGGTGCCAAACCCCGTGCTGTTTTGCTGACCCGCGCCCAGTGGCAGGAGCGCCAGCTGGGCCAGGGTGAGTAAATACCGGCGGCGCAGGTATCGCCGCCATTATTACCGCCGCCCCCAGGTGTGGACCATTGTGGCCGCTGTTCTTATCGCCATTGCTTTGTATGTGGTCGAAAATTACGGCGGCAACGGGTTTGTGCCCAGCTGGGACCAGATCTACCAGTGGGTGGGGCTGGAACCCGGCCAGAGCGAAACCGCGGCCCCGCTGCCGGAAGGGGAGACCGAGGTGGTGTTCCTGGATGTGGGGCAGGGGGATGCCGTGCTGATTTTGCAGAACGGTGCAGCCTGCCTGATCGATGCAGGCCCCAAGGATGCCCGGCAGGACCTTGTGCAGGACCTGCGCAGCTACGGCGTGAGCCAGCTGGACCTGTTGGTGATGACCCACCCCCATGCCGACCATGTGGGTGGGATGCAGGCTGTTTTGCAGAACTTTGATGTGCAGACCCTGCTGACCCCCGACCTGAGCGGAATGGATGTGACCGGCCAGACCCAGCGCACTCTGCAAACCGCCCAGGAGTGCGGCGTTCCGGTGGAAACCGCCTATACCGGCCAGCAATACACCATCGGAACCGGCACATTGACCGTGCTGCTGCCCGGTGTGGATGCTGACACGGCGGGCAGTGACGATGTGACGAATGATATGTCACTTTGCCTGCGGTTTGAAGCCGGGAACTTTACCTTTTTGGATACCGGCGATGCCGAGCGCAGCGAGGAAGCCGCCCTGGCGGAGCAGTACCCGTTCCGGCTGCGGTCCACCGTGTTCAAGGCCGGGCACCATGGGTCGTCCACATCCAACACCCAAACACTGCTGTGGCAGGTGCAGCCCCAGCTTGTGGTTGCCAGCTGCGGCCTGAACAATGATTACGGCCACCCCCACCGCGAGGTAATCCAGGAAATGCAGGATGAAGGCATCGACTTTTACCGCACGGACCTGTACGGCACGGTGACCGTGACCGCCCAGGCGGACGGCAGCTTTACTGTGCAGACGGCAAAACAGCCGGACGAAGAGCTGGCCCCCGCTGCGTAAAAACCGGCCGTCTGACCCCATGTGCATGACCCCGGCGGGAAAGAGCCCCGCCTAACAAAAATAAACTCAGTCAAGTAAGAAATAGAGGAAAAGTAAAAAATACAGGAGGACAAAACCATGCAGATTTCCCAGATGTTCAAGCGCAAGCCCTGCGTATTTTCCATCGAATGCTTCCCCCCGAAGCAGACCGCAAACTTTGATAAAATGAAGGAAACCCTGCGCACCATGAGCGCGCTGAACCCGGACTTTGTCAGTGTTACTTACGGCGCAGGCGGTTCCGCAGGCGGCGTTTCCACCGTGGAAGTGGCCGAGTTCCTGAAAAAAGACCTGAACGTGGAGCCGCTGGCCCACATGATCTGCATGGGCAGCGATAAGGCAAAGGCCGCCCAGCTGCTGGACCAGCTGAATGCAGCCGGTGTGCGCAACGTGCTGACCCTGCGCGGCGACCGCACCCCCACGCGCCCCGAAAGCCCGGACTTTGCCCACGCGAGCGACCTGGCCAAGTTTGTGTGGCAGAACCAGCCGGAGTTTGATATCCACGCTGCCTGCTACCCCGAAGGCCACCCCGAAGCCGAGACCCTGGCCCAGGATGTTGCCAACCTGCGCTTTAAGCAGGAAGCCGGTGCCACCCACCTGCTGACCCAGCTGTTCTTTGACAACATGCACTTCTACCGCTTTTTGAACCTGGCCCGCCGCGCCGGCATCACGCTGCCGGTATCCGCCGGTGTTATGCCCATCGTCAAGCGCAGCCAGATCGAGCGCACCGTGGCGCTTTCCAGCGCCAGCCTGCCTTCGGACTTTACCCGCATGATCTCCCGCTATCAGGACGACCCCGAAAGCTTGTATGCTGCCAGCATCGACTATGCCGTGCAGCAGCTGCGCGATCTGATCGAAGGCGGCGCTGACGGCGTGCACCTGTACGCCATGAACGATGCCAAGGTTGCCACGGCTGTGTATGAGGGCATCAAGGACCTGCTGTAATTGGCCTGTTGGCCCCATAGGGGAGAGTGAAACGCTGTGCAATTAGCCTACCCGCAAAACGATACCCGCGCCGAAACCCTGCGCTACCTTGGGGCAGGGGGCTGGCAGCCGGATGCTGCATCCCAGGCGCTGCTGCAAAAGGCGGAGCAAGCCCTGCGCGCTGCCGCCACCCCGCGCGGCGTGTGGAAACAGCTGCCGCTGACCGCCCTGCCGCTGCAGAACGCCGGGAACGATATCGCCCGCCACCTGCGCGGCTGCGACGCCATGGTGCTGATGGCTGTTACCCTTGGCAGCGGGGCCGATACCCTGATGCGCCGCCTGGAACTGACGGATATCGCCCTGGCCGCCGTGGTGGATGCCATGGCTTCCGCCGTGATGGAAGAGCTGTGCAACGCGCTGGAAGCAGAGATCCGCACCAGTGTGCAGGCGCAGGGGCGCTACCTGACGGGGCGGTTTTCCCCCGGCTATGGGGACTGCCCGCTGACTTTGCAGCAGCCGTTTGCCATTGCGCTGGATACCGTGCGCGGCCTTGGCATGGCGGTTACGCCAGAAAACCTGCTGACCCCGCGCAAAAGCGTAACGGCTATCCTTGGCGTGGCGGACCACCCGGTAACGGGGACCCGCGCCGGGTGCGGGCATTGCCTGCTGCGCGAAAAGTGCGAATACAGAAAGAGGGGAACCACCTGTGAAAATTGAGGAAGTATTTGCCCGCCGCCGCTTTATCATGCTGGATGGTGCCATGGGCACCCAGCTGCAGCTGCGCGGCCTGACCACAGAACAAAAGCCGGAACTGGCCGCCTTTATCATGCCGGATGTGCTCACCGCTGTCCACCGGGACTATGCCCGCGCCGGGGCGGATATCCTGCTGGCCAACACCTTTGGCGCTAACCCCCGCAAATTGAAAGGCACCGGCTACACTGTGCAGCAGGTGATCGAAGCGTCCATCGCCTGTGCCCGCACCGCCGCGCAGGAAACCGGTGCCCTTGTGGCGCTGGATATCGGCCCCATTGGCGAGCTGCTGGCCCCGGCGGGTACCCTGCCGTTTGAGGATGCCTGCGCCCAGTTTGCCGAGATGGTGCGCGCCGGTGCCGCAGCGGGGGCAGACCTCGTCTTTCTGGAAACCATGACCGACCTGTATGAGCTGAAAGCCGCCATCCTGGCCGCAAAGGAAAACTGCGACCTGCCGGTGTTCACCTCCATGAGCTTTGAAGCCCGCGGCCGCACCTTTACCGGCTGCACGGTGGAAAGTTACGGCATTACCGCCGCCGGCCTTGGCGCGGACGCCGTGGGCATCAACTGCTCGCTGGGCCCCAAGGAAATTCTGCCCTTTGCCCAGCGGCTCTGCCGTGTGGTGCCCGCCGGTATGCCGGTGTTCGTCAAGCCCAACGCGGGCCTGCCCAACCTGGATGGCAGCTATGATATCACCCCGGCGGAGTTTGCTGCCGAAATGGCCGCCTATCTGCCCACCGGCATTTCGATGCTGGGCGGCTGCTGCGGCTCCGAGCCGGAATCCATCCGCCTGCTGAAAGAGCTGACCCAGGATAAGACCCCTGCCGCCAAAACCCCCATTGTGCGCAGCCGCCTGTGCACCCCTGTGCGTTGTGTGGAAGTGAACGGCATTACCGTGGTGGGCGAGCGCATCAACCCCACCGGCAAAAAGCGCCTGCAGCAGGCCCTGCGGGAGGGCGACAGCGCCTATGCCTGCGCCCAGGCCGTTGCCCAGGCCGAAGCCGGTGCCGAGCTGCTGGACGTGAACGCCGGTCTGCCGGATATTGATGAACCCGCTACGCTGGAAATGCTGGTGCGGGAACTGCAGTCCATCACGGATCTGCCGCTTCAGCTGGATTCTTCCAACAAAGATGCCCTGGCCCGCGCGCTGCGCATTTATAACGGCAAGCCGATCGTCAACTCGGTCAACGGCGAACAGAAAGTGCTGGATACCATTCTGCCCCTGTGCAAAAAGTACGGCGCAGCGGTGGTTGGCCTGGCGCTGGATGAACACGGCATCCCCAAAACGGCAGAGGGCCGGTTTGAGGTTGCCAAGCGCATTGTGGCTGCAACGGACGCCATCGGCATTCCCCGCGGGGATGTTTACATCGACTGCCTGACGCTGACCGTTTCCGCCGAACAGGGCGCCGCCGCCGAAACCCTGAAAGCCATTACCATGTGCAAAAAGGAACTGGGCGTGCGCACCGTGCTGGGCGTTTCCAACATCAGCTTTGGTTTGCCCTGCCGCGGCTACATGAACACCACCTTCCTGACCCTGGCCATGCAGGCAGGGCTGGACCTTGCCATCATGAACCCCAACACGCCGGAAATGATGGCCGCCGTGCGTGCCTACCGCGTGTTGACCAGCCAGGATGAAAAGTGCAACGATTACGTTGCCGCTTACGCCAATGTGCAGGTGCAGACCTCCCAGGTGGCAAAGACAGATGTCGCCGCCCCGGCGGGTGGTGCTTCGGGGGCTGACGCCCTGTTTGAAGCGGTGCGCCGCGGCCTGAAAAACGAAGCCCGCGCCGCTGCCGAGGAAGCCCTGAAAACCCGCGAACCCCTGCAGGTGGTGAACGAAACGCTGATCCCCGCGCTGGATGTGGTGGGCGATGCCTTTGAAAAAGGTTCCATCTTTTTGCCGCAGCTGCTGCAATCCGCCACGGCGACCCAGGCGGCTTTTGAAGTGATCAAAACCGCCATTGCCGCCAGCGGCAGCCAGGGCGAAAGCAAAGGCCGCATTGTGATCGCCACTGTAAAGGGCGATGTGCACGATATTGGCAAAAACATTGTGCGCGTGATTTTGGAAAACTATGGTTATGACGTGCTGGACCTGGGCCGCGATGTGCCGCCGGAACGCGTGGTGGAAGCCGTGCGCCAGACCGGTGCGCCGCTGGTGGGGCTTTCGGCCCTGATGACCACCACCGTGCCTAACATGCAGGCCACCATCGAAGCCCTGCACGCGGCCAACCTGCCCTGCAAGGTCATGGTGGGCGGCGCGGTGCTGACCAAAGCATACGCTGAACAGATCGGCGCCGATTTTTACGCCAAAGATGCCAAAGCCAGCGCCGATTACGCCAAACAGATTTTTGGCTGATTGGCCCAAGCCTTTGCCTGAACGGACCCGAACAGAATAAAACAACTGCAATAGCAGAAAACAACAAAACGGCAGCACACCGTTTCCCGGAAAATAGGGGAAGCCGGTGTGCTGCCGTTTTTATTTGGAAAGGGGGAATGGTAAAATAAAAATATAGAAAGAAGAAAGTGAGAGAAAATCAAAGAAAGAAGATAGAGGAGCAGAGAAGCGGAATGCTTATGCCTTTTCTACCTCGTAATCGCTCCAGCTGTCTGCCGTTGCGGCGGCGCTGGTGTCAACGCTGGTGCTGTAGCTGGTTACGGTAATGGTGTACTGGCTGGTGCCCTGTACATACACAGTGCCATCGGTGCCGACAATGCTTACGGTGTTGCCGTTGGCATCCACAATGGTACCCGCGTTGTACAGGTTGGTCACAGTGCTGTCACCCGTTACCACCCATTTGCTGGTAGAATCCAGATACAGCGCGGCATAGCCATCGCCGCCGTTGCCGGCGTTGCTTTCGTCATCCACCACAGCGCCGGTCAGGGTGCTGCCATCCAGAACATACAGGTCCAGCTGGCTGATGGAATCCCAGATCACAGCGCCGGTCATCTCCTGCTGGCGGGCGGTAAAGGTGCAGTCAGCACCGTTCTGGCCGGTGGTGCCCCAGCCGCGCTGGTTGGCGTTGCCGGTGCACTTCAAAAAGAACTCGCTGTCATCCGCATTGGTAATGGCAACGTTCTGCAGCAAAAAGGTGGATTCGGTGTTGGTGGTGTAGAACATGCCGCCGTTCTTTGCGGTCAGGCTGCCGCCCACCATCTCAAAGGTGCTGTTGCCGACTTCGGAGTCGCCGGACATGCTCTGGTACAAAATCACGTTCCAGGTGCAGTCGTTCTGGCTGTTATCCGCCATGTTGCCGGTCAGGTCACAGTCAAACAGGCGGATGGTGTTCAGCCCCTCAATGCAGATCGCTTCGGAACCGTTGGCGGTCAATTCGGCATCGTTCACCGTGATATCGGCGGTGCTGTAAATGGCGGGGGAGCCAACACCGTTGGAGGTATAGCTGCCGCCGTCCACTACCATGGTGCCGCTGCCGCGGTCAGAACGGATGGCCGCCGAAGATTCGCCGCTGGTTTCTACATCCAGGTCCCAGGCGTACAGCGTGCCGCCGCCCGCCACATGGATGCCGCCGGAGGTATCCTGCTGGGTGGTAATGCTGGTGTCCGAAACATAGGCTGTGCCGCTGCCATAGGCAAACACGCCTGCGCCGCCCTTGGCATCGGTGGTAATGGTGCTGTTGTTGATCTTCAGCGTGCCGTCCGTTACCAGTGCGGCAGCGCCCACGCCGTAAAAGCTGGAATTATCGCCGCCGGTGCTGTCGTCAGAATCGCGGGTGATGGTGGCGCTGTCCAGCGTTACCGCGGCACCTTCATACACATGCACGGCGTTTTCATCGCTGCCGGTAGAAGTGTAGGTTTCACCGGTGGTGACGGCATCGGTGGTGTATTCGGTGGCAGCGTCATAGCTGTCAACGCCGCTGCTCATGCCGCCGCCGGGGCCGCCCATGCCGCCCATTTCGCCGCCGCCCAGCACAATGCTGTCCGCGGTGCCATCGGTGTTCAGGGTCAGGGTAACGGTATCACCCACTGCAATGTCATCGGTGGTCAGGGCCAGCTGGGCATCGTCCGGGGCACCCTGGCCGTCCTGCGGCATCTGCGGGGCACTGCCATCACTGCTGCCGTTGGAATCGGAGGGGGCACCGCCCGCCGGGGCGTTCCCATCGGCGGGGGCGCTGCTGTCGCCATCGGGCTTCTCCGGCGGGTTGCCCTGGGGGGCGCTGCCGGAATCGGAACCACCGTTGGGGGCCTGGGGGGCACTGCCGGAGTCAGAGCCGTTCGGTGCCTGCGGGGCGTTGCCGGAAGCATCGCCGCCCTGGGGCTGGCCGTTCTGGCCGTTTGCATCGCTGCTGTCACCGTCCGGCTTTTCCGGCGGGGTGCCGCCGTTATCGCTGCCGCTGCTGGAATCGCCGCCCGGCATCTGCGGAGCGTTGCCGTCCCCGCCCATGCCGCCGGGGCCGCCGCGGGTAATGGTGGTACTGTCATTGATGGCGGCAGTCACGCTGTCGCCGCTGTCGGTAGAAATGGTGATGGAACTGCTGCTGATGGCCGTTACCGTGCCGGTATAGCTCGTCTGAGCTGCCGTGTTGGAAGCGGAAGCCGTGCTGCCGGAACCGGTGGAAGAAGAATCCGCCGTGGTGGAATCTTCGGAAGATGCGCAGCCAGCCATGGAATAAACCATGCTCATGGCCAACAAAGTGCAAAGAATACGTTTTTTCATAAATATCACTCCTGAATTGGAATCGTATGGTTGTTTTATCTTGCTTTGGTGTTCCGCTTGACCTGCGCCCTGCCAAAAGCGGGGGAGGCGTTTGCTTTGGAATCGGCAGCTCTTTTGGGCTTCTCTCTGCCGCTTTCCCTTGGAACACCTGTAGCATACCGCCGTAACCTGAAATTACGCTGAAAAATCCGCCGCGGCCAAAAAATAATTGCAAATTTGTCTGCCCGCCCGGATAAAAGCGCCGGAACAAGCCGGCAAAACAGGGGAGCGCATGGCCCCAAAACGATGAACAGGATGCTTTTGGGTTTGAATTTCATTCAAATCTTTTTAACAAAAACTTTCTGCCCCAGCCCCCAACCGCTACTTGCAATTTGGCGGACGGTATAGTATAATACTTAAAGCGGACAGGGCTGTATATTGCGCTGTTTTGCATACGGATGTGGGCCCCGTGCGCAGGAGCCCTGTGAACCATGTCAGGCGGGGAACCGAGCAGCATTAAGCGGTGGTCTCCTGGTGCTGCGGTCAGTCCACATTCGTATGCAAAGCAGCGCAGCCGCGGGGCACACCCCGCGCGGGCCTTGTCCCTTTTTCTATGCCGCAAAATATTTTACAGGGGGTGTTTGCATTGTACCGTGCGCTGTACCGCAAGTGGCGTCCGCGCAAGTTTGCGGATGTTGTTGGCCAGGAAGCCATCGTAACGGCCCTGCAAAACCAGATCGCCGCCGGGCGCATCGGCCATGCCTACCTGTTTACCGGCACCCGCGGCACCGGCAAAACCACCTGCGCTAAAATTTTTGCCAAAGCGGTCAACTGCCTGGATACCACCAGCCCGGACCCCTGCGGCGAATGCGCCGTGTGCAAAGGCATTGACGAGGGCACCATTCTGGATGTATCGGAAATCGATGCTGCCTCCAACAATAGCGTGGATGATATCCGTGACCTGCGCGATGAAACCGCCTATCTGCCTGCCGTGTGCAAGTATAAGGTATATATCATCGACGAGGTGCATATGCTGTCAACCTCGGCGTTCAATGCCTTGCTGAAAACCATGGAGGAACCGCCGGAGCATGTGATCTTTATCCTTGCCACAACGGAAGTGCAAAAGGTTCCGGCAACCATCCTCAGCCGCTGCCAGCGGTATGATTTCCAGCGCATTACGGCAGATAAAATCGCCGGCCGGCTGGAATATGTGGCCGGGCAGGAAAAAATCGAGCTGGACCATAACGCCGCCGAGCTGATCGGCCGCCTGGCCGATGGCGCCATGCGTGATGCACTGTCTATCCTGGATACCTGCGCCGGTGTTTCCAACACGGTGGATGAAGCGCTGGTGCGCCGCATGGCAGGCGTGACCGACCGCAAATATCTGTTTGAGATCAGTGACGCCATTGCCGCGCGGGACGCTGTGAAAGCCCTGCAGGAAATTGCCGCCCTGCGCCAGCAAAGCGTGGATATGCGCCGCCTTTGCATGGAGCTGGCCGGGCATTACCGCAATTTGATGCTCAGTGCCCTGCCCGGCGGAACCGATTTGCTGACGGGAACATCCCCTGAAGAGGAAGCCGCTTACGCCGCGCGGAAAGATTTCCCCCAGGCCGAGGCCGTGCGCGCCGTCAATGCGTTTGGCGCTGCGCTGGAAAAGATGGCCCGCGGCACGGACCAGCGCATTGAGCTGGAACTGGCGGTTTTCTCGCTCACCCAGCCGGAAGCAGTGCCCGTTGCGCTGCCTGCCGCTGCGCCTGCCCGCCCGGTGGTTACAGCAGCCAGTCCGGCCCCCTTTGCCGCCGCCCCGCAGCCGGTGCCCCCGGTGCAAATGGCATCGGCCCCCGTGCCGCCTGTGGCAGCCCAGCCGGTTCCGCCCACCGCAGAGCAGCCGCCGTTCAGCGCAACTATCACAGGGGAGGCCCCGCCCTTTGAGCCGGAGCTTGCCCCCGCCGCCCCGGCGGTGCAGCCGCCCGCCCCGGCCCAACAGCCGGTGTACGCGGCGGATGTGCCCATCCCCAAACCGGCGCGCACGGTGGCCAGGGAACCGCAGCTGTTCCCCCAGTGGCAGGCGGTGCTGGAGCTGATTGCGGAAAACGACCCCATGCTGAACTCTTACCTGCGCGGCACCCGGGCTTATTACGATGGCCGCCGTGTGTTGATCGAGTGCAGCGATGATTTTCGCGATTTTATGCGCCGCAGCAAAGAGACCAGCAAAAACATCAAACAATATATCTACCAGATCACCCACATCAAATGCGGCATCGGCCCGTATGAAAAGCCCGCCGCGGCTGCATCCAACGCCCCCGTGGCGGATGTGGAGGAGACCCTGCGCCAGATGAAAGAACTTGGCGTGGATGTGGTGGTAGAAGATAAATAATGTTGCTGTCAACCGCAATTTTGCGGTGTGCCGCCCGGTGGCAGCACCGGGCGATAACGATATTGATAATAAGGAGAATTACCTATGAAAGCAAGACTTCCCAAAGGCTATGGCCGCCCCGACCCGCAGGCAATGATGCGTCAGGTTCAGAAAATGCAGGATGAGATCCGCGCAAAGCAGGACGAGCTGGAAGCCCGTGAATACACCGGCACTGCCAGTGGTGAGATGGTTACCGTTACCATGACCGGCAAGCACGAAGTGACCGCCATCAAAATCAAACCCGAAGCCGTGGATCCGGATGATCTGGAAATGCTGGAAGACCTGATCGCTGCAGCGGTCAACAGTGCTGTTGCCGCAGTGGATAAGGACTCTGACGAAGAAATGGCTAAAATGACCGGCGGCATGAACATCCCCGGCCTGGGCTGATCGGGGGCCGCTGCATGCAGAACGCCGAACCCCTTGAAAACCTTGCGGACCAGTTTGCCCGGTTCCCCGGCATTGGCCGCAAAGGTGCCGTGCGCATGGCCTATGAGGTAATGTCCATGAGCAATGAGCAGGCCATGGAGCTGGCCAAGGCGATTGAAAACGCCAAGGTCAAGCTGCACCGCTGCCGCCTTTGCCAGGATTATACCGCCAACGAGGTGTGCAGCATCTGCGCTTCCCCCAAGCGGGACCGCTCCGTGATCTGCGTGGTTGAATCCCCGCGGGATGTAAAAGCCATTGAGCGCACCCATGAGTTCAACGGCCTGTACCATGTGCTGCATGGCCTGATTTCCCCCATGGATGGCGTCGGTGCGGACCAGCTTTGCGTAAAGGAACTGCTGGCCCGCCTGGATGGTACCGTGAAGGAAGTTATCATGGCCACCAGCCCCACGGTGGAAGGCGAGGCGACCGCCATGTACCTGGCCAAGCTCATCAAGCCCCTGGGCATCAAAACCACCCGCCTTGCCTATGGCCTGCCGGTTGGCTCCAGCCTGGAATACGCCGATGAAACCACTTTGTACCGCGCCATGGAAGGCCGCGGCGAAATGTGACGCCCGATTTGGCTTGACAAAACGATTTTACCGCGTTATACTGTATATCCCTTAGCGGTATGTACTGCATGCCGCAGGGGAACACGGCTTTGAAAGGAGGTGCGCTTGATGGCACAGGAAAAGCCCGGAAAAAAGGTGATTGCCCAAAACCGTGAAGCGCGCCACGAGTATTTCGTCATTGAAGCGCTGGAAACCGGCGTTGAGCTGGTTGGCACCGAGGTCAAAAGCCTGCGTGCCGGCGGGGTCAACCTGAAGGACTCCTGGGCGGATATTGACGATGGCGAGCTCATCCTGAAAGGCATGCACATCAGCCCGTATGAGCAGGGGAATATCTTTAATAAAGACCCCCGCCGCCCCCGCCGCCTGCTGGCGCATAAAAGCGAGATCCGCCATTTGCAGCAGCAGATCAAACTGCAGGGGTACACACTGGTGCCACTCCAGCTGTATTTCAAGCAGGGGCGCGTAAAAGTGGAACTGGGCCTGTGCAAAGGCAAAAAGCTGTACGATAAGCGTGCCGATGCCGCCGCACGGGACGCCAAGCGCGATATTGACCGCGCGATCAAAACAAGAAGATAATTTTTTCGCGCACACCCTTTTTGCTTTCCCACGCTGTGCGGACTATGCCGCACAGCGTTTATAGGGGGCTGTAATGGTTTCGACGGGGAGAGAGAGGCGTGAGCAGCGGGCCGTGGCGGTGCACCACGATAAAAGCGCCAAACAAAATTAACTGACAACGATTATACTGTTGCCGTCGCTGCCTAATTAGGCACGACCGTCCTGCCTGTTTTAGTACCGCACAGGGCCAGGGCGTCGATTAGGTACTGAACGTGCACGGGCCTAAGCTTTGCCGCCCGTCATGAATTTATGAAGCTACCAATGTGTCAAGCGTGTGCACTCGCTCGCACTGCGGGAAATTTAATAAATGCACTGCGCCCGGAGATACTCTAACCGCTTTCTTTTCGGACACGGGTTCGACTCCCGTCAGCTCCACCAAGATAAAACCACCCGCCGTACCCCGGCGGGTGGTTTTGTTTTGGTGCTTCGCGAGCTGCCGAGGAGGCGAACAGGGCGGCGGCACCGCAGTGCCGCGGCAAACAGTCCGGTGGACTGTTTGCCAGCCCGCGGGTAGACTCCCGTCAGCTCCACCAACAAATTCCGCCTAGCTACGTTAAAAGCTGAGCGGGATCTTTTATTGAGTACACACTAAAATACACACTTTTTTTCTACCCAGACAGCCTAACAAAAAATCCAGGTTTGCAAAAATATTTTTTGAAAAAGGGCTTGCATTTTTGATCCTGGCCTGCTATAATAATCAAGCACTGTTAAGGCAGGTGCACAAATGAATATGGGAGCTTTCCCGAGTGGCCAATGGGGACAGACTGTAAATCTGCTGCTTAATGCTTCGGTGGTTCGAATCCACCAGCTCCCACCAAAGCGAGGTACTTGAAAAGGTATCTCGCTTATTTTATATCTAACATTGTTTTAACCAGCTGCCCTTTCAGCCGGGAAAATTCACTTTTTCCGCTCAATAAAAATAATCTGCAGGGTACCCGCTTTGATCCCATCAGGCGGGTACCCTGCAGATTTATAACTGGAAAGATACCTTTGCAGTAAATGCAATAAATATCCATGCAAAACACAAAAACAATGAAACAACGCACATAATGGCAATCTAATATAATAACATTATACCACAAAATCGCACTTTTTTCAAGCCTTGCCTGGCGGATACGGAATTGGTATAATCGGCACACAAAGGGGGAGTGCCGTGTGCAGTTTATGATAATGCAAACCTTACCCATGCAGGCGCTGGATGCCGCCTGCCGCAAAGCAGAGCAAAACGGCCTGGTACTGACGATGGAGCAGCGCCAGATGCTGTGCGTTCAGCGGGAGCAGACATTGCGGAATGCGGGAAGGCTGGAAGTTGGCCCCGGCATTTTGCCGGCGTTGATTGAAACATTCAGCCAAAGTCCCTATCTGGATGGGCGGAATGCCGTGCAGGAGCTGACGGAATTACAGCAAATCTTTTACGCCGCGCAGAATCTGACGCACGATACCCTGCGGGATGCTGACCTGTTGGCCGCCATGCGCAGCCTGTACGATGGCCCGTGCGGCGGGGATACAGCGGAACTGGCCGCCCAGCCGGAGAAAGTGTGGCGGCGCGAAGCAAAGAAACATAGTGGGCGATAAAGGGGGAGCAGATGGAAAACAAACCAGTGCAGCCCCTGACCGCGGCAGAACAGCAGCGGCTGCAAAACGTTTTGCTGGAGCTGCTGGCGGCGCAGATTGTGCGGTTTACAGCGGGGGAGCGCAGCTCAGTCCCGGCGGAAACAGCCCAAGAGTTGATGGCATCCCTCTGCATGACGCTGGACATACAAAACCCGGCCCGCGCCCGGCAGCTGCTGCATGGCGATGCCGGTACAGCCTTGGCGGCGGGGCAAAAGCACCTGCGATATCGCTGGGCGCTGTGCCGCCAGTTATGGCGGCGCGCGGCGGATACGGCACCCGTGTGGCAGAACCTGGCCCTGCGGGAAACGCTGGAAAGCATTGGGCAAAGCGTTACCGCCAAAGCGGCCTACAATGTGCAGTTCTTTGCCCATGAGCTGCCCTGCAGCATTGACTATCCGTTATGTGACCCCGTGCCGGAAACCTTGCAGGGCGCGGAATATCTGGCGGAGTACCTGAAACGCTTGTGCGAGGAAAACGCGCTGCTGGCCGCGATGGACCAGGCGGCGGCCCGGCGGATGGCGTTGGCCTCCTGCCCGGATTATGCAAAGCTGCTGGTCAACTTGTGTGAGCCGACCGCGGTGCAGCTGCTGGGCAAAAGCCTTTTGGGGCACCCGCTGTATCCGCTGGAACTGGATGCCGCCCAGCACCATGCGGTTGGCCGGATAGCATGTGCGCTGCCGACCGGGCAGCTGCGGGAAGAACTGGCGGCTGCCGCAAGGCGTGCGGCCACACAGCTGAATGTCCCGGCGCGCCCCTTGCTGGCGACGGTACAAAGCCTGGCAGTGCGCCTGCCCATTGCGGCCCGGAATGGAAACCTGGAAAATCTGTTTTACGCTCGTGTAATCGAGGTGAAATAAATCCTCTGATGCGCAATCGCCATCCCCAACGCTTGACAACCGCCCCGCGGGCAGATAGGATAAAAAGAAACCACAGATAAAGAGGATAACCGCAAATGCGCACACAAGAATTAAAAATCGGCACCATTCCGGCGGTGCTGTACGGCGAACCGGCCCCCAACATCTGGCTGTTTGTGCATGGTCAGGGCGGCAATAAAAAGGAAGCCGCAGCCTTTGCGGCGCTTGCTGCCCCAACCGGCTGGCAGGTGCTGGGCATTGACCTGCCGGAACATGGGGACCGCACGGGGGAACCCGGCTTTACCCCCTGGCAGGTGGTGCCGGAGCTGCAAACGGTGCTGGCCTATCTGCAGCAGCACTGGCAGGGGATTCGGCTGCGGGCCAACAGCATCGGGGCCTATTTTTCCATGCTGGCTTTTGCCGGGGCACCAATCGAAAAAGCGCTGTTTGTTTCGCCGATCGTGGATATGGAGCGGCTGATCTGCGATATGATGCAGTGGGCCAAGGTGACGCCGGAGCAGCTTTGCGAAAAAGGCGAGATCGCTACGGAATTTGGGCAGACCCTTTCGTGGCGGTACCTGTGTTGGACGCGCCAGCACCCGCTGGATGGCTGGCAGATCCCCACAGCAATCCTATACGCCGGGCAGGACGCCATGACAAGCCGGGGAACGGTGACAGCGTTCGCCCAAAAGCACCATGCAGAGCTGACGGTATACGAACCGGGCGAGCACTGGTTCCACACCCCAGCTCAGCTGGATGCCATGCAAGCCTGGGAGCGGGCACACCTGTAAGAGCCAATCAAGGCTTGAACATGAGAAAGAGGGAGAAAATACCATGCAGACAATGGCCATTACAATGTTGGCGGGGTATCTGGTTATCATCAACGCGGTGGCACTGCTGCTGATGGCGGTGGACAAACGCCGGGCCAAGCGGCACCAGTGGCGCGTGCCGGAAGCCGCGCTGTTTGCCGCAGCCCTGCTGGGCGGCAGCGCCGGGGCGTGGGCAGGCATGTATCTGTTCCACCACAAAACCAAGCACTGGTATTTTGTGGTGGGGATGCCGCTGATTCTGGCCGCACAGCTGGCCGCCGGGCTGTGGCTGGCGGGGAAGTGCGGTCTGCTTTGAACAACTTGAACGCTCTGCCGGAGCAATAACGGTACCGCAGTACCGGAACCCCGGCAGAGCGTTTGACTTTTTGGGTTAGCTATGATAAACTAATGACGCCTGATGAGAACAAACAAGGCGTTCCCCCAGAGAAAATCCGCGACGGTTCGGCAACGAACCGCCGTTTTTATGAAACCGATGTTAGCAAAACCTAACATTTTTTAACCAAGGAAGTGCAAAAAAGCCCAATGCCAAAACAAACCGATAACAAGCAATTCTGGCAGCGGTGGGCCAGCTGCTATGGCCCGCTGATGCAAAGCAGCGAGCCGCTGTATGCCGCCATTGCGCAGCAGATGCAGCCGCACCTGACGCCGGAAATGAACGTGCTGGAACTGGCCTGCGGGTCCGGCCAGCTCAGCTTCCGGCTTTCCCGTCTGGTGCGGGACTGGGAAGCAACGGATTTTTCGCCCAAAATGATCGCCCAGGCAAAGCTCAAACCCCGTGGGGCGGGGCTGCATTTTTCGGTGCAGGATGCCACCAGCCTGCCCTATGCGGATGAAACTTTTGATGCGGTGCTGATCGCCAACGCGCTGCACATTATGCCCCAGCCGGAGCAGGCGCTGGCCGAAATTTTCCGGGTGCTCAAACCCGGCGGCCAGCTGTTTGCGCCCACTTTTGTGCATGGCGAGCTGGAGCGCACCCGGCTGCGCATGGCTGCCATGCGGTGCGCGGGGCTGAAAATTTATAACAGCTGGACTGTGCCGCAATATCTGGAATTTTTGCAGGCGGGCGGATTTGCCGTGCAGGAACACGCCCTGCTGGGGGATACCCTGGCCCCGCTGTGTTATACCCGCGCCGTGCCGGATAAAAACGGCGCATGACCCCAAAAGCCAAACCAGAACGATAAAGGATGGTACCATGATCAACAAAAAACTGCTTTCATTTGACCCCGCCGCCATGCGGTATGTGTGGCGGTGTGTGCTTTGCCAGTGGCTCAGCCTGCTGTGCAATGTCGCCTTTGTGTGGGCGCTGGCCGGCATTGTGGGCGGCGCGCTGGGCACTGGGCTGGCGGCCAGCGCATGGCCCGCGGCGTTTGCCGTCTGCATCGTCAGCATTCCGCTGCGCATTCTCTGCACCACGCGGGCTTCCGCCATGAGCGATAAAGCCTCCGCGGGCGTTAAGCGCACACTGCGGGCAAAAATTTACCAGAAAATGCTGGCCCTTGGCACCAACTACAGCGAAACGGTGGCAACCTCCGAAGCCGTCATGCTGGCGTCCGAAGGCGTGGAGCAGATCGATACTTATTTCGCGCGGTATCTGCCGCAGCTGTTTTACAGCCTGCTGGCCCCGCTGACCTTGTTTGTGCTGCTGGCCCCGGTGCATCTGCGCTCGGCGCTGGTGCTGCTGGTCTGCGTGCCGCTGATCCCGATGTCCATTGTGGCGGTGCAGAAGTTTGCCAAAAAGCTGCTGGATAAATACTGGGGCGAATATACCAGCCTGGGCGATGACTTTTTGGAGAACATTCAGGGCCTGACCACCCTGAAAATTTACGGTGCCGATGGCTGGAAGCACGAACAGATGAATGAACACGCCGAGCGGTTCCGCAAAATCACCATGCGTGTGCTGACCATGCAGCTGAACTCCGTTACCCTGATGGACCTGCTGGCTTACGGCGGTGCGGCGCTGGGCATTATCAGCGCGGTGGCAGCGTTTGCCGACGGGCAGCTGGGGCTGGCGGGCTGTCTGGCCATTGTGCTACTGGCAGCGGATTTCTTTTTGCCGCTGCGGCTGTTGGGCTCCTATTTCCATATTGCCATGAACGGTGCGGCATCGGCAGAAAAAATCTTTAAGCTGCTGGCCGCCTCCGAACAGCCGGACGGCACCCAGGCGCTGCCCCAGGCCAAGGGCGTTGCCCTGCAGGTGGAGCACCTGAACTTTGCCTACCAGCCGGAGCGCCCGATTTTGCAGGATGTGAACCTGAACTTCCCCGCGGGCAGTTTTACCGCCCTGGTGGGGGAGAGCGGCTGCGGCAAAAGCACCGTGGCGGGCATCCTGGCCGGCAGCCTTACGCCGGGCAGCGGCAGCGTAACGGCCAACGGGGTTCCGGTAACGCAGCTGACCCGTGCCGCCCGCATGCAGGCCATGACGCTGGTGCCCCATGACGCCAAACTGTTCAAGGGCACCGTGGAAACCAACCTGCGTATGGCCGCCCCCAACGCCAGCGAGGCCGAACTGTGGGCCGCGCTGGAAGAGGTGAACCTGGCCGCATTCTGCCGCGAACAGCAGGGCCTGCAAACCCCGGTAACGGAGAATGGTGCCAACCTTTCCGGCGGGCAGCGCCAGCGCCTGGGCCTGGCCCGTGCACTGCTGCACAATTCGCCGGTGTACCTGTTTGACGAAGCAACCTCCAACATTGATGCCGAGAGCGAGGGCGATATCATGTCCGCTATCCGTGCCATGCGCGGCAAGCGTACTGTGATCCTGATTTCCCACCGCCTGGCCAATGTGGTGGACTGCGATACGATCTATACCTTTGCCGCCGGGCATGTGGTGCAGCAGGGCAGCCATGCCCAGTTGCTGGCCACGGGCGGCGAGTACAGCCGCCTGTATAACGCCCAGCGCGCATTGGAACAGTACGGCCAAAAAGGGGAGTGACCACAATGAACAAAACGACCAAACGCAGCAAGGCGGCCATTGTGGCCAGCCTGATCACCCTGGTGCGGCCCATGTTGCCCATCATGTTCTGTGCTATTTTGATGGGCGTGGCGGGGCATTTCTGCGCTACCTTTATCACCATCTTTGGCGGGTTTGCCATTTTGGGGGCTGCGGGCCTGCCCACCCCCATTGCCACAGCGGGCACTGCCTTTGCCTGCATGCTGGTGTTTGCTTTGCTGCGCGGCGTGCTGCGCTATGCAGAACAGGCATCCAACCATTTTATTGCGTTCAAGCTGTTGGCCCTGATTCGGGATAAGGTGTTCGGTGCGCTGCGCCGCCTGACCCCCGCCAAGCTGGAAGGCCGCGACCGCGGTGATTTGATCTCGCTGATTACGGCAGACATTGAACAGCTGGAAGTGTTTTATGCTCACACCATTTCCCCAGTGTGCATTGCGGTGCTGTGCAGCGCCGGCATGGTGGGCTTTGTGGCGTGGTACCACCCGCTGCCAGCCCTTGTGCTGCTGGCGGGTTACCTGGCTGTGGGCGTTGGCATCCCCATTTGGGCGGAGCGCAAAGGCGAAGCCGCGGGCCGCGAATACCGCGCCGCCCTGGCCGATACCAACAGTTATGTGCTGGAAAGCCTGCGCGGCCTGCGGGAGACCATCCAGTATAACGATGCCGCCGCCCGCGCCGCCGGTATTGCCGCCCACAGTGAGACCCTGGGCGAAAAGCAGACGGCCATGAAACACCGCGAGGGCCTGACCACTGCAGTGACCAATACCGTTATTCTGCTGACCGCCCTGGTTGTGCTGGGCACCACCCTTGCGCTGTACCAGCGCGGGGCAGTCGGCGGGGAAGCCGTGCTGATCTGCACGCTGTCGGCGCTGGGGTCCTTTGGCCCGGTGGTGGCGCTGGCCAACCTGGCCGCCAACCTGGTGCAGGTGTTCGCCAGCGCGGACCGTGTGCTGGATCTGCTGGAAGAAACCCCCGTTACCCCCGAAGTGACCAACGGCAGCGATACCGCCTTTACCGGTGCCGCCGCCGACCATGTGACCTTTGCCTATGGGCAGGAAACCATCCTGAGCGACCTTTCCCTCACGGTGCCTAAGGGGCAGATCGTGGGCATTACCGGCAAAAGCGGCAGCGGAAAATCCACCCTGCTGCGGCTCTTCATGCGCTTTTGGGATACCGGCAGCGGCAAAATCACCTTTGGCGGGGTGGATATCCGCAGCGTGAACACCGCTGCCCTGCGCAGCCAGGAAAGCTTTGTCACCCAGGATACCGAGCTGTTTGCCGATACGATTGAAAATAACGTGCGCATCGCCAACCGCAATGCTACCCATGAGCAGGTGGTGGAAGCCTGCAAAAAGGCATCGCTGCATGATTTTATCACCAGCCTGCCCCAGGGGTATGATACCCAGGTGGGCGAACTGGGTGGAGCGCTTTCCGGTGGCGAGCGCCAGCGCATTGGCGTGGCCCGCGCCTTTTTGCACGATGCCCCCTTTGTGCTGATGGACGAACCGACCTCCAACCTGGACAGCCTGAACGAGGGTGTGATCCTGAAAGCAGTAAAAGAGGAATGCAGGGATAAAACCGTGCTGCTGGTCAGCCATCGGGCTTCCACCATGGCAGTGGCCGATACCGTGTATTCTGTTGAGAGCGGGAGGGTGAGCTGATGGCAAAACAGACGGTTGCAGAAAAGCGGGACGGCGAAAAGCTGCTGGTCAGCGAGATGATCGCCCTGTACTGCCGCAAAAACCACCATACGGCGAAAGGCAGCCTGTGCCCGCAGTGCCAGGCCCTGCACGATTACGCCTTGCAGCGCATTGAACGCTGCCCCTTTATGGAAACCAAAACCTTTTGCTCCGCCTGCAAAGTGCACTGCTACAAGCCCGAAATGCGCGAGCAGATCCGCACCGTTATGCGCTGGAGCGGCCCCCGCATGCTGTTCGTCCACCCCGTGCTGGCCATCCGGCATATGAAGGAAACGATGAAGGCGAAGAGGAGTTAGGAGTTAGCAAAACGCGCACAGCGCTGGATAAACCAGACGCTGTGCGCGTTTTTTGTATATAGAAAAGTTGAAAATGTGCGCCCCTACGGGGGAATGTGCGAAGAATGAAAATTGCACATGATAAGGTGCTCTGTAGGGAATGGTCCATTTCTGGTCTAAGAGCCGGAGCATTGCCCCGGTTGGCCGCTATGTCATATAGAAATTTTATAGCGAAACCCGATATGCGGCATAATTGCCTGCGAATGCCGAATAAATATGTATGCCCATCCGGGACGTCGAGGACGCCGTCCACTACAAATTATGGAAAGAGCATTGTGAATTTGTAGAGTGTAATAAGGCGCAGGTCCGGCGTGGTCAGGTGACCACGGCCTACAGAATGGGTGAGCCCAAGGCGAATGCCAAAATCCCCAACCCATCCCCCGGCGGCCAGAGGGTTGGCCCGCATACTAATATCTCCCTAAAACAAAAGCCCGGTACAAGCCAAAAAACTTGTACCGGACTTTTATCTTATGCTATTGGTATAAGATGATTAAAGTTTCTTCGGTTCCTTCTTTTCAAAGAAGGAACAAGCAACCCCCGTAATACTCAGATGCGCTCCAGAATGGCATCGCCCATGGCGGTGCAGCCAACCTTGGTGCAGCCGTCGGCCATCATGTCGGCGGTGCGCAGGCCGGCATTCAGCACAGCGTTCACGGCGTTTTCAATGGCGTCGGCTTCGGCTGCCATGCCAAAGCTGTAACGCAGCATCATGGCAGCGGAAAGGATGCAGGCAATGGGGTTGACGATATCCTGCCCGGCAATGTCCGGGGCAGAACCGTGGATGGGCTCGTACAGACCGCAGGTGGTGGCACCCAGGGAGGAGGACGGCACCATGCCAATGCTGCCGGTAACCTCGCTGGCTTCATCGCTCAGGATATCACCGAACATGTTCTCGGTCACGATCACGTCAAACTGGCTGGGGTTCTTGCAGATCTGCATGGCGCAGTTGTCCACAAACATCTCGCTGTACTCTACTTCGGGGTACTCGGCCTGCAGGCGGTGCATCACAGCGCGCCACAGGCGGCTGGTATCCAGCACGTTGGCTTTGTCCACACAGGTCAGCTTTTTGCGGCGCTTCATGGCAGTTTCAAAACCAATGCGGCCAATGCGTTCGATCTCGTGCTCCGAGTAGGGCATGCTGTCAATCGCAACTTTTTCGCCGTTCTGCTCAATGGTCTTGTGCTCGCCAAAATACACGCCGCCAATCAGCTCGCGCACCACAATAAAGTCAATGCCTTTGTCCACAATCTCTTTTTTCAACGGGGAAGCATCCGCCAGCTGGGGCCAAATCTTGGCCGGGCGGTTGTTGGCGTACAGGCCCATCCCGGCGCGCAGGCGCAGCAGACCTTTTTCCGGGCGCTTGTCACCGGCCATGCCCTCCCACTTGGGGCCGCCGACGGCACCAAGCAGAACGGAATCCGATGCCAGGCATTTGTCCAGCTCGCTCTGGGGCAGGGGATCGCCAAACTTATCAATGGCTTCGCCGCCCATGTAAGCGCGGGTGTAGGTAAAGGTGTGGCCGAACTTTTCAGCAACCTTGTCCAGCACGCGCACCGCCTGGGTTACGATCTCCGGGCTGGAGCAGTCGCCATAAATCAGGGCAATATTTTTCTGCATCTTACTTTCCCTCCTGGATGCTCTTCATCAGGCCGCCTGCCTTGATGATCTTCTGGATGAACGGCGGGAACGGCGCAGCCTGGAACGTCTGGCCGGTGGTTTCATCGGTGATCACACCGGTGTCAAAGTTGATGGCAACCACATCGCCGTCGTTGATGGCCTCGCTGGCGGCGGGGCATTCCAGAATGGGCAGGCCGATGTTGATGGCGTTGCGGTAGAAGATACGGGCAAAGCTTTTGGCAATCACGCAGTCAATGCCAGCGGCCTTGATGGCAACGGGGGCGTGCTCGCGGGAAGAACCGCAGCCAAAGTTTTCGCCGCCAACCATAATGTCACCGGCTTTTACGCGGGTCACAAAGGTCTTGTCGATGTCCTCCATGCAGTGGGCGGCCAGCTCGGCGGGGCTCTGGGTGTTCAGGTAACGGGCGGGAATGATCACGTCGGTGTCAATGTTGTCACCGTACTTAAAAACAGGTCCTTTTGCGTTCATGCTTCTACCTCCCTGGGGTCAGTGATGTGGCCGGTCAATGCGCTGGCGGCGGCGGTGGCGGGGCTTGCCAGATAGATTTCAGAGGTAACGTGCCCCATGCGGCCGACAAAGTTGCGGTTGGTGGTGGAAACGCAGCGCTCATATTCGGCCAGAATACCCATGTAGCCGCCCAGGCAGGGGCCGCAGGTGGGGGTGGAAACAATGCAGCCGGAATCAATAAACGCTTCGGTGTAGCCGCGCAGGATACACTCTTTGTAAACAGCCATCGTAGCGGGAATGATGATGCCGCGCACGCCCTTGGCGATGTGTTTGCCTTTCAGCACGTTGTAAGCGGCTTCCATATCCTCAATGCGGCCGTTGGTGCAGGAACCGATCACTACCTGGTCGATCTTGATGTCGGCACCCTCCTTGGCAAGGTGGGTGTTCTCCGGCAGGTGGGGGTAGCTGACGGTGGGCTCCAGGGCATCCAGATCAATCACCACCGTGCGCTCGTACTCAGCATCGGGGTCGGCTTCGTATTTGGTCCAGGGGCGCTGGCTGCGGCCTTTCAGGTATGCTTCGCAGGCTTCGTCCACCGGGAAGATGCCGTTCTTGGCACCGGCTTCAATGGCCATGTTGCAGATGCACAGACGGTCCTCCATGGTCAGGCTCTTAACGCCCTCGCCCACAAATTCCAGGCTCTTGTACAGCGCGCCGGAAACGCCGATCTCGCCAATCAGGTGCAAAATCACGTCCTTGCCGCACACAGGGGCGTGGATGGCACCTTTCAGCTCAACCTTGATGGCGGCAGGTACCTTGAACCATGCCATGCCGGTTGCCATACCGGCGGCCATATCGGTGGAGCCAACGCCGGTGGAGAATGCGCCCACCGCACCGTATGTGCAGGTGTGGCTGTCGGCACCGATGATGCAGTCACCGGCGGTCACAATGCCCTTTTCGGGTAGCAGGGCATGTTCAACGCCCATCTGGCCGACATCATAAAAGTTGAGGATATCGTATTTGTTGGCGAATTCACGGCACTGCTTGGACTGCTGGGCGCTCTTGATATCCTTGTTGGGCACAAAGTGGTCCAGCACGATGTTCACGCGGGTTTTGTCAAACACCGAGTTGAACCCGGCTTTCTCGAACTCATTGATGGCAACCGGGGTGGTGATATCGTTGCCAAGCACAATGTCCAACTTGGCATTGATGAGCTGCCCGGCCGTTACCGAAGCTTCGCCGCAATGCGCAGCGAGGATCTTCTGTGTCATGGTCATTCCCATAAATTTCTGCTCCTTTTGCTCTGACGCGTATCTTACAAATTAAAGAATAAATAATGATGAATAAAGAATAATGTTGGTGGACCGCGGCGCAAACGCGCCGCTCAAAAACGGGGATAAACGATAACCCGGAGGCAGGCACAGCGGGACGTGTCGCACATCATATCCAAACCGTGCCGCAGGCACACCATCATTTTTAATTATTCTTTATTATTTTTTATTTATATCGGTTCACTGGTTATTGATCGCACTGACCAGCGCGCGGATACCGGCAACGATGATATCGGTGTGGGTGCCGCAGCCCCAGGTTTCTTTGCCGGATGCCCATTTCAGGCCCACATAGCAGCAAGCGCGGGAGTCGGTATCGCTGTCCAGTGCGTGCTCACTGTAATGCACCAGGGTGAAGTGCATGCCGGTGGTCTGCTCAATGGCGTTGGCCACAGCATCCAGGCGGCCGTTGCCGGTGGCATCGCAGGTAACGGGGGCGTTGCTGCCGTTAGCCACAGTAACATGGGCGGTAATGGTGGAATCCGGGTTCTGGGTAAAGTGTGCTTCCGGAACATTCAGCGGGGTCTTGTTGTTCAGGTAAGCGCGCTCAAACACATACAGAACTTCCTGAACGCTCAGTTCCTTGTGCTCGTGGTCGGATACATCCTTTACGCGGTAGCCAAGGTCCTCACGCATGCGCGGCGGGGGATTGTAGCCGTAATTCTGCTGCAGCAGGAAACCGATGCCGCCCTTGCCGCTCTGGCTGTTGATGCGGATGACGTCGGCATCGTAAGTACGGCCGATGTCATGCGGGTCAATGGGAATGTACGGGCAGGTCCACTCGTGCAGGTTATGCTCCTTGCGCCAGGTCATGCCCTTGGCAATGGCGTCCTGATGGCTGCCGCTGAACGCAGCGAATACCAGGGAACCGGCATACGGGCTGCGCTCGTATACATGCATGCGGGTCACGCGCTCATACGTTTCGCAGATGGCCGGCATGTTGCTGAAATCAAGGTGCGGGTCCACGCCGTGGCTGTACATGTTCATTGCCAGGGTGATGGCATCCACGTTGCCGGTGCGCTCGCCGTTGCCGAACAGGCAGCATTCAATGCGCTGCGCGCCAGCCAGAACAGCCAGCTCGGCATCCGCCACGCCGCAGCCGCGGTCATTGTGGGGGTGGGTGGACAGGATCACGCTGTCGCGGTACTTGAGGTGCTTGGAGCACCATTCAATCTGGTTGGCGTAAATGTGCGGCATGCTCATTTCCACCGTGACCGGCAGGTTAATGATCATCGGGCGGTCCGGGGTGGGCTGCATCACATCCAATACGGCGTTGCAAACCTCAACGGCGTATTCCGGCTCGGTGCCGGTAAAGCTTTCGGGGCTGTATTCAAACAGGAAGTTGCCCTCGTATTCTTCGCTCAGCTTTTTAACCAGCTTTGCGCCGTCCACAGCGATCTGCTTGATCTCTTCCTTGCTCTTTTTGAACACCTGCTCGCGCTGGGCAACGCTGGTGGAGTTATAGAAGTGGATGATGGCGCGCGGCGCACCCTTGACGGCCTCAAAGGTTTTGCGGATGATGTGGTCGCGGCACTGGGTCAGCACCTGAACGGTGACATCATTCGGGATGCGGTTGCCATCGATCAAAGCGCGCAGGAAGTCGTACTCAGTCTCGGATGCTGCCGGGAAGCCGACCTCGATCTCCTTAAAGCCGATCTTGATGAGCATATCATAAAATTCAAGCTTTTCTTCCAGGTTCATCGGAACGATCAAGCTCTGGTTGCCATCGCGCAGGTCCACGCTGCACCAGGCGGGAGCTTTTTCGATATGGTCTTTCTGGGGCCATTCATATACATGGCCGGGCTCAACCGGCGGGGGATAATAACCTACATGATACTTTGTTGCGTCCATCATTTTTAATTGCCTCCATCAAAGTTTGTCTGCCCCTGAAAACCGGACAAAATAAAAATCCCGTCTCTCAAAGGCGTTTCTACCTTTGAGAGACGGGATGTAAATTTTACAAATACCCGCGGTACCACTCTCATTGCCGCCAGGGGGCGGCCGCTCTGCACGATCGGCTGTTTTACAAAAAAAGCAAACAGTGAATCGCTCCTGCAAGATAACGGTCAGGTTCCGGCTGCACCTAACGCAAAGCGCTCAGCGCGGCTGCTCAGGGGCCAGTGACGCAAAACCTTCCGCACCGCCTTGCACCAACCGGCGGCTCTCTGGAGCTGAAAGGAGATTGCTTTTTCCCCGTCATCGCATTTGTGAATTGATAACAATATGGATTCTAGCAGGTTTCACATTCTGTGTCAAGATGAATTTTTGGGGTTTGAACAAAATGACGGGAATGGGGAAAACTTTTTGGGCAAAAGAGAAAAAGGAGAGTTAGGAGTTAGGAGTTGAAGGAGGGCGTTTGGATGAATAAAGAATAAATAATAAAGAATAATGGTGGTGGACCGCGGCACAGTGCGCCGCTCAGAAAATATGAGGTTTGAGGCTATTAGAAATGTGAGATGGAGAAAAAACAACCGGTAGGGCGTGGTCACCTGACCCCGCCGAAACTTTGGGATGTTTAAAAATCTGGAATTTGTAATATGCCCTGCCCCACAGTAGGGAACGGCGTCCTCGACGTCCCGGGCGGGCCTTGCGGCAAATTTCATTATGGCATATATAGCTAGGCTCCGGAACGGTCGCTGCACCCGCAGGCGCGTTTCGGAGGCCAACCGGGGCAACGCCCCGGCTCTTAGGCCGGAGATAGACCATTCCCTACGAACCATTTTATAATGCACAACAAACACAAAAATGTTCTGTAGGGCAGGGTGACCTCACCCCGCCATGGAGAAGCCTTATTGAGCGAATATGCGATCATTATGCAACGTACCCAACCCAATTTGTAGGGGACGATGCTCGCATCGTCCCGCAGGTACCTTGAACCAAACTGTACCATATCCATCATAAAAACAAAAACGCAGCACACGCTCTCCCCAAATCCCGTGTGCTGCGAAAAAACATATTCTATTTACTGCCGCGCCGTGCTCAGATGGGTGGCCACCCACTTGATCAGCATATCCAGCGCCACCATGTTGCGGCCGCCTTCGGGCACGATCAAATCAGCCTTGCGCTTGCTGGGCTCCACAAACTGCTCGTGCATCGGCTTAACGGTGGTCAGGTACTGGTTCACCACGCTGTCCAGCGTGCGGCCACGCTCCTTAACATCGCGCACAATGCGGCGCAGAATGCGCACATCGGCGTCGGTATCCACAAATACCTTCATATCCATCATATCGCACAGCTCCTGGCTGGCAAAAATCAGGATGCCCTCCACAATGATGACCGGGGCCGGGTGTACCGTAATGGTTTTATCGCTGCGGTTGTGGATGGTGTAATCATACACCGGAACATCCACGCTTTCGCCGCGGCGCAAAGCCTGCAAGTGCTGCACCAGCAGCTCGGTATCAAAGGAATCCGGGTGGTCATAGTTCAGCTTGCAGCGCTCCTCATACGGCAGCTCGTCATGCCGCTTATAGTAGCTGTCGTGGTTGATCACGCTCACTTCGTCTGCGCCAAAATGGTCCCGCAGGCGCTCCGTCAGGGTGGTTTTGCCGCTGCCGGTGCCGCCGGCAATGCCAATGATCATGCTTTTCATGCTTTCCTGCCTCGTTGTTCTTTATACTTCAAAACTGATTTCGCGCCCGTGCGGATGGTAGGCACGGTACTTGACCCCCGCCATGTTGAATAGCCGCCGCGAAGCAATGCTGGCATTGGTATCATGGTATTTATCCGAAAGATAAATGATTTCCCGGATGCCGCTCTGGATGATGGCCTTGGCGCACTCGTTGCAGGGGAACAGCGTTACATACACCCGCGAACCGCGCAGATCGCTGTGGGCGCTGTTCAAAATGGCGTTCAGCTCCGCATGGCAGACGTACATGTATTTGGTTTCCAGCTCGTCACCCTCGCGGTCCCAGGGCATGTCATCATCGTTGCAGCCGATTGGCATGCCGTTGTAGCCAAGGGAAAGGATCTTGTTTTCCGGGCTGACAATGCAGGCCCCTACCTGGCTGGAATCATCCTTGGAGCGCATGGCGGACAAAATGGCAATGCCCATAAAGTATTCGTCCCAGCTGATGTAATCCTTGCGTTTCATGCTGTATACACAACCTTCCGGCAGGCATGGGTCCCATGCCTTTATTTTTTACCCCTATTATACCGTTGCACGGGCTGCGGTGCAAGCCCTAATCCGCATGGGTGTGCTGCGCATGCAGGTATTTGCAGCGGGTGGCTTCGCCGCCGCGCAGGTGGCGCTGGGCTTTGTTGTACAGCAGCACGGCGCGCACCTCCTGCCAAAGGCCGGGGGCCAGGTGCTGCAGGCGGCACTGGTCCTTCCACACGGTACTTTTGCTCACGCCGAACACCTGCGCCGCCGCCCGCACGGTAGCGCCGCTTTGCACCAGATACCGCCCGATCTGCACGGCGCGCTCTTCGGGGTCACCTTTCATAGAACATGCCCTCCCAACCGTTTTTTCAACGGTATGCGGCGCGCCGGCGGTTTATGCGGGCGGTGCTGGCGGACCGGGCACCGGTATGGTACAATGCAGTCAGAACAAATATTTTTTCAAACGCTGAAACACTTTGCCCTCCCGGTTCGTTATCCCAGTGTAAGGCCTTGCAAAAACGAACAAAGGAGAATGCCCCATGTGCAGCATCAAAATTATTATTGTGGATAAAAACTGGAGATAAAACCGGGCCGCGCCCCACGGCCTGACCCAAAGGAGAACCCATGCTGGAAGAACTGTTTTGCGCCCACCGCGCGGAGCTGACCGCCTATTGCCGCGGGCTGTGCCGCAGCGATGCCGCCGCGCAGGATATGGTACAGGAAGTGTTCCTGCGCGCATGGCAGAATATTGGTACATTGCAGGACCTTGGCCCCAGCCAGCGCCGGGCCTGGCTGTACCGCACGGCGCGCAACCTGTTTGTGGATGCCATGCGCCGTACCACGCGGGAGGCCGCCGCCCTGCCGGAGCTGGAGCCCGAACCGGAAACGCCGGACCCTGATTTTGCCGAAGCGGAAGCCCGCCGCCTGTTGGAACTGCTGCCCCCGGCGGAACAGGACCTGTTCCGCAAGCGCTACCTGGAAGGCTACACCGCCGCGGAACTGGGCAGGCTGTACGGCCTGCCGCCCGCCACAGTGCGCACCCGGCTGGCCAAAGCCCGCCGGCGTTTGAGCCAGATATTAACGGAGGAATAAAGAATGCCGAACAAATTATTGATAAAAGCTGACCTTTGCGACCTGCGCAATGTGAAAGAAGAAACCCTTGCCGCCTATGATGCCGTGGAAGTGCGGGCCGATGTGGTGGTGATGAACGACCGCGCCAGAGAACTGACCGCCCGCTACCCGGTGACCTTAACCTGTGATCTGGTAACGGACAACCAGAACATTGCTCTGCGTAGTGTGAACGGCGTGGCGGAGATTACCCCCGGCGATACCCCCGAAACCGACACTGTGCTGACAGTGAACGGCGAACTGAAAATTGCCCCCGGCTCGGCCGAAGTGCTGGCGCGGTATCTGCAGATCACGGTGAACGGGCAGGTATACTGCCCGCGCAGCCTGAGCGGAAAGCTGGGCAATGTGGCGGTGAACGGGCAGATCATCACCTGGCCGGACGGTGCAGTGCAGCTGAAAAACACCGCTGTGCTGGACAGTACCTTTGCCCTGCGGGCCAAACCGGTCCTGTACTGGGCGGCCCGCTGCGTTGTGATGCTGGACCCTGCGCTGGATGCCGCTGCCCTGGCAAAGCAGGGCGTGCGGTTCGATACGCCCAGGGCCATTTTGGCCCAAAGCCTTGCCGCACAGGCCGCCCCGCTGTTTGGGGATGGTACCGACCTGGAAATTGTGCCGGACGGAACAGCCTACCTCAAGGATGATACAGAACTGACCGCTGCGCTGATCCGCCGCAAGGGCGGCAAACTGTATGTGGATGGCAGCCTGACCCTGACGGCGGAAAGCGCCGCCCTGCTGCCCCAGTTGGAATACTGCAAAGTGACCGGCACCGCCCTGGTGCCCGCCGCACAGGAGGAAGCGTTTTCCGCCAGCTGCGTGCAGGCAGAGGAAGTGCAGACAGTGCGCGGCAGGCTGCTGCAGGGCCAGGGCAGGGTACAGGTGGACCGTTGGATGCTGGAAGCCCCGGACGGCCTTTGCGTAAAAGAGTGCGGCATGGTGGCGCTGGCCCCGGACCTGGAACCGGAGCTGATCGCCGCAAAGTTGATGCTGCTGGAATGCGGCATGGTGCAATGCACCGCTGCACAAAAAGGGGCCGTGCAGCTGGCGGCCAGGGGTGTGGGCTTTATCTCGGACGGCAGCGGCAGGCCCGCCGAGGACACCGATACCCGCGTGGTGCGCGCAGACCGGTATGTGATGTAGGGAAGAGTTGAAAAAACGAACAGACAACCGGTTTTAATTAAACAAAGAATAAAGAATAATGAATAATGCTTGTGTGACGCCCGCGGCGTCACATTTTAATCGGGTTGGTTACTCCGGCAAAAGGGGTTCCGGCCGGAGCAGCTTACCTGATTTTATTTGCGCCGCCGCGGGCGGCGCACCGACATTATTCTTTATTCTCTATTCATTATTATTTACCACGGGTAAGAAGTTTTTTATTTGCAGGTAAGAACTTTGTTATGCGCGGGGGTTTTCAGAACCGGAAAGATGCGGTATACTGGGCACAGAATCAAAATCATGCGCGTGCTCAGAGAAAACCGGAAAAGCCGCGCAGACAAAAAAGGAGAACACTCTATGAACCAGCATTATCTGCAGCTGTATGCCGATTTTATCGTCAAGGTCGGTGTCAATGTTCAGCCGCGCCAGAACTTTATCATCCGCTGCCCGGTCACCATGCCGGAGTTCGGCCATGCCTGCGTCAAAGCCGGGTATGAAGCCGGTGCCAAAAACTGTATTGTGCGCTGGGAGGACGACAAACTCAGCCGCCTGCACTACGAATACGCCAAAGAGGAAGACCTGGCTGCCATGAAGCCCTATGAGCTGCGCAGCTACCTGGACTATGCCGAGGACCCGGATGGCTGCTGCACCCTGGCTATCCACGCCGCCGACCCCGAAGCACTGGCCGGGCTGGACGCTGCCAAAATCAACCGCGTCAACCTGGCTCGCCGCAAATTCCTGAAACCCTGGCAGGAATACACGATGAATGACCGCGTGCAGTGGTGCGTGGCCGCTGTTCCGGCACCGTCCTGGGCCGCAAAAGTGTTCCCCGGCATCCCGGTAGAGGAAGCAATGGAAAAGCTGTGGGCCCTGATCTTTGATGTCTGCCGCGTTTCCACCGGCGACCCCGTCAACGCCTGGAAAGCCCATGTGGCCGAAGGCCGCCGCCACCGCGACCAGCTGAACGCCTGGAACCTGGACCACATCCACATGACCAGCGCGAACGGTACCGACCTGACCGTTGGCCTGGCTGACGATGCCACCTGGGAGGGTGCTTCCAGCAAGGCGGAAAACGGCACCGATTTTATCGCCAACGTGCCCACCGAGGAAGTGTTCTGCGCACCCCACCGTGAGCGGGTGAACGGCATTGTGTACGGCACCAAGCCCTACGTGTACAACGGCCAGCTGATCGAAGGCTGGCATGTGACCTTCAAGGACGGCAAAGTTGTTGAGCATGGCGCGGAGAAGAACGCCAGCCTGCTGGCCGAGCTGCTTTCCACCGACGAGAACGCCTGCCGCATTGGCGAAATCGCCCTGGTTCCGGCATCCAGCCCCATCAACCAGAGCGGCGTGCTGTTCTATAACACTCTGTTTGATGAAAACGCTGCCTGCCACATTGCCTTTGGCGCTGGCTACCCCACCAACATCAAGGGCGGCAGCAAGATGAACCGCACCGAACTGCTGGCCAAGGGCCTGAACGATTCTGCTATCCACGAGGATGTCATGATCGGCGCACCGGATACCAACGTCATCGGCACCACCAAGGACGGCAAAGAAGTGACCATCTTCACCAATGGTGAATGGGCATTCTAATGCGGCAAAACAGGTGCCGCGGCTGTAGCATAAAAAGCGTAAAATTATAACAGCAAAGCGCCGCCGCCCCATGTTCCTGTGGGGCGGCGGCGCTTGTTGTATCTTGCGCTTGCGGCGTTTTTTGATAAAATAACGGTGTTGTCTGTTGTCAGAAAAAAGTGGATTTATTCCGCCGGTTTTCCAGATGCAATGAACCCGTTTTCGCAGATGGATTCAAGCTCGTGCAAGGGAATCTGTTCCTCCTGGTACTGGAACAGCAGCACCCGCAATACTTTATTGCCATCCACCAGCGTGCGGCAGTAGATGGCACCGTTGGCAGCATCGGCGGCGGTCTCGGGGAAGTTATGCAGCCCGTTTGCTTTGCCTTCCTGGTACATCGTCTGGGCCAGCTGTGGGGTGATACATTCGTAATACTCTACATATAATGCACCACGCAGCCCATCCGCCCCGGCCTGACCGTGGGCTTCGTATTTGATAAAGGTCGGGGCCAGCGGAAGCCGCCGTACCTGCACAAAGCTGGCTGCGGGGGCAACATCAGCATCCAGCGCAATGGTCTGCCCGGCGTAATCGGCCAAGGTGGCAAACGGCAGGGGAGCGGTATAATCTTCCAGCGGAATGCTGCCATGCCGGCTCTTTTCCATGGCGGAACCGGCAAAGGTCCACACAATGGTCAGCACAAACAGCAGCGCCGCCAGCACCCGCCCAACCAGATACCGCCCGGAACCTTTGCGCCAGTTTTTGTGCCGCTCCGGCTCCACCCCGCGCTGCAGCCGGGCGGAAAACCGGTACAGCAGCGCCACGTTATGGATCAGGCTGGCCAGCGCTGCAAGTAATAGCCCCAGATAGCAGAAACTCAGCCAGCCCAGGGTGACAAAATCGATCACAGGCGTGTGCCAGATGCCCAGGGCGTACTGTGCCCAAAACGTTATCAGCCAGTAAGCCAGCAGCCCGGCGGGGGCAAATACCTGCCGCTTGGCATAGCGGAGGCTGAGCGCCTGTACCTGCGGGTCGGTGTTCAGCTCCGGGGCATCGGCGTCCTCGCAGGCGTACAGGAAAAAGTCTCCTACGGCGGTCGCATAATACCAGCCGCATTCCTGCGCCAGGGCGCGTTCCTCGCCATCCGGGGTGCCGGGGGCGGATTCCAAAAAGGTTTCCGGCGCGGGTTTGGCGTTCAGCCGGTAGCGCACGGTTTTGGGCTGGCAGCGGCGGAAGAGGGCAAAGTTCTGGCCGATTTTTGCGGGCACCAGCCCCTGCGCGGCCATATCGCCCAGCCAGCTTTCCAGGCCCTCAATATCAGACAGAGGGCAGGGGATGGGCAGCCAAAGGGGTTTGCAGCGTGTTGTGGTCATCGTTGTCCGGCTCCTTTCCCGGCAGGGCGGCGGGGGCAAAGGCACCCTGCGCCGCCGCGGCCGCGTTTTGCAGGCAGAGCTGCAGCCGGGTACACTCGGCTGTATAGGCAGCCTTGCCTGCGGGGGTGATCTGATAGTACCGCTTGCAGCCCAGAACGGACGTTTCGGCAATCAGGCCTTCTTTTTCAAATTTGCCCAGCAGGGTATACAGCGTTGCCGGGCCGATCTTGACCCGCCCGGCGGTGATTTCAGCGGCAAATGCGGTGATCTCGGTGCCGCATCGCTCGCCCTGCGTCAGGGCCATCAACAGGTAAAACATTGATTCGGTCAGGCTTTCCAGCGCCTGTTTCGGCATGGGGCAGCACCTCCTTGTGGTGATTGTTTGCGATATCGTAACACGATATCTTGTAACGATATTATACCGGAACCACGCTGCGCCGTCAAGGGGCGGCGGCACAAGAGGCAGAAAAAAGGGGCGTTTTGGTTACAATTTCGCGCAAAATAGGCCAAACCCCTTGCATTTTTTGCCGCGGTATGCTATATTCTTATTGTTCGATGATGATTTTATGGAAAGTGGGCTGTCAAAGGTCCGCTTTCTTTTTATGATAGGGAGATTTTTTATGGCCAAAGGCAAAAACCATCAGCCCGGCGGTGCCGCAGCCGCTGTGGAAGCACTTGTCCGCCCCACGGTCGAAGGTTTCGGCCTGCGCCTGTGGGATGTCCGCTTTGAAAAAGAGGGTCCGGACTGGTTCCTGCGCGTTCTGATCGACCGCGATGAACCGCTGGATACGGACACCTGCGAGGCGGTTTCCCGCGCGATCGACCCTATCCTGGACGAGGCTGACCCCATTGACCAGAGCTACTACCTTGAGGTTGGCAGCCCCGGCCTGGGCCGCCGCCTGACCCGCCCCGAACACTATGAACAGCTGAAAGGCCAGAAATGCGCCGCCCACCTGATCCGCCCGGACGAACAGGGCCGCCGCGATGTGGAAGGCATCCTGGAAGGGCTTTCCGCTGACGGCATGGTGACGCTGAAAAGTGATGACGGGGATTATACCTTCCCGGCAAAAGCCGCAGGGTATGTAAAACTGTGTGACGATGAAGATTTGTTTTGAGCGATATTGAACGGAGGACTAACATGGCAACGAATAACAACGAATTTTTTGACGCACTGGCCGCACTGGAAAAGGAGCGCGGGCTGCCGGCAGACTACCTGATCGACAAGATCAAGGCCGCCATTGTCATTGCTGTCAAAAAGGACTATGAGGTCGAGGACGAAAACGTCGTTGTGGATATCGACCCCAACATCGGCGCTTTCCGCGCAAGCCTTCTGCAGGACATTGTGGAGGAAGTTGAGAACCCCCACACCCAGGTCAGCCTGGAAGATGCCCAGAAGATCCGCAAGACCTATAAAGTGGGCCAGCGCCTTGTTACCCCCCTTAAGACCAAAGAGTTTGGCCGCATTGCCGCCCAGACTGCAAAGCATGTGATCCGCCAGGGCCTGCGCGAAGGCGAGCGCAGCCTGCAGTGCAGCGAGATGCAGTCCCGCGCACACGAGATCATCACCGGCACCGTTACCGCTATGGATGCAGAGCGCGGCAACATTGTGCTGGATCTAGGCAAGGGCGGCAGCGCTGTTCTGCCCAAGAACGAGCAGGTGCCCGGCGAACACTTTACCGAAGGCCAGATGGTCCAGGTTTACGTGGTCGATGTTCTGGCAACCGAGCGCGGTCCCCGCGTGACCATCAGCCGCACCCATCCCGGCCTGGTCAAGCGCATGTTTGAGCTGGAAGTGCCCGAAATCTATGACGGCACCGTTGAGATCAAGGCCATTGCACGCGAGGCCGGTGCCCGCACCAAGATGGCTGTGTGGAGCAAGAACCCCGATGTTGACCCCGTCGGCGCCTGCATCGGTGCCCATGGCTCCCGCGTGGAAAAGATCGTGGAAGAGCTGGGCGGCGAAAAGATCGACATCATCCGCTGGAGCGAGGACATCAACGAGTTCATCTCCGCAGCCCTGTCCCCGGCAAAGGTCGTCAAGGTGGAGCTGCTGCCCGGCGAAACCAAGAGCTGCCGCGTGACCGTGCCTGACCACCAGCTGAGCCTTGCCATTGGCAACAAGGGCCAGAATGTGCGCCTGTGCGCCCACCTGACCGGCTATAATATTGACATCCGCCCGGAATCCGGCTACTATGGCGAGGAGGACGAAACCCCGGCTGAACAGCCGGCCGAAGCCCCCGCAGCTGAAACTGCCCCGGAAACCAGCGAGGAATAATGAGCACACGCCGCAGCAGTGCGGCGCTGAGACTGAAAAGAGGTCAGCCATTTGCAACAAAAACCGCAGAAAAAGGTGCCGGTGCGCCGGTGCGTTGGGTGCAACACCCAAAAACCGAAAAAAGAACTGGTGCGCATTGTGCGCAGCCCCGAAGGTGAAGTCAGCGTGGATCTGACCGGCAAGCGCTCCGGCCGCGGCGCATACCTGTGCCCGTCGGCAGCGTGCCTGGCCAAAGCGCGCAAGGCCAAGCGGCTGGAACATGCCTTTGGTGTGCCGGTGCCGGATGAGGTGTTTGAGCGCCTGACCGAAGAGATGGCCTGCGCCGAGCAGGCAGTAAAGGAGGCGATGCCCCGTGGCGAATGATAAGGACCCGTTGTTGGGTGCATTGGGAATTTGCCGCAAAGCTGGCAAGCTGCTGCACGGCTATGACCGTGTGGAAGAAGCTGTGATGCGGGGCAAGGCATGCCTGGTGCTGCTGGCCTGCGACGCCAGCAAGCGCACCACGCAGCATATGCAGGATACCTGCCGCGGGGTGATCCCCTGCGCGGTGATGCCGCTGAAAGGCGAGGACCTGCGCATGCTTACGCCAAAGCCTGCTGCCGTATTTGCGGTTACGGACGAAAACCTTGCACACCTGTGTGCAGGCTACCTCAAAAAGCAAGTGAAGGAGGATTCAGCCAATGGTTGATTTCAAATACAAAGTTACGGATATTGCAAAAGATTTTGGCATCAGCACCAAAAAGGTTATCGAGACCTTTGCAGAGCTGACCGGTGAGACCCGCAAAACGGGCGCAACCTTTGAAGAAAACGAGGTCAACGCCCTGCTGGAAGCCCTGACCCGCGAAAACGCCGTCAAGGACCTGGGCGAGTATCTGGCATCCGGCAAGGAGCCGCAGCCCGCCAAGCAGGAGGCCAAAAAGCCCGAAGCAAAGCCCCAGGCTAAAAAAGAAGAGCCGAAGCAGCCGAAGCCGGAGGCTGCCAAGCCCCAGCCCAAGCAGCCGGAAGCCCCCAAGGCAGAGCCCAAAGCAGAGCAGGCCAAGCCCGCCCAGAATGCACAGTCCAAGGCAGCACAGCCCAAACCGGCCCAGCAGGAAAAGCGCAATGATAAGCGTAATGATAACAAGCAGGCCGAAAAGCGCAGCGAAAAGCGCGTGACCATGCAGGAGCTGGCCAGCGAGACCGGCATCAAGGAACCCATCGCCACCGAGCAGGTCAAGGTTGACCGCGCCCAGGTGTCTGTGGATACCCGCACCGTGGATGTGAACGTGGATAAGTTCAGCGCCCGCTATGATGACCTGGCCGACAGCCGCAACATGCCCAGCAAGCGCAAGAACGCCCCCACCGGCAAAAAAGAAAAGTTCAACAACCGCAATAACCGCCGCGGCCAGCAGTTTGGCCGCCGCCGTGAAACCGAGGCCGAGCGCCTGCAGCGCATCCAGCTGGAAAAGGCCCGCAACGCCCAGCTCAAGATCTCCATCCCCGATGAGATCACCGTTGGCGAGCTGGCTACCCGCCTGAAGCAGAACGTGGCGAAGGTTGTTGCCAAGTTCATGCAGATGGGCGAAATGCACGCTGCTTCCGATGTGATCGATTTCGATTCCGCAGCCCTGATCGCAGAGGAATTCCACGCAAAGGTGGAGCATGAAGTTCATGTTTCCATCGAAGAGCGCCTGTTCACCCAGGAAGAGGACAGCGCCGATCAGCTGGTCGAGCGTCCGCCGGTCGTTGTTGTCATGGGCCACGTTGACCACGGCAAAACTTCCATCCTGGACCGCATCCGTTCCACCAACGTCACCGCTGGCGAAGCAGGCGGCATTACCCAGGCCATCGGTGCTTACCAGGTCAATGTCAACGGCAGCCCCGTTACCTTCCTGGATACCCCGGGCCACGAAGCCTTTACCGCCATGCGTGCCCGCGGCGCGGATATGACCGATATCGCGGTCCTGGTCGTTGCTGCCGATGACGGCATCATGCCCCAGACCATCGAGTCCATCAACCACGCCAAGGCTGCCAACGTCAAGCTGATCGTTGCCATCAACAAGATGGATAAGCCGACCGCTAACCCGGAGCGCGTGAAGGAGCAGCTGACCAAGTACGAGATCGTGCCCGAAGACTGGGGCGGCGAAACTGCCTGCATCCCCGTGTCTGCCGCTACCGGTGCCGGCATCCAGGACCTGCTGGAACGCATTGTTCTGGAAGCTGAGGTCATGGAACTGAAAGCCAACCCCAACCGCCGTGCCAAGGGTGCTGTTGTGGAAGCCCGCCTGGATAAAGGCCAGGGCACCATTGCCACCCTGCTGGTTCAGAACGGCACCCTGCACAAGGGCGACTGCCTGATTGCCGGTACCGCCGTTGGCCGCGTGCGTACCATGCGCAATGATAAGGGCGTTGAGATCGAATCCGCCGGCCCGTCCACCCCTGTGGAGATCACCGGCCTGACCGAAGTTCCCACCGCCGGCGATATCTTTGAGGCTGTTGAGGATGAACGCCTGGCCCGTGAACTGGCTGACAAGCGTACCACCGAAGCCAAGGAAAAGCAGTTTGCTGCTTACACCAAGGTCACCCTGGATAACCTGTTTGACCAGATGGCCCAGAACGATATGAAGGAACTGCCCATTGTTGTCAAGGCTGACGTTCAGGGCAGCGCCGAAGCCGTGAAGCAGAGCCTGGAAAAGCTCAGCAACGAGGAAGTGCGCGTGCGCGTTATCCATGCCGGTGTTGGTGCGGTTTCCAAGTCTGACGTTTCTCTGGCTGATGCTTCCAACGCCATCATCATCGGCTTCAATGTCCGCCCGGACGCTGTTGCCAAGGCTGAAGCCGAACAGGCCGGTGTTGAAATGCGTATGTACCGCGTCATTTATGATGCAATCAACGATGTTTCTGACGCTATGAAGGGCATGCTGGCTCCCAAGGTGCGCGAAGTCGCTCTGGGCGAAGCACAGGTCCGCCAGGTCTATAAGATCTCCAGCGTTGGCACCGTTTCCGGCTGCCGCGTTACTTCCGGCAAGATCACCCGCGATGCCCAGCTGCGCCTGGTGCGTGACGGTATCGTCATCTGCGAGGATGCCATTGCATCCCTGAAGCGCTTTAAGGATGACGCCAAGGAAGTGGCCGAAGGCTATGAGTGCGGCATCACCCTGCAGAAGTTCTCCGACGTCAAAGAGGGCGACGTCTTCGAGTGCTTCAAGCTGGAAGAATACCGCGATTGATCCGGCATTGAGCCGTTCCCGCTTGTTTGACAAGCCTCGCAAGGGGCTTTCAGACTGTCGAAAAAGTCGTTTGTAGGGGCGCACAGTGTGCGCCTGATGCCGTTTGCCATGTGAGCAACTTCCCCGGAAGAGTGTTGCTGCGTCAAGTTGGCGGGAAAACACGGCTTGCCCCTACATGCGTTATAAGCGAAAGACACTGTTTTTCGACACACTGCAAGCCCCGCAAGGGGCTTTATGAGGTAAAGTTATGCCAAGCAAAAACCATGGCCGTATGGCACAGGATATGAAGCGCGAGCTGATCGCCATTATCGGCGAAATGAAGGACCCCCGCGTTTCGGGCGGTCTGCTGACTGTGACCCGGCTTGATGTTACCCCGGACCTGGATGTTGCCAAGGTGTACATCAGTGTGATGGGGCGCGAAGGCGGCGCTGACCCGGTGGTGAAAGCCCTGAACAAAGCTTCGGGCCATATCCGCACCGAAGTCAGCCGCCGCATGCACATCCGCAAAGCCCCGCGCTTTGTGTTTACCAAGGATGACAGCGCTGCTTACGCAGTGCACATTGACCAGCTGCTGCAGGATATTGAAAAAGCACACCCCGCAGCACAGGCAGAACCGGAAGAGCAGGAATAACCTATCTGGGGTGTATCTGAAAAGTCGAAAATTTAGTCTATTTCGTTGTTTTCAGATACACCTTAGCCGGTGCTGTACCAGTCATTGACCAAAACGCGCAGTTGAAATTTACGCTTGCAGCTGCGCCTTCCCAAAGGCCGGAACCAACGGGGGAGAGGGAAAAGCCCCCAATCGCGGCCGAGAAAAGAGGAGCCTTATGACCGAATCTGTGGATCGGCAGACAGCCGTGCTGCGTCTGCGCGGCGCGGACGATATCCTGATCCTTTGCCACAAAAACCCCGATGGTGATACCATCGGCTGCGCCGGCGCGCTGTATCTTGCGCTCAAGGCGCTGGGCAAAAACGCCGCGGTTCTCTGCAGCGACCCCATCCCCAAAATGTATGACTATATGGAGCTGCGCTGGTTCGACGGCAGCTTTACGCCTGCATTTGTGGTGGCGGTGGATGTTGCCAGCATCCAGCTTTTTGGCGAAAACAACAACGTGCCGCAGTATGCAGCCCATACCAACCTTTGTATTGACCACCATGCCAGCAACAGCGGCTATGCCTATGAAACCCTGCTGGACCCCGGCGCTGCCGCGGCCTGCGAGTTTTTGCTGGATGTGATTGTGGATATGGGCGTAACCATTACGCCGCAGATCGCCAACTGCCTGTACACCGGCATTGCAACCGATACCGGCTGCTTTAAGTTTGCCAGCACCACGCCCCGCACCCATATGGCGGCGGCCCGCGTGATGGAAGCCGGTGCCGATGTGGAAAAGCTGAACGCCCGCCTGTTTGAATCCCGCTCCCATGCCCGCATGACAGCGGAACGCATGGCGATGGAAAGCCTGGAATATTATTTCAACGATCTGTGCGCCGTGATCTGCCTGACCTGGGATCAGATCGAATCTTCCGGCGTGGCGGGTGCCGAGCTGGAGGACCTGACCAGCCTGCCGCGCTCCATCGAGGGCGTGGAGGTCGGCCTGACCTACCGCCAGCAGCGGGATGGCAGCTTCCGCATCAGCGTGCGCACATCGGGCAGCATTGATGCCTGCAACATTGCGCGCCGCCTAGGCGGCGGCGGCCATGCCCGCGCAGCCGGGTGCGAGATCAGCGGCAATCTGGATAACGCCAAGCACGCTGTGCTGGAGGAAGTCCGCAAGGAGCTGCAGCGCTGCGGCCTGCTGGATCAGGACGCCGGTTGAAGGCCAGCTGCACCACAACGCGCAGCACACGGGGATGCGCCATATGCCCGCAGACCCGCAGGATGGCGCCGCCTGCTTGCCGCCGCAAGGCTGGCAATGCCAGCCGGTACCGCTGCCGAATGCAGCACAATAAACTGAAAAGGAAAACCCCAATGAATACTTGTGCCATTCTCCCAGTTGATAAACCTGCGGGCTGGACCAGCTTTGATGTGCTGGCCAAGCTGCGCGGTGCGCTGGGAACGCGCAGGCTGGGGCACGCGGGCACACTGGATCCTATGGCGACTGGTGTGCTCGCCGTGTTTATCGGCAATGCCACCGCCGCGGCGGACCGCCAGCCTGACCATGATAAAACCTATGAAGCCACCATCCGCCTTGGCCTGCGCACCGATACCGGCGATGTGACCGGTACTACGCTGGAAACCGCCCCTGTTACGGTGGGTGAAGCAGAGCTGAAAGCCGTTCTGCCGCAGTTCCTTGGCCAGCAGATGCAGCTGCCGCCGATGTATTCGGCGGTCAAGATCAACGGCCAGCCGCTGTACAAAGCGGCCCGCAAAGGCCAGACAGTGGAGCGCACCCCGCGCCCCATCACGATTTACGAGATCACCTATCTGGGCAGCCCGGCACCGGGGGATTACACCATCCGGGTCAGCTGCTCCAAGGGCACCTACATCCGCGTTCTGGCGGAGGATATCGGTACAGCCCTGGGCGTGCCCGCTGCTTTGGCGGCGCTGCGCCGCACCCGGGCCGGGGCGTTCACGATTGAGGAATGCCACACCCTGCCGGAAATTTTGGCCGCTGCCGAAGCGGGCACCCTGCAGCAAAGCGGCTGGCTTCTGCCGGTGGAACATGTGTTTACCTCTTTGCCCGCCCTGACGGTGGACGATGCGGTGAAAAAGCACCTCTTCAACGGCTGCCCCACCAGCCACTACCGCGCACAGGATGGCAAATACCGCGTGTATGATGCCGCGGGCACCTTTTTGGGCCTTGCCAATGTGACGCAGGGGGTGCTGCAGGTGGAAAAGATCTTCTGCGAGCGGGCGTGACCGCCTGCACCCATACCGCAACGGGCAGAACCGCTGCCCGCTCAACAACAGGAAGTATGCCAACGACCATGAATATTTTGAATACACTGGCCCCGGTGGGCGCACCCAACGGCAGCGCCGTGGCCCTGGGCTATTTTGATGGGGTTCACCTTGGGCACCGCCGTGTGCTGGGTGCAGCGGTGGAATACGCCGCCGCCCACGGCCTGACCCCCGCGGCTTTTACCTTCAGCCTGCCGGGCGGGCAGTCGCTCAAAGGCGGGCGCATTTTGTCCGCCGGGCAAAAGCATGCCCGCGTTGCCGCTTTGGGCATTACCGCCTATATGGAACCCCCGTTTGAATCCTTCCGCAGCTTAAGCCCGGAAGATTTCGTCAACAAGATTCTGGTGGAATGCTTTGCCGCCAAAGCGGTGTTCTGCGGCGATAACTTTACCTTTGGCGCTTACGCCGCTGGGAATGTGGACCGCCTGAAAGAGCTGTGCGCCCCGCTGGGCATTGCCGTAACCATTGTGGACATGGCACAGTACGGCGGGCAGACGGTCTCCTCCACCCGCATCCGTGCCGCGCTGGAGGAAGGCCGCATCGAGGATGCCAACGCCATGCTGGGCGCGCCCTACTGCATTGACTGGCCGGTGCGCCACGGCAAGGGCATTGGAACCTCCAAACTGGGCAAACCCACCATTAACCAGAACTACCCGGCGGACGCATTGCAGCCCTGTACGGGGGTGTACCTGACCCGCATCTGGCTGGATGGCCGCTGGTGGCCCGCCGCAACCGGCATTGGCCGCCGCCCCACCGTGGACGCTGCCAACGCCCCCGTTACCTGCGAAACCTATGTGCCGGGCTACCATGGCGATACCTATGGCCAGACGCCAATCCTGGAATTCCACCACTACCTGTGCGCTGTGCGTAAGTTCGGCACGTTGCAGGAACTGGCCGATCTGATCGAGACCGCCGCCCAGCAAAGCATTGCCTATTTTGCCGCAAAGGAGGAAGTGTGATGCGCCGTAAAGACCGTGAAGTGGCGGACCTGGAGGGCCAGCTTGCCATTTTGGAACAGTGCTCCGTCTGCCGCATTGCCATCAACGATCCGGCATCCGGCGTGCCGTACCTTGTTCCGCTGAACTTTGGCATGGCCGCCGGGCCGCAAAGCCTGACGCTGTATTTTCACTGTGCCCCCGTTGGCACCAAGCTGGACCTGCTGCGCGCCGACCCCAATGTGAGCTTTGAAGCTGATTGTCCCGGCACCGTAAGCGGCGGGGCAACCTCCTGCACCTATGGCATGAACTACCAGAGCGTCATTGGCCGCGGGACTGTCCGCTTTGTGGAAGGCGAGGAAAAGCTGACCGCCCTGCGGGCAATCATGCAGCATTACCACTGCCCGGACCTGCCCTTTGAGCCGGAAATGGTGGAACACACTACGGTTCTGGCCCTGGAGGTTGCCGCCATGACCGGCAAACGCCGCACATCGTTTTAAGGGCAGACCCCACCATCCGAGGAATTCGGAAGAAATTCGGAGGATACTGATTTGGAACGTAAAAAACTGGCTCCCGGTGTATTTATCACCATCCTGGATGCCGAAAAATTTAACCGCTGCCGCATTACCATCCACCTGCGCTACCCGGCACTGCGCCGCAGCGCAACGGATGCCGCCGTGCTGCCGCTGGTGCTGGAACGCGGCTATGCGGGCTGCCCGGATATGACGGCGCTTTCCCGCAAACTGGCGCGACTGTACGGTGCCGACCTTGGCGTAGACCAGAGCAGCGCCGGAATTGACCGCGTGCTGACGGTGGATATCTGCGGCATCAAGGACCGTTTTGCCCTTGACGGCGAAAACCTGACCCGCGAGTATGCCGATATCGCTTTTGGCACCATCTTTGAACCGTACCTGATCGACGGTGTGTTTGACCCGGAGGCGGTGCGCATTGAGAAAGAATCCCTGGCCCGCCGCCTGGATGCCGAGTTCAACAATAAGCGGCTGTACTGCGTGCGCCAGGCCCGCCGCAAATTTTACGGCGATTCCCCGGCCGGTATTGAGCTGGGCGGCTACAAAAGCGACCTGCCCAACGTAACGCCCCAGACCCTGAAAGCCGAGTATGACCGCATCCTTTCGCTGGCATCCATTGATGTGATGGTGCAGGGGGCAGACCCCGCCCTGGTGGAAGAGCTGCTGCTGCAAAAGCTGGCTGGCGTTGCCCGCAATCCCCAGCGCTTTGCCATGCCGCTGGCCATGCCCATTATTGAAACCCAGCACTTCAGCGAGGAGATTCCCGGCCTGACCCAGGCCAAGCTGTGCATGCTGTTTACCCGCGGCACGCCGGAGGACCTGCCCAGCATTACCGTCATGCGGATGGCGATGAGCGTGTTTGGCGGTTCCACCACCAGCCGCCTGTTCCGCAATGTGCGCGAAAAACAGAGCCTTTGCTATTACTGCGGTTCCAGCGCTCTGCGCGCCACCGGCGTGATGATGGTGGATTCCGGCGTGGAGCCGGGCCGCGAAGCCCAGGCCGAAGCCGCGATCCTGAAAGAACTGAACGACCTGTGCACCGGCCCCATCACCGAACAGGAAATGGACGACTGCCGCCGCAGCCTGCTTTCCAGCCTGGATTCGCTGGGAGATTCCCTCGGCGGGCTGGAAAGCTGGTACTATGGCCAGATCCTGCGTGACGAAGCGCTGGCCCCGCCGGAATACGGCAAGGTGCTGACCAACGCCGTTACGGCGGACGAAGTGCGCGAAGTATTGCAGAGCTACCATTACTCCGTTGGCTACACGCTGACGGCAAAAGGGGAGGGGGAGAACGCATGATGGAACACGCAGAACACAGCCCGGCTGCCATCCGGGAAAAAGCCGCGGGGGCGGTCAACTGCCAGAGCGTGACCCTGCCCAGCGGCCTGACGGTTTTGTGCCGCACCATGCCGGGCTACAGCTCCGTGCACGCCATGTACGCCACCAACTTTGGCTCCGTTGTGCGGGAATTTACCCTCAACGGCAAGCATATCCAGCTGCCCGCCGGTACCGCGCACTTTCTGGAACACAAAATGTTTGAATCCGAGCAGGGCGATGCGTTTGACCTGTACGCCAAAACCGGCGCTGCGGCAAACGCCTTTACCAGCTATGACCGCACCTGCTATATCTTTACCGCAACCGGCATGACGGATGAAAACCTGGATATCCTGCTGAACATGGTCGGTCACCCCTGGTTTACCCGGGAGACCATCGCCAAGGAGCAGGGCATCATCGGGCAGGAAATCAAGATGTATGACGACAGCCCGGATTGGCGGCTGCTGACCGCACTGTTCCGCTGCCTGTATAAAAACCATCCCATCCGGGACGATATCGCCGGTACCACCCAGAGCATTGCTGAGCTGACGCCCGAACTGCTGTATGCCTGCACCGATGCGTTCTACCGCCCCGGCAACATGGTGCTTTCCGTTGCGGGCAACATCACGCTGGACCAGGCTGTGGAAGCCTGCCGCCGCAACGGTGTGTATGACGCCGTGGAAACCCCGCGGGTGGAAACCATCTTCCCGCAGGAAGCCGATACCGTGCAACAGAAAGGAACGACCTTTACCATGCCGGTCAACAAACCCTGCTTTGCCCTTGGCTACCGGGAAGCTGCCATCAACCGCGGCGATACCCGCATGGAGGTCATCGCCGACCTGCTGCCGGATCTGGTCTGCGGCGGGCTGACCGATCTGTACCGCAAACTGTATGATGAATCGCTGGTCAACCCGGAGTTCAGCGGCGATTACCTTTCCACCGAGGGTGCCTGCATCATCGCCTTTACCGGCGAAAGCGAGACCCCGCGCGAGGTTGCCCAGATGGTGCGGGATGAAATTGCCCGCCTGCGCCAAAACGGCGTGGACCCGGAGCTGTTTACGCTGGTCAAAAACCAGATGTACGGCGAGATGCTGGCGGACGTGGAGCATGTGGACGATGCCGCCGAAGAGATGGGCATGGCCTTCCTGAAAGGCCGTACCCTAGCAGATGAAATTGAAGCGCTGGCCGCTTTGACCGTTGACGATGTGAACAAGGCACTGCAAACCATGCTGCTGGAAGAAAACAGCGCCTATATCCAGATCGACCCACAGGAATGAGGTGTAATGGCAGATGTCTTTTGATGTTCAGTTCCCCGGCCTTGGGCTGGAATTTACCATCAACCGCGTTGCGCTCAGCGTTGGCGGTTTCAACATTTACTGGTACGGCGTCATCATCGCCGCAGGCATGGTGCTTGCCATGTTATTTGCGTTCCGCAACGCGGATGATTTCGGCATCAACTCCGACCGCCTGATCGATGTGATTTTGGTTGGCGCGGTCATGGCAATCGTCTGCGCGCGCATTTATTATATTGTGTTTGCGCCGTTCAAGTATGAAAGCATCTGGCAGATGATCGATATCCGTCAGGGCGGTATTGCCATTTACGGCGCGGTCATCGGTGCGTTTGTGTTTGGCGGCCTGATGGCCAAGATCCGCCGCATTCCCATCCTGCCGCTGTTTGACCTGGTCGGCGTCTGCTTCCTGATCGGCCAGGGCGTGGGCCGCTGGGGCAATTTTGTCAATCAGGAAGCCTTTGGCTGCAACACCACGCTGCCCTGGGGCATGTACAGCGAGGGCACCTATAACTATCTGCTCAGCGTGCAGGCTACCCTGGCCGCCGAGGGCGTTACCGTGGACCCCACGCAGCCGGTGCACCCCACCTTCCTGTACGAGAGCATCTGGTGCCTGGTGGGCTTTGTGCTGCTGGCAAGCCACATCAAAAAGCGCCGCTTTAACGGCGAGCTGTTCCTGCTCTATATCATCTGGTACGGCCTGGGCCGCTACTGGATCGAGGGCCTGCGCACCGATGCCCTGATGGCAACCGCCAACCTGCGCACCAGCCAGCTGGTGGCGCTGGTGTCCGTTGCTGTGGCCGTGGTGCTGCTGGTGGCCGGGCTGCAGCGCTTTAAGGGCGCGCAGCTGATGGTGCCATTACAGGTGAGCAACCTGAAAAAACTGGATGCCGCCGGAACCTATTTTGTGGTGGATGAACTGCCTGCAAGTGTGCCCCACCGCGAATTTGTTCAGGCAACCGCCGCCATGAACCGCCGCCTGGAGAAATTTGACCTTGACGAAGCGGAAAAAGTGGAAGATAATATGGATAGTGGTGAGACGATAGAAGAGGGGAATGTGGTAGCCGAACCCCAGCAGCCCGCCGAAACGCCGGAAGAACCGGCCCCGGCGGACGAAGCAGGGGAGTAACCGCAAGGTGCTTTTGGCACCTTGAAACCACAGGAGGGAATGCAAAGATGAGTGCACAGATCATTGACGGAAAGGCCCTTGCGGCCGCAACCAAAGCCGAAGCTGCCGCCGAAGCAGCAGCCCTGAAAGCCCAGGGCATTGAGCCCTGCCTGGCTGTGATCCTGGTGGGCGAAAACCCCGCCAGCCAGGTGTATGTGCGCGGCAAGGTGAAGGACTGCGGCGAATGCGGCATCAAGAGCCTGGAACTGCGTATGCCGGAAACCACCACCCAGGAAGAGCTGCTGGCTAAAATTGCAGAGCTGGCAGCAGATAAAGCGGTAAACGGCATTCTGGTTCAGCTGCCGCTGCCCAAACAGATCGACGAGCGCGCCGTGATCGATGCCATCCCGCCGGAAAAGGATGTGGACGGCTTTTCCCCGGTCAATGTGGGCCGCATGCAGACCGGCCAGCCCTGCTTTTTGCCCTGTACCCCGGCGGGCTGCATCCGCATGATCGAATCCACCGGTACCAAAATTGACGGCAAAAACGCCGTGGTCATCGGTCGCTCCAACATTGTGGGCAAACCCGCAGCCCTGCTGCTGTTGGCGAAGAACGCCACCGTTACGGTCTGCCATTCCCACACGGCAAACCTGAAAGAAGTATGCGCCAATGCGGATATCCTGGTTGCTGCTGTTGGCCGCGCCGGTTTTGTGACCGGCGATATGGTCAAGCCCGGCGCTGTGGTGATCGATGTTGGCATCAACCGCGGTGCGGACGGCAAGCTGCACGGCGATGTGAACTTTGAGGAAGCAAGCGCCGTGGCGGGTTACATTACCCCGGTGCCCGGCGGTGTTGGCCCCATGACCCGCGCCATGCTGATGAAGAACACCACCCAGGCCGCCGCCATGCAAAATGGCGCTGCTATTTGAAATTATTTCAAAAAGTATCTTGACGGAACCAGCCGCATGTGGTATGATAATTAGGCCGCATGGCATGGGCTCTGCAAGTGTGTGTATTTGCACACCGCCCCGCATCCAGCGAGACTTATTGAAAGAGGTTATCACATGTACGCAGTTATTCTAACCGGTGGCAAGCAGTACAGCGTCAAAGTTGGCGACAGCATCTTTGTTGAGAAGCTGAACGCTGAGGCTGACAGCGAAGTCACCTTCGAAAATGTCCTGGCCGTTGGCGAGGAGGGCGCTGTTAAGGTTGGCGCTCCCGTTGTTGAAGGCGCTACCGTTGTCGGCAAGGTCATCAAGAACGGCAAGGGCAAGAAGCTCAACATCATCACCTATCGTCCCAAGAAGGGCAGCATGGTTCGCAAGGGCCATCGTCAGCCCTACACCAAGGTGGAAATCACCGCGATCAACGGCTAAGGAGGTTAAGCACAATGGCACATAAGAAAGGCGTAGGTTCTACCAAGAACGGCCGTGATTCCGAGTCCAAGCGCCTCGGCGTTAAGCGCGGCGATGGTCAGTTCGTTCTGGCCGGCAACATTCTGGTCCGTCAGCGCGGCACCCACATCCATCCGGGTGAGGGCGTCGGCATCGGCAGCGATGACACCCTGTACGCTCTGGTTGATGGCCGCGTTCATTTCGAGCGCGTTGGCCGTGACCGCAAGCGCTGCACTGTCAAGCAGTAAGTAACCTTTTAAGGGCGGGCCGTGCGGCTCGCTCTTTTCTTTTGCCAAAAGGTCAAATGGCGGGGTTTGGCGTGGCAGGAAAAAGCGGGGATAGGGGATATCCGTTGATTGCAAAGCCAGGGTAAGTTCTGTAGGGGGCGATGCTTCGTACCGCCCCGCAGGCACCTTGCTTTATCAGCCTGCCGCAATCTATCCCTGCCCATCCCGCCCCTACAAATGGATTGCAACGCTTGCAGCATAAGGCAAAGTTTCTCCACGGCAGGGTGAGGGTACTCTGCCCTACAAATATTTTTAATGTTTGCGGCTAGTCATAAAAAGCAATGTAGGGAACGGTCTTGGCCGTTCCGAGAGCTATGGCTAAACGTCCGCCCAAAGAAAGAATCTAATACCATATTCTGCGTACAAACTATATAAATCAATCAACCAATTCACCCCCTAATATCCAATCCCCGCCGCCAACGGCGGCATACCATCATTATTCTTTATTCTCTATTCTTTTAGTAATCGCAACACCCCCTAAAGGAGGTAACACATGCCCAGTACCAGTAATTTTATTGATGTCGCAACCATCTGGCTGCATGCCGGCAAGGGCGGCGATGGCGCGGTCAGCTTCCACCGCGAAAAGTTTGTCGCGGCTGGCGGCCCGGACGGCGGCGATGGCGGCCGCGGCGGCAACATCGTGTTCCAGGCGGACCCCAACCTGTCCACCTTGATGGATTTCCGCTATAAGCGCAAGTATACCGCCCCCGATGGCGAAAATGGCCGCGGCGCTCGCCAGAAAGGCAAGGACGCTGATGACCTGGTCATCCGTGTGCCCCGCGGCACCGTGCTGAAAGAAGCCGAGACCGGCCTGGTCGTGGCGGATCTTTCCGGCGATGACCCGGTTGTTGTGGCCAAGGGCGGCCGCGGCGGCTGGGGCAATGCCCGCTTTGCCACCCCCACCCGCCAGATCCCGCGCTTTGCCAAGCCCGGCCTGCCCGGTGAGGATATGCACCTGACCCTGGAATTGAAAGTAATCGCGGACGTTGGATTGATCGGCTTCCCCAATGTGGGCAAATCCACCCTGATCAGCACCATCAGCGCTGCACGCCCCAAAATTGCAAACTACCACTTTACCACGCTGACCCCCGTTCTGGGCGTTGTGCGCGTTGGCCCGGAGCAGAGCTTTGTCTGCGCCGATATCCCCGGTTTGATTGAGGGTGCTGCCGATGGTGTTGGCCTGGGCCATGACTTTTTGCGCCATGTGGAGCGCTGCCGCCTGCTGCTGCATGTGGTGGATGTTTCCGGCTGCGAGGGCCGCGACCCCAAGGAAGACTTTGAGCAGATCAACCACGAGCTGGAAGGCTTCTCCGCTGAGCTGGCCACCCGCCCGCAGATCGTTCTGGGCAACAAGTGCGATATCGCCACCCCCGAACAGGTGGAAGAGTTCAAGCAGTTTGTGGAAGCCAAGGGCCTGACCTTTGTGCCCATCTCCGCCGCAACCCGCCAGGGTGTGGACGCTCTGCCCGCTATGGTGTACAGCCGCCTGAAAGAGCTGCCGCCGGTCAAGGTGTTTGAGGCAGAGTACGTTAAACCCAGCCTGGCCGATGCCCCCACCCGTCCCTTTACCGTGGAACGCACTGGTGCCCACGAATTTACCGTGGATGCCCCCTGGCTGGAGCGTATTCTGGCCGGTACCAACGTGGAGGACTATGAAAGCCTGCAGTATTTCCAGACCCAGCTGGGCGATTCCGGCATTCTGGATGAGCTGGTCCGCCAGAACGTGGAAGAGGACGATACCATCAAGATCGGCGAATATGAGTTCGATTACGTTTATTGAGGCACGCCATGTTGTTTGAAGCACACCCGGAAATTGATATTCACGAAATGTCGCCGCTGGCCCTGGCCTTTGCGGGGGATGCCGTGCTGGAGTTGCTGGTCCGCCAGCGTCTGGTGGAAACATCCCGCCTGCAGCCGGGGCGGCTGCACAGCGTGGCAACGCATTATGTATCTGCCCACGCGCAGAACCAGGAGCTTGCCCTGATTGAGCCGATGCTGACCGAGGAAGAGCAGAACATCCTGCGCCGCGGCAAAAACGCCAGCAAAGCCAGCGTGGCCAAGCATGCCACCGCGCAGGAATACCGCGCTTCCACAGGCTTTGAGTGCCTGCTGGGCTGGCTGCACCTGATGGGCCGGGATGACCGGATCGAAGAACTGTTTGAAACGATCTGGAAAAACTATACCCCGGAAAAGTAATTTTTGGCGATTTTTGGCCCACAGCAATACAAGCGAAACAAAAGCCGGTGCCCAGCAAACGGCACCGGCTTTTTGCATGATGAACAGAAAAACAGGCAGTGCCGTTGTATAGCACTGCCTTGGGTTAGCTGGAAATTCTCCATAGGGGCGAACATTGTTCGTCCACGGCCGCTTGCCCGGCGCATGACTTTTGAAATGCGTTACGGCGTTAATTATCGGGCACACGGCGCTTTTATAGCAAAGAGTTACTTCTTTTTGCTGCCATCGTCCTTGCCCTTGGTGCCGCAGCCACAGCCGCAGTCTGTGGTGGAGTTTGTGGTTTTCTGCGTGGTGCTCTGGGTGGCTTTCTGGCTGGCCTTGCGGGTATTGCAGTTCTGGGTCTTATTCTGTTCGTTGGTGCTGCGTGCCATATTTGGGTACTCCTTTCAAAATCAAAAAAGCAATTCGGGGCCGGGTTCCACCGGCTCTGCCAATAGTCTGCCCAGCCTTACCGCTGATATGCAAAATGGAGGTTGATCCATGACAATTTCACAACTGCCGGAACTGTTTGTTCAGCGGGAGCGCGCCCTGCTTGGCCCGCGGTTTGATGCAATGTTTGCCTATCCGGGGCAGGGGGCGGTGCGCGGGGCCAGCGTGAATGCCCTGCGCTGCACGCCGCAGCAGTTTGCCGCACTGGCAGATTTCCCGCTGGAAGCATCGCCGTTTTGCCCGTCTGCTTTTGTGGTGCCGCAGCCGGATTGGAAACCCGGCCGCCACCCCTACCACCATGCGGGAGCCTTTTATGCGCAGGAACCCAGCGCCAGCGCCCCGGCTGCGCTGCTGGATGTGCACCCCGGTATGCGGGTGGCGGACCTGTGCGCCGCACCGGGCGGCAAAACCAGCCAGCTGGCCGCCGCGCTGGCCGGGCAGGGAGTGCTGCTGGCCAACGAGTTTGTGGCCGCCCGTGCCGAAGTGCTGCGCCAGAACCTGGAGCGCATGGGCGTGACCAACGCCATTGTGACCAACGAGGACACCGCCCGCCTGGCTGCCGCGTACCCCGGCCAGTTTGACCGCATTCTGGTGGATGCCCCCTGTTCCGGTGAGGGGATGTTCCGCAAAGAGAGCGTTGCCGTGACCCAGTACGGTCAGCCCCTGCTGGACCGCTGCGCCGCTTTGGGGGCAGAGATCCTGGAAAATGCCGCGGCCATGCTGGCGCCGGGCGGAATTTTGGTCTATTCCACCTGCACCTTTGCGCCGGGGGAGGATGAAGGGCAGATCGCGGCTTTCCTGGCAAAGCACCCGGAGTTCACCCTGTGTGATCTTTCCGGCTGCGGCTTTGGCCAGCCCGGTGAAGCCAACCGGGCAGGGGACTATCCGTTACAGGCAGAATACTGCCGCCGCATCTGGCCCTGTGATGGCGGCGAGGGGCACTTTATGGCCAAACTGCAAAAGGCGGCGGATGCCCCGGCGGGGGAACTGCCGCGCGCCAAAAGCGGCAAAGCACCCCGTGTGGATGCCAAGGCTTTGCAGGCGTGGCAGAGCTTTGCCAAAGAGCTTTTCCCCACGCTGGCAGGCCAGTCCATTGCAGTAGTGGGGGATGGCTTTTTGCTGGAGCCGCCCGCCCTGCTGCCCGCGGCAAAGCTGCATGTTCTGCGTGCCGGGGTGCCCGCGGGCCGCGCGGCAAAGGGACGCTTTGAACCGGCCCACGCGCTGTTTATGGCTTACGGTGCCCAATGCACCAACCGCGAGGAGCTGACCCTGGCTGATCTGCGCACCGCGGCGTGGCTGCGCGGGGAAGAGATCGAAGCCCAAACTGCCCAAAACGGCTGGTGCGCCGTTCTGGTGGATGGTTTCCCCCTTGGCGGGGGCAAGGCCAGCGGCGGCCGCATCAAAAACCATTACCCCAAAGCCCTGCGCAACCTGAAATAACAGCGGAAACATGGAAAACATAAAGGCATAAGGCGAGGTCTGTAAAAATAACTCTGTTTCTGTAAGCACAGCCGGCACTTCAATTTGTAAGTCAGCCTTGCGCCTGCGGGAAAATCAGGCGGTGTTTTGTTTTCAAATCCATCCAGAAAAACACCGCCAAAACATTGAAAACGGCATAGAAATGTGCTATACTATACTAATGTAATTTGTCGGTTCGCGCGCTTTGCGCAAAGTGCGGGAACCTTACCGCCTTCAATGTGCGGTTACACATCAATTTTTTAGGGGGATTTTCATGTCCGGACATAGCAAATGGAATAACATTAAGCGCAAGAAAGAAAAGACTGATGGCGCCCGCGCCAAGGTTTTCACCAAGATCGGCCGCGAGATCGCAGTTGCCGTTAAGGAAGGCGGCGGCAACCCCGCTTCCAACTCCAAGCTGGCAGCCCTGATCGCTAAGGCTAAGGCAAACAGTGTGCCGAATGATAACATTCAGCGCATCATCAAGCGCGCCGAGGGCGGCGATAAGACCGAGTACGAAGCAATCACCTATGAAGGTTACGGCCCCGGCGGCATTGCCGTTATGGTCGAGACCCTGACCGATAACCGCAACCGTACCGCTGCCAATATGCGCCACTACTTTGATAAGTTTGGCGGCAACCTGGGCCAGATGGGCTGTGTTGGCTTCATGTTCACCCAGAAGGGCGTGATCGTGGTTGACCTGGAAGATGCCGACCCCGACCAGCTGATGATGGATGCCCTGGATGCCGGCGCTGAGGACTTTGATGCAGGCGAAGAAGCTGCACAGGTCACCACCGATCCCGATAACTTCACTGCTGTGTGCAACGCACTGGAAGAAAAGGGCTACAAGTTCATTTCTGCCGATGTGGCACAGGTTCCTTCCACCACCACCGCTCTGACTGACCCGGATCAGCTGGTCAACATGGGCAAGCTGCTGGACGCCCTGGATGAGGACGATGACGTGCAGAACGCATGGACTACCCTGGAGAATGAAGAAGACCTGGACCGCTGATTAGCAGCCAAGGTTTGATCTTGAATGTTTAAGGAGGCGCGCAAAAGCCGGATGTTTCGGTTTTTACGCGCCTCTTTTTTACACAAAGGAGCCATGTTATGAGCCAATTTCCCCTTTGCCCGCACTGCCTGGAACCCGTGCGCAGCGGCTACCATGGCAGCTGCCCCAACTGCGGCAAATCCCTGGAGAACCATAACCCCGAAGGCGCGCTGCCCCTTGGCACCCAGCTGGGCGGGCACTATACCGTGGGCGAATACCAGAGCGCCGATGGCGATGGCCTGTGCTACCGCGGTGTGGATAATGATGAACGCCGGTTTGTGCTGATCAAAGAATATTTCCCGGTAACGCTGTGCAACGGTCGCAGCCCGGATGGCGGCCTGATGCCCAAAGAGGGCAGGGAAGTGCTGTTCAAAACCAGCCGGATGGATTTTAAGGACCTGTACGATGACCTGCACCGCATTACCCCAGCAACCGGCCTTTCACAGATTCTGGATGTGATGGAAGAAAACAACACCGTGTACGCGGTGGAGGAAACCGAGAAGGGCATGACCCTGACCCATTACCTCAAACTGCGCGCCCGCACCCTGACCCCCGTGGAAGCCCGCACCCTGCTGCAGCCTGTGATGGAGGGTGTGGCCCTGCTGCACAAGGCCGGGCTGATCCACCGCGGCATCTGCCCGGATAACATTCTGCTGCCCATTGACGGTGCCGCCCGCCTGACGGGGTACGGCACGCTGGCCCTGCGCACAGCGGGCAGCGAGCTGAAAAGCCAGCTCTATCCCGGCTATGCAGCGCCGGAACAGTATTCGGCGGCGGAATTCTCCGGCCGGTATACCGATGTGTACGCCCTGGCGGCGGTCACTTACCGGCTGGTAACGGGCCAGGTGCCGGTGGCGGCCCCGCAGCGCAAGGTGCGGGATAGCATGGAGAACGCCCACAGCCTGGAATCCGGCGTGCCGACCTATTTTTCTCAGGTACTGACCTGCGCCATGCGGCTGGACCCGGCCAAGCGGATGCAGACGGTGCCGGAGCTGATGAGCGCCCTGACCGACCCCACCGTGGCGAACGCCATGTTTGAAAAAGGCGAAAACCAGGTATCCACCAAAAAGATTTTGGCGGCCTCTATGGTGGTTATCTTTGTGTTGGTGGTGCTGTTGCTGTGGAGCCTGCTGAAAGGCGGCAAGGGGAGCGATACGAAACCGGCGGTTTCCGGCGCAGCATCCACCAGCACATCGGCATCCAGCACCACCAACAGCGATGTGGAAGTTTACCCCGACCTGGTGGGCAAGAACTATAAGAATGATATCAAGGACAGCACGCTGTACACCCGCTACCGCATTGCCATGACAGAGGATTTCAGTTCCACTGTGCCGGAGGGCTGTGTCATCAAGCAGGAGCCGGTGGCCGGAACGCTGGTCACGGAACAGGCCCCTACCATCCAGCTGGTAGTCAGCAAAGGGCCCATGTTGGTGGAAATGCCAGACATCATCGGCTGGACGCAGAACAACGCCAGCAAAAAGCTGGATGAATCCGGCATCAATTACAGTATGCAGATCATTGAAAACGATGGCCAGTACGCTGAAAACTGCGTTGTCAAATGCGATGTGAGCAAAGGCACCAAGTTTGATGCAGATGAAACTGTCGTGACGGTATATATCGCCGGGGCACGCAACGATGCGTTTGCAGTAGATTCATCGCCCGCACCCTCCGAACAGCCTAACTGGGCGGACAGCACAGACCCGGCCGCAACGGCGGCACCGTGATGCCCACCACAGAAGAACAAAGTGAACGCCCCGGTACAGCAGGGAAAGCAGCCTGCAATACCGGGGCATTGTTGTTTGATTAAAAATAATAATGAATAGAGAATAAAGAATAATGTCGGTGCACCGCCCGCGGCGGCGCAAATAAAATAGGCGAGTTGCTCTAGCTAGAATGTTTTTTTGCCGGAGTGGCTGACCTGATGGAAATGTGACGCCGCGGGCGTCACACAACCATTATTCATTATTATTTATTCTCTTTTAATTAAGCGTAAAGCGTAAAAAAATCCCCCGCCGCAGGCTTTGCAGCCTGAGCGGCGGGGGATTGCTGTGCTTATTCAGCAGCCGTTAAAATCAATCGCTGACGTACGGCATGAGAGCCATATGACGAGCACGCTTGATAGCAACGGTCAGCTCGCGCTGATGGAAAGCGCAAGTGCCGGTGACGCGGCGGGGAATGATCTTGGAACGCTCGCTGACGTATTTGCGCAGGCGGGGCAGATCCTTGTAATCAATGCGGTCGATGCGATCAACGCAGAAGCTGCAAACCTTTTTGCGGCCGCGATGCATCGGACGAGAAGAACGATCCATAGCCATGATCCGGTTACCTCCTTGTAAAATTGGTATAATCGATTCAGAACGGCAAATCGCCCTCATCCTCAATCAGTGCAAAGTCATCGTTGCTGCCAGCCGAATAGGCGGGAGCAGCGGGCTGCGCTGCGGGACGGGAATAATCAGCCGGTGCTGCGGGAATCGGAGCGGACGCCATCGGCGCGCCCATACCAGCAGCGGGATTCTGGGACTTGGGAGTAACAAAGTTGATGTTGTTGGCAACGATCTCGATCGCAGTGCGGTTGTTGCCGCTCTTATCCTGATAGTTACGGCTCTGCAGACGGCCATCAATGGCGATCATGGAACCTTTCTGGAAATAACGGCAGACAAACTCAGCGGAGCGGTCCCAGGCAACAACATCAAAGAAGTCGGCCTGGTTCTGACCATTGGCATCGCGGCGCCCACGGTCACAGGCAACGCGGAACGAAGCCACGTTTTTGCCGGTCGTCGTCTGGCGCAGCTGCGGGTCAGCAACAAGGCGGCCCATAAGAACAACCACATTCAGCATAATTCAGTTACTCCTTCCCAACACGCACACCAGGGTGCGTGGCGCTCAATCAGGCTTCCTCGGCAACGATAATGCTGCGGAGAACGCCTTCGGTGATACGGTAGTTACGATCCAGCTCTGCGGGGAAATCCGGCTCGCTGGTGAACTTGATCACGGTATAAACGCCCTCGGTTTCGTCTTCGATGGGGTAGGCGAGACGGCGCTTGCCCCAATCATCGACAGAATCGATCGTACCGTTTGCTTCGATCAGGGACTTGAACTTGCCGATCAGGGCAGCGGAAGCCTCCTCATCCAGAGCAGAACTGGTAACCAACATGGTTTCATACTTAGCCATTTTCTGTGCACCTCCTTTTGGACTTTAGGCCCTTGCCTTTACGCAAGGGCAAGGATGTGTGTCTTGCTTGACACAGCAACTTATTATATCAAGCAAAATCCCCTTTTGTCAAGGTATATTTTGCAGGATATCAAAAATATTTTGCCGCTTTTGGCGGGAACGCGCATTTTATGCCTTGCGGTAGCCAACGCTTTCCATAAATTTCAGGAAAGCTGCCTGCCCGGCGGCATCCTGCTTGAAGACACCGGCATTTTCCAGCACATGGCTGAACACAATACCGATCTCATCCCGCAGAACAGCCTTGGCTTTTTCACGCTTCAGGCCGGTGCCGTACTTTTTGATTAGGGCATCGATCCAGTCGGCATGCACAGCCAGCGGGCTGCCGGCTTCGCGGCTGGTGTTGGGGGCGGTGCCGGTCAGGATATCGGCAATGGCGGCGCTCTGGTCTTTCAGGCGGGCGGGCAGGATGGCCAGGCCCATCACTTCGATCAGGCCGATATTCTCTTTTTTGATGTTGTGGTATTCCTTGTGCGGGTGGAAGATGCCGTCCGGGTACTGCTCGGTGGTGCGGTTGTTGCGCAGCGCCAGATCCAGAATGTAGCCGTCGTTCTCATCATAGTGCAGGATGGGGGTGACGGTGTTGTGCGGGGTATCGCCGGTGTGGGCGATGATATCCACGCTAGCATCGCTGTAATTCCGCCAGGCGCGCAGGATGTCATCCGCGGCGCTCTGCACTTCCTGGGAGCTGCGGCCCACCAGACGCACAGTGGAAACCGGCCAGTTGACAATGCCGGCTTTCACACCGGTATAGCGCGGGTTGCGCAGCGGCACGGCAATGCTTGCTTTCTGCATGGGGAAGACATAGCGCCCGCCCTGGAAATGGCTGTGGCTCAGGATGCTGCCGCCCACAATGGGCAGGTCGGCATTGGAACCACAGGTGTAATGGGGGAACTGGGCCACAAAGTCAAAAATTTCAGCCAGGGTATGGCGGTCCATCTCCATGGGCTTGTGGCTGTCATTCAGCATGATGCAGTGCTCATGGAAATAGGCATAGGGGCTGTATTGCAGATAGAACGTTTCACCGGCCAGGTTCATGGGCACAATGCGGTGGGTCTGGCGGGCAGGGAAGTTGATGCGCCCCGCATAACCAATGTTCTCTTTGCACAGCATGCACTTGGGGTAGCTGGCAGCGGGCTGCAGCCGCTCCATGGCAATCACCTTGGGATCTTTTTCCGGCTTGGTCAGGTTGATGGTGATTTCCAGCTCGCCGTAAGGGGTGGCCGTGTTCCACTGGATGTTCTTGGCAATCTGCGCCGTGCGGATGTAGTTGGATACAACGCACAGGTCATAGAACCAGTCCGTGGCGGCTTTGGGGCCGCCCTTAGCATACAGCTTGCGGAACTTGCGGCATACTTCGCTTTCGCGCGGCATCAGGGCACCCATCATGCGGGTTTCAAAGTTGATGCGGTACTGCGGCACGCTGCCGTCAAACAGGCCTTTGGCGGCGGCCAGCTCCACCATCTCGTCCAGCAGGGCAGCGGGGGTATCAAAGTCCTCTTTGGGCACTTTCTCCTCACTGGGCTGGGCCAGGCCCAGCAAATCCAGCAGGGTGTTGCGGGCCACAATGGTATCCAGCTCCTTGATGAGCTTGTGCTTGCGGCCAAAGCGCAGCAGGCGCTCCACATCCAGGGCGAGTGCGGCGTCGCGCTGTTCGGCAGTCATTGCGGAAATGTTCACGGCTTCGATGTTTTGTTTCGGCATCTGTACATCCCTCCTACATTTACGATACCGCATTTTACCCTCTCTTTCCATGGTGCAAAATCCCATGCTTTTGCAGTTTTCAATCAAAAGGGGTGAACCCGCGGAAAGATTTCTGTGCGGTTCGCACATTGTCTGCTTCCGGGATCCACCCCTTCAATTTATTTCATTCGGTTTGCAGCGGTCCGGATCAGTGCTTCAGGTCGCTGAACAGGTCCTTCTGGTAAACGCCGTCGGCCACCAGCTTGGCAAAGCTGTCGATTACAGTCTGCTTGTCCTCTTTGTAGGTAACGCCGAACCACTTATCGTGGGTGGGCAGCACCTGAACGGTCACGGCGTTCTTTTCCAGCAGCTCGCCAATATAGATGGGCAGCAGGTACTCGGCTTTCAGCGGGTTGGCGGGAACGCTCTTCTCAAAGAACTCCACAAAGCCGTCCTCCAGCACCTTCACGAACTCCGGCGTCAGGCCCCAGAAGTTCATCGAAACCAGGCTCTCCGGGTCAATGGCCTTGCCGTCAACGGCAGCGCCGTCAGCGGTCTTTTCAATGCCGGAAGTCTCCACAACATCGGTCAGGTAGCCTTCGGCGTTCATCTGGCAGACACCGCGGGTCACAGCGCCGTTGTCGCTCAGGGTGTTCTTCAGAACAAAACCGGCCATGGACAGGGCGTTCGGTTTGTCCGGGGTGTAGCCCTGCAGGAAGTTGTGGATCTGGACAAAAGCTTCCTTGCCATAGTAGTCGTCAGCGTTGATAACGGCGAACGGCTCCTTGATGACATCCTTGCAGGCCAGAACAGCCTGGCCGGTGCCCCAGGGCTTGCTGCGCTCAGCGGGAACTTCGTACCCGGCGGGGATGGCGTCTTTCTCCTGGAACGCATAGGCAATCTCAACGCCCAGCTCGGCGCAGGTCTTTTCAATGCGGTTGCCGATGGCTTCCTTGAAAGCTTCCTCAATGTCGTGGCGGATGATAAAGACGATCTTGTCAAACCCGGCTTCGATGGCATCATGGATGGAGTAATCCATGATGATCTCGCCGTTGGGGCCGACAGCGGCCAGCTGCTTGATGCCGCCGCCAAAGCGGGAGCCGATGCCGGCTGCCATAATGACCAATGCTGTTTTCATACGTTTTCCTCCTGAAATATCGTTTATCCTTACTTCTTCATATTTTTACATCGTCAAAAACCGGATCACGGCGTTCAGGTCCGGTCCCATCAGGAAAGAACCCAGAACCCCGGCTGCGATGTAAACACCAAGGTAGATAAAAACGGCTGCCCAGCTGGTGCCGCCGATTGCGGCCAGGGCATCGCTGCGCTGCGGGCCTTCGGGGCAGCGGTCATAAACGCGGTGAATGCGGCGTTCGCTTTCTTTTTTATACCAGTACACAGCAAACAAGCCGCGAACCACCATCTGGATAAAGTTCAGCACATAGCACACCTGCATGGCTGTGGGGATCAGCCGCAAAAACGGCATGCCCACCATCCACTCCGCACCGGATACCGCCATCAGGTACAGCAGGGAAGGCAGCGCCACAATAAAATCCAGCAGCGCAAAGAGAACGCCCTGCTTCCACATTTTGCGGTAGAAGAAATAGAAAGGCCCAAGGAAAAAGGCGGAGAACGAGATGACCGCCTTGCGCCGGGTTTCCTGCATGCGGAAGAACTGCATCATATAATAAATGCTGGACGGCCCAACATAGCTGGCCCAGTCCCGCGCCTTGATGCCGTCGATGGGGTCATCGGGGCCGACTTCCTTGCGGGTAAAGCCATCCGGCCCCATGCTGCCTGCACTGAAAAAGTCCTGGTCGGGTGCCTGTTCCTGGCGCGGTGCCTGGCGGTACTGCGGGGCGCTGCCGGCCTGGTAGCTGCCGTTGGCGTACACCGGGCCGTTGCCGCCGGGGGCGGGGTGATCCTGCTGGTACTGCACATTATCCGGGTGGTCCGGCAGCGAAACGCCGCAGTGGTTGCAGTATTTTGCGCCCAGCGGGTTATGGGTGCCGCAGTTGGGGCAGACGATATCATCCGGCCGGTCGGAAATCACGTTGTCCGGGGTCCATTCAAACCCGGCGGCGTGGTCCGCCTGATGCACGCAGACACCGACCTTTTTCCAGCATTCGCGGTGGTACGGTGTGCCGCAGTCCGGGCAGACAACGATATCATCTGCTTCTTTGAATTTTTGTTTGCATACGGGGCAAGTATTGCCCTTGTAATCAGCCATGTGTGGTCCTCCGAATTTTCAGGGCGGGGAGTGGTATCCTGCCCGTCCATCTTGTTCCGCTGCGGCCAAAAAGGCGCAAACGAAATAATTTAGCCATATTATACACCATATGTCCATGGAAAGCAAAGAACTTTTCGTGAATAAGCGGTCGGAAAGCGGATTTTTGCAGAATATTTGCAGATTTTGGCCGGTGTATACCGCAAAAATACCTGGAACGTGCAGATCGTGCCGTGTATGTTATACCTCTTTACAAGAAATAAGATTTGCGTTATACTGATAACATCTTGATTTATGCGTATCTTTAATTTTTAATGATTGACCAAGGGGTAGCAAATATGATCACCATTGACGAATTGAAATTTAAGCTCGGCGGGCTGGAAACTGCGGTAAACGACCTGCGCGATGCCCTTTCCATTGAGGCAAGCGAAAAGCGCCTGGCAGAGCTGGAACACCAGATGACGATGCCCGGTTTTTATGATGACCAGGAAAAGAGCCAGAAAGTTATCAGCGAGATGGGCGAAGTGAAAAACAAGCTGGAGCGCTTCGGCAAACTTTCTACCCAGTACGAGGAAGCCCAGACCCTGCTGGAAATGATCGAGGAAGAAAACGATCCCTCCCTGGCAGCAGAGGGCGAAGAAGCTGTGAACGGCGTGGAGAAATCCATTGACGAACTGCAGCTGATGACCATGCTGAACGGCGAGTACGACCATTCTAACGCCATCCTGACTTTCCACGCCGGTACCGGCGGCACCGAAGCCCAGGACTGGGCCGAGATGCTGACCCGTATGTATACCCGCTGGGCCGAAGCCCACGGCTACACCGTGGAGGTTCTGGACGTGCTGGAAGGCGATGAGGCCGGCATCAAGTCCGCTTCCATGATGATCAAGGGTGCCAACGCTTACGGTATGCTGAAAAGCGAAAACGGCGTGCACCGCCTGGTGCGCATCAGCCCGTTTGATGCCAACGCCCGCCGCCAGACCAGCTTTTCCAGCCTGGAAGTTATGCCGGAACTGGATAACAACATTAAAATCGAGATCAACCCGGCGGATATTGAAATGCAGGTCTACCGTTCTTCCGGTGCAGGCGGCCAGCACATCAACAAAACTTCTTCCGCTGTGCGCTTGATCCACAAGCCTACCGGCATTGTCACTTCCTGCCAGACCCAGCGCAGCCAGCTGCAAAACCGCGAGTACGCCATGGAAATGCTGAAAGCCAAGCTGTATCAGATCGCTCTGCAGCAGCATAAGGATAAGGTGGACGACATCAAGGGCGTGCAGAATGAGATCGCCTGGGGCCACCAGATCCGCAGCTATGTGTTCATGCCGTACACCCTGGTCAAGGACCACCGCACCAACTACGAAAGCGGCAATGTGCAGGCCGTGATGGATGGCGACCTGGACGGCTTCATCTATGCCTACCTGAAAGCGGCTTCCCGCGGTGAGCTGCAGGATGTATAATTAAAATAGAATAAAGAAATATCCATCCGGCGCGCATGGCCCAGACAAAAGGCTGTGCGCGCTTTGCTTTTTGGCGGGCAAAAACGGGTGAACCTGCTGCAAAAGCCGTTGCGGTTTTGCATAAAGTGACAAAAGTGTACGGCATACCGGGCGGGGGCAGTTGCATTTTTCGGCAAGCCTGCTATAATACATGCAGTATTGCCAGCAAACATTAAAATTGTGTTAATATGACCTTAACAGGTTATTTTGCTGTTTGGTATCATCCCTGAACCGATACCGCGGCAGCTGTATTCCATAAGGAGCTGGCGGAAAAGAGGAAACCGAATGAAGATCGTGATTGTGGGCTTGGGCAAAGTGGGCCGCGCGTTGACCCAGCAGCTCAGCGCAGATAAGCACGACATTGTTGTAATTGACCGCAACCCGACCATTGTGGATGATATCTGCAATATTTGCGATGTGCGCGGCGTGACCGGCAATGGCGGCTGCTATGAAGTGCAGGCCGAAGCGTTTGAAGGCGGCGCCGACCTGCTGATTGCCGCAACGGACAGCGATGAGATCAACATCCTGGCCTGCCTGGTTGCCAAAAAGCTGAACACCCGGCACACCATTGCGCGCATCCGCAACCCGGAATATGAAAAGCAGCTGCGCTTTATGCGCCAGGAACTGGGTCTTTCGATGGTCATCAACCCCGAAAAGGCCACGGCGCGCGAGATCGCCCGCGTACTGCGCTTCCCCAATGCGCTCAAGCTGGAACAGTTCAGCAAGCAGCGCTTTGAACTGGTGGAATACCGTCTGACCGAGGGCAACCCCCTGACCGGCCTGCAGCTGAGCGACCTGTACAGCAACATGCGGGTCAAAATGCTGATCTGCGCTGTGGCACGCGGCAAACAGATCACCATCCCCACCGGCAGCTTTACCCTGGAAGAAGGGGATACCATCTACCTGATGGCAACCCCGCAGGAACTGGAACAGTTCTTCCGCCGCCTGGGTATTTTCAAGGAGCGCGCCAACAACGTTATGGTGGTGGGCGCTTCCCGCATGGCATATTATCTCGTCAAAGAACTGAGCGAGATGAACATGCACGTTACCGTAATTGACAATAACCCCGCCCGCTGCCAGGATATGAGCGAAAAGATTCCCCGCGCGCTCATCATTCAGGGCGATGGAACCGACAGCGAACTGCTGGCGGAGGAAGGCATTGCCGATATGGACGCCTTTGTGGCGCTGACCGGCCTGGACGAAACCAACATTATTCTGGCAATGTATGCTTCCCAGCTGAACCACTGCAAGGTGGTGGCCAAAATCAACCGCAAATCCTTTGCCGACGTGGTAACGGAGCGCGGCCTGGTGGATAGTCTGGTTTCCACCGGCGCTGTCACCACCGAGCTGATCGTGCAGTATGTGCGCGCCATGCAGAACAGCCAGGCTACCAATGTGCGCACCCTGCACCGCCTGGTTGGCGGCAAAGTGGAAGCGCTGGAGTTCAGCGTTACCGCCGATGTGCCGTTTGCCGGTGTGCCGCTGCGGGACCTGAACCTGCGCAAGAACATCCTTGTGGCGGGCATCATCCGCGAAAATGGCCAGACCATTATCCCGTCCGGCAACGATTCTTTCTGCGCGGGGGACGATGTGATCATTGTTACCACCAACACCGATCTGACCGATCTGCGCGATATTATGGCAAGGGGGTAACAGGATGAATTACCGCATGCTTGGGTATGTGCTGGGCCGTATTTTTATGGTCGAAGCCGCTCTGCTGCTGCCCCCGGCGGTTGTGGCCGGTATTTACGGCGAGTGGAGCTGCCTGTTTGCCTTTGTGGTAACGGCGGTCGGGCTGGCCGTGCTGGGCCTTGTTCTCGGGCTGCGCAGTCCCGCCAACACGGCGATCTATGCGCGCGAGGGCCTTGTGATCGTGGCGCTGGCCTGGGTGCTGATGTCCGTGTTCGGTGCGCTGCCGTTTGTTATCAGCGGCGAGATCCCGTTCTTTGTGGATGCCTTTTTTGAAACGGTGTCCGGCTTTACCACCACCGGTTCCAGCATTCTGCGCGATGTGGAAGCCTTGAGCTACAGTATGCTGTTCTGGCGCAGCTTTACCCACTGGGTGGGCGGTATGGGCGTGCTGGTGTTTACTATGGCAATTCTGCCGGTCAGCGATGGCCGCGCCATGCACCTGATGCGCGCGGAATCGCCGGGGCCTTCGGTGGGCAAAATTTCCAGCAAGATCCGCGATACCGCCAAAATCCTGTATGCCATCTATCTGGTGCTGACCGTTGTGGAAACCATTCTGCTGCGCCTGGTCGGCCTGCCCTGGTACGATGCGCTCATCACAGCGTTTGGCACGGCGGGCACCGGCGGCTTCAGCAACCGCGCCGCCAGCGTTGGCGCTTACGGCAGCCCGGCGGTGGAAATGATCACCGCGGTCTTTATGGTGCTGTTCGGCATCAACTTCAATGTGTATTTCTTCCTGCTCATCCGCCATTTTAAGGAAGCATTTGCCTGCGAGGAAATGCGGGTCTACCTTGGCGTGATCGCAGCTTCTACCCTGGCTATTGCGGGCAACATCTTCCATCTGTATGGCAATGTGTGGCAGGCGCTGCGCTATTCTTTCTTCCAGGTGTCGTCCATCATCACCACCACGGGCTATGCCACAACAGATTTTAACATGTGGCCCACTTTCTCCAAGGCCGTGCTGGTGCTGCTCATGTTCTTTGGCGCCTGTGCGGGTTCCACCGGCGGCGGCATCAAGATCAGCCGTATCATCATTATGTGCAAAACCGCCAAGCAGGATTTGATGCGGGTGCTGCACCCCCATGCCGTCACCACCGTCCGGTTTGAGGGCAAGCCCCTGGACGATAAAACGGTGTTTGGCGTGCGCACCTACATGAACATCTACCTGATCATCTTTGTTCTGTCCGTTATGGTGGTGGCCATCAACCAGTTTGATCTGGTAACGACCTTTACCGCCGTGGCGTCCTGCCTGAATAACATCGGCCCTGGTCTGGAATTGGTCGGCCCCATGGGCAGCTTTGCGGATTTTTCGCCGCTGGTCAAGCTGGTGCTCAGCTTTGATATGCTGGTGGGCCGCCTGGAAATCTTCCCCATGCTGGTGCTGTTTGCCCCCAGCACCTGGCTGCGCGGCAAAGGCCACCTGGGCCGCCGCCTGCGCGCCCGCAACCTGTTCTAAGGCAGCTCTGCTTTGCCCCTGCCGTATGACCGGCGGGAAGCATGAAAGCCGCTTTACGGAACACAAAATCATAGCATTGCATCCTATCTGCGCCCCCTGCTGCATATGTTTGGAACAAAACAGTGCGGCAGGGGGCGTTTGTGTATGCGCAGGGAAACCAACAATGACAGGCAGCAGCGCCTGTTTGTGACCGGGCTGCTCATCTCGGCGGCGGTGGGGGCACTGCTGGGCTGGCTTTGGCCGCTGTGGTTCCCGGCCAATTCTGCCTGCGAAACCACCATCCCCGATGCTTCGTTCGCTGTGCCCACCCTTGCCATGGGCGGCGCCCAGCTGCCGGGGGAGGAGGGCGCTGCCATGAAGATCTGCTGTCTGACCTTTGACGATGGCCCCTCCAAATATACCCCGCAGGTGCTGGCCGCGCTGGAAGAATACGATGCCAAAGCCACCTTTTTTGTCACCGCACAGGACGCAAATCAGGACTATCTGCAATACCTGACGGATATCGAAGCCGCGGGCCACCAGATCGCCCTGCACAGCGCGTCCCATTCCTATTCCCGCATTTACAGCAGCACCGAGAACTTCTGGCTGGATATCAAAGCCCTGCGCGCCACGCTGGCAAACTATGTTGATGTGGATGCCATCCACTGGCTGCGGTTCCCCGGCGGCAGCACCAACACGGTCAGCCACCGGTACGGCGGGCGGCAGATCATGCAGCAGCTCAAGGCCCAGGCCGAGCAGAAAGGCTATGCCTGGATCGACTGGAACGTGTGCGCCGAGGATGCCACCGCCAGCCACCCCAACGCGGCCCAGATCCTGCGCAATATCCAAAACGATGTAAAAGACCAGCCGATTTGTGTCGTTTTGATGCACGATACCAACGCCACCCACGAGACCGTCAAGGCCCTGCCGGATATCCTTGAATGGTTTTCCGCCAAGGAATACCACTTTTTTACCGTGCAGCAAATGGCAGAATAGGGCGCTGTGCGGCCAACTATGGCAAACGGGCAGGGGAGGGCACAAAAATAAATGCTTTCGTCATGTTGCACATTTTATGCGTGTAGTGTATAATACTTCTTGTGCGGCAAATGCAACACAGGAGGTTTTGACCTTTGCGAAAAACAGAATCCCAAAAAATTGCGCTCTGCGGTGTGCTTAGCGCGCTTTCGGTGGTGCTGCTGCTTGTTGGCAACGTATTGCAGATCGGCACTTACGCCGCGCCCATGCTGGCCAGCTTCCTGCTCATCCCTGTGCTGGAAGATTACGGCAAAAAGTATGCACTGTTGTTGTATGCGGTGGTGTCGCTGCTGTCGGTTTTCCTGGTGCCGGATAAAGAGCTGGTGCTGTTTTACGTTCTGGTGCTGGGGTATTACCCCGTGCTGCGGGTGCAGCTGAACAACATCCGCCGCGGTGTGCTGCGGTGGGCGGCCAAGTTTGGCTGCTTCAATGCGGCGGTGGTCATCATGTATGCGCTGCTGATCGTGGTGCTGGCCCCGCCGGAACTGGTGCAGGAGTTTGCCACCGAGGGCACCCCCATGCTGCTGGCGTTGCTGGCGCTGGGCAACCTTTCGTTCTGGCTGTGTGACCGCGCCTTAACGGCTATCACCCCGCTGTACCGCCAGCGCATTGCCCCCAGGCTGAAAAAGAAGTTCTAATGTGGAAGCATAAAATAAAAAGCAAAATGGAGGAGTAAAAGTTATGTGGTTTGATGATGCAACGATCTACCAGATCTACCCCCTGGGCCTGTGCGGTGCCCCGCTGCAAAACGATGGCAGCGACCAGACCGGGGAGCACCGCATCCTGCGCGTGCTGGACTGGGTGGAACATATCAAAAAACTGGGCGCAACCTGCGTGCTGTTCAACCCCCTGTTTGACAGCGACGCCCACGGCTATGATACCCGCGATTATAACCGCGTTGACCCGCGCCTTGGCACCAAAGAGGATTTTCAGACGGTCTGTAAAGCTCTGCATGAAGCCGGCATCCGCGTGATGCTGGACGGTGTGTTCAACCATGTGGGCCGCGGATTCTGGGCGTTCCGTGATGTGCAGGAGAAAAAGTGGGACAGCCCCTATAAAGACTGGTTCCACATCAGCTTTGACGGCAACACCGGTTATAATGATGGCTTCTGGTACGAAGCATGGGAAGGCTGCTATGAGCTGGTGAAACTGAACCTGCGCAACCCGGCGGTGAAAGAGCACCTGTTTGACGCCGTGCGCGGCTGGGTGCAGGATTATGATATCGACGGCCTGCGTCTGGACGTTGCCTATTGCCTGAATCTGGATTTCCTGGCGGAGCTGCGCGGCCTGGCCAACAGCATCAAGCCGGAATTTACCTTGATGGGCGAAACCCTGCACGGCGATTATAACCGCTGGATGAACGACCGCGCCTGCCACGCTGTGACCAACTATGAATGCTATAAGGGCTTGTACTCCAGCTTTAACTCCGCCAATATGCACGAGATCGCCTACAGCCTGAACCGCCAGTTTGGCTCCGAACAGTGGTGCCTGTACACCGGCCGCCATCTGCTGAGCTTTTTGGATAACCATGATGTCAGCCGCATTGCCACCATCCTGACGGATAAAGCCATGCTGCGCCCGGCTTACGGCCTGCTGTTCGGCATGCCCGGCGTTCCGGCAGTCTATTACGGCAGCGAGTGGGGGCTGGAGGGCGACAAGAAAAACGGTGATGCCACCCTGCGCCCCGCTATTGAAAAGCCGCAGGAAAACGAACTGACCGCGTGGATCGCCGCTTTGGCCAAGGCCCGCGCCGAAAGCGCCGCCCTGCGCTGGGGCAGCTACCACAATGTTCTGGTGCAGCCCCGTCAGCTGATCTTTGAGCGCCGCGTGGATGGCGAGCGCGTGCTGGTGGCCATCAACGCGGCAGGGGAGACCTACCATGCGGACTTCAACGCCGGCTGCGGCACCGCAGTGGACCTGATCACCGGCCAGCCGCATGACTTTGGCGGCGGCAGCGACCTGCCCCCGTACTCCTGCGCATTCTGGAAGATGGAACATTGATGCGTGAGAAGCGTAATAGAATAAAGTAATATTATGAAAAAACAAACGCCCCGGCCCTGCTTTTTGCAGCAGCCGGGGCGTTTTTGCACTCATTTACAAAATAAACTCTGCGCAGGGGCGAAAAATGCAAGATTTTACTTGTGGTTCTGGCAAAAAAACTGTAAGCTGCGCTGCTTGAATGAATTTTACAATGAATAGCACATAAAACATGATAATAAGCGTAAATTTATGGCAAAACAAAAACGAAAATCCAGTGAATTTTTTGAGATTTAGCGAAAATTTGGCTCTATAATACCTGACGGAGAAGAGAAGTGGTGTACTAAAGTGGTGTAAATTAAAAAGGCAAAACAATTTTAGCCCTGAAAAAATATGCACTGTGCCCGGTTGCAAAATCTAAACAGTAAGCCCATGATACGATGCCGCCATGTCTCTTTTGTGTATACGCATATGGAGAGATGATGACAATGAAAATGAAGCAACTGCCTAAAATGGCGCGTGGTGAAGGAACGATGGCATACCGTGAGGATGGCACCATTATGTTCCGCAAAACGGTAAAAGTATCCGAAACTCAAACGAAGCGTGTTACGGTATATGGCGAAACGGTGCGTGAAGTTATGGCATTTATGGCCCAAAAGGAAAAAGAAGTGCTGTTTAACAAGAAAAGGGCAAACAACCGAACGCTTGAGGAGGAAATGACCCTTTGGTATAAAGATAAAAAGCGTGGTGTTAGAGAATCCACGGCGCTAGGGAGAATAGGCAGAATAAAATCAATGGCGAAAGTATTCCCGGTTTTTCATAAGCAGTGGAAGTTCGTGAAGGAAGATGAACTGCAAGATACTGTTTTTGAAATGTGCGGCATTTATGCCTATGGCACGATAATGAGTTCCTACAGTCTCATAAAGGCTTTTTACAAAGACAAAGTTGCAGCACGCGAATTATTGGTTTCACCTATGGCAAATGTAAAACTGCCACCAAAGGAGATGGTAGCAACAAAAGATAAGCAGATTGTTTATATGAATTCTGAACAGATAAAAGTTTTTGTTACCGCGGCATTGCAAAAAAGTAAAACGGTAAATACATATAAGCTATCTTCGGGCCCTGCGCTTGTTTTTACCCTATATACAGGGTGCAGAATTGGTGAAGTGTGTGCCTTGAAGTGGGGCAAGGTTGACCTGAACAGAAAAATCATGCTGATTGATAGCACGTTGACTAAACGCAAAAATCCGCTTTACGATGAAACGCGGCCACAAGCAATGGAAGCGCAGAAAATACCCAAAACAATACAATGCGTTGGCGGAGTGAAAAACAAAAAATCGAGATATGTTCCGTTAAACGATATGGCGATTAAAATGTTGGAGATTCAGCAAAGGCTTGACAAAAATCTTGGAGCTGATGATTTTGTATTTTGCGGGAAAAATGCTGTGCGCTATGATGAAAATAGAATGTATCATGACATTAGAACGTTGATTAGAGCTGCAAATCTTAATCTTCCGCGTTGTGGGCCACACATGTTAAGGCATACATGCGCCAGTATGTTGTTCAAAAATGGTATTGATGTTGAAACGATTGCTAGTGTTCTTGGACATACGCCAGAAATGTGCAGGAAAACCTATCTGCACTTATATGAAGAGCAAAGGGTGATGGCAATGCAGAAACTTAACAACTTTGACCTTGATGTGCCGGGTATTGATGCGACCAGCATAAAACCCATTGCTATGCGATGAAAGAAGATGCTTTTTAATGGCGGGAGGATACATTTATACATTAAGCAGGTTGCTGGGACATAGCAGCGTAACGGTTACAGAAAAAGCGTATCTGGATATCAATACCGATGATTTGCGTGCAATGTACCAGAAACACAGCCCGCTGGAAAACATGAATTTTTGAAGAAATAACGCGAATAATTCGTTGACGAAATGTGCCTTTTGTGCTATAATAATATTGTTGAGGATGAGTGTGTGAATTTGAATTGTTTTTGATTTTAGAAGTGAACTTTTAAGAGCTAGAGCTTGTTGATTTGAACTGAATGTACATGCTTTGCAATGACAATCTTTCCTTTGTGCTGGGGGATTAGTTATGCTGCAAAAGTGGAACAGGCGGTTTGAATTGGCAAGCTTTTTTATTCGCAGAGGGTAGGAATACAGCATGAACCAATAGCCCGAAGCCCACACCGGAGAGGGCTGAACCGCCGGGCAAGCAAACAAACACATAGGAGGTTATAAACCGATGAAAACAAGAACAGAATACCCGCCGCGTGATATCATCGTGGTATATTCACAGCGTATGGCAGGCTACTTGATGCTGCGGGGCTTTTACCTCGTAGGAGTACAGCCGAACCTGAAGCGCCCCGGCCGAAACTGCTTTTCTTTCTTTGATTCGCCCATGCTGAAAGATGCAATGGAAGATTATTTGAACAGTAAAGTAGAAAGTTAATAGAGGGCGCGTATGGTTAATAACACAGAAAAGAACGAACAGGAACAGACGATTCATTACCCGTTTGGCGGCTTTTACAGGAATCTGCTGCCAACAGAGGAAACAGACACTACAGCAGAACAAACGGCGCAGGAAGCACCGATACCAGCCCCGGCGGATGATACGCCGCAGAACGCCACAGAGCGCGCCCCTAGATGGGTGGCCGATGTGATCAGGGAGGATTATAAAACATGGAGCAAGGGGCATTACGCCATAGATGCAGGAACTGGCACAGGAAAAACGACATTTGTTCTTGAACAGTTGTTGCCGTGGGTCAGAATGCGCCGTAAGGCAGGAGGAAAGAAAATCCTTTACTTATGTAACCGTACATCGCTTGAAGGAGAAATTATTGAAAGAATTAAGGCGTGCGGTGAAAATGCTACATACTATGAGGAAGACCCCGGAAGCGTCTATTTCGATAATATTTCTGTCTTCTGCTATCAATGGTTGGAGCATGTTCTGATAAATGATCCTGCCAGGATAGAACGAATAATGAAGAGCTGTGATTATATCGTGGCAGATGAATGTCATTACTTTTATAGTGATTCGGGCTTTAATCCAAACACGGATATCTCTTACCGCTATCTTGAAAAGGTCAGTACAGAGAAGCCGGTAATATACATGAGCGCAACGGCAGACCGGATGATAGAAGCATGGAAAAGCACAGGCAGAATAGATGATAACCATATTTTCAGCGTGCCCAAAGACTACAGCTATATTAAAAGCGGGATGTTATACAATAATAATGCAGAGCGCAGAGCACTTCTTGATGAAATACCAGAAAACGAAAAGGCCGTTGTGTTTGTAAACAGTCGTAAAGAACTGGTGAAACTCAGCGAAGAATACGGAGAGAGCGCAGCCTATTATTGTTCATCAAACAACAGCGGGGGAGCGCTGGACCGATTAGAGGATTGTGTTAAGGGCGGACGGCTGCAAAAGAAAATTCTGTTTACAACCGTAGCACTTTATAACGGAGTCGATATTAAAGATAAATCTCTAAAACATATTTTCATTGAACTATGGCACCCTGTGGATGTTGTGCAGGCAATCGGGCGAAAAAGACCGGTTGACGCAGAGGATACTTGCACGGTATATTTTCGCAGAATGGCAAAGGGGCAGGCAAAAAGCCAGTTGGAAAAGATAAAGTATTTGCTTGAACCCGGTGCTAAATGGTGGGAGTATACGAAAACAGGGAATAAAGAAGAATGGAATGAATTTTTGAACCAGCCAACAAGCAATGACCAGATTAACGAGGGTGTAACGCTTGTGTACGATCATTCAACCAACAAGTATACACTAAAGAATATGGCGTTGCTTTACTACCTTGACCGTGAAAGAGAACTGGAAAAGATGTGCAGTGATGGGATGGGGTACGATGCGTATATGCGGCAGAGTGTTTGGAACATGATGAATATTCAGCCAAGGGAGTTTCGTCTTAGTAGGCTTGAAGAGTATCTAAAGGAGATGGAAGGACAGCTGATGCCGAAAGAAGAACTGCGAGAAGAGATCATTCGTCAGGGGTGCATCTTGCCTGATAATGGGCGGAGTGTGAACAGGGGTATGGGCATGAACGTTTTGAATAAAAAGATTGCAAAATATAATTATCAAATCGTATCGGAAACTGATTGGAAGCGGGGCAGCGAAAATTATGGTAAGGCATGCTGGATGGTGAGGAGAGTTTGAAAGCTTGCCAAGGTTTTTGGCGTTTTGAGTTTAGTTTTGCCTAGATTTTTGGCGTTTTACTATATAGCATGCGCCAATTTTCTTGGCAGAGACAGCCGGACAAACAAAAGGTGCCCTGACGGATTAGGCTAGAGCACGGTAAAGGCATACTGTAATTGTGGCTTGATACAGTTCAAGAGGAAGAATGTAACCTTTTTTGCAACTTTGTTATATATAGACAAGCTTGTAATTTTGGTTACACATCCCCGCCAGCCACAGGTTTAAGCGTGAATGATTCGTTCCTGTTTGACCTTATTCCGCCGCTATGGCTTGACTTTGTGCCGACAGGTGCAAAGGAAAGACAGGGCGAAGGAACTTTTGCACGCGGCCAGCGGGTAAAATTCCGAGCCCCTCTATAAATCGCGGGTCATAGTTCAGCACACCGTGGAAGAGCTGCAAGAACACGGTTCAGCCTGTCACCAAACTCTAAGCGTGGTTTAGTCCGCAGGGGTAAAGGGAGTAACGAAATGGTAATCCCCTTAGGTACATGACAGCATTATAGTATTTGTTTCGAGATAGGGGTCATCAAAGCAGTTACCCGTTGGTACATGGTAGAATTAAAACGTTTACTTCAAAAATAAACAAGTATGTAGGCAGTGTGTGGACAGCGTAGTGGTGTGGGGATGGGGCTTAGTGGTGGTTTGTTGTCCGGCTTTTCATCTTCAAGCGTGTGTGCGGACTGGCTGTGCATGGTGAAAATTTGCCGTGTTTCATTCCCGGCGGGAGGATTGAGCCGAACAAAAAATATGGTGGCGCGGTTTATGCGTGGGAGGGTAAGGGGAAACTGGCATGACGCAAAGCATAAAAGTACGATAGCACGACACATCTTTGTGCGGCGCAGGGCGAATTATAGCAGAGAGAAAAAATTGCTGGCCCTATACATGGTACAGAAATATGCACTAGCACAACGGAAATATAGCAAAATCAACAAATTTTAACGTGAAAATTTGGCATAATAACGAAAAAGGCTATAAAAAATGTACAAAGGCACCAAAGAAACAAAGGGCCTAATCAGGGTACGAACCTTTGCTAGAGCGGTTAAAACGGTGATGACCGAACGAAAAGTTCTGCCAGCCCTTGCTGTACGGCATCTATGAGCGCCTGTGATGACTTTGCTTTTTGACAGTATACTTTCCACGTCATGCACTATAAAACATCTGTAAGGCGCTGTATGGGGCTGTTGTGCAAGGGTGTCCAGTCAGACTGACACCCTTGGGAAAAGCGTTCAATGCACAAGGACGGGGGACTAAATTGTCTTTCCGTGGTGCTATGCACAGGGGCCTTATTCCCGGCGGAACGATACCATGCCACAGGAACGCAAGAGAACGCATTAGAGCAAGAGAAAAGAGCCTGTAGCTTTGTTTCATTACCGGCGCAGAAAACACCACAGAGAACGCTATCAGGGGCACAAGAACGAGCACAGGAAAGCAATACCACAAGAACCACAAGCGCAAGAACAAAACCTGTACGACAAGAGCAAACCATGCACGCACCACAAACGCCGGACGCACCGCCCACTTATATATTTAATTTATCTTTATATATAAACGCTATTGACGTGCTGTTTTTGGGCCGATTTTGAACCTCCCTAGCCGCAACGACACGCAGTTTTTGGCCCGATTTTGAACATCGACTTTATTTTCCCACTTGTACGCCGGGTTTATGCCGCCTAAAACCGCGCGTATTTTGCGCCTGCTATTGCGACTGTTTATCATGATTTTGCCCGGCGGTGTGAATGAATCATAGCGGACTGTAACGGCGCAGAGCGGCACGAATGGTTTTATAACCCGCCGGGGATATGGTGAGTTAGATACACCTCATGGGGGAGTAAATCAGGCTCATAATACTGTAAGATCGGGTCGGTTTTGCTGACCTCACCCGTGTTTGATTCGTGGCAGAAATGCTAAGTTTACTACAGGGGCGGTATTCAGCGCCGAACCATAAGGCGGCTATCATAGGTGGCAAGGTGCAAGAGGCAGTAGCGCTCGGTTTGAGCGATACTAAATTATTGAACAACCCCCAGAACGAGGGTTTTTGAAGCAGGAAAAATAACGTTGATATGTCGTTGCTGGCTGAAGTTATGATGCTTTAATATAGGTTGGAACATGAATAGTCAGCTAGTACCCTAAAAAGGGGGCGTGATTTGCTACCCCATCTGCATTGGGCTGGCGGGAGAAACGGCAGATTTCCATGGCACCGCGGAGGGTGTAGACAATGACATCACGCTGGACGACACGATCTCCTTCAACACCGTTCAACTTGAACGATGTTGCCAGTGGGTCCAATCTATCTTTATTCCGATTATGAATCAAACGGATTGCGTCATTAGGATTTTCATAATTCAACGCTGTACCGATCTGTTCGCGGGTCATGTAGAATTCATTACCCTCCGGGGGGGGGAGACGCAAATGACCATCCCTGATACAGAGTACATTTTTGTCCACTGTTGTATAGTCCTTTCTTTCGGTGAAACTATATAAGGTGTACTCGTTTTGCATACACTTTGAAATAGAAAAACGCCCCGGCGGGTTAAGCCAGGGCGCAGAGGAAATTCTTGTTTGGACTGATAGATTAAAAGTACACGTTTAGAAAAGATTTTCTTCCCCGTCATCCATGCCGCCATCATCGGCGCTGTCATCACTGTCAGGGTCAAAACTCAAATCATCGAGGTTGATGTTTTCGTCATCGCTGAGGGCGGAAAAACTGCTGTCAAATGCCTGCTTATAATGCGCATACCCGTCCAGCCCGCTGCCAAAGTAGCCAAAATCGTCTTTGAAGTTCATGGTCGTTACCTCCGTTCTAATCCGTTGATTTAACGGGTCAGCTTATCATCTGTTTATGCTTGACCGGCCTTACCAGCCGCGGCGGTTTTTGCCGATTTGTTCCGCCTTATAGCGCAGGGCACGCTCATGCACGCCGCTGATACGGTCAAGATAGTTGGGGTTGACCTCAACTTTTTCATCTTCAAAGATATGCTGCCACCAGATACGTTTGGCATCAGCACAATCAACGTGATGTTCCATTGCGAGTGTTGAAAAAGCTTCATGCCGCTGATTAAACGTTTTGCCGCGCCACTTTTCATAGACGGCTTTCATTTCCAGGGTGGGTTCCGAGATAGAGCGCTGATAGGCCCCGAGGGCGTTGTAATCTTTAACATCATTGGATGTGTAGCCAGCTGCAGCGGCGGAGCCGAACAGACCAGCGATACCGAGAATTAAACCAAAACCACCTAACATAAGTGTGTACCTCCAAGTTTTTGTAGTGTTTTTATTTGTTGACTGAATAATAGATGAACGTTTAGTGTTTTAACTTCCAGTATATGGTGTAACCAATTAGGACAAGTACCAATAAACCGCCTGCAGATTCATAAGAACCAGTGATAAGCATTAGAGGAAGCATTATAACCAAACCGCCAATAAAAAGGATTGGCCCGATAAATAACAGCATTATAAGCATCATGGCAATAAGGTCGTTCATTCCACCCTTTCCTAGAAATGGTTTTATTGTTCGATCTACAAAGTTCATATATTTAGTAGCTAAATCGTTTCCTTCAAATTTAGAAACTTGCAGCTTTTTATCTTGTGGTTCTTGAGATTTAGTTGAATTAGGAATATTTTGTTCTATAGGTTCATCAGCCGCGCCGTTATTGTCGTGAAAGCTCTGATCGAAAGTTTGTTTGTAATGCACATATCCATCAATACCAGTACCAAAGTAGCCGTAGTCATCTTTCTTGTTGTCGCTCATGATATGTACCTCCAGTAATTTTTCGTTTTGTGTGTTCCTGTTTGCTATGGCTTTATTATACAGCACGCATTGTTTCATAAATCGTACTTTCAGCGGCTTTTTGCGTTTTTATGGGGTTAATAATCGTACTTTCAGACCAAATAGTCACGCAGCAGCCGTTCCAGCGTGGGGCGGGATACGCCAACAGCGGCGGCAAGCTGGGTTTTATTCAGTTCACGGCATTGATAGCGGGCATACAGTGAAGCAAAATCCGGCGGCAGCTGGGCAGGCTTGCGGCCTTTATACACGCCGTTACGCTTGGCTATGGCGATTCCTTCCCGCTGGCGTTCCAGTGTGTTGGCGCGCTCAAATTCGTTGATAGCGGCTATCATGGTCAGCATCAGCTTGCCGGTGGGGGTGCTGGTATCCAGATTTTCTTTGTTGCTGATTAAATGTACACCTTTATTTTGCAGCTGTTCCACCAGGGTCAACAGGTCTTTTGTGCTGCGGGCAAGGCGGCTGAAATCATGAATGAACACGGTATCGCCTTCCCGTACAAAGTCCAGCATGGCTTGCAGCTGGGGGCGCTGGGTGTTTTTGCCGCTGATTTTTTCAGTGAACCATTTATCAATGCTGTGGGGCTTGAGGGCTTCTATCTGGCGGGCTTCATTCTGTTCCACAGTGGAAACACGGACATAGGCAACATTCATTTTAGTTTTTCCTCTCTGGTTGATAGGATAGAATCAAGAGCCGCCCTGCAAAGTGCAAAATAATTCGTGAATCAACCCTAATTTTACAGGTTTCGGCGCTTGGTTCGGCGGCAGGTTAGGGCACGCTCTATCTTTCATCGGTGCGGCCAAACAGCCAGTCCAGCGAAACATCAAAAGCGTTGGCAATATTGAGCAGGGCAAAAGCACCCGGCAGGTTTACTCCGTTTTCCCATGCCATTACACTGTGGGTAGCGTAGGCGATTCTTTCAGCAAAAGCCGCCTGGCTCAAGTGTTGTTCCTGGCGCAGTTGGCGGATTCGTTCATGAATTATCATCACGGTAAAAACCTCTTTCATTTTATTATTTCATCAACCATTCAGGCGAAACGTTGAAGTAGTGGGCAAGGGCCAGCAGGGAAGAAACGCTTGGCGTGCGGGTGCCGTGTTCCCAATACTTAACGGCGCGGGAAGATACACCAAGGGCAAAAGCAAGCTGTTCCTGTGTGACGCCGGACTGTTTGCGCAATTCACGCAATTTTAGATTCATCATTGCTTACACCTCGTTCCTGTTTGATATCCAGCGTTAAAATGCCGTCCCCGATGACAAGTTCATATTCTGTGCAGCCGTCCGTACAGGCCATTTGCTCAATGCCGTTGATAGAATCAAGCGGGAAAGACAGGTGGGTAACGGGGAAGGTTTCGGCGCTGTCATCCAGCAGAACAAGGCTTTCTTCATCACGGTGGCAAACAAGGTAGTCACTGGCAAAGCAGATAGAGCAGGCCGGGGAAACAAAGGATACAGTGCCATGGGCGCGGGTAACAGCGGCGGTGAACGCTTCAAGACTGATACGATACATATATAAAACCTCTTTTTCGATGTGCACTTTTAATAAATGGCGGCCTACTCTCACTCAGCCCGTTCCTCTCTGTCTGGCGGCGCTTAATCCGCCGGGATAAAGTTCATGCTGCAATCAGCGCATATGACGCGGACTTCTTTGGTTGAGCGGATGATGGTTCCGCACTTTGGGCATATCCACCGCCGGGTGCTGCTGGGGCGTTTGGGCGGCTTGACGGCACCACCATCGGCTGCACCGGGTGTACGGCTTCCTGTGCCGGTTCCTATCATGTCCTGCCAGCTCTGCCCCTCTGTCATCTGGATGGCCTGCCAGCCTTGCAGCTCTATGAAGTCCAGCAGCTCAAGGCTTGGGCTTGTAACGGTCCAGCCATACTTTGCATGGTGCTCAATGATAAGGCCATGAGATTCTGCCGTTTCCTTGAAGCGTTTGTTGTGGTAGGCATTGGCGCTGCCGCTGGTATCCTTTATGCCGTTGACCATGTTATACAGGTGGCACATCTCGTGCAGCAGCGTGGCCGTGGTTTCTTCTATGGGGCGGTCAAGTGTGGCCGTTGAGATGTTTATCTCGTGGCGCTGCTCTGTGCCTGCTGTCCATGTTTTGCCGCAAGTGATGTGACCATAGGCACCGGGTATTTTCTTGAGGGTAATGACCGGCTCTGGAAGCTTGCCGTCAAAGAAACGGGTGTTGAGGGCACGGAACATTTTTTCTAACTGCCCGGCGGCACGGCTGGTTTTAACTGTCTGCTTCATAAAAGAACAACCTTTCTCTTGATAAAATGGCCGGGCAGGGTGTATACTGTACTTGTACCCGCCCGGCGGGTGTTGCGGCTCTTTACAACAAAAACTTTGGTCGGTGCTTGCTGTAAGGGGCCTTTCTTAGTTGATGCTTAAGCGTTGAACGGTGAACGTTTTGGAATACTGCTCAAACAGGGCGGGGGCAACGGTTTTAATAGCTTTGCTGTCCAGGCGGGTACTGGTGAAGTCGGAAAGCTTGACTTTGTGGCAGCCTACCTGCAAGGTATCTGTACCGCGTGCGGCAAGTTCTGCCTTGATTTGTGCCTTGATAAGTTCCTGCTCTGCCTGTGCTGTTTCAATCAGCTGTGCGGCTTCTTTGTACTGGTTGACCAGTTCCAACATGCTGTCAATGCTCATAATGTTTACGACCTTTCTTTTTTTGTTTGTGGGGAACGTGTGTTCCCTTGACTGTGATTATAGTATAATATATCCGTGGATATAATTCCATGCACATACATTGCAAATTCGGAATATCAGTAAAGTAACGATATTATGTAATAAACGCAGTAGAACGATATGTCCGTGGATATACATTTGTTGCGTTTTTTCTTACAAGGGTGCTAAAATGCAAGAACAAAGTATTAAGACCAGCGCGGCACAGCGTGCAGCAAGTAAAAGATATAAAGCAGAGAAAACCGTATCTATACAGGCGTATTTGCCGCCGGAATATAAAGATAAGCTAAACCGCATAGCAGAATTGCAAGGGTGCAGCAAAGCACAGGCGCTAAAGAATATGATTGATCAGGCATATGATGTGCTATGTTCAGCAGGAGAAAACACCCAAGAATAGCCCCCACAAAGAACGCGGGTTATCTATCCATGTGCACAGTGTGCTTCACCGCTGCTATATAAGGTATAATAGGTCCACAGCCCAAAGCAGCAGAACACCCGCCGGGGGTAGTTAAAAAACAATTTCTAAAACAGAAAGCGCCATAGGGGGTAGTTATCCTATCTCACTCCGGGCTGTTGTAATCATCGAACAGCGGTTCATTAGGTAAGACATTCAGAAAAACAAAAAAGCTCCAAGTAAACGCCTAGAGCTTGACACCATACGACATGATGAATTTTATGAGAACAGAAAAAGGCACTGCGACAAGCGGTTGACCCTTTTGCAAATGAATCGGTCTAGATCAAAGACCTAAGAGCCGTCACCGTGCCGGGTGGCGGTTCTTGCTTTTTACAGTGATCGTTATCGTAAGTCCGTAGACATGGAAAGTCAATGTAATTGGCATTGTTTCACCCCTTATTTTTTCGGGAAGTGAGGCCGACAGTCTGCTGCTGTGTGCAGTGCCGCCACTAAAAGCGACTTTTACAGAAGACCATAATAAGATACGACAAATTACAGACCCGGCGGGTATTGATTGACTGATAAAAAGATAGCCCTCAACAGTGCGGTAAACTGCTGGGGGCTTTTGCTATTGTGATACGCGAAATTTTACCAAGAATGGCAGGGAAAAGTTAAAAGTGAACATCTAAATAGTAAATAGCAGTTTTTATAAAGAAATACCTGAATGTTCCCTTGAAAAGCCGCAGGGAAGAATGTATACTTCTATTATCGTGACCGGGATATAATGCCGCAGCTAGAAATAAAAGAATGGCTGTTTTATGGCTAAAATTGACTGCGAAAAAGAGAAAGAAGAGAACCTTGACAACTGAATGAGCAATGTATAATATACGAGCAAACGATATAAATATACATACGCAAAAAGACTGGCGGATAGAAAAGATAGTCAGAAGTGGTGTAAAAAAGTGGTGTAAAACGAAAACGCGGTGCTGCGATGGCTGCTTTTTGTACGTTAATGCAAAATAAACTCTGCGCAGGGGCGAAAAATGCAAGATTTTACTTGTGGTTCTGGCAAAAAAACTGTATAATAAAGCTAATAGGCGCACTGTGTCGATGCATAAGCTGCACGGTGCGCGGCGGCAGCTTTGCACAAATTTTGCTGTGGAGCCAGGCTTCCAGAGCTATCTTGGCGGCATATGGCGGCAGGGCAGCCCCAATACTTTGATTCGTGAAAGGAGCGTGAGCGGATTGGCTGAAGATTTTGTCATTGAGATGCTGAATATTACCAAAGAGTTCCCCGGTATTAAGGCAAACGACAACATCACCCTCCAGCTGCGCAAAGGCGAAGTGCACGCCCTGCTGGGCGAAAACGGTGCCGGCAAATCCACCCTCATGAGCGTTCTGTTCGGCCTGTATCAGCCGGAACAGGGCGTGATCAAGAAAAACGGCAAGGAAGTCAAGATCAATAACCCCAACGATGCAAATGACCTTGGCATCGGCATGGTTCACCAGCATTTTAAGCTGGTGGAGTGCTTCTCCGTGCTGGATAACATCATGCTGGGCGTGGAACCCTGCAAAGCGGGCTTTCTGCAAAAAGAGATCGCCCGTAAAAAGGTCGTGGAGCTTTCGGAAAAATACGGCCTGCGCGTGGACCCGGATGCATTGGTCAGCGATATCTCGGTCGGTATGCAGCAGCGCGTTGAGATCCTGAAGATGCTGTACCGCGACAATGAGATCCTGATTTTTGACGAACCTACCGCTGTATTGACCCCGCAGGAGATCGACGAACTGATGGAGATCATGCGCGGCTTTAAGGCCGAGGGCAAGAGCATTCTGTTCATCACCCACAAGCTGAACGAAATCATGGCCGTTGCGGACCGCTGCACAGTTCTGCGCAAGGGCAAGTATATCGGCACCGTGGATATTGCCAACAGCAGCAAGGAAGAACTTTCCCGCATGATGGTTGGCCGCGATGTTGAGTTTGTGGTAGATAAAAAGCCCGCCCAGCCCGGCAATACCATCCTGAGCGTGCAGGGCATGACGGTGCCCAGCCGCACCCACAAAAAAGATGCCGTGCGCAATGTCAGCTTTGATGTCCGCGCGGGCGAGATCGTCTGCCTTGCCGGTATCGAGGGCAACGGCCAGACCGAACTGGTATACGGCCTGACCGGTTTGGAGAAGATCTCCGGCGGCACCATCACGCTGGATGGGCAGGATATCACCCATGCTTCCATCCGCCAGCGCTCCAAGGACGGCATGAGCCATATCCCGGAGGACCGCCACAAGCACGGCCTGGTGCTGGATTACACGCTGGAAAAGAACATGGTATTGCAACGCTACTGGCAGCCGCAGTTCCAGCACAACGGCTTTATCAAGGCGGACGAGGTGCGCAAGTATTCTGACCGCCTGATTGAACAGTATGATGTGCGTTCCGGCCAGGGCAGTGTGACCATTGCCCGCAGCATGTCCGGCGGCAACCAGCAGAAAGCCATCATCGCGCGTGAAATCGACAAGGACCCCAAGCTGCTGGTGGCAGTTCAGCCTACCCGCGGTCTGGATGTTGGCGCCATTGAGTATATCCACAAACAGATCGTTGCCCAGCGCGATGCCGGCAAGGCCGTGCTGCTGGTCAGCCTGGAACTGGATGAAGTCATGAACCTTTCGGACCGCATCCTTGTTATGTACGAGGGCGAGATCGTGGGAGAATTTGACCCCAAGACCACCACCGTGCAGGAACTGGGCCTGTATATGGCCGGTGCAAAAAAGAAGGAGGCAAAGTAAACCATGGCAAAACAAAACAAGCCTTCTTTGGGCGCAACCATCCGCCAAAACAGCAGCGGCGTTCTGGCCGCGCTGATGTGCATTGTCATCGGCCTGGTCATCGGCCTGATTGCGTTGTTCATCATCAACCCGGAGCACGCCCTGGTGGATGGCTTCTGGCGCATTTTGCAGGGCGGCTTTTATGACTTCCCGTATGGCTGCGGCAAGGTGCTGACCCAGACCGCCCCGCTGATCATGACTGGCCTTTCGGTTGCCTTTGCATTCAAAACCGGCCTGTTCAACATCGGCGCAGCAGGGCAGTACACGCTGGGCGCTTTCGGCGCGCTGTACTTTGCCATCGTGCTGGGCATGCCCTGGTGGGTGTGCCTGCTGGTGTCCGCTGTGTTCGGCGCGCTGTGGGGTGCCATTCCCGGCATCTTCAAAGCCTACCTGAACATCAACGAAGTTATCACCTCCATCATGTTCAACTGGATCGGTCTGTACCTTGTCAATGAGATCGTCTATGGCCGCGGTTCCGGCGTGATGTATGATGCCCATAACACCCGCACCTGGAAACTGGCCACCAACGCCCCCCAGGCGCTGATCCCTTCCTGCGGCATGAGCGAGCTGTTCCACACCAGCAACACCACCATCGCCATCTTCCTGGCCATCATCGTGGCCATTGTGGTGTGGGTCGTGCTGGAAAAAACGACCTTTGGCTATGAGCTGAAAGCCGTTGGCCTGAACAAGAACGCCGCCCGCTATGCCGGTATCAATGAGAAGAAAAACGTCATCCTTTCCATGACCATTGCCGGTGCGCTGGCTGGTTTTGGCGCCGGTCTGTTTTACCTGTCCGGTGGCGGCGAGTGGAACCCCCTGAACTCCACCAGCCTGCCCGCTATGGGCTTTAACGGCATTGCAACCGCACTGCTGGCAAACTCGAACCCCATCGGCACGATCTTCTCTTCGCTGTTCATCAGCCATATCAGCGTTGGCGGCGCATACCTGCCCACCAAGTATTTCCCCAGCGAAATTGCCGACCTGATCTCCGGCATTATCATTTACCTGTGCGCATTCTCCATGCTGTTCCGCACGCTGTTTGAGAAAAAGCTGATCCACAAAAAGGACACCGCCAACGCCAATGCCGAACCGGCAGCCAAGGCAGTGACCAAACCGGAAAAGGAGGGCAAGTGATATGCTGCTGCTTATCAAATATACCCTGCTGTATGGCATTGTTCTGATGCTGGTTGCCCTTGGCGGCATGTTCAGCGAGCATTCCGGCGTAATCAACATTGCGTTGGAAGGCATCATGGTTGTCGGCGGTCTGGCTGGCGTGCTGGTCACGGCATCGCTGCCCACCAACATGGCCCCGGCGCTCATCGTTCTGGCCGCCGTTGTGGCCGCCGCGGTCTGCGGCATGCTCTACTCGCTGCTGCTGGCGTTCGCTTCCATCAACCTGAAAGCTGACCAGACCATCGGCGGCACGGCATTGAACATGCTGGCAACCGCCATTGCCATGATTTTGGCCAAGAACTTCAACGGTTCCACCTCCGCCAAAATCAGCTACACCAATAAGCCGTTCCTGTTCACCATCGGCGGGCTGGAACTCAGCATCTTTATCCCGCTGGGCATTGTGCTGCTGGTCATCAGCTATATTGTTATGTACAAAACCCGCTTTGGCCTGCGCCTGCGTGCCTGCGGCGAACACCCCCAGGCGGCGGATTCCGTTGGCATCAACGTTTACCGCATGCGGTACGCCGGTGTGCTGATCTCCGGTTTCCTGGGCGGCATTGGCGGCCTGGCTTACGTTATCCCCAGCGTGCAGACCTGGAACTTTGAAGTCGGCGTTGCCGGTACCGGCTTTTTGGCGCTGGCCGTTATGATCTTTGGCCAGTGGAAGCCGTTCAACATTTTTGGTGCGGCCATGTTCTTTGCTGTGTTCAAGAGCCTTGCCAACATTGCGGATTCCACCGTTCTGGCGCAGCTTGGCTGGTCCAGCAACATTTATAACATGATGCCGTTCATTGCCTCCATGGTCATTCTTGCCTTTACCAGCAAGAACTCTCAGGCACCCAAGGCAGAAGGCATTCCTTATGATAAGGGCAGCCGTTAAGCCCGGCAGATAAAAACCACCCATAGCGCCCGTCCCGCAGGCTTGCGCAAAGCCGGTCCGGGCGGGCGTTTTGCGTTTATCAGTGTGTGCCGGAAAAGCTGGCGATTCAGCTAAAGCGATGCCATGTGCCCAGCTGCTTTTGCCTTGATTTCCGGTGTACCTTAAAAAGATAGGAGAACCCCAAATGCGTATGTATGATATCATCGCCAAAAAGCGCGATGGCGGAACCCTGACGCGGGCAGAAATTGCCTTTGCCGTTAATGGTTATGTGGATGGCAGCGTGCCGGATTACCAGATGTCCGCTCTGCTGATGGCAATTTACCTGCGCGGCATGACCGACGCCGAAACCGCAGAACTGACCGATGTGATGGCCCATTCCGGCGATATGGTGGATCTTTCCGCCATTCAGGGCATCAAGGCGGATAAGCACTCTACCGGCGGCGTGGGGGATAAGACCACGTTGGTCATTGCCCCCATTGTGGCGGCCTGCGGTGTAAAAATCGCTAAAATGAGCGGCCGCGGCCTGGGCCATACCGGCGGCACCATTGATAAGATGGAGGCTGTTCCCGGCACCCGTACTTCCTTAACGCAGGAAGAATTCTTTAAGCAGGTCAACGAAATCGGCATTTCGGTCATTGGCCAGAGCGGCAAAATTGCGGTGGCGGATAAAAAGCTGTACGCCCTGCGGGATGTTACCGCAACGGTGGGCTGCATCCCGCTGATCGCTTCCTCCATCATGAGCAAAAAGCTGGCGGCTGGTTCGGATGCGATCCTGCTGGATGTGACCATGGGCAGCGGCGCTTTCATGAAGAACCTGGACGAAGCGGTGGAGCTTGCCCGCCTGATGGTCTCCATCGGCACAGCGCATGGCCGCAAAGTGGCAGCGCTGATTACCGATATGGATACCCCGCTGGGCCATAACATCGGCAACTCGCTGGAGATAGCCGAGAGCATGGCCGTCCTGCAGGGCAAAGGCCCAGCCGATTTGACCGAAGTCTGCCTACAGCTGGCCTCCAATATGCTGTATCTGGCGGGCAAGGGCGAGCTGGCCGCCTGCCGCGCCATGGCGGAACAGGTGATTGCCGATGGTTCCGCCTTTGAAGTGTGCTGCAAAATGTTTGCGGCCCAGGGCGGGGATACCCGCGTTCTGCGGGATGCCTCGCTTTTCCGCAAAGCCAAATATGCCCACGATATCTGCGCCCCATCGGATGGCTATATCGTGCAGAACGATGTGGAGCGCATCGGCAACGCCAGCGTGCTGCTGGGCGCGGGCCGCATTAAAAAAGAGGACAACATCGACTTTGCCGCTGGTATCATCATGCACAAAAAGCTGGGCGATGCCGTCAAGGCAGGGGAGCCGATCTGCACCCTGTATGCGGATGATGAAGCCCTGTTTGCCGCGGCGGAAGAAATGTACATCGGCGGCCTGACCATCGGTGCCGAAAAGCCGGAAGTTCCGCCGCTGATCTATGCCCGCGTGACCAGCGATGGCGTGGAGCGCTTTTGATTGACGAATGAAGATTTAACGCAGAACCCTGGCAAAAACTAGATAAATAAAGATAAAAACCAGCCCCCGGCGGTACCTCTTTTATGCGGTACACCGGGGGCTGGCTTTATTGTCAATGTGTGTTAGCAGAATGAAAGTGTACACCAACACGGCGGGTCAAATCAGTGCTTTTTCAGCTTGCGGCGCAAAAGAAAAACTTTGAAACGGCCATACCCGTTGGGCTTGTCCTCGTCAAACTCTTCGGTTTTCACATAGCGCTTGCGCTGGTTGTCCACCTGCAGGGCAGTGCTGTTTTCCTGTACATCGGTGATCACGCGGGGGATGGCTTTCTGGTCGACCTCAAACTCCGGCTCCTTCACCCACAAAATCTTGCCGGTTTCGTCCAGCCCGTTGGCCCACAGGCTGAACACCAGGCAGGCTGCCTCGCCATAGCAATAGCGTTCAAACCGAATGCGCCCGTCAATGTAAAACAGCAGACAGTCCCGGAAGTGGGTCTCCAGTTCTTTTTCGTACCGGCATCCGCAAAGGGTGCCCGCAAAGTCAACGGCGTTTGCAGCCATGGCAACAGCCCTCCTGATTTTCTGATATATTATAATAAGTATATCATGCCGGACGAGGTACTTTCAATGCAGGGAGAAATAAAATTTCAAGAGGGGAAAACAGTAAGCATGCTTTAGATATACGGTAGAAGTGAAAAAGCTTTTCCGCAGCGGAGCACGGCCTTATGAATCTTCGATGCATATTCGCAGCAGCCGGTCAACACAATGTCCCTTTGGAAACAGATAACGAACGTTTTTCATATAAGACACGAACCAGTCAGGAACACCGCAGCGACGGAGCAGGGCTTCATCCTCCGGCGGCATTCCACGTTGGGCATATAAAAGGTTCTTTTCCGAAAGCAATGTTGTAAAACACATCGCCTGCTGCGCCGCCCTGGGGCGTTTCCATGTAGCTGCCCATGATTTTTCCATCCAAAGCGGTCATCATGTGGCAGAAAATATACGGCCTGTTTATTTGCTGCACTCCTTCAAAATTTCGTAAATCTCGTCATGCGTCAGCTTCTTGCAGCAGCCAACAGAGATGTTGGTAGAATCGGCTATGGCTCTGAAGTCGGTGTCGGCGGAGATTTCCAGTTCTGCAAAGCTGGTGGGCATTCCTATTTCTTTGATGAATGCGTCCAGTGCGTCAATACCGGCAAGCGCCGTTTCCTCGTCGCTTCCCTTGGATGCAATACCCCAAACATTCTGCGCCCAGCGTGCAAACCGCGCTGGGCCGGACTTGTAGATATGGCGATACAGGACAGGATGGATGACCGCCAGCCCCGCGCCGTGGTTGCAGTTTGTGTATGCTCCAAGCTGATGCTCAATCTGGTGGCACTGGAAGTCCGTGACCTTCCCAATTTTCAGCACACCGTTTTCTGCCATAGCGGAGGCCCACGCCAATTCGCTGCGGGCGTTGTAGTTCTCCGGGTCTGCCAGCAGGATACGGATATTGCGGATCACGCCACGCATAATGGCCTCATTGATGTCATCGGACAGGTTATTCTCGTCTGGCTTGCCGAAATAGGTTTCCATGGCGTGGCTCAGGGTATCAAATGCACCGGAAATGACCTGCTTCATGGGAACAGACAGCGCGTAGCTGGGGTCTAAGAACGCAAACTCCGCCTGCGCACCCCAAAGCGCACCCTTGATCTTCTTTTCTTCGTGGGTGATGACTGCGCCGTTGTTCATTTCGCTGCCGGTGCCAAACACGGTGACGATAGTGCCGAGGGGGATGAATTTTGTCGGCAGCTTATGCTCGACATTTTCCATCTCCCACAGGTCTTCGGTAAGACCTGCCTGTGCGGAAATAACCTTGCAGCAGTCGGACACGCTGCCGCCGCCCACAGCAAGGATCAGATCCACATGGTTTTCGTGGGCCAGCTTCGCACCCTCCTGCACCTTGGCATAGGTAGGGTTGGACATGATACGGTCGAACTCCACGACGCGCTTGCCCGCAGCGTTCAGAATGCCCATAACCTCATCGTATACACCATTGCGCTTGATGGAGCCGCCGCCATAGGCCAGCATGACAGTTTCACCGTACTGACCTAAAAGTGCCGGTAGGTTTTGTGGAACGCACGCCTTGCCAAACCAAACTTTTGTGCCGTTTTCATAATGGAACGATTCCATAATATTGCCTCCTTACTCTATTGACAGATTTGACGCTCGGCTGTATGATGTGCTTAAACTTCGTGTATACTCTACAACTTAAAGCGCACTTTAAGTCAAGGGGTATTTTGAAATTTTTTAGGTGTGGCTGCCGAAAACGCTGGCCTACATCCTGCGGGAATGGAAGAAATCCCAGGACGAGTTGAAAGGCTTCTTGGGCGACGAGTATCAGGACTTTGATTTGGTCGTGGCACTTCCCAATGGACGCCCCTGCGAGGATCGTATCATCCTCAAAGAGTTTGCAAAGCTTCGTGAGGACGCAGGACTGCCGAAGGTGGTTTTCCATTCTCTCCGTCATTCCAGTACCACCTACAAACTGAAACTGAACCACGGCGATCTGAAAGCCACCCAGGGCGATACAGGCCATGCCGAGATCGACATGATAACCAGTATCTATGCTCACATTCTGGACGAGGATAGAAAGGTCAATGCTCAGAAATTCGAGACAGCCTTCTATGCCAAGCCTGATCTTCGCAACGTCCGTCCGCCGGAGGAACCGGCAAAATCGGAGCCTGCGACCCTGGACCTTGAAAGCCTTGTGGAGCAGCTTCAGAAGTCGCCGGAGTTGGCAAGTGCGCTCGCAGCCCTGATAGCGGCGCAAACCCCGGCAAAGTGATCCGAAAAATCGAATTAGCAAAACGCAGAATTTTCTTAGCAAATTTCTGAAAAGCGTTCGAGTCCAATTAGCAAATATACATCATGCGGCGTATAAAAATCTCCCGGTAACGGAAGTGAAATTACCGGGAGAAGGAGGAACAAAAAAACGCTGCAAACCCCGAAAAAAGGCTTGCAGCGGTGCTTTCTGGCGTCCCAGAGAGGATTTGAACCTCCGACCCCACGCTTAGGAGGCGTGTGCTCTATCCGGCTGAGCTACTGAGACAATTTGAATCAGGCAGCTGTGCGCGATGCAGGAGCACAACTGCCTTATTATTATAAACGCAACCCCGCAAAAAAGCAAGACATAATGCAAAGCCGCCTGCACAGCAAAAATCGTGTGGGCGGCTTTGCGTTTAAGCTATACGGAAAAGGGGAGCGTTCAGGCAAGACCATCCAGCCATGCGGTGATATCTTCGGCGGAAGCATTCCCACTGAACCGCTGCCCGGCGGCAAAATTGATATCCGGATACAAGGTTTGCAGGTCCCGCAGACTTTTGTCAATGCCGCTGCTGCCGGAGGTGCAGAACAGGTACACGGTTTTGCCGGTCAAGTCGCTGCTTTCAATAAAAGTCTGGATAATACGCGGCACGGTGCCCCACCAGATGGGATAGCCAAGGTATACGGTGGTATAGGGGGGCAGGTCAATTTCATCCCCACCCAGTTCCGGGCGCGCGGTATCGTCGTTCATCTCCTGGTTGGCACGGCAGTTGTCATCGCTGTAGTTCAGGTCGTCGCTGCTGTAAGGCTGGGCCGGGGTGATGGGGTAAAGTTCGGCATTTGCCTGTTCGGCAATCAGTTCGGCGATACCCGCTGTGGTGCCGGTGCAGGAAAAATAGGCGACGAGGGTAGTGTTTTCCATCGGTGAGGCGCTTTCGGAATCGGCAATTTCCGCTGCCTGCGGCTCCGGCGCTGCGGTAGCGGCTGGTTTGGCAGTTGGCTGCACAGTGGGTTCTGCAGAAGCGGAAGCGCTGCCCCCGCAGGCGGCCAGCACAGCAGCCAGGGCGCAGCAGGCAATAAGGGAGAGGGCTTTTTTCATGGTGCGGCTCCTTTCTTGAAAGTAAAGACAAAATGGGTTCGGATCAATCTTTAGCTAAACCGGTACAGCTGGCGGGCAACCTGGGTGCGGATGATCTCATAGGTGGAAAGATAGACATAGTGGACACCAGCCTGCTCCATGGCCTGCCGCTGTTTGGCGGTAACAACGGTATAGGGGTACACGCCAAACAGGAACGGGAAAAAGGAAAAGATAAAATCCTGCCGGTCCTGCTCCGTCATAATGGGGAAAAACTGGAGCAGGCAGTCCCGCACGGCGTCCATGGCGCGGCCATAAGAACGCTTGAATTCCACCAAGCGTTCCATCCGGCTGTTTTCCTCCATGTCATAGTGGTTCATGCTTAACAGCTTGAGCAGCTGTTCCCGATGCTCCAGGGTGTGCGCCAGGGCGCAGGCAAACCCGTCAGCATCAAGGGCGGTGTGCTCCTGCATCAGGGCGGTTAAATCGCTTGTCCAGTAATCGTATTCCCGCTGAAGCAGGGCAAGAAAAATTTCTTCTTTTGTCTGGAAATAGTTATAAATAGAGGTGCGGGTAAAAGAGGTGACATTGCCGATCTCCTTGATGGTAATGTCCTTGAAATTCATGGTCCGGTATAACGCTTCGCAGGCATTGATGATCTCATCCCGGCGGGCGGTGATCAACTGTTCAGAACCTTTTGGCATGGTGCGGCTCCTTTAATTTTTCTTGAAAGAAAGGCATTTGCCGATCACATCGCCAGTTTTCAGGTATTCATAGGTGGGCATTTCAAACAGAACCGGTTTTAGGGCGTGGTAGTTGATCTTGCCGTCAGCGTTCAGGTACTGCTCGTCCACATAGGTGGAATCAATAGTGCAGATAAAGTTTTCAAACCCATCCGTGGGGTAAATATCGGATACGGTGCATTCCATCGTCAGCGGCGCTGCCGAAATGACCGGCGCGCCATATCTGCCCATCTCGTAAGGGAACAGGCCGGATTTATCCTGCGTGTTGCCGCTGATGGAACCCGCCGCATCCGCCTGCGGCAGCATGGCTTCGTCCACCAGATTGACGGAAAGTTTGCCGCCCGCTTTGATGCAGCCATTGATAAAGTGGGCAGATGCCAGGCTGACCAGCACATGGTCATGCCCCAGGATGCCAACGTGGGCAACCAGGGTCCAGGTCGGCTTTTGGCCGTTCATGGCACCGACAATGGTGACCGGCGTGGGGTAAAGGGCAAGCTGCGGGCCAATATCTTTTTTCATAAGTCAAAACCTCCCGGAAAAACCAGATGATAACAAAAACATAAACTGACACGGTGTCAGTAATTGCATTATATTATATTCTGACACTATGTCAATATGACGAAACAGAAAAAGCAGGGTGCCCGCTGCGTTCAGGGGAACCCTGCCGGAAAAATAAACACTGTTATTCCAGCGCAGCCTTTGCGGCGGCAATTTTGGCGTTGGCTTCGGCCAGCTGGCGGGAACAATCGTCCGTGGTGTCATCGCGTTCCAGGCGGTTGCGGTCCCCAATCAGGGCGGTCCAATACTGGCCGCCGTTATATCCAAACACGACCCAGTCGTACCCGTTATATTTTTCTTTGGTGACCTGGGTGACCGGGTAGCTGCCCAGCGGCAGGTAGCCCACCACATCGTTCAGGTTGGCGGTATAAAAATACTCTGTGTTGGAACCAAAAACCGTGAGCTTATATCCGCTCACGGCTGTCATGTCCGGCCCATCGCTGCCGTACCCGTTAAAATTACCGGCGCGTATCGTGGGCAGATAGTCCTGATAGCTGTAATCCAGGTCTACCGCGCCGGTAATGCCGCTGACGGTGCCGGAACCGGAATACTGCCACATCCCGTACTGCCCGGTGTACCCCAGGCTGGAGCGGTAATCCGCCACCCAAAGCGGATAATTTGCCAGCGCGGAAGCATTCATATATGAGTTGATGTAGTTGGTATAGCTGTACCAGCCCGCATACCATTTGCGCTGGTTCAAAATATCCATGGCGTATTTGACCAGGTTTGTCAGCTGCGGTTTACCCAGGCTGGTCAGGCTGCTGGCCTCCACATCCACAAACACCGGGTATTCCAGCTGTAAGCCTTCCAGCGCGTTCAAAAAGGTGGTCAGCTCCCCGGCAACAGCGCTTTCGGTGCGGGCATAGGTGTAATAATAAGCCCCCACCCGCAGCCCGGCAGCATGGGCACCGTTCACGTTCTGCAAAAAATAGGGGTCCACATATACGCCGTTGTTGTTGCTGGACCCAATGCGCACAATGGCAAACTGTTTGCCCGCCGCGGCAACGGCGCTCCAGTTGATGCTGCCCTGATACCGGGAAACATCGATCCCTGCCTGAAACAAAGCCATACAAAAATCCCCCTCCCAGGATTGCCTGCCGTGCAGGTGTATCCTACAGCATGTTATGCTGGAAAGGAGAGGGAAGTGAATCCTATAAAATTGCCGTCAGCGCATTCATGCGGCGGCGCCGAATAAGCAGGGGTGCGTTAAATCACAATGCCGCCGTTTACGCCAAGCACCTGCCCGGTGATGAACCCGGCCCCGCGCCCGGCCAGAAATACCAGCGTGCGGGCAACTTCTTCCGGGGTGCCAAGGCGTTCCACGGGGGCCTCTTCCGCCAGGGCGGCTTTGTCCTCTGCGGTAAAGCTGGCCATCATGTCGGTTTCAATCACGCCGGGGGCCACACAGTTCACCGTAATGCCGGAAGGGCCTTCCTCTTTGGCGAGCGCCTTGGTCAGGCCGATCACACCGGCCTTTGCGGCGGAATAGTGTACTTCGCAGCTGCCGCCGGTCTGGCCCCACATGCTGCTCACCAGCAGGATGCGGCCGTATTTTTGGCGGATCATGCCGGGCAGCACGGCGCGGCATGCGTAAAACACGCCGTCCAGGTCTACCCCCATCATGCGGTGCCAGTCCTCATCGGTCAAATCGGTAAACAGCTTTTGCTGGGCAATCCCCGCGCAGCACACCAGTGCCTGCAGGCTGCCGAACTGCTGCAATGCTTCCTGTACCGCGGCGTTCACCTGGGCGGAATCGCTCACATCAGCGTGCAGAGCCACAAAGCGCCCGCCGGGGTTCAGCGCCTGCGCCTGCTGCACAACTTCCAGGGCGGCATCTTCGCGGCTGTTCCAGGTAAAGGCAGCGTCATACCCGGCGCGGGCAAATTCCAGAACGGTGGCAGCGCCAATGCCGCGGCTGCCGCCGGTAATCAATACATGGTCATTCATGGGTGTTCTCCTCATTTTGCAGCTGGGCTGCCTGTTGGGCGCGCTTTTCGGCTTTCAGTTTCAGCCGTTTGGCCCGCAGCCCGGCAAAAAACTCCTGTAAAAGCGCCTGGGCTTCCTCTTCCAGCAGACCCTGTTCCATAACAGGGTGGTGGTTGAAGGGCAGGGCAAACAGATCCGTCAAGGAGCCGCAGCACCCGGCCTTGGGGTCGCGGGCAGCATACACCACCCGTTTTAACCGGCTGTTGATGATGGCCCCGCTGCACATGGGGCAGGGCTCCAGCGTGACAAACAGTTCGCACTGCCACAGCCGCCAGCCGCCCAAAACTTTGCAGGCTTCGTCAATGGCGAGCAGCTCGGCGTGGTAGATGGCGTTCTTTCCGGTTTCGCGCAGGTTGTGGGCGCGGGCGATGATCTCGCCGTCTTTGGCAACCACCGCGCCAACGGGCACTTCGCCCAACGCGGCAGCGGTGCGGGCTTCTTCCAGTGCAGCCTGCATCAGTTGTTCATCGGTCATTGCGTTACCTCACACGGTACAGATACACCGTAAGGCCCATCAAAAACAGAACACACACGGTATACGGCAGGCTGGTAAAAACGGCCAGCGGCTCCATGCCGCCGCGCAGCCCGGCGGAAAAGCTGAACCCCTGCGCCTTGACCCGCCATACCAGAAAGAGCGCCGCCAACGGCAGGACAACCAGCAGAATCAGCTCATACACCACGGCAATCTGCTCCGGCGCATACTGGCGCAGATACAGGCTGAGGAACGCCAGCGTGTTGTTGATGAAATGCAGCAGCATGCCGGGCAGAATGCTGCCGCTGCGCTCAACCAGCCAACCCAAAAAGATGCCGCACACCAGCGCGGTGATGCTTTGCGCCAGATCCAGGTGCAGCAACGCAAACAGCAGGGCAGGGGCAAAAATCGCCACACTGCTGCCGCTGGGGCGCATAATGCCCTGCAGCGCCCCACGGAAATAAATTTCCTCCAGCACGGCGGGCACTACACACAGGCTGAAATAACGGATGAACAGGTCCAGCCCGCCGGCGGGCAGTGCGGTGCTGCTGGTGGTAACGCCCAGCCCGCGGGCCAGCAGCCCGCCGAACAGGTTGCCCGCGTTGGCCAGCCCCAAAAACACCACCAGGCAGAACGCCGGGCTCCAGGGGGCAGGCAGCAGAATGCGCAGGTCCTGCGTTTGCAGCCGGGTGGCGCGCAGCAGCCACCACAGCGGCAGCACAATGGAACCCACGGCCACCACAATGCCCAGCAGCCCCTGCGCGGTCACGCTGAACCCGACCGGGTCGCTCAGGCTGGCACCCTGCACCCGCATGCCCATCAGGGCGGAAACAAAAATGGTCAATAGATCCTGTACAAACAGATAAGCCAGCGCGGCCACCGCGCACAGCGATGCCGCCCCCCGTACACCGCGGGGATTGGTGATTGTTGATCTTGGCAAAATACTTCCTCTTTCTTTTTACTGTACTATATACATAAAGGTACGTTCCATATAATTCCGGCACAAAACGCGGCAGAAGATACCAATAACAATAATAACACGTTTGCGGCGCTTTTACAACGCGGCGCGGCCCAGCCCCCCCCGGAAAAACGGCAAAACAAAAACCCGCCGGTTGTGCGGACCGGCGGGTTAGGAGAGGAAAAATAGAGGAAGGAATGTTTTCTATACAGAGAAAATCCATCAAGGCTGTGCGGGCCTTGACTTTATGCTATTATAATAGTACAGTATTTGTGTGAAGTAAAACTCAAAAAGTTCACATGAAAGGTGAATGAGATTCACCAAGACGCATCAAAAAACAAAGAAAGTAAAGTTTACTTCCGAATCATAAAAGGAGCATCCGGTCCATCATGACCCTGTTAGCCTGCCAGATTTTTTCCACCATTGTGCACGAGGGCAGCTTTGCCCGCACCGCGGAGCAACTGCACCTGACCCCATCCGCCATCAGCCATGCGGTTTCCACCATGGAGGCGGAATGCGGGTTCCCGCTGTTCACCCGCACCAAAAGCGGCGTTACCATGACCGCCGCCGCCGAAAACCTGCTGCCCGCCATCCAGCGGCTGCTGGCTTCCAGCGAATCACTGGATCAATCCATCGCCCAGATCAACGGCATGCACAAAGGCGTGCTGCGCCTGGGGGTGTTCAACTCTGCCTGCGTGACCTGGCTGCCGCAGCTGGTGCCGCAGTTCCAGCTGGATTTCCCCGGCATTGATGTGCAGATCTATCAGGGCAGCTATGCGGATATCTGCGCCTGGGTCAAAAACGGCACGGCGGAAATCGGCTTCCTTTCCAATTCCAGCGCGCTGGACCTGGATTTTGAACCGCTGTATGATGACGAGCTGGTCTGCATTGCTCCCGCGTCCTACCACCCGGCGCGGCCCGGCTGCGTCAGCGCCGAGGAACTGCGTGGCCAGCCGTTTGTCAGCCAGCTGGCGGACGTGGATGCCGATATCCAGAGCTACTTCAAAACCAACGATCTGCGGGTGGACAGCCGCTGCTATATCGTGGACGACCAGTCCATGATTGCCATGGTGGCCTGTGGCCGCGGCTTTGCCATTATGCCGGAGCTGATGTTCAAAACCGGCACCGACCCCCACGGCTGCCAAGTGCTGCGGCTGGAACCCGCCGCAACGCGCAGCATCGGGCTGGCCTGCCTGGCGCGGGGGGCGCTTTCCCCGGCTGCGCGCCAGTTTGCCGCCCGCGCCCGCGCTTACGCCGCCAGCCTGCGGCAGAAGTAAGCGGCAGAGGAAAAATAGGAAAGTATTGGAATCTGCGCAAGATTTTACAAGGAATAGCAAGAATCAGCGTGGCGCACCCCTCTTTTCAAAAAGCTCTAAATGGTATATAATAAAATTTCAGCAGGAAAGGAGGGCCTGTCCATGCCCGGTGATCTGCATACCCATTCGTCTTGTTCGGACGGTTCTACCCCTATCGAAAAGCTGCCCTGGCTGGCGGCCTGCGCGGGGCTGGACTGGCTTGCCATCAGCGACCATGATACCAACCGTTCCGTGCGCTATGCTTACGCCCACCCGGAGCAAAACGGTGTAAAGCTGATCCCCGCCGTGGAGCTGACCGCTTACGATTATGAGCGGGAGCACCGCGTGCATATCCTGTGCTATTACCCCGATGATTGCGAAGCCCTGGCCTGCCATACCGCTGTGATGGACAAGCGCCGTTACGATGCAGTGTATCAGTCCTGCAAGGAGCTGGAGGAGATCCGCCCCCAGTTCAAAACCGAGGAAGCGCTGGAATTCGCCAAGGACAGCGGCACGCTGTACAAGGCCCATGTTATGCGCGTATTGTGGCAGTATGGGCTTTCGGACGGCATGTACAACACGGTGTACCGCAGCCTGTTTGGCCTGCGCCCGGTGCGCGGCAAAATCCTGCACACGCCGGTGTATGAAACCGTGGATACCATCCTGGAGCTTATCAAAGAATGCCGCGGCGTGGCAGTGCTGGCCCACCCCAGCGTGTACCATAGTATGCCCCTGGCGCGGGAGCTGATCGCAGCCGGGCGGCTGGACGGTGTGGAAATTGACCACCCCCGCAACACGGCGGAGGATAAAGCCGAGCTGGAACAGCTGGCCGCGGAGTACGGCCTGATCGTGACCGGCGGCACCGACTACCACGGCATGAACACCAACACCCCGCACCCGGTTGGCACCTGCACCACCGCGGACGAACAGATTGCCCGCATCCGTGCACTGGCCGAAGCACGCAAAAAGTAAAGCAACCAACAGCAAAAAAACAAAACGGAGCAAGAAAATGAAAGGAGCAAACCATTATGACTTACGAACGCCGCAACAAGGGCACCTGCTCGGTGCTGACCAAAGTTGAACTGAACCCCGACCACACCATCGAATCTGTTGAGGTGCTGGGCGGCTGCAACGGCAACCTGAAAGGCATCTGCCAGCTGCTGAAAGGCATGAAAGCCGAGGACGCCATTGAGCGCATGAAGGGCACCCTGTGCGGCTCCAAGCCCACCAGCTGCCCGGACCAGATCGCCATTACGCTGGAAGAAGCCCTGCAGAAGCTGTAAGCCCGAAATATTATTTGTAAGGAAGCGCCGATATGGATTGTTTTAACTACCCGCTGGATACCGAAACGCTGCTGCGCAAAAAGCGCCGCCTGCGCAAGGAACTGCTGGCCCAAAACCCGCACCCGCTGCAAAAACGCATCGCCATCCTGGGTGGTTCCACCACCAATGAGGTGGCGGACCAGCTGGGCCTGTTTTTGCTGCAATACGGCATTCAGGCGGAGTTCTACCAGAGCGAGTATGGCCAATACTGGCAGGATGCCATGTTCGGTACGCCGGAGCTGGATGAATTCCACCCCGATGTCATTTATATCCACACAAACTGGCGCAACATCATCAATTTCCCCACAACGGCCACGCCGCAGGAAGAGATCGATGCCATGCTGGATGCGGAGTACAGCCGCTTTGAACAGATGTGGCAGGCATTGGAAGCCAAATTCCATTGCCCCGTCATCCAGAATAACTTTGACCGCCCCAACTACCGCCTGATGGGCAACCGCGATATCTGGGACCCGCATGGCCGTTCCAACTATCTCAGCCGCTTGAACCAGCGCTTTTATGCCTATGCCGCCGCGCATGAGGATTTCTATATCAACGATATTGACTACCTCAGCGCGGATTACGGCCTGACTGCCTGGGGGGATGCGTTCTTCTGGCATATGTACAAGTATGCCATGTGCCTGGATGCCATCCCGTCTTTGGCAAACAGCGTGGCAAACATCATCAAATCGCTGTATGGCCGTAACAAAAAGGCGCTGGTTCTGGATCTGGATAACACCCTGTGGGGCGGCATTGTGGGTGATGACGGCGTGGACGGCATTGCCATTGGCCCCGAAGTGCCGGAAGGCCAGGTGTACGCCGAGTTCCAGAGCTACTGCAAAGCGCTGCAGACTATCGGTGTGGTATTGGCGGTGGATTCCAAAAACGACGAAGCCAACGCCCTGGCGGGCCTGAACCACCCGGACAGCGTGCTGCACCCGGATGATTTTGTCTGCATCAAAGCCAACTGGGACCCCAAGGACCAGAACCTGAAAGCCATTGCCGCGGAGCTCAGCCTTGGCGCGGACAGCTTTGTGTTCGCCGATGACAACCCGGCCGAGCGCGCTATCGTGGCCGCCCAGCTGCCCGGCGTGGCCACCCCGGTGCTGGATGGTGCCGAAAACTACATCAAAATGCTGGACCACGGCGGGTATTTTGAAACCACCATCCTTTCCGGCGACGACCTGAAAAAGACTGCGCAGTACCATGCCCGTGCCCAGGCCGCCCAGGCCCAGGCAGCCTTTGCCGATTACGGCCAGTACTTGGACAGCCTGGAAATGACGGCGACTATCCGGCCCTTTGAGGCGGTGTATATGCAGCGCATTGCCCAGCTGACCAACAAGAGCAACCAGTTTAACCTGACCACCCTGCGCTGCACCGAGGATGATATCCGTTCCATGGCAGAAAAGCCGGACTGGATCACCCTGTACGGCAAGCTGGTGGATAAATTTGCCGATAACGGCGTTGTTACCGTTGTGGCCGGGCAGGCCCAGGGCCAAACGCTCTGCCTGCGCCTGTGGCTGATGAGCTGCCGTGTGCTCAAGCGCGGCATGGAAGACGCCATGATGGATACCCTTGCCGCCAAAGCTGCCGCCGCCGGGTATACCGCGCTGGAGGGATATTATTATCCCACTGCCAAAAACGCCATGGTGCGGGAATTTTATGCCGGGTACGGTTTTGAAAAAACAGCCGAGGATGCCGATGGCAACACCACCTGGCGCCTGGACCTTGCCGCTTACAAACCCCGCTGCCCCCACATGAAAATTGAAACCTGAGCCGCGGCGCATACCGCGCAGCAGAGGGCAAACGTAAAGTTATAAAGGAAGCTACATGCCCCACACAACCCCAAAACCCAGCCGCATTCCCGGCCCGCTGCACAAGGCGGGCCTGTTTGTGTTGTTTGCGGCCATCACGGCGGTGCTCTGCCTGCTGCTGAACTTTTTGCTGGTGGATGATTTGCACGCCTATTCCCGCGTAACGCTGGGGGAGTATTACGCCCAGGCGGATGCGGTGGATACCGTGTTTGTGGGGTCCTCCCACAGCTACCGCAGCTTTGACCCGGATACCATCGATCCCATCTTAGGCAGTTACAGCTTTAACCTTGGCACCAGCCAGCAGCAGCCGGATGGCTCCTATTGGCTCATTCGGGAAGCTGCCGCGAACAGCCCGCTGAAAACCGTCTACCTGGAAACGTTCTATACCGGCTACAATCAGCAAAAATCCAGCAATGTTCCGCTGGCCTGCTACCTGATCACCGATTACATGCGTGCGTCCTCGCCCTACCGTTACCAGTACCTGTGGGAGATGGGCGGTGCCGCGGCGTTTGCGGACCTGGTGTTCCCGGCGCGCCATGCCATTGCCGACCCCGGCGAGCTGACGACCCTGTGGCGCGGCAAGCTGAACGGCGGCTATAACGCGGGGAACTATGACTGGGTTACCTACCCGGACGAGGGCGAAGCCTACCGGGACCGCGGTTTTGTCTATACCGAGGGCACCAGCATCTGGGGCTTCGGCACCCTGATGCATGTGGATGCCAGCGCGCCGATCTCACCGTTCGGCCGGGCGAACCTGACCCGCATTGCCGAGTTCTGCAAAGAGCAGAACATCCGCCTGGTGCTGGTCACCGCCCCGCTGCCCAGCGCCTATGTGCAGGACACCCAGAACTATCAGGCTTATGTGGATGCCATGCGCAGCTTTGCCGCGGCCAACGGCACCCAGTATTGGGATTTTTCGCTTTTTAAGGATACCGAGTTGCTGCCTATCGGGTTTGATGATTTTTCGGATATGCACCACCTGAACGGGCAGGGGGCGGAAACATTCAGCACGGCGTTCGCCACGGTGGCCGCCCGCAGTGCAGCGGGCGAGGATGTGAGCAGCTTGTTCTATGATACGGTTGCCGAAAAACTGGCCGCATCACCGGACAGTACTGTGCAGCAGGGGGAGGGCGGCTGATGTTTTCTGTTACATCCCTTGGCTTTTTGCCGTTTATGGCGTTGTTTGCCTGCCTGTGGTACTGCGTGCCCCAGCCCTCTCGCTGGAAGCTGGTTCTGGCGGCCAACGCGGTGTTCTGCCTTTCGATTGATATCGGTGCATTTTTTGCGGTAGCCCTTGCCGCGCTGGTGGTGTGGCAGGCCGCGCTGCACGCACAGCCAAACCAGCCCAGCCGCCGCGGCTGGCTGGCCCTTGGGTTGGCTGCGGCTCTGCTGCCGCTGCTGGTGCTCAAATACAGCGGCATGCTGGTGCCGGGCCTGCGGGATTTGTATAAGCCCTTTGGCCTTGCGTATTATAGTTTGCAGCTGGCGGGCTACCTGTTGGATGTGTGGCATGGCCGCACCGCGCCAACGCCCAGCTATGCACGGCTGTGGTGCTATGCGGGCTTTTTCCTCTCGCTTACCCAAGGCCCGTTCAACCGTTACAATACCCTGATGCCCCAGCTGGAAGCAACCCCCAAAACGTTTGAAACACAGCGCCTGGTCAGCGGTTTGCAGCGCAGTGCGTGGGGCTACTTCAAAAAGTTTGCCATTGCGGACCGCGCGGCCATTGTGGTCAGCGCCGCCTTTGCGGATCCGGCATCCTTTGACCGCAGCCAGCTGATTTTTGCCACGGTCATGTATTCCTTCCAGCTGTATGCTGATTTTTCCGGCTACACGGATATTGTACTGGGCATGGGCGAGATCCTGGGCCTGCACCTGCCGGAAAACTTCCGCCAGCCGTTTTTGTCCGCCAGCGTCAAGGAGCTGTGGGCCAGGTGGCACATCAGCCTTTCGCAGTGGTTCCGGGATTATGTGTATATCCCACTGGGCGGCAACCGCAAGGGCATTGCCCGGCGGGATGCCAACCTGCTGCTGACCTTTCTCGTCAGCGGGCTGTGGCACGGCGCAAACTGGACTTTCCTTGTCTGGGGCGGGCTGCACGGTCTGTGCCAGGTGGCGGAGGACCACATGCCAACCCCGCTGCGCAAGCGCAAATCTCTGCCGCTGCGCATGGTGGGCGTACCGCTGACCTTTGCCATTTTTGTTATCACCTTTACCATCTTCCGCGCCAGCAGCCTGGGCAATGCGGCGGCGTATTTTGCCGGCATCCTGCATAACCCTGGGCATGAGGTGTTTGCCCAGTACTGGCTGCTGGGCCTGACCAGCAAGCTGGAACTGCTGCTGCTATTGTTGGGCATTGCGCTGCTGGTTCTGGTGGATGTGCTGCATGAATGCGGCCTGCACCTGCGCGCCTGGGTCAACTCCGCGCCGCGCCCAGTGCGCTGGGCTGTATATGAATTTGCCATTTTTGCCTTTTTGCTGATGGCAAGCTTTTATTCCAACACGGGCTTTTTGTACGCCCGGTTCTGATTGAATCAAGGAGGGAAACAGCCATGCGCCAATGTATGGATGCCGAAAATTTACACCGCAGATTAAAGAAAATTATTGGTCAGGTACAGGCCATTGACCGCATGGTGGACGAAGATGTTCCCTGCGAGGATGTTCTGGCCCAGATCAACGCGGCAAAATCCGCCCTGCACCGCTGCGGCCAGGTGGTGCTGGAAGGCCATATCCAGCACTGCGTGCGGGACGGCATTGAACACGGCGATGCCGAAGCCACCATTGCCAGCTTTACCAAGGCCGTGGAGCGCTTTGCCAATATGAACTGAACCATCCGATCGTTTTACCATCCCGCTGGGGGCTGCTGAAAATAGCAGTTCCCGGCGGGATTTTTTTATTTTCCACTTGACAAACCTATACCCCTATAGGTATAATAAGCCCGCAGCATAACAAAGGGAATCTGAAGTTCTGAAATAAGGAAGCAGATATCAGCTGAATTTTCGGCTTTTCAGATATCCCCCTAAGAAAGCGGCACATTCCGGCAGGCGAACAAGCCCGCTGCGGAACCTGCTGACAAAAAGGAGCAAAAAATGGAAAAACTGGAGGAACTGTTGGATTGGGGCGGTATCCCCAAAGAAATCACCCTGCTGGCAATCTCCGGCGCGGCGCTGCTGGTCAGTATTTTCTGGCCGGGGCTGCTGCCGTTCAATGCGGCGTGGGTGGCCATTATCCTGTGCGGTGTGCCCATTATTCTGGAAGCCATCATCGGCCTGGTCACAAAGTTTGATATTAAAGCTGATGTGCTGGTTTCGCTGGCGCTGATCGCATCCATCATCATTGGAGAGTATTTTGCGGCGGGCGAAGTTGCCGTTATCATGCAGCTGGGTGCTCTGCTGGAAGATTTAACCGTGGCCCGTGCCCGCGCCGGAATCGAAAAGCTTGTCCGCCTGACCCCGCGCACCGCCCGCGTGCTGAAAGACGGCACCGAAACGATCCTGCCCGCGGAGCAGGTCAGCGTGGGGGACCTGCTGCGGGTGCTGCCCGGCGAAACGATCCCCGTGGACGGCGTCATCACCGAGGGCCAGACCGCCATTGACCAGGCCATTATGACCGGCGAGTCCCTGCCGGTGGACAAGGCACCGGGGGACGAAGTATCCAGCGGCACCGTGAACCAGTTCGGTGCATTTACCATGCGGGCTACCAAAGTGGGGGAGGACAGCTCTATCCAGCGCATGATCCGCCTGGTGCAGTCCGCCGATGCAGGCAAAGCAAAAATTGTTGGCATGGCAGACCGCTGGGCAACCTGGATCGTGGTGGTTGCCCTGACGGCTGCGGCGCTGACCTGGCTTATCACCGGGCAGATCATCCGCGCCGTTACCATTCTGGTCGTGTTTTGTCCCTGTGCGCTGGTGCTGGCAACGCCCACCGCTATTATGGCGGCCATCGGCAACGCAACCCGCCACGGGTTCCTGGTGCGGGAGGGCGATGCCCTCGAACGCCTGGCCCAGGTGCAGAAAGTTACCTTTGATAAAACCGGCACCCTGACCTTTGGCACCCCGAAAGTAGTTGCTGTGGAAAGCCTGGGCATCATGCCGCAGGCAGTCCTGTATGCTCTGGCCGCCGGGGCAGAGAGCAGCTCGGAACACCCGCTGGGCAAGGCGGTCGTCAGCTGTTACCGTGCGCAGGCCGGGACCCCGGCCCCCGCAGCGCAGGGTTTCCAGATGATCCCCGGCCGCGGTGTGCGGGCTGCCGTGCAGGGCCATACCGTGCTGGCGGGCAGCCCGGCGCTGCTGCAGGAACAGGGCGTTGCCTGGCCCGCGGCAGCGCAAGCAGTGGCGCAGCCGTATTTGGAGCAGGGCTGTACGTTGATCTGCCTTGGTGTGGATGGTGTGGCCGCAGGCTTTATTGCCCTGGCGGATACCCTGCGCCCCGAAGCCGCCGGTATGGTGGCCCAGCTGCAAAACGAAGGCGTTACCCCGGTTTTGCTGACCGGCGACCACGAAAACGCCGCCCGCCATATTGCCCAGAGCGTGGGCATTCAGGAACTGCGCGCTGCCTGTCTGCCGCAGGACAAAATGGATTACATTGCGGCCAGCCAGCAGCAGGGCAGCCCGGTCTGCATGGTGGGGGATGGCATCAACGATGCCCCCGCACTGAAAAAAGCCCATGTGGGCATTGCCATGGGCGGCATTGGCAGCGATATCGCGGTGGATGCCGCCGATATTGCCCTGGTGAACGATGACCTGAATGCCCTGCCGCACCTGCTGGCGCTGGCACGCCACATGATGCGGGTCATCCGCATCAACCTCACGTTTTCCATGACGCTGAACTTTATCGCTATCGCGCTTGCCATTACCGGTATCCTGAACCCGGTGGCGGGGGCGCTGGTGCACAACGCGGGTTCGGTGTTCGTTATCATCCACTCGGCACTGTTATTGAATTGGAGGAAAAAATCATGATGGTATCGGTATTATTGGTGTTGGTTGGTATTATGCTGCTGGGCGCAGGGCTTTTTTACCTGAGCAAAAATAAGCAGGATGCAGAATCCCGTAAAATATACGGCATTACCGCGCTGATCGGCGTGGTGGTGCTGGCAGCGGGCGTGGTCAGCCTGATGCTGTAAGCTATAATATAAATCACAAGCCCCAGGCAGTGCCCATAAAATGGTGCTGCCTGGGGCTGTTATTGTTTATGTAGAAGGCATAAAAAGCAGGAAGTGTGTGGTTACAAAGCCCGCTTATTCCTCGCCCTCAAACTTCATGCCCCAGGCCATGCGGATATCATACATCAGCTGGGTTAGGGCAATGCTTTGCTGCGGGGTATAAATGCTGCTGTGGTGTTTGCCGGCGGCGGTGCAGCGGGTCACTTCCCGAATCTGGTATTCAAAGCCGTTCACATCAAAGAGATAATCCAGTTCCTGCGGCGGCTGGCCATCCAGTTCCAGCGTCATATGTTCGGCGTGCTGGAAGTCCGGTAGGGTGATGCGGCCTTTGGTGCCAACAATGCTGGCTATGCGGTCAAGGCGCTGGCCAATGGTTTGCACCGATTCCGCCGTGCAGCCGCTGGGGTAGGTGAGCTGCAGTTTGCTGTATTCGTCGGTGCCGTATTCCGTCAGGTGCAGCTCTTCCGTCTGCACATTCTGGGGCTGCTGGCCGGTGACCATCTGCAAAAAGCCGAGGTTGTAAATGCCAATATCCAGCAATGCACCGCCGCCCAAAGCGGAGTTGAATTTGCGCTCGCGGCGGGTACCCTCGGCGGTAAAGCCGTACTGGCAGGTAATGGTTTGCAGCGTGCCGATCACCCCATCCGCCAGCATCTGCTGCAATTTGGCATACAGCGGCAAAAAGCGGATCCAGAATGCCTCCATGATAAAAAGCTGCTTTTCTTCCGCCAGGGCATACAGCGCTTTGGCCTGCTCCACGTTGATGGTGAATGGCTTTTCGCACAGAACATGCTTGCCGTGTTCCAGGCAGAGCTTACAGTTTTCGTAATGCAGGGCATTGGGCGTGGCAATGTAGATGGCATCCACGGCGGGATCCGCGGCAAGCTCTTCATAGCTGGCGTACCAGCGCGGGATATTGTATTGCTCTGCAAAAGCTTTGGCGCTTTCGGCCCGGCGGGAACCGACTGCGGCAAGGCGCTCGCCCTCGTCGGCCATCGCGTTGACCGTTGTGGCAAATTTGTTGGCAATGGTGCCGGTGGCTAAAATTCCCCAATTCATAAAATTACCTCCCATCAACAAGGGTTCTTTGTGCACATCGTACCACAAGCATTGGAGCGCGGCAAGACGGCAGAAACAAAACAGCAAGAAAAAACAGACCCGGCAGGGGAACAGCAAAATCTGTTCCATCATGCCGGGTCTGAACTTGTTTTGTGGGGGTTAGAACAGGGAAATGCGGTGCCGCCTTACGGGCGCACTTTGAACTCCTGCTCGCAGTAAACACAGCGGTAGCGTCCGCTGGGGGTCAGGGCAAAAATGTGGTCGCAGCCTTCCTCCATGGAGGTGATGCAGCGGGGGTTGGTGCACTTGATCACGTTGACCAGGCGCTTAGGCTGGTCCGGGCGCACCTTGCGGGCCACATGGCCGTTTTCGATAAAGGTCAGGCTGATCTGCGGGTCAACATAGCCCAGCACATCAAAGTTCAGGCCGGAAATATCGCCCTCAATTTTGATGATATCCTTTTTGCCGCTTTTCTGGCTGCGCACGTTCTGCAGCAGGGCCACGCTGGCTTCGCTCAGCTTTTCCAGCTCCAGCAGGTGATACAGCGAAAGCCCGGTCCCGGCGGTAATGTGGTCAATCACCACGCCGTTCAAAATTTCATCAACGTTCAGCATTCAAAAGCCACCTCCCCGGTTTTGGGGTCTTTCAGCCCCAGCAGCGTCATGATCAAAGCCATGCGCATGTATACGCCGTTCTGCGCCTGCTCAAAATAAGCGGCACGCGGGTCATCGTCCACATCCAGCGTGATCTCGTTCACACGCGGCAGGGGATGCAGCACCGCCATATCAGCCGGGGCAAGGCTCAGCTTTTCGGCCGTCAGAACATAGCTGTTTTTCAGGCGGATGTAATCTTCCTCATTGAAAAAGCGCTCGCGCTGCACACGGGTCATGTACAGGATATCCAGGTCCGGCAAAGCGCCTTCCAGGTTGCGGGTCTCAATGTAGGGGATGCCGCGGGGCTCCAAAACCTCATTGATGATGTAATCCGGTACGCGCAGCTCTTCGGGGCTGATCAGGATAAATTTCATGTTGTCGTAACGGGCAAGGCTTTTGATGAGGGAGTGCACCGTGCGGCCAAACTTCAGATCCCCGCAAAAACCAATGGTCAGGCCATCCAGGCGGCCCTTGCGGCGGCGGATGGTCATCATATCCAACAGGGTCTGGGTGGGGTGGCTGTGGCCGCCGTCACCGGCGTTGATCACCGGAATGCTGCTGTAGCGGGCTGCGCGCAGCGGGGCACCCTCCTTGGGGTGGCGCATGGCGGCAATGTCAGCATAGCAGCTGATAATGCGGATGGTATCCGCAACGGTTTCGCCCTTGGAAGCACTGGAAACCCCGGCATCCGGGAAACCCAACACCTGGCCGCCCAAACGCAGCATCGCCGATTCAAACGAAAGGCGGGTGCGGGTGGAAGGCTCATAGAACAGCGTGGCCAGGCGCTTGCGGTAAGCTACATCCTGATACGCTTCGGGGTCATCATGGATGCGGTCCGCAAGATCCAGCAGCTTTTGGGTTTCTTCCTTTGTAAAGTCAAGGGGATCGATCAAATGTCTCATCAACAGCCATCCTTTCCTTAGTGCGTATCTGCAAAGCCTGAATTTTCGGCTTTCCAGATACACCCTGGTCAAACGGCGCCGCGCACAGGGCACGGCACACGCCCGGGAAATACGTTCAAACTGGCAGTGCGGCAAAGCCGGCCGCAAACCTGGCTTATTATATCATACCTGCCCGGCAAATAAAACCCATTAACCCCCAAAAACGCTCGCTTTTTTTGAGGCAATTTTACAAAAGCGGTCAAAATGCGCGGCAAAGCTGGCGCTTCCTTTACCGGGCCTTTACATCCCGGCGGCTCAACAGCAGCTGGGCTGCAAGTAAAATCAGCGCCAGCCAGCCAACACAGGCCAAAGCAAAGCCCAGGTAGCTGTCAGCCAGCATATCGCTGCTCTGGTTGGCGTTCATACCGCGCTGCATCAGGCAGTAGGGCCAGGCGTACCAATAGCCCCGGCTGGCCAGCAGCATACCGGAAACACCCCCGGCCAGCCCCAAAAACACCGGCACGGCAAAACTGCGGATCACCATGGAAAGTAGCAGCTGTGCCGCCACCACGGCCAGCCCGCCCAGCACGCTGCGCGCCAGATAAAAGATGGTAATGACCGGTGGGGGAGCTGTGAACCCGGCAAACACCCGGCCGCAGAACCAGAACAGCACAAATACAAATGCCTGGGTCAGCAGCACCAGTTTGGTGACGACAATCAATTTGGCAAGGAACAGATAAATGGGCGGCACTGGCTCCGCCATGATCAGGTTCCAGTTGTGGCCCATGTGCTCCAGCCGCCACAGGTACGCCGCATACACCGCCACCATGCAGGGAAAGAAAAACAGCGAGTAGAACAACGTGTGCTGGGTCCACAAACTGTACCAGCCGTCCCGCAAAATTTCAAGGTTTTGCAGGTAGTTGAACGTTCCATACCCGGCGGAAATGATGGGCAGAATAAAAAACATGAACCAGATGGGCGAAGCGTGCAGTTTGCGGTTTTCTGCACGGATACAACGCAGCAGCATGGGTCACACCTCCTTGTTGCGCATGGCAGCCCATGCGGCAAAAAACAAAATACAGGCCAATCCCACCGTAACCCCCAGCAGCGGCCACTGGAACGGCGCAACCGTGTAGGTGATCAGGTGGCTGGCCTGATCCCAATACTCGATCCGGTAGGTGTTCAGCGGGATAAAGTACCCCCACGGCACAAGATAACCGACCCATGCCGGCATAAAGGCGCTGAACAGCCCCAGCAGCGTGCCAAGAATGCCCACGCACAAAGCGGGCAGAGGATTGGCCAGCAGCACCGTCAAAAGCAGCTCCGAGAAAAAGATCATGCAGTCCACGGCAAAGGTGCAGCCCCAGAAATAGGCAGCCTGGCCCGCGGCGGGGTAAGGCTGCGTGTAATGCTGCAAGTGCCCGATCAGCAGGCTGCCCGCAGCTTCCAGCATGACAATCAAAAAAATCTCCGCCAGCCCCAGCACGGCTTTGGCAGTAAACAGGCTGCGGCGGTTTTGCAGGGTGTACAGCAGCTTGGGGGTGCAGCCTTTGACCTCTATATCCCAAAGCCTGCTTGCCAGGATCGCCATGGCCAGCGGCATTAAAATGGTATTGATGATGGGCAGGCTGTAAAACAGGGCGCTGTAAGCCGCGGCCAGTTCGTCAGCCCCGGTCGGCGCAGCGGACTGGCACCAAAGCAGCGCCATGACCGGTACCAGCAGGCAGACGATCAGATCATGTCTGCGGCGGGCCTTTTGCAGCTCAGCGCGGATGCTTGTGAACATGTCAGCCCACCTCCTTGCCGCTTTGCGTGCTGGTCAGGCTCAGGAAGATCTCTTCCAGATTTTTTGTCTGCCGCTCCACGCCAACCACCCCGGCCCCCTGGGCGGCAAGGTCCTGCACCAGCGCGGCAAGGCGGGTGTCCTCCATGGTGGGCAGCAGGCAGCCATTGTCCGCGGGCTGCGGGGTCAGGCCATAGCGGCGCAGCACGGCGGCACCGCGGTCCGGGTCCAGCAGGCGCAGAACAACATTGCCGCGGCTGTGGCGCTGCAACTCCGCCAGCGGGCCCTCAAACAAAAGCTGCCCGTGATTGATAATGCCCACCTGGTTTACCATCTGCTCCATCTCGCCCAGCAAATGGCTGGAAATCAGCACCGTGGCACCGCAGGCATCCGGCATATCGTGGATCAGCGCGCGCATTTCCTGGATGCCGGCAGGGTCAAGGCCGTTGGTGGGCTCATCCAGAATCAGCAGCTTGGGGCTGCCCAACAGGGCCATTGCAATGCCAAGGCGCTGTTTCATGCCAAGGGAATATTGCCCCACCCTGCGCTTTCGGTCTGCCTGCAGGTGTACAATTTCCAGCACGCGGTCAATGTCTTTGCAGGGTACGCCTTTCAGGTCGGCCACAATTTCAAGGTTCTCCTGCGCGGTCAGGTGCAGGTAGCCGGACGGCGATTCAATCAAACTGCCGGTCTGGCGCAAAAGCTCCAGCCGGGTGCGCTCCGTCAGCGTGCGGCCCAGCAGGGCCACGCTGCCCGCCGTGGGGTGAACCAGCCCCAGCATCATCTTCATGCTGGTGGATTTGCCCGCGCCGTTTGGCCCGATAAACCCGTATACGCACCCCTGCGGCACATGCAGGTCCAGATTGTGGACCACAGTGCGGCCGCCATAGGTTTTGCACAGCCGTTTGGTTTCAATTACATATTGCATTACGAACACTCCTTTGCTCTTCGTTCAGCTTTTGGGAACAAAGGCATCGTAACACGCCAACCTTAACCCGTCACAAAGCCCAGCTTAAGTTTAGCTTAATTCTGCCCGGAGGCTCTATCGGCGGTCTGGCGTTCGTATTATAATAAAAGTACACAAAGGGGGAACACCCATGCAGAGTATTTATGACGCAAAAATTCTCATCGTGGATGATAACCGTGATTTATTGGATCTGGTCACCACCGCGCTGCGCAGCACCGGCTACAACCAGCTGACTGCCTGCACCGGCTGCGCGGCAGCCAAGGCAGCGTTTGCCGCCAACCGCCCGGACCTGATGATTTTGGATATCAACCTGCCGGATGGGGACGGCTTTACCTTGTTCCGCACGCTGCACAGCATGGCGGATATCCCGGCGCTTTTTCTTTCCGCCCGCGATGCCGACGCCGACCGGCTGTTTGGCCTGGGCCTTGGTGCGGACGATTACCTGACAAAGCCATTTTTAACGCAGGAACTTTTGCTGCGCATCCAGCGCATTTTGCAGCGCTGCTACCGGGGCGAGCTGCAACGGGCCGCCGCAAAAACGCTCCGGCTGGGCCAGCGCACGGTGTATCTGGCCGATGCTCTGGTCCGCCTGCCGGATGGAACCGCCCAGCCCCTGACGGCCACCGAACGCGCCCTGCTGCAAAAGCTGGCCGAAAACCGCGGCCATATCGTGACGTATGATGCGGTGTGCGAAGCCGTGTGGGGCGCGGATTATTACGGGTACGAAAACAGCCTGAATGTTCACATCCGCCACCTGCGGGAAAAGCTGGAACCCAACCCCAGCAAGCCGCAGTACCTTTTAACGGTGCGGGGCATTGGCTACAAGCTGGCAGAGGAGAAATTGCAATGAAAACTTTTGCGGCCCTGATCCGCCGCTATGTGCTGGCCACAGCGGTCATTGTGCTGCTGGTGGGCGGCCTGCTGGTGGGGCAGATCATTTATGTGGGGGTCAATTCCGGCACGATGGGCACAACAGGGTATAAGGTCGGCAGGCTGGCCGATGCCCTGACCCCGACCGAAACCGGTCTGCAGTGGAGCCCGGACCACATCCCGGAAGAATGGATGCAGGGCTATGCGTGGGCTATGGTGCTGGACGATGACGGCAGTATTATCTGGCAGCAAAACCTGCCGGACAAGCTGAACCACCGGTATACGGCATCGGAAATCGCGGTGTTTTCCCGCTGGTACCTGGCGGATTACCCGGTGCAGTGCTGGGCGGCGGCGTATGGGCTGCTTGTGGTGGCAGAACCGGTGGGAACATGCTGGAAGTATAATATCAGTATGGACCAGGGAATGATGACGATGCTGGCAAAAAGTATTCAGCCCACCATGGTGAAGCTGCTGCTGGTGGTGCTGGGGTGCTGCCTCTTCTTCAGCTGGCGCGGGAGCAAAAGCCTGCAAACCGTAACCGCCGGGCTGGATACCCTGGCCCAGGGCGGCACCGTCAGCCTGCCTGCCGCCGGTTTTGCGGGGGAACTTGCCCAAAAGCTGAACGAAACCAGCGAACAGCTGCGCCGCCGCAATGAGATCATCGCCCGGCGGGATACCGCCCGCACCGAGTGGATCGCCGGGGTCAGCCACGATATCCGCACCCCGCTGGCGCTGATCCTTGGCTGGGCGGAGCAGCTGCGGCAGGACGCCGCCCTGCCCACAGCAGCCAAACAGAAAGCGGGCGGCATCTGCACCCAGTGCGAAAAGATCCGCAGCCTGATCGAGGACCTGAACCTGACCAGCAAACTGCAATATGGTGCCCAGCCCCTGCGCTGTCAGCCCACCCAGGCCGGGCCGTTTTTGCGTAAGGCGGCGGCAGATTTTTGCGAGAATCCGCTGGCCGAACGCTGCACGCTGGATTGCAGCATTACCCCGGCAGCGGAAACAGCCCTGCTGCGTGCCGATGCTGCACTGCTGACCCGCGCGCTGGAAAATGTGCTGCAAAACGCCGTGCGCCATAATGCGCAGCCCATCACCCTTGTTTTGCACGCGGATGCCGACGAAACAACGCTGCACCTGACCGTGCAGGATGATGGCACCGGCTACCCGCAAAGTGTGCTGGCTGTGCTGAACGGCGAGCCGGAAGGGGAGAACAGCCCGCATATTCTGGGGCTGCATGTGGTGGAGCAGATCGTGAACGCTCACGGCGGCAGCGTGCACTTTGTCAACCGGGACCCCCACGGTGCAAAAGTAACCATGCAGTTGCCGCTGGCCAAAGACCAACCATACAAATAAAAAAACAAATCCCTCACCGGGCAGGCACTTTGCAGCACCGCTCGGCGGGGGATTGTAGTTATATAGATGCTATGTTAAATTGTCTGGCGCAGACCGGAAAGCATTACTTCATCAGGTCGCAGACCAGCTGTGCATAGGCAACGGGGTCTTCCAGCGGCAGACCCTCAATCAGCAGGGCCTGGTCATACAGCAGCTCGGCATACTTGTTGATCTTGTCGGTGTCGCCGGCCTCATGGGCGGCTTTCAGGGCACCGAACACGGCGTGGTTGGGGTTCAGTTCCAGCACCTTGGTGCTCTCCATGCCCTCGCCGCCGGCGGGCATCTTGCGCAGGATCTTTTCCATCTCCATGGAAATGCCGCCCTCGCTGGAAAGCGATACCGGGTGATCCTGCAAAGTCGGGTTGACCTTAACGTCCTTGATCTTGCCGTTCAGGGCTTTCTTGATCTCCTCAAACAGGTCCTTGTTCTCGGTTGCGGTCTCCTCGGCGGCTTTCTTTTCTTCCTCGGTTTCCAGGCCCAGGTCGCCGGAGTTGATGTTCTTGAATTCCTTTTCCTTGTAGTCGTGCATGATCTGCAGGCAGAATTCATCCACATCCTCGCTGCACAGCAGCAGGTCGTAACCCTTGCTCAGCACCAGCTGGGCGTTGGGCAGCTTGCCCAGGCGGGCAGCCTCGTCACCGGCGGCAAAGTAGATGGCCTTCTGGCCTTCCGGCATCTTCTCAATGTACTCATCCAGTGTGATGAGCTTCTGTTCCTTGGCGGAGTAGAACATCAGCAGGTCGGAGAGCAGGTCTTTGTGCATGCCGTAATCGCCGTAAATACCAAACTTGATCTGGCGGCCAAATGCCTTCCAGAAAGTCTCGTACTTCTCGCGGTCGTTCACCAGCATGGCGTGCAGCTCGTTCTTGATCTTCTTTTCCAGGCTGTTGCGGATCAGCTTTACCTGGCCGTCTTTCTGCAGCGTTTCACGGCTGATGTTCAGGCTCAGATCCTCGCTGTCCACAACGCCCTTGATAAAACTGAAGTAATCCGGCAGCAGGTCAGCGCATTTTTCCATGATCATAACACCGGAAGCATACAGGGCCAGGCCCTTCTCATACTCCTTGGTGTAGTAATCATACGGCGTCTGGCCGGGCACAAACAGCAGGGCAGTGTAGGTAGCGGTGCCCTCGGTACGGCTGGTGATCACGCGCAGCGGGTCGGAATAATCCATGAACTTGCCCTTATAGAACTCGTTGTATTCTTCCGGCTTTACATCTTTCTTGTCGCGCTTCCAGATGGGAACCATGCTGTTCAGGGTCTCCAGCTCGGTGTAGGTTTCGTACTCCGGCTTATAGTCGTCACCGGCGTCCTCCGGCTTCGGCTTCTGGCGGCTCTTCTCGCGGTACATGGTAATGGGGTAGCGGATGTAATCGCTGTACTTCTTGACCAGGCCGGAGATGGTGTACTCGTCCAGGTATTCGCTGTATTTGTCGGTCTCGGTGTCCTCTTTCAGCACCAGGGTGATCTCGGTGCCAACTTCCGGCTTTTCAGCCTCGGTCAGGGTGTAGCCCTCCACGCCGGAGGACGACCACTGCCAAGCTTCCTCGCTGCCCTCGGCGCGGGAAACAACGGTCACCTTGCTGGCAACCATGAAAGCGGAGTAGAAGCCGACACCGAACTGACCAATGATGTCAATGTTCTCGTTCTGGTTGTTTGTCTTAAAGTCCTGGCTGCCGGAGCGGGCAATGGTGCCAAGGTTCTTTTCCAGTTCGTCCTTGGTCATGCCAATGCCGTTATCGCTGATGGTCAGGGTGCGGTTCTCTTTATCGGCTGCAATATGAATATGCAGGTCCTCTTTTTTCACGTTGATGGAAGTATCTGTCAGGCTCTTGAAATACAGCTTGTCGCAGGCATCCGATGCGTTGGAGATCAGCTCGCGCAGGAAGATCTCGCGGTTGGTATAAATAGAATTGATCATCAGGTCAAGCAGCTTTTTGCTCTCGGCCTTAAACTGACGCATTGCCATAGTTACAATGACCTCACTTTGTGTGTTTTATGATTTAGCACTCGCGTGCTTTAAGTGCTAAGCATATATTAGCACTCTTGCCCACAAAGTGCAAGCCCTGGCCGCCCTTTTTACAAAAAGTTAAAAAACTGTATGTAAAATACAGAAAAAGGCTTTTCAAAGCACATTTTTTGCGCTATCCTAATAACTGTATCTCCATATTTATCATAGGAGCCTGATGTTATGAAATTTGTAGAACATAAACTTGCCACCGGTGCCATGCTGACCGGCTACCTGCGTGACGAAACCACCGAGATGCCCAACTACAATACCCGCCCGGCGGTGCTGATCCTGCCCGGCGGCGGCTACCGTTACTGCTCCCCGCGCGAAGCAGACCCCGTTGCCGTCCAGTTTTTGCAGGCCGGCTACCATGTGTTCACCCTGATCTATTCCACCGACCACGCTCCGCTGCTGTGGCAGCCGTTGACCGAAGCTGCGTCCGCTATCCTGTACCTGCGCCGGAATGCGGCGGACCTGCGCATTGCGGCGGATAAAATCACCATCGTTGGTTTTTCTGCCGGTGCTCACCTGGCGGCTTCCACCGCCCTGCTGTGGGATGCAGCCCCCGTGCAGCAGGGCCTTGGCATTACCGGTACCGAAGCCCGCCCCAATGCGGTGGTGCTGGGGTACCCCGTTATCACCAGCGGCAAGTTTGCCCATCGCGGCTCCTTTGAGAACCTGTGCGGTGCGGATGAAGCCCTGCTGCAGACCATGAGCCTGGAAAACCAGGTGCGCCCCGATGTGCCGCCTTTCTTTATCTGGCACACCGTGGAAGATCAGGCCGTGCCCGTGGAAAACAGCCTGCTGCTGGCAGGTGCCCTGAAAGAGAACAATGTGCCGTTTGAGCTGCACCTGTTCACCCACGGCGGCCATGGCTCCAGCACCTGCACCAACGAGGTCAACACCCCCAATAAGCACAACAACGCCTGGCTGCCCCTGTGTATGGGCTGGCTGGAGGAGACCCTGGATTTTACCCTGTGATTGGAGCAGCCCAATCAAAAATCTATTTTTGTGACCCTAATTAAGGAGGTTATACCATGAAGATCATGTTTTATGCCCTCCGTCCTTTCGACGAGCAAGCTTATTGTGAGCCGTACAGCAAACAGTACGGTATTGATTATGCCTATACCGCAGAGGTCCCCACACCGGATAACCTGGAACTTGCCAAGGGCTGCGATGCCGTCAGCACCAACCCCTGCCTAATCACGCCGGAATATCTGGATGCCTGGGCCGCCATGGGGGTCAAGTTCCTGCCCTGCCGCAGCATTGGCTATGACCATATCCCGCAGCAGAAAGCCAAGGAACTTGGCATGCGCATCTCCCATTCCTGGTACCCGCCGGCAGGCGTGGCCGATTATGCCATTATGCTGATGCTGATGTGCAACCGCAAGGTGGGCCAGATTCTGCGCCGTGCCGATGCCCAGGATTATTCCTTGAGCGGCAAAATGGGGCGCGATATCACCCGCATGACGGTGGGCGTGATCGGCACTGGCAACATTGGCCGAACCGTGCTGCGCCACCTGAGCGGCTTTGGTTGCAAGCTGCTGGCTTACGACCTGTACCCCAACGAGGAAGCCCGCCAGTATGCCGAGTATGTGGATCTGGATACCCTGTACAAGAGCTGCGATATCATTACCCTGCACACCAACGCCACTGCGGCCAACCGCCACATGATCGATGCAGACGCGATTGCTAAGATGAAGGATGGCGTGGTGCTGATCAACACCGCCCGCGGCACCCTGATCGACCCGGAAGCCCTGATAAACGGGCTGGAAAGCGGAAAGATCGGCGCAGCCGGTCTGGACGTTGTGGAAAACGAGAACGGCCTGTTCTACTTTAACCATATGGGTGATGCCCTGCAGAACCGCGAACTTGCCATGCTGCGCAGCTTCCCGAATGTGATCTTTACCCCGCACACCGCGTTTTATACCGATGTGAACGTGGCCAGCATGGTGGAAAGTGCCTTTAAGGCAGTGCGCGCCATGGCCGATGGCGAACAGACCCCGCTGGAGGTGCGCCTGTGACAGAGCCGGGCCGTGCCGAAGCCGCCGCTGCGCTGGCCCAATGCCCGCGCCTGGCGGCAGGGGAGCCGTTTGATTTTGTCTGCGCGGGCTGTGGGGATTGCTGCCGCCACCGGCGGGATCTGGTACTTTCCGGTTATGACCTGTACCGCATTGCCCGCCGCCTTGGCCTGCCGCCCCGCCTGACGGCAGATGCCTTTTGCAGGCAGGAGTTTGCCCGGCAGACCCTCTTGCCCGCCGTGGTGCTGCGCCCCAATGCCCGCACCGGCAACTGCCCCTTTTTTGAAGCGGACGCCTGCACCATCCATGCCGCCCGCCCGCTGGCCTGCGCGCTTTACCCGCTGGGTCAGGCGATCGACCCGGTAACAGCGGCCATGGAATACTATGTGCAGCTGCCTTTGTGCGGTGCACACGTGCCCGCGCAGGAACAGCGCACCCTGCAAAACTACCTGGATGATGCCGCCATCACCGCCCGCGCGGGAATTGATGCCCGGTGGGCTGTGGTGTGTACCCAGCTTTCGGACCGGATGCAGCAGGCGGGCGGACGCGAAAACCCGCACTACCTACCCGCCGCCCGCCGCATTGCCCGCGCCCTGTATTTTGATTATTCCATCCAGGATGATTTCTACCCCCAGTTCAACGCCAACACCCAGGCCCTTTGGCCGCTGCTGGATAAAATGCTGTGAGATCAACCATCAGCGGCTCGATAAGCGAGGCATTGGTGTATAGCAAGAACCGGGAAGAAAAGATCACTGTGTATTATGAAGAGGAGGAAAAACCATGACTCCCAAACTATTATGCGGCTTATTGCTGACCCTGGTTGGCCTTGTGTTTTCTTCGTTCTGCTTTATCTATGCCGTTATGAATCCCTGGAACTATAATGGCATTGACGGCCTGCTGGGCAGCTTTTTGGGCACCCAAACGCTGGTGCCGTTCATCATCTCCACGGTGGCCATGTGCGCGGGGCTCATCCTCTGCTTCTATGTGGCGTTCCACAAGGGCAATAAGGATAAATAACCTGCACCCACAATAAAAATTATAAAACAGCAGCCCCCGCACCGATGATCTTGTGCGCACATCGGTACGGGGGCTGCTGTCTATTATAAAACGGATGTTAAGGAAATGGCTTGTTACAGGTTGGTGTAGCCCATCAGGCTCTTATCCACCTCGGCGGCGGCATCGCGGCCTTCGCGCAGGGCCCAGACGACCAGGCTCTGGCCGCGGCGCATATCGCCGCAGGTAAACACATGGGGCACATTGGTGGCATACTTGGTATCGGCCACGGTACCGCGCTTGGTCAAATCAACGCCAAACGCTTCGGCTACATAGGGCTGGCAGCCGGTAAAACCGGCGGCAATCAGCACCAGGTCGCACTCAATGGCGAATTCTTCGCCGGTGGGCACCATGGCGCGGCGGCCGGTGGCTTCGTCCACCACTTTGCTTTCCAGCTTGGCAATCAGTGCGCCGCAAACCTGCCCGGCTTCGTTCTTATAGAACTCTTTGACCGTGGTCTGGTAAATGCGCGGGTCGCTGCCAAACACGGCAATGGCTTCCTGCTGGCCGTAATCGGTTTTCAGCACCTTGGGCCATTCGGGCCAGGCGTTGGCAGCGGTGCGCTCTTTGGGCGGGCAGGGCATCATTTCCAGCTGGGTCACACTTGCGCAGCCCTGGCGGATGGCGGTGCCGACACAGTCGTTGCCGGTATCGCCGCCGCCGATGACCAACACCTTTTTGTCCTTGGCGCTCACGGCCTTGCCATCGGCAAAGCCGGAATCCAGCAGGCTGCGTGTTACGCTGGTCAGGTAATCCACGGCAAAATAGATACCCTGTGCATCGCGCCCCGGTGCGTTGATGTCACGCGCCTGCTTGGCACCGCAGGCCAGCACAACAGCATCGTGGGCATCCAGCACGTCCTGGGCGGGGGTGCTGCCGCCAACATCGGCGCAGGTCACAAAGTCAATGCCCTCAGCCTTCATGATGTTCACGCGGCGGTCGATGACCTGCTTTTCCAGCTTCATGTTGGGGATGCCGTACATCAACAGGCCGCCCACGCGGTCCTCACGCTCGTACACGGTCACTTTGTGGCCGCGCTTGTTCAGGTAATCGGCAACCGCAAGGCCAGCGGGGCCGGCGCCCACCACGGCAACGGTCTTGCCGGTGCGGGTCGGGGGCGGGCAGGCGGTCAGCAGCCCGGCTTCATAGCCGTATTCCACAATGGCGTGCTCGTTCTCTTTCACGGTAACGGGGCTGCCGGTGGTGTAGCCGCAGGTGCAGGCGGCCTCACACAGAGCAGGGCACACCCGGCTGGTAAACTCCGGGAAGCGGTTGGTGGCGCGCAGGCGGTGCACAGCCAGGTCCCACTTGCCCTGGTAAACCAGATCATTCCATTCGGGGATCAGGTTGTTCAGCGGGCAGCCGCTTGCCATGCCGCCAATCATCATGCCGGCCTGGCAGAAAGGCACACCGCAATCCATGCAGCGGGCACCCTGTGCCTGCTGTTCATCCTGCGGCAGCGGGATGTGAAATTCGTTAAAGTTCTGAATGCGTTCTTCGGGCGGCAGCTCCGTGCTGGTCTGCCGGGCAATTTCCATAAATCCTGTCGGTTTTCCCATCGTTTGCGCCTCCCTTATTTGTTAGAAGCATTCTTCATCGTATAGAACGCTTCGATCTGTGCCTGCTCGCTGTCCTCGCCCTTTTCTTCCATCTGGGCAATCAGGCGCAGCATCTTGTCATAATCGTGGGGCAGGACCTTTTTGAACTTGGGCAGATACTCGCCAAAGTTGTCTAGGATCTCCTTGCCGCGGGGGGAGCCGGTGGCTTCCACATGCTCGCGGATCAGGTCTTTCAGCAGCGAAACATCATACTTGTGTTCCACCGGCTCCAGGCTGACCATATCCTTATTGACACGGGTGTAGAAATCCCAGTCCTCATCCAGCACATAGGCAATGCCGCCGCTCATACCGGCTGCAAAGTTTTTGCCGGTCTTGCCCAGCACCACAACGGTGCCGCCGGTCATATATTCGCAGCCATGGTCGCCAACGCCCTCCACAACAGCGGTAGCGCCGGAGTTACGCACGCAGAAACGCTCGCCAGCCACACCGTTGATGAACGCCTTGCCGCCGGTTGCACCGTACAGTGCAACGTTGCCGATGACAATGTTCTCGCTGCGGTCATAGGTGACATCTTTGGGCGGGTAAACGATCAGCTTGCCGCCGGAAAGGCCCTTGCCCATATAGTCGTTGGAATCGCCAACCAGTTCCAGCGTCAGGCCAGCGGGGATAAAGGCACCAAAGCTCTGGCCGCCGTACCCGTTGCAGATCACATGGAAGGTATCTTCCGGCAGGGTGTTGCCAAACTTGCGGGTGATCTCACTGCCAAAAATGGTGCCGAATGCACGGTCAGTGTTGCCAACTTCCAGTTCCACGGTCATCGGCTTGGGTTCTGCCATGTCAAAGCTCTTTTTGAACTTCTTCATCAGCACCCGCATATCCGGCGTTTTTTCCAGGCCGAAGTTGTAAACATCCTTGGCGTTGAAATGCACGCTGCTGTTTTCCACCAGCGGGTTTTTCAGCAGGGCGGTCAGGTCCATCTCGCTTGCGCGGGAACCAGCCGGGGCATCCTTGACTTTCAGCAGGTCGGTGCGGCCAACCAGTTCATCCACGGTATGCACGCCCAGGCGGGCCATGTATTCGCGCAGCTCCTCGGCCATAAAGCGCATAAAGTTGATGATGTATTCCGGCTTGCCCTTAAAGCGCTTGCGCAGCTCCGGGTTCTGGGTGCAGATGCCCATGGGGCAGGTATCCAGGTTGCACACACGCATCATCACGCAGCCCATGGCAACCAGCGGGCCGGTGCCAAAGCCGAATTCTTCGGCGCCCAGCATGGCGGCAATGGCCACATCGCGGCCGCTCATCAGCTTGCTGTCTGCTTCAATGCGCACGCGGGAGCGCAGGCCGTTCATGATCAGGCTCTGGTGCGCTTCGGCAATGCCCAGTTCCCACGGCAGGCCGGCATTGTGGATGGAGTTGCGCGGTGCAGCGCCGGTGCCGCCGTCAAAGCCGGAAATCAAAATCACTTCGGCACCAGCCTTGGCAACACCGGCAGCGATGGTGCCAACACCGGCTTCGCTGACCAGCTTGACATTGATGGCAGCCTTGCGGTTGGAGCATTTCAGGTCATAGATCAGCTGGGCCAGGTCCTCAATGGAGTAGATATCATGGTGCGGCGGGGGAGAGATCAGGCCCACGCCGGTGGTGGAGTGGCGGGTCTTGGCAACCCAGGGGTAAACCTTGCCGCCGGGCAGCTGGCCGCCCTCGCCGGGCTTGGCGCCCTGGGCCATTTTGATCTGAATCTCGCTGGCGGAAACCAGATACTTGCTGGTCACGCCAAAACGGGCGGACGCCACCTGTTTGATGGCGCTGTTGCGCTCGGTGCCAAAGCGGTCTTCGGCTTCGCCGCCCTCGCCGGTGTTGCTCTTGCCGCCGATGCGGTTCATGGCAATGGCCATGCATTCGTGGGCTTCCTCAGAAAGGGCACCATAGCTCATGGCAGCGGTCTTGAAGCGGTGTACGATGGAATCCACGCTTTCCACTTCGTCCAGCGGGATACCGGCATCGGGATAGTTGAAGTCCAGCAGGCTGCGCAGATGCATGGCATCGCCGCCCTCGGCGTTCACGGCATCGGTGTAAGCTTTGAACTTGTTGTAATCGCCGGTCCAGCAGGCCTGCTGCAGCAGATGGATGGTCAGCGGGTTGTACAGGTGCTCTTCGGCCTGCTTGCTGCTGCGGAACTTATGCTCGCCCAGGCTGCTCAGCTCCATGTTGATGTCCAGCCCCAGGGGGTCAAATGCCTGTTTGTGGCGGGCTTCCAGGTCATTCTGGATATCACGGATGGTAATGCCGCCCACGCGGGTGACGGTGTTGGTAAAGTACTTATCAACAACCTCATTGCTCAGGCCCAGGGCTTCAAAGATCTGGCTGCCCTGATAGGACTGGATGGTGGAAATGCCCATCTTGGAGGCAATCTTGACGATACCGGCCAGAACTGCTCGGTTATAGTCGTTCACGGCGGCATAATAGTCTTTGTCCAGCAGGCCCTCGTTGATCAGCTCGCCGATGGTCTCCTGTGCCAGATAGGGGTTGATGGCGCAGGCACCGTAGCCCAGCAGGGTGGCAAAATCATGCACTTTGCGGGGTTCGCCGCTTTCCAGAATCAGGGCCATGGCGGTGCGCTTGCGGGTACGGACCAGATACTTAGAAACCGCGCCCACAGCCAGCAGGCTGGGGATGGCGACATGGTATTCGTCAATTTCGCGGTCAGACAAAATCAGAATGTTGGCACCATCGCGGTAAGCGCGGTCCACATCAACGAACAGGCGGTCGATGGCTTTTTCCAGGTCGGTGTTCTTATAGTAGCAGATGGAGATGGTTTCTACCTTGAAGCCGGGAACCTTCATGGCCTTGATCTTCATCAGGTCGGTTTCGGTCAAAATCGGGTTGGTGATTTTCAGCACCTTGCAGTTCTCGGCGTCCTCTTCCAGCAGGTTGCCCTGTGCGCCAACGTACACGGTGGTGGAGGTCACGACCTTCTCGCGCAGTGCGTCAATGGGCGGGTTGGTGACCTGGGCAAACATCTGCTTGAAATACTCAAACAGCGGGGGATGGGTGTGGCTCAAAACGGCCAGCGGGGTATCGCTGCCCATGGCACCGGCGGGCTCGGAGCCGTTCTTTGCCATCGGCAGGATCATGGTGGAAACGTCCTCGTACTGGTAGCCGAATGCTTTCTGCAGCCGCACCAGTTCGTCATGCTCGTGGCTGGGCACGCGCTCGTTGGGGATCTTCAGGTCGGCCAGGTTGACCAGGTTGCGGTCCAGCCATTCGCCGTAAGGCTCGCGGCTGGCGTAATCGGCTTTCAGGCTTTCGTCGTCCACCAGCTCGCCCTTGGCGGTATCCACCAGCAGCATTTTGCCGGGGCGCAGGCGGTCCTTGCGCACGATCTCTTCGGCAGGGATATCCAGCACGCCGACTTCACTGGAAAGGATCAGGCGGCCGTCTTTGGTGATATAGTAGCGGCTGGGGCGCAGACCGTTGCGGTCCAGCACAGCGCCCATCACATCGCCGTCACTGAACAGGATGGAAGCGGGGCCGTCCCATGGCTCCAGCATGGTGGCGTAATACTGATAGAACGCACGCTTTTTGGGGTCCATGCTGTGGTTGTTTTCCCACGGTTCGGGGATGGTGACCATAACGGCCAGCGGCAGCTCCATGCCGTTCATGACCATGAACTCCAGCGTGTTGTCCAGCATGGCAGAGTCAGAACCGCCCTGGTTGACAATGGGCAGAACCTTGGTCATATCCTCTTTCAGATAGTTGGAACCAATGGTTTCCTCGCGGGCCAGCATGGTATCCACGTTGCCGCGGATGGTGTTGATCTCGCCGTTATGCAGGATAAAGCGGTTGGGGTGGGCGCGGTTCCAGCTGGGTGCCGTGTTGGTAGAAAACCGGCTGTGTACCATGCCGATGGCAGATTCGTAATCTTCACTCTGCAGATCGGGGTAGAACAGGCGCAGCTCTTTAACCAGGAACATGCCCTTGTACACAATGGTGCGGCTGGAAAGGCTGCACACATAAGTATCCTGGCTGGACTGTTCAAACACGCGGCGGGCAACATAAAGCTTGCGGTCAAAGTCAATGCCGGGCTTTACGCGGGCCGGGCGTTCCACAAATGCCTGCCAGATGCTGGGCATGCAGGAACGTGCCTTGTGGCCCAGAATTTCCGGGCAGGTGGGAACTTCGCGCCAGCCAAGGAAGTTGAGCCCCTCTTTTTTGCAGATGATCTCAAACAGCTTTTTGTCCTGGTTGCGGTTCAGCTCTTCCTGCGGGAAAAAGAACATGCCAATGCCATAGTCACGCTCGTTGCCCAGCGTAATGCCGGCTTCTTCGGCAGCTTTTTTGAAGAACTTGTGGCCGATCTGCAGCAGGATGCCGACACCATCGCCGGTTTTGCCTTCGGCATCTTTACCGGCACGGTGTTCCAGGTGCTCCACGATCTGCAAAGCATCGTCAATCGTTTTGTGGGTTTTGCGGCCCTTGATATCCACAACTGCACCAATGCCGCAGTTGTCATGTTCAAACCGCGGATCATACAGCCCGGCGGGGGCCTTGCGCTCTGTAAAGTTTTCCATCCGTTTTTTGCTCCTTCCCGTAATTTGCTGCGGGGCCGGGCGGGAACGCACATTTCCCACCCTGGCATAGATACGAAAAAAGACGTTCCCCAACGGGCACACTGACCCGTTTGTGGGAACGTCTTTGTTCTTGCCTGTACTATACCACACCAATGGGGGAATAGCAATCACCAAACAAAAGATTTTTATGAAATTAACACGTAAACCTTATTTGCTTTGCTTTGAAAGACTTAAACTTAATAAAATTAAGTATTGGCGATGCAGACCGGGCAAAACGGCTTGTTATTTGCCGTTCGCAGCCTGCTGCTCTTTCAAAACAGCCAGGATCTCGGTCAGCAGTTCCTCCTGCGTCGGTGCCTTGGGGGCTTCCGGCTCGGCGGGCTTTTCTTCCTCGTGATTGCCCAGGTCCATGAGCTTGTTCATGGCTTTCAGCATGCAGAACAGAACGAATGCCAGAATGATAAAGTTGATGACGGCAGAAATGAATGCACCGATACCCAGGTTGATATCAAACGGCAGGTGCAGCACAACATCACTAAAATCAGTCTGGAACAAAATGCCGATGATGGGGTTGATGATGTTGTCCGTCAAAGAAGTGACCAGCGTGGAGAATGCGCCGCCGATGAGAACACCGATGGCCATGTCCATCATGTTACCCTTCAGGGCAAATGCTTTGAACTCTTCCAGGAACTTTTTCATAATGTATTTCCTCCTGTATGGATGAATTTTTCAGGGCCATGCCCCACACAGGCTGCAAACGGGGCAATGGGCCCGGATTCCAAAATAAAAAGTTACTTCAGCAGCTTGGCCACAGCGTCTGCTGCGCCGTCCAGATAATCCCCGGCAAAGGTTTCGATCATGCCGGCGTCTGCCTCTTTGGCAAATTCGGGGTTCAGCGGCATTTTGGCCAGCACGGGCAGGTTGTACTTCTTACCGGTCTCATCCACATGGCTGTCGCCAAACACATTGATGTGCTTGCCGCAGTCCGGGCAGAGAACATAGCTCATGTTCTCCACAATGCCAAGGATGGGCACCTTCATCATTTCGGCCATCTGCACAGCCTTGCCAACAATCATGCCGACCAGTTCCTGCGGGCTGGACACAATAATAATGCCGTCCACCGGCAGGGTCTGGAACACGGTCAGCGGCACATCGCCGGTTCCCGGAGGCATATCGACAAACAAAAAGTCAACGTCGTCCCAGATCACTTCCTGCCAGAACTGCTTGACCGCACCGGCAATCACGGGGCCGCGCCACACAACGGGGGCTTCCTCGTCTTCCAGCAGCAGGTTGATGGACATGATCTTGATGCCGGTGTGGCTTTCCACCGGGTTGATGCCGTCCTCGGTGCCCATGGCCGGGCCATGAACGCCGAACAGTTTGGGGATGGAAGGGCCGGTAATGTCAGCATCCAGCACGCCGACTTTGTAGCCTTTGCGGCGCATGGAAACAGCCATCATGGCGCTGGTCATGCTTTTGCCAACGCCGCCCTTGCCGGAAACAACGCCGATCACTTTTTTAATGTGGCTTTTTGCGTGCGGCGGCTCATGCTGCGGCGCACGGCTGGAACAGTCAGCGTGGCAGCTGCTGCAATCGTGGGTACATGCTTCACTCATGTGGGTATAGCTCCTTTTATCTGTGCCGGGCGGGGCGCTGCAACTGCCCCGCTTCGGCACCATTCTCCGTTTTGCGGCATGGGCCGCACTTTATTAGTGTACCGCGTCAGAGCACAAAATGCAAGCACTATCAAAACGAATAGCACGCCAAACCAGCAAAAATGTCCAAATTGTATGGGCGATGCTTCTTGATATAACCCGGCCATAAACCGCAGCCATGCAGAATATACTGGCTTTATACGGGGCAAAGGGGGCGGCAAAAACGGCACTGCGGGGGAAAACATATCTGAAAAATGCAGCACTGCTTACCATAGCGGGCTTTGCGCTGCGGGCGCTGGGCATGGTGTTCCGGGTGTTTGTGGCTGCGCGCCTGGGGCCGGAGGGCATGGGCCTGTACCAACTGATCTTATCGGTCTATATGGTGTTTGTTTCGCTGGCTTCAGCGGGCATCAATGTGGCGTCCACGCGGCTGGCCGCGCAGTGTTTAACCCGCGGGCGCGGCATGGCCCCGGCGCTGCGCAGCCTTGCGGCAACAGCGGCCGTATTGGGCACCGCCGCCATGTTGGTGCAGCTGGCAGCGGCGGAACCGCTGGCCCGCTTTGCCCTGCATGATTCCCGCGCGGAGCTGGGGCTGTGTACGCTGGCCCCCAGCCTGCCGTTTATTGCGGCGGCGGGGGCACTGCGCGGGTGCTTTTTGGCGCGGCGCAGGGTGGAACCGAACATCATTGCCCAGCTGGTGGAGCAGGCCGTGCGGATGGCCGTGGCCGCGCTGGCGCTGGTAAAGCTGGCCCACTGGGGTGCGGCTTACGCCTGCTGTGCGGTGCTCATCGGCAATACCGTCAGCGAGGCGGTCTCCTGCGGCCTTATGGCGTTGTTTGCCCGGCGGGAACCGGATTTCCGCCCGCGCACGGATGACCCGCCCCGCGGGTATACCAGCCGGGAACTGTGGGAAATCGTGCTGCCCGTGACCGGCAGCCGCCTGACCGCCAGCGTTTTGCAGGCAGGGGAAAGCGTGTTGATCCCTGCCTGCCTTGCCGCTTACCTGGGCACCCGCGCCGAAGCCGTAGCGCAGTATGGTTCCTTGAAAGGCATGGCCCTGCCGCTGATCTTTTTCCCGTTCTCGGTATTGGCGGCACTTTCCGGCCTGCTGATGCCGGAAATCACCCGTGCCCATACCGCCCGCGATACCGCCGCCCTGCGCCGCCTTGTGCGGCTTGCGATGGGGCTGACAGGCGGATTCTCGCTGCTGGTGGGGGCTGCGCTGATGCTGTTTGGCAAGGATGCCGCCGTTCTGCTCTACCACGATGCCCAGGCGGGCCGCTATGTGCAGGTACTGGGCTTTGTGGCACCCTTTATGTACCTGGAAAGCATGGTGGACGCGATCTTAAAAGGCATGGGGGAGCAGCTGGCGACCTTCCGCTATTCGGTGCTGGATTCCGTTCTGCGCATTGCAGGCATTGTGTGGCTGGTGCCGCAATACGGCATGCCGGGCTTTTTGGTGGTCATGGCAGCCTCCAACCTGCTGACCTGTGCGCTGAATACGGCAAGAATGGTGAGAAAGTTAGGAAGTAGGAGTGAGGAGGTAGGAGTGGAGAGGTGAATTAGGAATTAGAAATGAGAAATTAGGAATTGAGGACGGGGCGGGGGAAAAGAATAAATAATAAAGAATAATATTGGTGGATTGCGGCGAGGAACGCCGCTCGGAAAATATTGGGACGACCGTGCATTGGAAATATGAGCCAAACCATAAACAATGCTGTAGGGCGGGATGCCCTCATCCCGCCGGGGAGAAACATAAAACATTTACCGCAAACCGAAAAACCAATCTGTAGGGGACGATGCTTGCATCGTCCCGCATGACGGGCCTGTACTATCTGGTAACTCAAAAAATATGCCGGTAGGGCGGGGTCACCCGACCCCGCCGAAACCTTGCCATATCACCCATGAAAAAAGATGCTCCAAACCACCAAACCATCTGTAGGGGACGGCGTCCTCGACGTCCCGTTGACTGGCCTGGAAAACACGACTCTTTTGTTGGCGATAGGCGCAGCATTGTTTTCTACAAAATCACAAAAACCACCCCGCCGCGGGGAGCTTCTGTCCCAACGGCGGGGTGGTTCTGCATTTTATATTATGGATAAACGAAGCGGTATAACCTCCGCATTGCTATCACAGCGTCTGCCCGCTGACCAGCCCGTTCCACAGGCGGTAATAAATACCTTTCTTTGCCAGCAGCTCCTCGTGGCGGCCCTCTTCCTCAATGCCGGATTTACCCAGCACCAGAATGCGGTCGGCGTTTTTGATGGTGGTCAGGCGGTGGGCAATCGTCAGGGTGGTGCGGCCTTTGGCCAGCTTATCCAGGCTTTGCCCAACCAGGATCTCGCTCTCATTGTCCAGCGCGCTTGTGGCTTCGTCCAACAGCAGGATGGGCGGGTTCTTCAAAAATACCCGCGCAATGCTGATGCGCTGCTTCTGCCCGCCGGAAAGCTTGACCCCGCGTTCGCCGACATAAGTGTCGTATCCGTCTTTCAATTCCCGCACAAAACCATCGGCACCGGCCAGCTTGGCGGCGGCGATGATCTCCTCCCGCGTGGCGCCCGGCTTGCCGTAAGCAATGTTTTCGGCCACCGTGCCGCTGAACAGGTAAACATCCTGCTGCACCACGCCCACGGCATTGCGCAGGCTGTTCAGGGTAACATGGCGGATATCCTGCCCGTCAATCAAAATCTCGCCGCCGGTTACATCATAAAAGCGGGGGATCAGGTTGCACAGGGTGGTTTTGCCGCCGCCGGAAGGCCCAACCAGTGCCAGATTTTCGCCGGGGCGGATGTTCAGGTTTACATGGCGCAGCACCTTGTTGTGGTCGTCCGGGTATTCAAAGCTCACATCGCGGAACTCGATGCCGCCTTTTTCCACCTGCAGCGGTTTGGCGTCGGGGGCATCGGTAATCTCGATGGGGGTATCAATAATATCAAAAAAGCGCTCGATGCCGGTCACGCCGCGCTGGAACTGCTCGGCAAACTCCACAATGCGGCGGATGGTGGCAATCAGCGTGGAAACATACAGCACATAGGCAACCAGGTCGCCCGCGCTGATGGTGCCATATACCAGCGAAAGCCCGCCTGCCACAATGACCACCAGATACATCAACCCGTCAAACAGCCGGGTGGAAGTGTTGAACGCGGCCATGGCGTGGTAGGTTTTCTTTTTGATGGTTTGGAACGCGGTGTTGCCCTGCTCGAACTTTTTGTTCTCTTCCTCTTCCGCAGCGAACGCCTTCACCACCCGCTGGCCCAGCAGGCTGTCCTCAATCGAAGCGTTCAGCTCGCCGATCTGGAACCGCTGGCGGCGGAACGCGGCGCGCAGTTTCAGGTTCAGTTTGATGGAAACAACCGCCATCAAGGGCACACAGGCAAACACCACCAAAGTCAGCGGCACGCTGGCCCCGCACAGGATGATGAAGGAAGCAGTGATTTTGATGCCTGCAATAAAAAATTCTTCCGGGCAGTGGTGGGCAAATTCGGTCACATCAAACAGGTCGTTGGTAATGCGGCCCATGATCTGCCCGACTTTGGTGTTGGAATAATAGGTGTGGCTCAACCGCTGCAGGTGGGCAAAGGCATCCCGCCGCATGTCAGTCTCGATGTAAACGCCCATGATGTGGCCGGTGCCGGACATAAAATACTGTGCAGCACCATCAATCAGCCGCAAAATGAGATACAACAGGGCGAGCTTTAACACCGCGTCAACCGTCAGCACAATGCTGGGGTTGGTGGCGGCATTGGTCAGGTAGCTCATAATTTTAGGCAGCACGATATCACACAAAGTGGTCAGTGCGGCACAGAACAAATCGAAAATCAAAATGCGTTTGTATCGCATCAGGTAAGGGGCAAACCGGCGGATCAGTGCCGGGGTGCCGATGTGCTGCTGGCTGGGGTCACTCATAAAACTTAATTCCTCTTCCTTTCAAAAAAATCAAAAATAAATGCAATCAAAAAATCAGGGTTATTCCTGCGGAACTTCCGGCTCCTGTGTGGGAACTTCGGTGGGGGCTTCGCTGGCAGGCTCAGTTTCCTGCGGCGGCTCCGGGTCGGGGGCCGGTTCCGCGGTAATTACCGGTTCCGGTGCATCTGTTGGGTCGGGCTCCGGTGTGACCACTGGCTCTGGCGTGGGTTCCTGTGTGGGTTCCGGGGTAACTACCGGCGGCTCCGGTGTGATGACGGGTTCCGGTGTCTGGGTAACTGCCGGTGTCGGTGCAGGGGATGGCGTGGGCGAAGCTGTCGGCGTTGCGGTGGGCAGCGGCTCAATGGGCGCTGTTTTGATGGTGCCGCAGCGCTGGCAGGTGTAGGTCATCACCCCGGCCACACCGGGCTGGGGCTGTAAGGTGATAACACCCTTATCATAGTCATGCCCAAGGGCGGGCAGCTCTTTTTCTTTCACCTCGCCGCAGATGGTGCATTTGACTTTTACGGTGCCGTATTCCAAACAGGTGGGCTCAATGCGGGTATCCTTTACTTCCACAAATTCATGCTCGTGTTCGTCCGGTTCAAAGTGTGCCGTTACGATCACACCGTTGGCGTCCGCATTGCTGGGCACAGTAAAGCTCAGGGAAGAACTGCTGGATGCCGATCCCAGCGATGCCGTCCAACCGGCAAATTTCCAGCCCGCATCAGGTACGGCTTTCACGGTGGAGCAGGTGCCGCCCTTTTTCACTTTCTGGCTGGTGGAACCGCTGATGCTGCCGCCGGATGCGGCCACAAATTCTACCGGTACTTTAGCGCCGCGCACGGCGATCGGGTCCGAGGAGATCAGCCCCAGCGGTACGCCGTCCGGCTCCGGGATGGCGGCGGTGCTTTCGGGGCGGCGGTCCTGTGTGACGTAAGCATGGGTGCGCACATAAGTAAAGTAGGCGGTGACCGCCTCTTTGGAAAGGTGCACCCCGTCCGAAAGGGTATAGTCCTTTTTGGCCCAGCCGGTGGCATCATCCCGCAGCACTTCGGCGGTGTTCAAAAACTTGTAGCCGTCCTCCTCGCACATTGTCACAAGGGCGGTGTTGTAAGCGTCCACCTGGGTCATGGTCAGGTTGGTGTTGTCCCGCTGCTGGTCCAGCGGGGGAATGGCGCTGACGATAATATCCGCATAGGGCCATGCTTTGGCAATGGCGGCCAGCCCCTCCCGGTACTGCGCGATGAACTTGGTGGCATCCGTGGAACTGCCGCCCAGGTTGTTGGAACCGAAACCGATGATAATGCGTTTGGGCTGCAATTTGGCAACGGCATCCGGGATGGTGTACAGGGTGCTGTCCCCCTTGAACTTTTCGCATTTTAAGGTGGTGATAGAACCGGCCCCCATGCTGACCACGCCAATGTTGTTTTTCAGCGTGGAAAACGCCGTTCCGGTGTCATCGGCGTACATGGTGTAGCGCACGGTGTTGGAATCCCCGATGAACAGGGTATCATCCACATAGCTGCGCCCGGCATCCGCTGTCTGCGGCAGAATGGTGGGCACGGTGGTATCTGTTGGGGCGGGGGTGGCGGTGGCCCGCACAACGGCGGCAGTTGGGGCAGCCGTGGCAGATGCTTCCGGCGTGGCGGTACGATCGGGCAGAACATCCTGCGGCTTGCTGCAGGCACACAGCGCAGCACACAGCGCCGCCGCGGCCAAAAGTTTACCCCAATTCAGGCGTTTCATGCGTTCATCTCCTTTTTAATGTTCTTTCATGATACACCGAACCGCACACCACTGTAAAGCGCTGAGTTGTAAAAAGTGCGGCAATAGCGCCAGCGACTTACAATAATTGGTTGTAAAACAAGAAAAAAGGTTGTAATGTATAGAGCAGTGTGATATAATACCATAAAATAGTGATTGAAAAGAGAGGAACCCTTTATGGCCTCTGATCCCGAATTTGTTCAGTATATTGCAGACCAGCTTGCCCCGGCCGGGCAGGTGACCTACCGCAAAATGTTTGGCGATTATGGCGTGTATCTGGACGGCAAAATTTTTGCCCTGGTGTGTGATGACCAACTCTTCATCAAAATTACCAAAGCGGGCGCAGCCCTAGCGCCGCAGCTGCCCAAAGCCCCGCCGTATGAGGGCGCAAAAGATTATTTCCTGTACGAGAATGTGGATGATCGGGAATCTCTGATCGCATTTGTGCAGGCCACCTGCCGCGAACTGCCCATGCCGAAACCCAAAAAGAAGAAAGGAACGACTTGACTGATGCCGTTTGACTATAAAAAGGAATATAAGGAATTTTACCTTCCGCCCAAAAAGCCGCAGCTGGTGGAAGTGCCGCCCATGAACTATGTGGCGGTGCGCGGCCATGGTGACCCCAATGCGCAGGATGGAGAATATCAGGCGGCCATTGGCATGCTGTATGCGGTTGCCTTTACCATCAAGATGAGCTACAAGGGGTCCCACCAGATCCCCGGCTATTTTGAATATGTTGTGCCGCCGCTGGAGGGCCTTTGGTGGCAGGAGGGGCAGAGCCGGGTGGATTACGCCCATAAGGAAACATTCTCCTGGATCGCCATGATCCGCCTGCCGGAGTTTGTAACCAAACAGGAGTTCGACTGGGCCGTGGCCGAAGCTGCCGCTAGGAAAAAGCTGGACCTCAGCAAAGTGGAGTACTTTACTTATCATGAGGGACTGTGCGTGCAGTGCATGCACCTTGGCAGCTATGATACCGAGCCCGCAACACTCAATGTAATGGAGCAATTTGCGGCGGAGCAGCGCTATAAAATTGACTGTACCTCCGCCCGCCTGCACCACGAAATTTACCTCAGCGACCCCCGCCGCACCGCCCCGGAAAAATGCAAGACTGTTATCCGGGAACCGGTCTGCAAGATAGAGTAAAACCCCCGGAAAGAGAACAAAGTTAAAAAGGCTGCCGTACCACCTGATCAATGCAGGGGGCTGGCAGCCTTTTGCAGTTATATGGCAATGTGAAATGATGTGCAATGTTTCACCGAAAATAACAAAATACAAACAAAAAAACCGCTGTTCCACGCAGAACAGCGGCTTATCATTGGTGGACTCGAAGGGGATCGAACCCTCGACCTCTCGGATGCGAACCGAACGCTCTCCCAGCTGAGCTACGAGCCCATGTTGTTGACTTAATTACTATACCGCAGCAGGGGAAAATTGTCAAGCTGGTTTTGAAAAAATGGTGCGCAGATGATTATCAGCCTGAAAAAGCGGCCGGCGAACGGAGGAAAGAAAAGCGTAATGTTGGAAGCGGGCAAAGGGCGTTATCATGCTTACCGGGTCATGAATATTGTGCCGGATGCAAAGCAGGGACATGAAAATGAGCTGCGACATTTGTAGGCATAAATCAATTTGGAAAGCAGAATGCCCACGATCCCCAACGCCACCCGCCATATGGGTGGCATTTCTTTTGCTGGTAAAGCACAACAGAAAAACAACACTGGAACAACAGCCCCACCCGGCCGACAGCCGACAAAAATCGGCATGTATCGACAAATGAATGATATTTGCTATTTATAACAACGTATATATGACAAAATAAAATATACAGTTCTAAAATTGCGCTAGCCGTACAAAACCGTATATCCAGGAAGTCTTGATTTTTGCCCTGCGGCTGTATATAGTAACCTTAATACAATATTAACCAAATGGTGGTCTTCATAGGCTTATGGCCTGCACCGCCAAAACCAGAGGGGTAGCAGCCTGATAGGCAGGCACAATCTGAAAAAAGGGAAAGCAATAAAATAAATATAAGGTAACACACGGTAACAGTCTGCCCGTGCTGTGGCGGGGCGGACCAGTGTACCGGCAGGGAAAAGGAGGCACTAAAACCGTGGAGGATCATTGTGGAAAAGCAGGCAGAAGCAAGGTAAACCAACTGCTGGCAAAGCAAACCCGATTGTTCAGTTACATTGAAGGATTACAGGCGGAAACGCGTGTGTATTATACCCTGTGGCAATGCGGCCCGGACCTGCGCCTTTTGGTGAGCGGGGAGGCGGGCCCCGCTGTGCGCTGTACCTTCCCCACCGATATGGAGCGCCGCGCCCGGAACCTGCTGCAATATTTATATGAAAACGCTGTGATGCCCAGCCAGGCCGCAGATGTGCTGGCCGATTGCTGCACAGTGGGGCAGGTTGAAGTGCTGGGCGCAGGCTGCTGAACGCCGGAACCAAATGCGCAGCAAAAGCTGCGAAGGGATGTTAAAATACAGGGGGGGGTAAACCTATATGGTACCTTGCCCCAGTAGGAGAAACAAGGATGACGGAAGAAAAGCTGGTCGAACGTGTGACCGCACTGTTTGCAGACAGTGATGCAGCCCAGCGCAAGATGATCCGCCTGTATGCAGAAACCAATGATGCCATTGAGGCAAGCGCGATCGTTGATTCCGGCGCAGAAGTGCTGCATATGCTGCAAGGCGGCCTGCGGCCGGAAGTTCTGGTGCTGGATTCGGTTTTGAGCGATACCACAATTTTTCCGCTGCTGCGCAGCATACGCCAACAGCAGATTGAGTACGACCCGCACATTATTGTAACCTTGATGCCCAGTGCGGCGCCCCAGATCGAAAAAATATTGACATTGGGGGCCGAGTGTACTATATTCAAACCATATAGTTTGCCCGAATTATTTGATACGGTGTATCAGACAGCAGCAAGCGGCCCGCGGCTGAACCGTTACCTGGTGCATGAGAGCGTTACGGCCCAGCTGCGCACCCTTGGCTGCTACAAAAGCCTGGCCTATGGCATCAATTACCTGCAGGAAGCCGTGTATATTGCGGTCTGCAACCGGCAGGCATGTTCCCTGGGGGAGCTGTGCACCAAAGCAGGGGAGCCGTTTGGCGTCAATGGCCCGGCGGTGCGCTCGGCCCTGGAACGCCTGAATGCGCGGCTGTGCAAAAGCAATACGCCGGCCTACCAGATGCTGTGCGAGCGCAACGGCAAGACCCCGCAGGACCGCCTGACGGTAAGTGAACTGCTGGAAGCAGTGATCGCCCGCACGCGCCATGACCTGCGCTGCTGACGGCGGCAGATAAACGGGCATATCCAGCGCGATAAAAGGAGAAGCTTCCTATGCCGGAACATACACTGCCCGATGCCCTGCACCCGCAGCAGGAGGATGCAGCGGATGAACTGCAGCTGCGCGGGGGGCTGAAAGGCCGCTTTTTTGCGGATTTCTGCCTGCTGCAAAGCACTGTGGACGCCTTGCAGAATTACCTTGTGCACGCTGCCACCCCTGATGTACAGGATATGGCCGCACCGCTGCTGGAAGAGATGAAACAGCGAATTTTCCGCCTGGAACGTTTGGCGGATAACGCGGCGGATCTTGTGGCACAAAGCCAGCCGCCCCGGCAGCTGAACTGGACTGTGCAGGAAATGACGGTGTACCTGGCCCAGTTGTGCGATGCGGCCAACCATGAGCTGGGAGAATGCGCCGTTACCGGCCGGGTGCGCCTGCTGCCCATGCCGCAGAACCAGCCGATTTGGGTGAAGATTGATTTGGCTATCGTCCAAACGATGTTTGCTAACCTGTTTTCCAATTCTCTGCGGGCAAACCCGGCAGCAAAAATTACGATAAGCTGCACGGACCGCACGCTGGAATACCGTGACGGCAGGCTTTGGCCTGAAGCCGCCTGCGCCCAGCTGGCCGGTATCCAGACACCGGAAGCTCTTGCCAACGGCTGCACCGGCCTGCTGCTGGTGTACCGCTGCGCCCAAAACTTGGGCTGGCGGCTGGAAACCGCAGCAAACCAGGAAACCGTGCTGCGCATGACGCTGCCGCCGGAACCGCTGGCGGCGTTCGGCACCCACAATGTGCTGCGCGCACCCCGCCCCGAAAGCGGCGCAGCCCGCCTGCGGGAGGAATTCCGCGCGACCCTGCCGCCCAAAAAGCTTTGAGGCAGCTGCCGGAATGGATAAAAACAGTGACTTACAGTCAAAAAAGCAAAGCCAAAAGCCATAAATAATAACCATGATTCTTACAGCGGCGCACCCGGTGCGCCGCTGTTTTTCTGTGCGGCAGGCGGAAACCAAAGTGCAATTATGTCAATTTTTCTTTTTTCAAACAACGGCTTTACTTTGGGCGCAAACTATTGTAAAATACAAGGGAAAAGATAACATGGGTGCAGTTTGGGAAACTGCCCGGCAGCGGCCGCTGTGCCCGGAAAATACAGGTGGTGTTTGAATATGGCAGTTCAATATAAACGTATTCTTTTGAAAGTTTCCGGCGAAGCACTTTCCGGCGAAAAAGGCACCGGTTTTGATGAGGCTACCATTGCTTCTATCTGCGCGGGCATCAAGGCAGCGTATGACCTTGGCGCACAGATCGGTATTGTGGTTGGCGGCGGCAACTTCTGGCGCGGCCGTTCCTCCGGCAAAATGGACCGCATGGATGCAGACAAGATCGGCATGCTGGCAACCGTGATGAACGCCATCGCCGTCAAGGATGCTCTGCGCCAGCAGGGTGTGCCCGCTGTGGTTATGACCAGCTCCGCCATGCCGCAGGTGGCCGATACCTTCCGCAGCGATAAGGCAATCGCCGAGCTGGAAGCAGGCAAGATCGTCGTGTTCGGCGGCGGCACCGGCAACCCCATCTTCTCCACCGATACCGCATCCGCTCTGCGCGCCCTGGAAATCGGTGCAGATGCCATGTTCAAGGCAACCATGGTGGACGGCGTGTATGATAAGGACCCCCACAAGTACCCCGATGCTGTCAAGTACGACACCCTGACCTTTACCCGTGTGCTGGACGAGCGCCTGGCCGTTATGGACTCCACCGCTGCAACTCTCTGCCGTGACAATGGTCTGCCTATTGTGGTGTTTGACCTGAACGAGCCTGCCAACATTGCCCGCGCCCTGCAGGGTGAAAACGTGGGCACCATTGTACGCGAGTAACTGCAAAGTATTTTAGCCCCTAATTTATATATCGAAAAAGGAGAAAAACCTCATGAGCAGCACGACCAAAATTTACGAAGAAAAAATGAACAACTGCGTTGCCCATCTCGACCGCGAGCTGGCTTCCATCCGTGCAGGCCGCGCAAACCCCGGCATCCTGGATAAAGTAATGGTGGATTATTACGGCAGCCCCACGCCGGTCCAGCAGGTTGCATCTGTGGCTGTTTCCGAAGCCCGCATCCTGACCATCACCCCTTGGGATGGCACCCTGATCAAGGCAATCTCCAAGGCAATCCAGACCAGCGATATCGGCATCAACCCCATTGATGACGGCCACACCATCCGTCTGGTGTTCCCGGCACCCACCGAGGAACGCCGCAAGCAGCTGACCAAGGATGTGCAGAAGCAGGGCGAAGAAGCCAAGATCGCTGTGCGTAATGTCCGCCGCGATGCCATGGATAAGTTCAAGGCCCAGAAAAAGGCCGGCGAGCTGACTGAGGACGACCAGAAGAACCTGGAAGAAGAGGTTCAGAAGCTGACCGATAAGTTCGTTAAGGAAATCGACGCAACCTGCGCCCGTAAAAACCAGGAGATCATGGAGGTCTGATTGCGGCAGACGGGCGCAAGCCTGCCTGGGCGCAGTCCCTCTTTGCTGTGTGCCGCGCCTGAACGCCATGCGCGGCACGCAGTTTATTCCGGCAGAAGTGCAAGAAACGCCGCTCCACCGCATACCATAGCAGGGGATAGGCCCAACACGCCGCAGCTGCCGTTGAAAGGAAACCATCTTTTATGAAAACTCGCATCATTACCGCCGTAGTCGGGCTGGCTGTTCTTGCCGTGGTTCTGGCTTTCTTTGACACGATCCTGTTTGACCTGGTGCTGGCGGCCATCTGCCTGCTTGGCATTCATGAAGTATTTACCGCAATGGGCTTTGGCAAAAAGCAGTGGTACCTGTATGCGGCAGCGGTGCCGTTTACCATGCTGCTCATGCTCAGTTCCAGCGGTGCGGCGCGTGCAGCGCTGCTGGCTGTGGGCTTTTTGACGGTGCTGTTTTATAATGTGGTGCTCATCACCCATGATAAAACGCTGGATTTTGGCAAGCTGAGCGGCTTTATCTACTTCAGCGGTGTGATTCTGTTCTGCTTTTACTCTCTCATCCACCTCAAGCGCTGCCTGCCGATGGATGTGTACGGCTATGATGCCATTTACTTTATCCTGCTGATCCTGTGCTTTGCCTGGGGCGGCGATACCTGCGCCTACTTTGCGGGCCGCGCGTTCGGCAAGCACAAGCTGGCCCCGGTGGTAAGCCCCAACAAAACGGTGGAAGGCGCTGTCGGCGGTGTGATCGGCAGCGTGGTCATCGGGCTGCTGGCAACCATTATTTACAGCGCGCTTTCCGGCCGGTTCGCCAGCCTGACGGTGGCTGTTACCGCGCGGCACTATATCATCATTGCCGCCATGGGCGCTGTGGCATCAGTGCTGGGCATCCTGGGCGATTTGTTCGCCTCTGCCGTCAAGCGTCAGGTGGGCATCAAAGATTACGGCACCATTTTCCCCGGCCACGGCGGCATTTTGGACCGGTTTGACAGCGTGATGTTCATTGCGCCGCTGGTGTCCATCGTGGTGCGTTACTTCTTTTATGTGTTCCAGTAAAGTGTAAACAGCGGGGCCGCCGTATCAACAGGCCCGGCCCGAAAATCAGAACAACAACCGGCACTGCACTTTTTGGGCAGTGCCTTTCCATAAGGGGATGTCAACATGCCAAAAACCATTACTCTGCTTGGCTCCACCGGTTCCATCGGTACCCAGAGCCTTGATGTTGCCCGGATGCACGGCTACCGCATCTTTGGCCTTGCGGCCAACTCCCGCGTGGAGATCCTGCAAAAGCAGATCGAAGAGTTCCACCCGGAATATGTGGCCGTGGTGGACCCTGCCGCCTATGATAAACTGGATGCCGCCCTTGCCGGTACCGCCAACGCGCCCAAGCTGCTGAAAGGCCCGGAGGGCCTGCGCACCCTGGCTGCCATGGACGGCCCCGATGTTGTATTGAACGCGGTGGTCGGCATTGCCGGTCTGCCTGCCTCTCTGGCTGCCATCGAAAGCGGACATGATCTGGCCCTTGCCAACAAGGAAAGCCTTGTGACCGGCGGCCACCTGGTAACGGACGCGGTAAAGAAATACGGCGTCAAGCTGCTGCCAGTGGACAGTGAGCATTCCGCCATCTTCCAGTGCCTGCAGGACCAGCATTCCGCCAAGCGGCTGGAAAAGATCCTGCTCACCGCATCCGGCGGTCCCTTCTTTGGCATGACGACTGAGCAGCTGCGCGGCAAAACCAAGGCCGATGCCCTCAAGCACCCCAACTGGAATATGGGTGCTAAGATCACGATCGATTCCGCCACCCTGATGAACAAAGGTCTGGAATTGATCGAAGCTGTCTGGCTGTTTGGCCTGCCGGAGGATAAGATTCAGATTGTTGTCCAGCGCGAAAGCATCGTGCATTCTGCCGTGCAGTTTGCCGACCATTCCGTTATCGCCCAGCTGGGCGTGCCGGATATGCGCATTCCCATCCAGTATGCCCTGACCTGGCCGGACCGTCTGCCCAGCCCGGTGCCGGAGCTGGATTTTGCCGCTCTCAAGCATTTGAGTTTTGATGTGGCGGATGATGAAACGTTCCGCTGCCTGGCGGCCGCCAAAAAGGCCATCCGCAAGGGCGGTCTTGGCCCCTGCGCGGCAAACGGTGCCAATGAGGAAGCCGTGCGCCTGTTCCTGCAGGATAAGATCGGCTTTTTGGATATTGGCCGCCTGGTGGAAGGCATGGTGGACAGTGACAGCTTTGGCGGGGATTATACCCTGCAGGATGTGTATGACTGCGACCGTATGGCGCGCGATTACGTAAAAGCCCATGTGTAAACCTTTTGCGCCGGGCGTATGGCAGCCCGGCTGTCAATGTTCCCTGTAAGCGAGGTGCTTATGAATTTTCTGCTGACCGCGATCGTGGCAGTTTTGGTATTTGGCACGGTGGTGCTGGTGCACGAAGCCGGGCATTTTCTGGCGGCCCGCCGCTGCGGCATCCATGTGGAGGAATTTTCCATCGGGTTTGGCCCGGCGCTGTGGAGCACCGTCAAGGGCGGTACCCGTTATTCCGTGCGCCTATTGCCGCTGGGCGGTTACAATAACCTTGCCGGGGAAAACCCGGAAGAAGCCGAGGACCCGGACGAGCAGGAGGGGGCAGAACCTGCGAAAAAGCAGGCAGCTGCTGCCGCTTCCGTGCATACCTATGACCCGCATGCCCCCTTGTTCCCCCTGACGGTGGACGGCAAAAGCTTTGTGGAAGCAAGCCCCTGGCAGCGCTTTTTTGTGATTGCCGCCGGTGCTCTGATGAATTTTGTGCTGGGCTTTATCCTGCTGTTGGCACTTGTGGCCAGCGGCAGCGCTGTGACCAGCAAAATCATCTATGACTTCCAGGGCAAAGATCCCAAAAGCCAGGCAACCGGCTTGCAGGTAAACGATGAGATCATGTCGGTCAACGGGCATTTCTGCTTTACGGCCGAAGATGTCATGTACGAATTGCAGCGTACCGAGAATTACACCGCAGTCATCACCGTTCTGCGGGATGGCAAGCTGGTCAACCTGCCCCAGGTGCAGTTTGATTCCACCACCAATGCGGACGGCACAACCTCCATGGTCTTGGATTTCCGGGTTTACGGCATTGAAAAAACGCCGCGCAGCGTGGTGCATGGGGCGGCACGGTATTTCTGCTATTATGCGCGGGTCATCCTGCGCGGATTTCTGGACCTCTTCACCGGGCGTGTGGGGGTCAATGAGCTTTCCGGCCCGGTCGGCGTGGTCAATGCGGTCAGCGAAGCCGTCAAGTACGGCTGGCGGGATGTGCTCAGCCTGGCTGCCGTCATCACGGTCAACCTGGGCGTGTTCAACCTGCTGCCCATTCCTGGGCTGGATGGCTGCAAACTGCTGTTCCTTGCGGCGGAAGGCATTACCCGGCGGGAACTGCCGCTGCGCTTTCAGGCTGCCATCAACGCGGCAGGCATGATTTTATTGCTGATGCTGATGGTACTGACCACCATGCAGGATGTGGCAAAATATATTCTTTGATTTGGAGCAAATGCCGCAGCGGTTTTTGGTGAAAGACTGTTGGGCAGGCATTGTGAAGTAACATACAGGAGGCGTTTATCCATGCGTCAGCTAAAACGGACGGTCAAAATCGGCAACATTACCATTGGCGGCACCAACCCCATTGCGGTGCAGACCATGCTTAATGTGCCCGTTAAGGATATTGCGGGCAATGTGGAGCAGGCGAAGCGCGTGGCGAAAGCCGGCTGCCAGATCGTGCGCGTCACGGTGCCCACCCCGGCAGATGCCGCGGTGGTATCTGCCATTAAAGAGGCGGTGGATATCCCCGTTGTGGCCGATATCCATTTTGACTACCGCGCCGCCCTTGCCGCCATTGATGCCGGTGCCGATAAGATCCGTATCAACCCCGGCAACATTGGCGATGACGACCGTGTAAAAGCGGTTGCGGATGCCTGCAACGCCAAAAACATCCCCATCCGCATTGGTGTAAACGGCGGCAGCCTGGAAAAGCATATCCTGGCCCGTTACGGTGCCCCCGTGCCGGAAGCCATGGTGGAAAGTGCCATGTACCATGTGCGCCTGCTGGAAAAGCATGATTTCAATAATATCGTCATCTCCATCAAGTCCTCCAATGTACCGCGCATGATGGCCGCTTACCGCCTGCTGGCATCTCAGACGGATTACCCCCTGCATGTGGGTGTGACCGAAGCCGGCGGCAACCGCATGGGCCTGATCAAATCCGGCATGGGCATTGGCGGCCTGCTGCTGGAAGGCATCGGCGATACGCTGCGCGTTTCCCTGACCGGTGACCCGGAAGACGAAGTGTACGCCGGTTACGATATCCTGCGTGCGGTCGGTTATGCTGTGGCCGGGCCGGAGATCATCAGCTGCCCCACCTGCGGCCGCACCCAGTACCCCATGATCGAAATTGCCAACGAGGTGGAGCGCCGCCTGAAAGGAGAAGGCTTCAAAAAGCCGGTCAAGATCGCCATTATGGGCTGCATTGTCAACGGCCCCGGCGAAGCCAGTGATGCGGATATCGGCATTGCAGGCGGCAAGGACTGCGCCGTGCTGTTTGAACACGGCGAGAAGATCCGCACCCTGAAAGGTGATATCGTCAGCCAGTTTGTTGAGGAGATCCATAAACTGTAATGGCCCGGAATACCCCCAAAACCGCAGAACCGACCGCTAAAGCCAAGCTCCCGCCGTTTGTGCGGGGGCTGCTTTGCATTGGCACGGCGCTGCTGGTTTGCTTTGCGGTCAGCATTGTACTGGAAGTGTGGTACTGCAAAAGTGCGCCGGATGCAAAAATAAAATTGGCCGCCTGCCTGGTGCTGGATGCCTTTGCCTTTCTGCTGCCCGGCGTGGTGGCCACCATCACCGCGGTGCATGTGATCCGCAAAGATAGGAATATGCCCCAGTAGTGGGCCTGAAAACCGTTGTTAAAGTGTTGTAAAAATGCTGTATGAATGCAGTGCAGCGTGGGCAAGTTGCGCCGTTTGCCCCATAGAGACCGTAGGGGCGCACATTGTGCGCCCGCCAACCTGACGGGAAAATGTTCTTTCAGGGAAACTGCATACAACCCATCGCCCTGCGGAGAATGATGCAATGATATGGTGGAAGATGTGGCAAAGCCCGCCATTGCGGGACGATGCAAGCATCGTCCCCTACAAATCATTTGTAACGTTTGTGGCATATGGCAAGGGGTCTCCACAGCAGTATTCGTTTCTTGCATTTGTTGCAAGGCAAAACACTAAACACTGAGAAAAATTTTGCTTTATATTTCCCGGTAAATAAAACCCCCGTACCCGCCCGCGGCGCTGGTAAAGCCTGAAAAACAAGGGAGCCCCACGCCAGCTGTCGGCCTGCCTTTGAAACCAACATGATATTGTTATAATATTACTATAATTTATTATATTAAAGTTTTTCGCCAGGCCTTTTTTCAAAAAGGCCGCCCGTAACTCTCAAGAGGTGCTATGTTAAAACCACTTGTTACCCAGGTCTGGCCGCAGTTTACGGCCGATGAACAGTTTACCGCCAGTTTCAGCAATGTGTTTGTGGAGCGGGTGGAGCTGTTCCGTTCCGCACGCAAAGTTATCATCTGCCTGCGCAGCACAGAGCCATTGGACTCTGCCCTGTGCGGGCGTCTTTTGGTGTCACTGGAGCAGATTTTTGCCGGTTATGAGCTGACCATGCGCAACTACTTCAACTATAACGCCATCACGCCGGAAGCCGTCAAGGCCATGATCGAAGAACTCAAACAACAGGGCATGCCGGTCAATGGTTTCCTGGATAAAACCCAGCCTGTTGCCTTTGCGCCGGATGGCCTTGTTGTGCGGGTCAACGCGGGCCTGCCGATTCTGGAAAGCGTGGAACTGCCCAGACATTTGGCAGAACTCATTCAGGAGCGCACCGGCGCACTGCCTATTGTGCGCATGGAGCTGGTGGGCAAGCAGATGGATGCTGACGAACTGGACCGCCGTGTGGCAGAAAAAGTGCCCGCCGTGCAGTTCAAGGCCAAGGAGGAAGTGGCGCCCTTTACCATCGAGGGGCTGGAGCTCACCTCCAAACCGGCCAAGGTGTTCTATGGCAAGTCTTTCAAGCCTGCCGACCTGCGCCCGCTGAACGATCTGGGCGATGGCGGCAAGGTGACCGTGTGGGGTGATGTGTTCTTTACCGAGGTAAAGGGCAACCGCCGCAAAATCTACTTTACCTCTATCACGGATTATAACGGTTCCATCAACCTCAAAGTCCTTGGCGATGAAAACGAGGATATGTCCAAGTGGGAGGGGCTTAAATCCGGCACTACCCTGATTGTGCGTGGCAATTATACCTATGATAAGTACGAGCATGACTATGTGCTGCTGCCCTATGATGTATTGCAGGTGGAGCGCATGCCCCGCCATGACGATGCCCCCGAAGGCCAGAAGCGCGTGGAACTGCACCTGCACACCAAGTCCAGCAGCATGGACGGCTTTTGCGATTCCGGCAAAATCGTGCGCCTGGCCCACCGCATGGGCCACCGCGCCATTGCCATTACCGACCACGGCGTGTGCCAGGGCTACCCGGAAGCTATGCTTGCCACCGATGAGATCCACCAGGACGACCCCAACTTCAAGCTGATCTATGGGTGCGAAGCCTACTTTGTGGATGACATGATCCCCGCTGTGTACGGTACCAAAACCATGCCGATCACCGGCTCCTTTGTGGTGTTCGATACCGAAACCACCGGCCTGGATTCCAATGTGGAAGCCCTGACCGAGATCGGCGCCGTGTATGTGGAAAACGGCAAGATCAACCCGGACAAGAGCTTCTGCACGTTCGTAAATCCCGGCAAATCCATCCCGCAAAAGGTGGTGGAGCTGACCGGCATCAATGACAGCATGGTGGCCGATGCTCCCACGCCGGCCGAAGCCATCCGCCAGTTCAAAGAGTTCTGCGGCGATAACATCCTGGTTGCCCACAACGCCAACAGCTTTGATATGCTGTTCATCCGCAAAGCAGGGGATAAGGCCGGGGTGGATTTTTCCAATACCTATATTGACACCCTGCCCATGGCACAGGCACTGTTCCCCGGCCTGCATAACTATAAGCTGGATACCATCAATAAGCACTTGGAAATCCAGCCCTTTAACCACCACCGCGCCGTGGATGACGCAATGGCGCTGGCCCGCATCTTTGAGGTCATGCTCTCCGATTTGAAGGAGAAAGAAATGACCACCGTGGAGGCCATCAACACCGGCCTTGGCGGCAACAAAGAGGTGCTGAAAAAGAAATACTACCACCTGATCATTCTGGTGCAGAACCAGACGGGCCTCAAAAACCTGTACCGCATTGTCAGCGCGGCGCATACCAAATATTTCTTCAAAAAGCCGCGCGTGCCCCGCAGCCTGCTGAACCAGTACCGCGAGGGCCTGCTGCTTTCGCCCGCATGCGAAGCGGGCGAGCTGTACCGCGCCGTGGTGGCTGGCAAAGCCCACGATGAGCTGCTGCGCATTGCCCGGTATTATGACTATCTGGAAGTGCAGCCCCTTGGCAACAACGAGTTCATGGTCCGCAATGGCCAGGTGGATTCCATCGAAGCCATCAAGAATTTCAACCGCACCATCATCCAGCTGGGCGAAGAACTGCATATCCCCGTGGTCGCCACCGGTGACGTTCACTTCCAGGAGCCGGAGGACCGTATCTACCGCGCCGTACTGCAGGCAGGCAACGGTTTTAAGGATGCTGATAACCAGGCCCCGCTGTTTTACCGCACCACGCCGGATATGTTGGAACAGTTCAGCTATCTCCCGCAGGAAAAAGCCTTTGAGATCTGCGTGACCAACCCCAACAAAATTGCCGCTACCATTGATAACAACCTGCGCGCCATCCCCAAAGGCACCTACCCGCCTTCCATCGAGGGTGCCGAGGACCAGCTGCGTTCCGGTACCTGGCAGCATGCCCGCCGGGATTATGGCAACCCCCTGCCGGATGTGCTGCAAAAGCGCCTGAAAAAGGAACTGGATTCCATCTGCGGTCACGGTTACGCCGTTTTGTACGTCATCGCGGTCAAGCTGGTGGCGTTCTCCAACGCGGGCGGTTACCAGGTGGGTAGCCGTGGCTCCGTTGGTTCCAGTGCCGTGGCGCACTTCTCCGGCATTTCGGAAGTCAACTCCATGCCGCCGCACTACCTGTGCACCAAATGCAAGCACAGCGAGTGGATCGATGACGGCGTGACGATGGATGGCTTTGACCTGCCGGATAAAAAATGCCCCGTCTGCGGCGAACCTATGATTATGGACGGCCACGATATCCCGTTTGAAACATTCCTGGGCTTTTACGGCGATAAGGAGCCGGATATCGACCTGAACTTCTCCGGTATGTACCAGTCCAACGTCCACCGCTATACTGAGGAGCTGTTTGGCAAGGAGAACGTGTTCAAGGCGGGCACCGTATCCGGCCTGCAGGATAAAACCGCTTACGGCTATGTGAAAAAATATCTGGAAGAGCGCGGCAAAACCGTGAACCGCGCCGAGGAAAACCGCCTGTGCCTTGGCTGCACCGGCGTCAAGCGCACCACCGGCCAGCACCCCGGCGGCATGGTCGTTGTGCCTTCCACCTTTGATATCTACGATTTCTGTGCCATCCAGCACCCGGCGGACGACGTAAAGGGCGGCCTGCTGACCACCCACTTTGAATTTAAGTACCTGCATGATACGCTGCTCAAACTGGATGAGCTGGGCCACGATGTGCCCACTTTCTATAAGTTCTTTGAAGAGTATTCCGGCATCCCCATTGACAGTGTGCCGATGAACGATCCCAAGGTGTACAGCCTGCTGACCTCCACCGAAGCGCTGGGCGTTACCCCGGAGCAGATCGGCAGCCAGACCGGAACGTTCGGCATCCCGGAAATGGGAACCAACTTTGTGCGCGGTATGCTGCTGGATGCAAAGCCGAAAAACTTCTCGGAGCTGATCCAAATCTCCGGCCTGTCCCACGGCACGGACGTTTGGACCGGCAACGCGGACGAACTGATCCGCTCCGGTACCTGCACCATTGCCGAGGTGATCGGCTGCCGTGACAGCATCATGCTCTACCTGCTGCGCAAGGGGCTGGAGCCTAAGATGTCGTTTGACATTATGGAGGCTGTGCGTAAAGGCAAGGTGGCCAAGGGCGGCTTTAAGCCTGGCTGGGAAGAAGCCATGAAAGAGCACGATGTGCCGGATTGGTACATCGAATCCTGCCGCAAGATCAAATATATGTTCCCCAAGGCCCACGCCGTTGCCTACCTGATGGCGGCCATCCGCCTGATGTGGTTCAAGGTGTACCACCCGGCTATCTTCTATGCCGTTTACTTTACCGTGCGCGGTGCGGATATCGACTATGAAGCAGCCGTTGGCGGTGTGCGCGTGGCCAAGGAGCACCTGCGGGATAACGAAAAGATTCCCAAGGATGAGCGTACCGCCAAGGATGATGATGCTCTTGTCAGTTTGCAGCTGGTCAACGAGATGCTGCAGCGCGGCTGCCAGTTCCTGCCCATTGAGCTGGGCAAGAGCTATGCCAGCAAGTATGTGGTGGAAGATGGCAAGGTGCGCCTGCCCTTTACCGCCATCCGCGGCCTGGGCGAAGCTGCCGCCGTGGCATTGGAACAGGCTACCATCCATGGGCAGGAATATATCTCGGTGGAAGAACTGCAGCAGGCGTCCGGCGTGGCGCAGTCGGTATTTGACAAACTGCGCGAAGTCGGCGCTTTGGGCAATCTGCCGGAAACCAGCCAGGTTGACCTGTTCAGCTTGATGTAAAGCAATCCCACCAAAACCTGCCTGCCGCAGCGCAGGCGAATCAGCATATTTATAATATACCGGCTCCGCGGCAAAAGCGCTGTGGGGCCGGTGCTTTTTTGCTTTGAGCTGCCGGCCTTTGCTGAACTGGTGCGGTTGCGGCCACAAAAGGGGAGTGACCCCTTGTTCTACAATTTCACTCAATAATTTATGAACCCCCATCAGCCCTATCATGTAATCTTTTTATATGTTTCCCTGGCTTCCCACACAATTTATTTCACTGGGAGCGCCGGGTAAGGCAGAAAAAACAGGGGACGAAAACCCGCAACCCGATTTCAGCAAAATTTTCTGGCCCCAGGCATCTTGTACTTTGCCGTGCGTTGCGGTATACTTAAGTGTCAGATTCTAATTTTTTTGTGCTCTCCCAGGCGTTAGCCGGGACAAACCGCACCCGTCAGGAGCAATATCTTGGAAAAACTAACCTATACTCATAACGCCGATGCCGCCGCAGTCATCGCCCAGACTTATGATACCCCGCCCCTTGCCTATGTGCGCAGCTATGGCTGCCAGCAGAACGTGAACGATGGCGAGAAGATCCGCGGTGTGCTGATGGATATCGGCTTCGGCATCTGCGATTCCGTCGAGCAGGCAGATTTGATCCTGTTCAACACCTGCGCTGTGCGCGAACATGCGGAGCAGCGCGTGTTCGGCAATGTCGGCGCGCTGAAAAAGCTGAAAGAAAAGAACCCCCGCCTGATGATCGGCGTGTGCGGCTGCATGGCCCAGCAAAAGCATATTGTGGATAAGCTGCGCGCCAGCTACCCCTATGTGGACCTGGTGTTCGGTGTGGATGGCATTGACCGCCTGCCCGCCATGCTGGTGGAGCGCCTGCACCGCGGCAAGCGCTACCTGGAAACCCCGGCCGAGCGTAACGCTGTGGTGGAGGAACTGCCTATCCGGCGTGATTCCGGTTTCCGCGCCTGGCTGCCCATCATGTATGGGTGCGATAATTTCTGCACCTACTGCATTGTGCCCTATGTGCGCGGGCGCGAGCGCAGCCGTACCCCGGCGGATGTTCTGGCAGAGTTCAAAACGCTGGTGGAGCAGGGCTATAAAGAAATCACCCTGCTGGGTCAGAACGTGAACAGCTATGGCAAAGGCCTGGAAGAAAAGACCGATTTTGCCGACCTGCTCAACCTGCTGTGCACCGTTCCGGGCGATTACCAGATCCGCTTTATGACCAGCCACCCCAAGGATGCCAGCCGCAAGCTGATCGATACCATCGCCGCGCAGGACCACCTGTGCAAGCATATCCATCTGCCGGTGCAGTCCGGCAGTGACCGCATCCTGAAAGAGATGAACCGCCACTATACGGTTGCCCAATATATGGACCTGGTCAATTATGCCAAGGAGAAAATCCCTGGCGTGACTTTCTCCAGTGATATCATTGTGGGCTTCCCCGGTGAAACGGAGGAAGATTTCCAGGCAACGCTTGATTTGATCCAGCAGGTCAAATATATGCAGCTGTTTACCTTTATTTATTCCAAGCGCACAGGTACCATTGCCGCCAAGCTGCCCGACCCGGCCACCCATGCCGAAAAGGCCGCCCGCATGGACCGCCTGCTGAAACTGCAGGATTCCATTGCATTCCCGATGATTGCCGCCATGGCGGGGCAGACCGTGAAAGTGCTGGTGGAAGCCGCTGGCCGCACCCCCGGCACCCTGAACGGACGGCTGGATAATAACCTGGTGGTCGAATTCCCCGCAGAAGAAACCCTGATTGGCCAGTACGCCAATGTGCGCCTGACCGGCTCCCGCGCCGCACTGCTGGTGGGGGAACTGGCAGAATAAAGCCAAACCCAATAAAAACAACACAGATAACATTTGCTGAATACAGCATGATATAAGGAGTAACCAAAATGGATTGCATTGATCTTTTCAAAAAAGCCGCCGCTGCCATGCAGACTGACCCCCGTTACCTGGAACTGGATGCAGCCCGCCGCGAAAACGATAACGACCAGGAACTGCAGGGCTTGATCGGCGAGTTCAACCTCAAGCGCCTGGACCTGAACAACGAAAGCGCCAAGCCGGAACCGGATACCGCCCATGTGGCCGAACTGAATCAGCAGGTGAACGACCTGTACACCCAGATCATGTCCAGCGAGGGCATGGTGCGCTACAACACCGCCAAAAAAGAGTGTGAAGCCATGGTCAGCCATATTGATGCCATCATCAACACGGCCATGAACGGCGGCGACCCCATGACCGTTCAGGCCCCCACCGGCGGTTGCACTGGCAGCTGCTCCACCTGCGGCGGCTGCCACTAAGGCAGCACAGCAGCCAATTTGTTCAATAGCAGAATCAGGAGTGTGAAGAATGGCAGCAAACATTGTGCCCCAAAAAGTTGAGGATGTTGATACACAGGCGCTTTCGCCCATGATGCAGCAATATCTGGAAATCAAACGCCAGCACCCCAACGAGATTCTGTTTTACCGCGTGGGTGATTTTTACGAAATGTTCTTTGACGATGCCCTGACGGCATCGCGCGAGCTGGAACTGACCCTGACCGGCAAAGCCTGCGGCCTGCCGGACCGTGCGCCGATGTGCGGCGTGCCGTTCCATTCGTATGAAATTTACGCCGCCCGCCTGATTGCCAAGGGCTACAAGGTCGCCATCTGCGAGCAGATGGAAGACCCGGCGCTGGCCAAAGGGCTGGTCAAGCGGGATATCATCCGCGTGATTACGCCGGGCACTGTGATTGAAAGCAGCATGCTGGCGGACGATAAAAACAACTATATCTGCAGCATTTATACCCGCAAGGTGCGCAGCCGCTGGAAAACCGGCATCTGCTTTGCCGATATTTCCACCGGCGAAGCCTATGCCACCGAACTGACGGCGGAAAAGATGGGCCCGGCTATTATTACCGAGCTCTGCCGCTATATGCCCAGCGAAATTTTGATCAACCCCGCACTGCTGGACCTGAAAGAAGTAACCAACTATGTCCGCCAGCACACCCATGCGCTGGTGGAACTGCGCGAGGATGCCTGTTACCAGCAGCGTGTGATGGAAGACGCTATGACCGCCCAGTTTGGGGCCGACTGGCGCAGCACCTGCGGCTTTGCACAGGATGGCCTGGTGCCCTATGCCTTTGGGGCACTGCTTGGCTACCTGCACGAAACCCAGAAACACGGCATTGACCGCATTAAGTCGGTGCAGAACTATGCCGATGCCCAGTACATGCGGCTTTCCCCGGTCACACGGGCCAACCTGGAACTGACCGAAACCATGCGCGGCCGCGAAAAGCGCGGCACGCTGCTGTGGGTGCTGGATAAAACCGAAACCTCGATGGGCAAACGCCAGCTACGCGCCTGGATCGAACAGCCGCTGGTGGACAGCAGTGTCATCAACCAGCGCCTGGACGCTGTGGAAGCGCTGTACAATGCCAACGTGACCCGTGCGGACTTAAAAGAAGCGCTCTCCCATGTATATGACATTGAGCGCCTGACCACCCGCATTCTGTATGGCTCCGCCACCCCCAAGGAGGTTAAAGCCCTTGGGGATACCTGTGTTTATCTGCCGCAGGTGCGCCAGCTGGCCCAGCAGTGCACCGCCCCGCTGCTGCATGAACTTTCGGACGCGGTGGACCCGCTGGAAGATCTGCTGGACCTCATCAACCGCGCCCTGGTGGAAGATCCCCCGGCAAACCTTAAGGATGGCGGTGCCATCCGCGCAGGGTTCAACGCCGAGGTGGACGAGCTGCGGGACATCATGCACGGCGGCAAAGGCTTCCTTTCCCAGCTGGAAGCCAAGCTGAAAGAGGAAACCGGCATTCCCAAGCTGAAAATCGGCTTCAATAAAGTGTTCGGCTACTATATCGAGGTCAGCCGCAGTTATGCGGCCAGTGTGCCGGATACCTTTATCCGCAAGCAGACCCTGACAACAGGGGAACGCTACATTACCTCCGAACTGAAAGAGCTGGAAAACAAGATCCTTGGTGCAAACGAGCGCCTGTTGGTATTGGAACACCAGCTGTTTGCTGACCTGCTGGAAGCCATCTCCGCCCAGCTGCTGCGCATCCAGCGCACGGCCTTTGCGGTGGCCCAGCTGGATGTTCTGGCTTCCTTTGCGGAAGCAGCGGTGCAGAACAACTATGTAAAGCCCACGGTGGATGATAGCGATGTGCTTTCCATCACCGAGGGCCGCCACCCGGTGATTGAACAGATGCTGAAAGGCAGCCTGTTTGTGCCCAACGATACCACGCTGGACGAAACCGAAAACCGGATGCTTATCATCACCGGCCCCAACATGGCGGGCAAATCCACCTACATGCGCCAGAACGCGCTGATCGCCCTGATGGCGCAGATCGGCAGCTTCGTTCCGGCATCCAGCTGCCATGTCGGCGTGGTGGATGCCATCTTTACCCGTGTGGGTGCATCGGATGACCTTGCCGCCGGTCAGTCCACTTTCATGGTGGAAATGACCGAGGTGGCCGAAATTCTGCAGCGGGCAACCAAAAGCAGCCTGGTCATTCTGGATGAGATCGGCCGCGGAACTTCCACCTTTGACGGCATGAGCATTGCCCGCGCCGTGGTGGAGTATATCTGTGATAACATCGGCTGCAAAACCCTGTTTGCTACCCATTACCATGAGCTGACCAGCATGGACCAGGATGTGGACGGCATTAAAAACTACAACATCGCCGTCAAAAAGCGCGGGGAGGATATCACCTTTCTGCGGCGCATTGTGCAGGGCCCGGCGGATGACAGCTATGGCATTGAAGTCGCCAAACTGGCCGGTCTGCCCGATGCCGTAATCAAGCGCGCCCACACCGTGCTGCGCCAGCTGGAAGCCACAGCCCCCGGTGCAAACAAGGCCATGCAGCTGGATTTTGAAACGGTGGAAGCCTATAACAACCCCGCCGTGCCCAGCGAAGTTGTGGACAAGCTGAACAGCCTGGATATTGAAACCCTGACCCCCATTGAAGCACTGAACTTTTTGTATGAGCTGAAACAGGCGCTGAAGTAATAAATAATATATTTTCAGACCGTCGAAAAAGTGATTCGTAGGGGCGCACATTGTGCGCCCGTGGCCGTTTGCAATGCACGAGGCTTTCATAAAACGGCGCTGCAATGCTAAGCTTGCGGGCAAATAGTGTTTGCTCCTACAGAATCGACCAGATAAAAATAGAGCTTTTTAGCAAACTGATATTTTACCCAACATGTCTTAACTTTCTTACTAGAAAGAGGTACCCCATGGCAGAAATTCGCGTACTGGATAAGCATACCGCTGAACTGATCGCCGCAGGCGAGGTGGTGGAGCGGCCTGCTTCGGTTGCAAAGGAGCTGCTGGAAAACGCCATCGACGCCGGTGCAACGCAGATCACGCTCTCCATCGTGCGCGGCGGCATCCAACAGCTGCAAATTGCGGATAACGGCAGCGGCATTGAGGCAGAGTATATCGACAAAGCCTTTGTGCGCCACGCAACCAGCAAAATTGCCAGTGCCAAGGATCTGGGCCACATCCACACCCTTGGCTTCCGCGGCGAAGCACTTGCTTCCATCGCCAGCGTAGCCAGGGTAGAGGTGCTGACCCGCACCGAAGCGGACGAATACGCCTGCTGCTACCGCATTGAGGGCGGCGAACCCCAGGGCATGGAGCCCGGCGCCCGCCCGCGCGGCACCACCGTAACGGTGAACGACCTGTTTTACAACACGCCCGCCCGCATGAAGTTCCTGAAAAAGGACGTCAGCGAGGGGACTTTTGTTGCGGATATCGTTCTGCATGAAGCGCTGTCCCACCCGGAAATTGCATTCCGCTTTCTGCGGGACGGCAAGCAGCAGTTCATGACCCCCGGCGATGGCCAGCTGCGCAGCGCTGCCTATGCGGTGCTGGGGCGGGAGTTTGCCCGCGACCTGCTGCCGCTGGATGGCGATGGCGGCGTGTATAAAGTGACCGGCCTTGTCACCCCACCGCGCGCCTGCCGGGCGTCCCGCAGCGCGCAGCATTTTTACGTCAATGGCCGCTATGTCAAAAACCGCACCATGATGGCTGCGCTGGAAAACGCTTACAAGGGCACCCTGATGCAGGGCAAATACCCCGGTGCCATCCTGCGCGTTGATATGCCGGCGGACCTGGTGGACGTCAACGTACACCCCGCCAAAACCGAGATCCGTTTTGCACGGGAAAGCGATGTGTTTGATGCAGTCTACCGCACGGTGCGCGCCGCTCTGGCCGCTCCCGGCAGCGGGGAGTGCCGCTTTGATTTGGGCCATATGGCAAAGGAAAATCCCCAACCCGCCCCGGAGCAGACAACATTGCCCGGCAGCACCCCGGCGCAGCCCACCCCCCAGCAGCCTGCTGTGACCGCAGCCCAGCCCCCGCAGCCGCAAAAGCATTTCAACACCCTTTCGGCGGCGGAATACCGCGCCTTAAATAAGCTGACGGCCCCGGTGCCTGCCCGCCCGCTGCCCGGCAACGGCGGTGTGATGGAGCTGAACTCGGTGCGGGCACCGTTCAATGCGCCCAGCACCCCGCAGCCTGCCGCTGTGCCATCGCCGCGCGCTGCGCAGGAGGACCTGCTGGATATTCTGCCCGATCTGCCGGAACAGCAGCCCAAGGCGGAACCCGTTACAGCGGCTGCCCCGGTGCCGCAGCCGCCGGAAACGAAGATGCCCGAACCGCCGGAAGCAGTGGTGACAGTGGAAGAAGAAAAAGAACCCGTCACCGGTCTGAGTGCGCTGCCCATCACCCACAATGACCCGGCCGCCCGGCCGGATACCCCGCCGGAGCAGACGACTTTTGCCCCCGCACCCGCCAGCCTGCCGCTGCGTGTGGTGGGGGAAGTGTTCAAGACCTACATCATTACCGAACGCAATAATGAGCTATGCCTGATCGACAAGCACGCCGCACATGAGCGCATCCTGTTTGAACAGCTGGCGAAGGATTACGGTAATGTGCCGTCCCAGATGCTGCTTGTCCCCGTGCAGGTCAACCTTTCCGCCGAGGAAAAGCAGGCGCTGCTGACCCACCAGGAGCTTTTGCAGAACAGCGGTGTGGAAGTGGATGATTACGGCGGATTTACCGTTGTGGTGCGCGCCGTGCCTGCGGATGTTCCGGTGGACGACGTGGGAGATACGGTGCTGGAACTGGCCAACCACCTGCTGAACGGCGGCCGTGATGCCCTGCGGGAGAAAACCGAGTGGGTGCTGCATTCCATCGCCTGCCGTGCGGCCATCAAGGCGGGGGACAAGACCACCACCGATGAAATGCTGGCCCTGGCCCAAAAAATTATGGATGGCAGCGTGCCGCCGTTCTGCCCCCATGGCCGCCCCTGCGTGCTGAAGCTGACCCGGAAGGAGCTGGAAAAACAGTTTGGACGCCTTGTATAGTGCCGCCAAGCCCTGCGTGGTTGCCCTTGGCGGCCCAACGGCAACCGGAAAAACCGCACTTTCCGTTGCGCTGGCAAAGCGCTTTGGCGGCGAGATCATCAGCGCGGATTCCATGCAGATCTATCAGGGGCTGGATGTCGGAACTGCCAAAGTGACCCCGGAAGAAATGCAGGGGGTGCCGCATCATCTCGTGGGCTTCCTTGACCCGGAACAGACATTCAGCGTGGCGGATTTTACCACCCTTGCGGGCGATGCCATCACCCGGCTGACCGCCCAGGGCAGGCTGCCGCTGGTTGTGGGCGGCACGGGGCTGTACATTACCAGCCTGCTCAACGGCATCGGCTTTGCACCGGAAAAAATCAATCCCGCCATCCGGCAGGAATTGCAGGCTCGCCTGCAGGCGGAAGGCCCCCAGGCGCTGTATGCAGAACTTGCCGCCGTTGACCCGGACTATGCCGCTAAGGTACACCCCAACAACACCCCGCGGGTCATTCGCGCATTGGAGCTGTACCGCGCCACCGGCCGCAAAATGAGTGCCGAGCGTGAAGCCGCCCGCCCGACAGAAAAGCCTTACCGCTCGCTCTGCCTCTGCCTGACCTGCCGCGACCGCACGCTGCTGTACCAGCGCATTGATACCCGCTGCGACCGCATGATGCAAAGCGGCATTCTGGAAGAAGCCAAACTGGTGTATGACCACCGCGAAACCTACCGCACCGCGGCGCAGGCCATCGGATATAAAGAGTTCTTCCCGTATTTTGAGGGAACAGCGGATCTGGAAAGCTGCCTTGCGCACCTCAAGCAGGCTTCCCGCAATTATGCCAAGCGCCAGCTGACCTGGTTCCGCCGCCAGACGGATGCCGTGTGGCTTTATCTGGAGGATGGCGGCCTGGAACAGCAGGCGGCAGAACAGATCGAAGCGTTCCTGGCGGAAAACGATGCTTGAAATGCAGTGACAATATCGTTATACAAAGATAAGACCAAAGGGGGGATACCCAATGCATGAACAGAATGAAAACCAGCCCAAAGCATTCAAAAGAATTCTTTTTGCCCTGTTTACGGCGCTGCTGGTTGTGGTGCTTGGGTATCTCTGCATCCAGATCTACACCATTTTCCACCGCACCTATAAAACCGAAACTGCCATTGCCTACACCATGTCGGATAACATTACATTGAAAGGCGTGGCGGTGTTCCAGGCGGTGGATGTGCCTGGCAGCGGCAACCTGGGGTATGTGGTGCAGGATGGCGAGCGCGTCAGCGCGGGCACCATTCTGGCGGAACAGTATACCGATGATTCCCAGGGAGCAATGCGGGAACGGCTGGACCGGTTGGACCGCGCAATTTCGCTGCTGACAAAGTCGGAAAATTCTTCCGGCAGCGATCTTTCGGTTCTTACTACCCAGACGCGCACGGCGCTGTATAACCTGCTGGACCAGATCGACACAGAATCTTACGGCGCAATTCAGGATGCCGCGGAAGATTTTTTGCTGGCGCAAAATAAACTGCAGATCAGCACTGGCCAGGAGGCAGGCTTTGGCGAGGTGCTGGCCAGCCTGCAGGCCGAGCGGGACGGCATTGCTGCCCAGCTGAACGGCCTGCAAACGATCGAAGCGGATACCAACGGGTACTTTGTCTCTTCCGAAAGCGCTGCCCCCGTGGTGCGGGATACCGCGGAGCTGGACGCCATGAGCCCGGCGGACCTGCAAAAGATGATCAACGCAGGGGAGACACCGTCCAATGCCGGCCTTGCCGGGCATATTGTAACCGGGTTTTCCTGGCGGTACTATGCCGTGTGTTCAGCGGACCTTGCCGGGCGGCTGAACGGCCTGTCCCGCGTGAACATCAGCGTGCCGGGCAAGCAGGAAGAACCACTGGCTGCCACCGTGGTGGATGTGACCACCGACGAAGAAACCGGCCTTGCCAAAGTGGTGCTGGAATGCCGCAGCATCAATGCCCAGGTGCTCTGCCTGAATTATGAGGAAGCCGAAATCAGCCTGCACACCTACCAGGGTATCCGCATTGACCGCAAAGCCCTGCATATCGTAAACGGCCAGCGCGGTGTATATGTCAAATACGGCGATTTGCAGCGCTTCCGCCGCATTACCATTTTGTATGAGGATGATACCTACATCCTTGTGCCGGAAGGCGGCAAAGTGGGGGATGATAACGAGCTGCGCCTGTACGATGAGGTGATCGTGGAGGGCAGCAACCTGCAGGACGGCAAGCTGCTGTAAGGCCAGAAAACAGGCGTTTTGCCCCACATTCTGTTATATTTGTATTGACAACGAAGCAAAAATGGAAGATAATAAATACTGTATAGTTGTGACAAAAGCCGATGGGGGCTTTTTTTGTGCAACTTATACAACTAAGCAAACGTAAGGAGTAACTGCCATGTCCATGATAGACGGTTTGAGAAACGTCCTCGGAATCAACCAGGATCCCGAAGCAGATTCCTATGTGGATGATAATGAAGAGGATGATATCTTCCCTGGCGGTGGTCAGGGCGGTTCGCCAGCCCCAGAAGAAACCTACCCCACGCAGGAAACTGCCAAGCAGCACAGCAACAAGGTGGTCAACATCAACGCCACCACCCAGCTGCAGGTTGTGCTGGTCAAGCCGGAACGTTTTGACGATGCCGCTGCCATTGCAGACCAGCTGAACGCAAAACGCACCGTTGTGCTGAACCTTGAATCCACCAACAAAGAAGTCTCCCGCCGTTTGATTGACTTTTTGTCCGGCGTGGCTTACGCCAACAACGGCCAGATCAAGCGTGTAGCAACCAGTACATTCATCATTACCCCGTATAACGTTGATATTATGGGCGACCTGCTGGACGAGCTGGAGAACAATGGCGTCTTCTTCTGATACAAGGACCCGCGGCTTTGTGCCGCCGCAGAACGAGGATGAACGCTTTTTGATGCGCCGGGTGGAAGAACTCTGCCGCACCGCCATGCAGCGCGGCATTCCGCGGGCAACGGGCTTCCTTTCGGACCGCGAACAGGCCCTTGCGCAGGCAGCACTTAACCGTGCAGGCTGCGATTTCGCCCGTTTTCAGGGCGGCTGGCCGGATGCAGAACGCAAAGTGCTCTGCATTGAACCGCCGGATTCCTGGCCGGAAGAGCCGGTTGCGGTGCTGCATTTCACCGCGCCGCAGCAGGGCGGCAGCGCCATACCGGGGCATCGGGATTACCTGGGGGCGATCCTGGGCCTTGGCCTGGATCGTGCCTGCGTGGGGGATATTCTGCCGGACCCGGCCGATGCCCGCGGTGTGTATGCCTTTGTGCTGGAAGATAAGGCGGATTTCATCGCTTCCAACCTGACGGAAGCGGGCCGCAGCCCGGTGCATGCCGAGCGCTGCGATGCCGTGCCGGAAGAAGTCCTGCGTGGGCCGGAACGCCAGACACAGGATGCAACGGTGTCGTCCTTGCGGGCGGATACCGTATTGGCTGCCATGATGCACACCTCCCGCTCCATTGCGGCGCAGGCGATCCAAAGCGGCAGGGTGGAAGTGAACCACGTTCCGCTGCGCACCGCCCATGAGGATGTGTTTGAAAGCGATATCTTCACCGTGCGGGGCGTTGGGCGCTACCGCCTGGTGGCAATCGGCGGCAAAAGCCGCAAGGACCGCATCTTTATCAAGTTTTATCAGTATTGAACATAAAACCTGAATGTGAAACCCATGGGCCGGGGCAGCCCGGCAGCCGTGCCGAACGGTAAAATTTCGGATACCATTCCGGGTGTGTGCCACCCGAAACAGGAGGAATTTGGATGATTGCTTCGGATGATGTGCGCCGCGTGACCTTTGACCGTGCCATGCGCGGTTATCGTTGTGAGGACGTAGACGATTACCTCAGACAGGTTGCGGACAGCATCGACAGCCTGGCCGCAGAAAATGATGACCTGCAGAAAAAGCTGGTCATACTGGCCCAGCGCATTGACCAGTACCGTGCCGATGAAGATACCCTGAGCACCACCATGATCAATGCCCAGCGCCTTGGCGAAAACGTCATCAAGGAAGCGAAGCAGAAAGCCGCCGAAATCATCCGCGCCGCCAACATTAAAGCGGAGGACCGCGAACAGCGCGCCCGCGATGAGGTAGAACTGGCCCAGCAGGAGCTTGTAACGATCAAGCAGGAAGCGGATGCTTTCAAAAAGCGCCTGATGGAGCTGTACCGCCAGCACATTGAGATGATCGCCAAAATCCCGGAGTATCACCCCAACCGTGCCGAGCAGCAGGCCGCTCAGCAGCCGCAGCCCGAACCGCAGGAAGCCCCGCAGCAGCCTGTAACCCAGCCGGTAGAACAGCCCGCCCCGGCTCCGCAGCCGGAACCGGAACCCATCCAGCCTGTCCCGGAGGAGGTTCCGGCTCCGCAGCCCGCAGCCCCGGAGGAAAGCTACCCGGCTTATGAGGAACCGGAATATTACGAGGCTGAGCCGGAAGAACCCGCCCAGCCCGAAGAGCCGGAACCGGCCCCGGCACCTGCCCCTGCCCAGCCGCTGGATGAGGAAAAGATCGATACGGTAGAATTTGCCTTTGCCCCCAAAACAAAGCCAATCCTGCCGGACGATGACGACGATATGCCGTCCGTTGCCGGGCTTTACGGCGGCGATATGCCGGAAAAGCCCGCTAAGAAATCCGGCTCCCGCAGCCGCGGCGCTTCGACCCGCAGCACGGGCAAAAATACCCGCAAAACCAAGAGCCCTGCCAAAGCAGAGCTTGCGTTTGATGACATTGATTATGATGTTTGAGGTGCCGCTTTTGTGCATGCGCGTACCCCTGACATTTTAAGACCTGCCTGAACCGTGCGGCAATACTGGGGAAACCTGGTGCCTGCGCTTTGGACAAGCCGCCATATCAGCTATATTAAGGAAATAGAGGAGAGTTGGACACTTTGCCGCAGAATTACAATGATACCATCCATAAGATGGCCACCCCCTTTGAAATGCGTGCCGGGCTGCCGAAAAAGGAGCCCAAAATGCTGGAGGATTGGGAGAAAAACCACGTCTACGAAAAAATGATCGAGCATAACGCGGATTTGCCGCGCTTTGTTCTGCACGATGGCCCTCCGTATGCCAACGGCAATATCCACATGGGTACTGCCCTGAACAAGATCATCAAGGATATCATCATCCGTGAAAAGAACATGTCGGGCTACTGCGCTCCCTATGTTCCCGGCTATGATACCCATGGCCTGCCCATCGAACTGAAGGCTCTGTCCTCTCTGGGTGATAAAAAGGCCGGTATTTCCAAGCTGGAATTGCGCAAGATCTGCAAAGAGTTTGCCACCGAGCATATTGATGTGATGAACAGCCAGTTCGCCCGCCTGGGCGTTCAGGGTGATTTCGCCAACCCCTACCTGACCCTGCGCCCCGAATTCGAGGCACGCCAGGTGGAGATCTTCGGCGAGATGGCCAAGAAAGGCTATATCTACAAGGGCATGAAAGCCGTTTACTGGTGCCCGGAGGATCGTACCGCTCTGGCAGAAGCCGAGATCGAGTATGCCGAGGACGAGTGCGATTCTATCTATGTCCGCTTTAAGCTGACCGATGACCCCAACGGCGTTCTGGCCAAGTACGGCATCCCTCTGGATAAGGCCTGGATCGTGATCTGGACCACCACCACCTGGACCCTGCCTGCCAACGTGGCAACCTGCCTGAACCCCAGCCTGGAGTATGCTTTCGTCAAGATCGGCGATGAATACCATCTGATGGCTGCCGGTCTGGTGGAATCCACCATGAAAGCCTGCCACATTGAGGATTACGAGGTTCTGGAACCCCGCATTCTTGGCTCTGAATTTGAGCTGATGCAGTATCAGCATCCGTTCCTGGACCGCAAGGGCCTGGTCATCCTGGGCGACCATGTTACCCTGGAAGGCGGCACCGGCTGCGTTCATACCGCACCTGGCCATGGTGTTGAGGACTTTGAAGTCTGTGTCAACCATTACCCCCAGGTTCCCGTTGTTGTTCCCGTGGACGATGGCGGCTACCTGACCGAGGAAGCAGGCAAAGAGTTTGCCGGCCTCAAGGTCTGGGCTGCCAACAAGGTTATTCTGGAGCACATCAAGCAGTCCGGCCACCTGATGGGCGTGCAGCACATCACCCACCAGTACCCGCATTGCTGGCGCTGCCACCATCCCATCATCTTCCGCGCAACCGAACAGTGGTTCTGCTCCATTGATAAGTTCCGCGAGGAAGCTTATAAGGCCATTGACGAAGTCAAGTGGCAGCCGGCCTGGGGTCATGACCGTATGCACGGCATGGTTCGTGACCGCAGCGACTGGTGCATCAGCCGTCAGCGCGTGTGGGGCGTGCCCATCCCGGTGTTCTACTGCAAGAACTGCGGCAAGTACCATATCACCGATGCTTCCATCAAGGCTGTCAGCGATCTGTTCCGTAAGGAAGGTTCCGATGCCTGGTATAAGTACGATGCCAACGAGATCATGCCCAAGACCGAAGTCTGCGAATGCGGTGCTTCTGATTGGGAAAAGGATCCCGATATCATGGACGTCTGGTTCGACTCCGGCTCTACCTGGAGTGCTGTCTGCCGCGAACGTCCCGAACTGAACTGGCCCGCTGACCTGTATATGGAGGGCGCCGACCAGTTCCGCGGCTGGTTCCAGTCCAGCCTGCTGACCAGCGTTGCCACCCAGGGCGTTGCCCCGTACAAAGGCGTTCTGTGCCATGGCTGGGTTGTTGACGAGCAGGGCAAGCAGATGCACAAATCTGCCGGCAACGGTGTGGAACCGTCCGAAATCATCCGCGATTACGGCGCTGACATCGTTCGTCTGTGGGTTGCTTCCAGCGATTACACCGTTGACGTGCGCGCAGGCAAGAACATCTTCAAGCAGCTGTCCGAAGCTTACCGCAAGATGCGCAACACCGCCCGCTTCATGCTGGGCAACATTGGCGATTTCAACCCCGCTACCGATATGGTTGCCGAGGATCAGCTGTTCGAGATCGACCGCTGGGCGCTCAAGAGCTGCAACAGCCTGACCGCCAATGTGCGCGCTGCTTACGATAATTACGATTTCTCCCGCGCTTACCACGCAATCTACAACTTCTGCGTCATTGATATGTCCAACTTCTATATGGACGTCATCAAGGACCGCCTGTACTGCGCGGACGAGCACGCCCGCCGCTGCGCCCAGACTGCACTGTACCGCATTCTGGTTGACTTCACCAAGCTGGTTGCCCCCATCCTGTGCTTCACCGCTCAGGAGATCTGGAGCTACATCCCGAAGCTGGAAGGCATGCAGGAGTATGTCTGCTGGGAGCGTATGCCGGAAGCCAAGAGCGAAGAGGACACCGCTTTCGATGCCAAGTGGGCCAAGATCATTGCTGTGCGTGACGATGTGAAGAAGGTTCTGGAGCAGGCCCGTGCCGATAAGACCATCGGTTCTTCTCTGGAAGCTGCCGTTACCCTGTACTGCAGCGATGAAATGTATGACTTCCTGAACGCCATTCCGATGGATGAGCTGGCTGACCTGATGATCGTTTCCCATGTGGATCTGGTCAAGGGTGAAGGCGGCGTGAAGGGCTTGACCGAGGGCCTGGGCATGAGCGTTGCCCATGCCGCCGGCAACAAGTGCCTGCGCTGCTGGAAGTTCGACACGGCTGTTGGTGAAGACGGCCTGTGCCCGCGCTGCGCGAAAGTTCTCGGTTAATTTCAAATAAAGGGCTATGCCGCATGATGTTAAGCTCTGTTCCAGTGCTTAACCCCGTAAAGCGGGAATTGTGCAGTGTTGCCATAGTATGATTTACAGCGGTGCTTTTGCGCTTTTATCAAGCCTTTGCACCGCTGTTTTTGTCAGGGCATTTTGCAGCGCTGCATTGGCCCGGACGACGGAGGCATTTATGCTGGTTGGCATTTTATCCATTCTTGCTGCGGCAGGCCTGACGCTGGTTGACCAGCTGATCAAACTTTGGGCCACCGCGGAACTGCTGCCGGTTGGCAGCAAACCCTTTATCCCGCATGTGCTGGAATTTTATTACCTGCTTAATGATGGCATGTCGTTTTCTATGCTCAGCGGCAAGCGCACGCTGCTGGTGATCGTTACCGGCGTGATGCTGGCTGTGCTGGCCGGTATGCTGCTTTTGCGCAAAATGCCGCGTTTGGAGCGTGCCGCCTGGATTTTGGTCGTGGGCGGTGGTGTCGGCAACCTGATTGACCGTATCCGCACCGGTGTGGTAGTGGATTACCTGAACTGCTTGTTCATCAATTTCCCGGTGTTCAATTTTGCGGATGTCTGCATCTGTGCCGGCGTGGGCCTGCTGGTCCTCAGCCTGCTGCTGGATATGCTCCGCGAGCAAAAAGCAAAACAGCAAAAGGGGAGTGCGCCCACCGATGGAACAGCGTGAACTGACCCTTGCGCCGGAAAGCGTTGGCCTGCGGCTGGACCGCTGGCTGGCAGAGCAGTGCCCGGACCTTTCCCGCAGCCAGCTGCAAAACCTGATCGAAGCGGGCAGTGTGACCTGCAACGGCAGCTCCCTGAACAAAAAGGATAAGCTGAAAGCCGGGCAGACCATTCTGCTCACCCTGCCGGACCCGCAGCCCATCGAAGCCCAGCCCCAGAACATTCCGCTGGACATTGTGTATGAGGACGACAGCCTGCTGGTGGTCAACAAGCCCAAGGGCATGGTGGTTCACCCCGCGCCCGGCAACCCGGACGGCACCATGGTCAATGCACTGCTGTGGCATTGTGCGGGGCGGCTGTCCGGCATCGGCGGGGCCATCCGCCCCGGCATTGTGCACCGCATTGATAAGGATACCAGCGGTCTTTTAGTCGTTGCCAAAACGGATGCCGCCCACCAGGCACTGACCGAACAGATGAGCGTGCATTCCATCCATCGGGTGTATCATGCGGTGGTGTACGGCAACCTGAAAGAGGATTCCGGCTTTGTGGAAGCCCCCATCGGCCGCGACCCCAAGGACCGCAAAAAGATGGCGGTGACCCAGCAGAACTCCAAATATGCCTACACCGGCTGGCAGGTGCTGGAACGGTTCGGCAACTTTACTTACATTGCATGCAAGCTTAAAACAGGCCGCACCCATCAGATCCGGGTGCATATGGCGTCCATCGGCCACCCGCTGGCCGGGGATGCCGTGTATGGGCCCAAAAATTGTATCCGCAGCCTGAACGGCCAGTGCCTGCACGCCAAGGAACTTGGCTTTGTGCACCCCGCCACCGGGGAGTGGATGCAGTTTGACAGCCCGCTGCCTGACTGGTTTCAGGACTACTTAAACCGCCTGAGAAAGGAAAGCCGCCATGGAGCGTTTGAGTGATTATCTGGTTTTTTGTGATATGGATAACACCCTGCTGACTGCAAAGGAGGGCATTCCCGCCTGCAACCGCAGTGTCATCCGGCTGTTTACCGCCATGGGCGGGCGCTTTACCGTTGCATCCGGCCGCCCGCCGGAGTCGATCCGCGCGGCGCTGGGCGATATCGAGCTTTCGCTGCCGGCAATCTCCTGCAACGGTTCGCTGCTGTATGATTTCCAGACAAACCGTGTGCTGCGCCGCTCCTGCCTGAATCAGGAACAGGCCGTTGCCGCCATTGCCGATATGCTGCAAAAATTCCCGAAGCTCGGCGCAGAGGTCATGGCCGGTGCGGGGGAGATGTATGTTGTTCACGCCAGCAGCTATACCCACGCCCACCAGGTGGACGAACACATGGAAAGCGTGGCCTGCCCGCTGGAAAATGTGCCGGACGGCTGGCTGAAAGTGGTGTTTGCCGGTGACCCGGAAACCATCCGCAAAGCGGGGCAGTACGCAAAAACGCGCTACTTTGGCCGGGATAATTACTTTTTGCCCACCAACCAGATCTACCTGGAAATTATGCCCTCCGGCATCAGCAAAGCAGCCGGAATGGAAGAGCTGTGCCATATCCTGAACGAGAACATCAAAAAAACCATCGTGATCGGTGACTATTATAATGATCTCGAGATCATGAAAAAAGCGGGCTATTCCGTGGCTGTGGCCAATGCGCCGTCCGAAGTAAAAGCAGCGGCCAACGAAGTGACCAACTGCGACTGCACCGGCGGCGCGGTGGGCGAGTTCCTTTACAAGCTGATCAGCAAGGTGGAGGGCGTATGAAACGCAGGGAAAGCGAGCAGACACAGCTGCGGGTCAGCCGCTTGCTGAACCGTGACAGCGTGATGCTGCATGCCGAAATGCCCAGTGTGCAGGCGGCGCTGGAAACCCTGGTGGAACTGCAGGAAAGCAACGGCGTGATCACCAACGGCACTGCCTACTATAAAGCTGTGTGCGAGCGTGAACGCGCGGGCGGCACCACCGCCATTGGGGAAGGGCTTGCCATCCCGCATGCCTGCAATGCGGGCGTTACCTCGCCGGGGTTGGCAGCCCTGACCTTGAAACGCGGTTTGGACTGGGGTGCGGCTGACGGCAAACCGGTGGATATGATCTTTATGGTTGCGGTTCCGCCGGACCGCCAGAGCGACCATCTGTTGATTCTGGCCCGTCTTGTCAATCTGCTCAGCGACCACCGTCTGACGGAAAAGCTGCGCATGGCGGATACGCGTGAGGCTTTTATCCGTATCCTGAACCAGACCGAAGCTGCAATCTTTGCATAAGCGGTCAAAACGGCGGGAAAGATAAAGAACCCCAACACCCGACTGCTGAAACTGAGCGATAATATCATTTTATAAGTCTTAACGATACAGCACACCCTGTGCAAATGCCCCAAAGGAGGGCCGCAGGGTGTGCTTTTTTGTTAAAATTGTGCAAAACGTGGAAATTTAGCGCTGTAAAGTGCTGCGATTTGGCGGATTGAACCTTGCAGGAGAACACGGTTAATGCTATACTTTAAATCACTAAATCGCTTTTCGGAGAGGACACCCACCCAAAGCTGTGCAGCATAGTGGATGCCGGTTAGCGATGCATAGATTTGGGAGGAAATACCATGAAAAAAGCACTTTCTATTTTGACAGCCGGCTGCCTGGCTGTTTCCCTTGCTGCCTGTGGCAGCACTGCAGCAAGCTCTGCTGCACCGGCTGCGGACAGCACCGCTTCTTCTGCCGCAGAATCCACCGCGGCTTCCGATACCACCGCCGCAGCAGCAGACGGCCAGACCTACAAGGTCGGCATCTGCCAGCTGGTGCAGCATGTTGCACTGGACGCTGCAACCCAGGGCTTTAAGGATGCCCTGACCGAGCAGCTCGGCGATGCCGTTACCTTTGAGGAAAAGAACGCACAGGGCGATTCCAACACCTGCAGCACCATCATCAACGGCTTTGTTTCTGATAATGTTGACCTGATCCTGGCCAACGCAACCCCCGCCTTGCAGGCTGCACAGGCCGGAACCAACACCATCCCGGTTCTGGGCACCTCTGTTACCGAGTACGGCGTGGCACTGGGCATTGAGGGCTTCGATGGCCTTGTCGGCACCAACATTTCCGGCACCAGCGACCTGGCTCCTCTGGACGAGCAGGCAGGCATCATCAAGGAACTGTTCCCCGATGCTACCACCGTTGGCCTGCTGTACTGCAGCGCCGAGGCAAACAGCCAGTATCAGGTTGATACCGTGAAGGCCAGCCTGGAAGAGCTGGGCTATACCTGCGAGTATTACGCATTCTCTGACTCCAACGACCTGGCCACTGTCTGCCAGAGCGCTGCCGATGCCAGCGATGTGATTTACGTTCCCACTGATAACACCGTTGCCAATAACACCGAGATCGTCAACAACATCTGCCAGCCCGCCGGTGTGCCTGTTGTTGCAGGCGAGGAAGGCATCATGAGCGGCTGCGGCGTTGCCACCCTGTCCATCAGCTACTATGACCTGGGCGTTGCCACCGGCAAGATGGCTGCCAAGATCCTGACCGGTGAAAGCAAGGTTGAGGAGATGCCCATTGAGTACGCTCCCCAGTTCACCAAGGAGTATAACCCCACCATCGCAGAAGCACTGGGCATCACTATCCCGGATGATTACGTGGCATACGAGGGCTAACCTCTCAAAACTGCCCAATCTGATTGGATGCAGTAAGCTTTAATACAAAAATCGCGGAAAAGGCTTTTCTTTCCCGCGATTTTTTGATATACTTAAAAAGACTATATCTTTTTTGAGGAGTTGACGATCTCTTGAACATTGCAACATTGTTCAATGCCATGCCGGGCGCATTGGCGCAGGGCCTTATTTGGGCCATTATGGCGATTGGCGTTTACCTCACCTTCCGCATCCTGGATGTTGCCGACCTGACGGTAGACGGCACCCTGGGCCTTGGCGGCGCGGTCTGCATCATGTGTATGACCTCCGGCATGAACGTCTGGCTGTCCCTGCTGCTGGCGTTTGGTGCGGGCCTGCTGGCGGGCCTGGTGACCGGCCTGTTCCACACGCTTATGGGCATCCCGGCCATCCTTGCCGGTATTTTGACCCAGTTATCCCTGTATTCGGTCAACCTGAAAATCATGGGCAAAGCAAACCAGGCTATCAATGTGGACAAATATGACCTGCTGGTATCTCTGCGTTACATCAAAGGGGTTCCGTTCTACCGCAATACCATCCTGATCGTGGCCGTTCTTATGGTGGTTGTCATTGCCATTCTGTACTGGTTCTTCGGTACCGAGCTTGGCTGCTCCATCCGCGCCACCGGCTGCAACGCCAACATGGCGCGGGCACAGGGTATCAACACCAATTTCAACATTGTGCTGGGCCTGATGCTCTCCAACGGCTTGGTGGCATTCTCCGGTGCGCTGCTCAGCCAGTACCAGGGCTTTGCCGATGTCCAGATGGGCCGCGGCGCTATCGTCATCGGCCTGGCTGCCGTTGTTATCGGCGAGGCAGTGTTCAGCAAGATCTTCCGCAACTTTGCGCTCAAGCTGCTCAGCGTTGGTATTGGCAGCATCATCTACTACATTGTCATGCAGGTCTGCATCTGGTTCAAGATCGATACCGACCTGCTCAAAATGCTCAGCGCCATCGTGGTCGCCATCTTCCTTGCGGTTCCGTACTGGAAAGCAAAATACTTCACCCGCGTTGCGGTAAAGAAAGGCGGCAGCAGCAATGCTTGAGATCAAGAACGTTTATAAGACTTTTAACCCCGGTACGGTAAACCAGAAAGTTGCCCTGAACGACCTGAACCTGACGCTGGAAGACGGCGATTTCGTTACCGTTATCGGCGGCAATGGCGCGGGCAAATCCACCATGCTGAACGCCGTTGCCGGTGTGTGGCCGGTGGATATGGGCAAGATCATTATCGACGGCAAGGATATCACCCGCCTGCCGGAGCACAAGCGCGCTGCTTACATTGGCCGTGTGTTCCAGGACCCTATGATGGGCACCGCAGCCACGATGCAGATTGACGAAAATCTGGCCTTGGCCGCCCGTCGCGGTGCGGGCCGCACCCTGCGCGTTGGCATTACCAAAAAGGAAAATGCCGAGTACCATGAGCTGCTCAAAACCCTGGGCCTGGGCCTGGAGGACCGCATGACCAGCAAGGTTGGCCTGCTTTCCGGCGGCCAGCGCCAGGCGGTCACCCTGTTGATGGCAACCCTGAAAAAGCCCAAACTGCTGTTGTTGGATGAACACACCGCGGCCCTGGACCCCAAGACGGCCGCTAAGGTGCTGGAAATTTCCAACAAGATCGTGCAGGAAAACCACTTGACCACCCTGATGATCACCCATAACATGCGCGATGCCATCCGCTATGGCAACCGCCTGATTATGATGAACGAAGGCCATGTGATTTATGATGTGCGCGGCAAAGAAAAGGCAAAGCTGGAAGTGGCCGACCTGCTGCAGCGCTTTGAACAGGCTGGCGGCGAAGCCAATGACCGCATGATCCTTTCCTGATAAGATTGCGTACAGGACCGGATGAGATAAGCTAATACAATTCAACTGCCGCTGTGGGCCGGGCTTGCCGGTTTGCAGCGGCTTTTTTGTCTTTTGGGGCAGGGGAGAAAGGGTAAATTATCAAATTTCCGTGAAGTCATTTTCAAACCTTGACAGTTATGATATAATACCACTGTATATTATGACGGAACTAACAGACGGCAGAGTGCCGGAAAGCCTGTCTGTGGTTCCCCATATACCAGAAGAAACCATAAAGAACCTAAAAGCGTTCATTATTTTTCCCGCATGGTGTGCGGCCAAGGCTCTTGAAACAGGTGTGAAGTGAATATGCTTTACATCTGAAAGGCAACCATAGACAACTCGGCCGCAAACGCCATAAAGCCATGGGGAGTTATCAGGACTGTATAAAAGGCGCATCGCCTTTCCGCAGGAGGTATTTTGGATGCAGCGTTACGACGCCGTTTTATTTGATGTTGATGGAACTTTGATCCATTCCCGGCCAGGCATTTTTAACTGCTTTGCCTATGCGTTCCGCAAAATGGGCCTTGACCCGGACAAGATCGATTGTTCCCGTTACCTTGGCCCCCCGCTGCGCTGGAGCTTTGCCCAGCATTTCGCAACGGATGCCGAAGTAGAGCAGGCCGTGGAGTATTACCGCGTGCATTACGAGGAAGTTGGCAGCCACCAGTGCAGCCTGTTCCCTGGTGTGCGCCAGATGATGGACACCCTGAAAGATGCCGGGCTATACATGGCAACCGCAACCTGCAAACCGGTCGAAGTCGTGACCCCGATCCTGAAAGAACAGGGCTTGTTTGACTATTTTGACCGCGTTGGCGGGGCCAGCATGGACGAAAGTGTGGACAACAAGACGGATGTGATCCGCCTTGTGCTGCAGGACCCGCGCCTGGCAGGCAAGCGCATCCTGATGGTGGGGGACCGCCAGGATGATATGCAGGGCGCAGCCAACAACCAGCTGCCCGCTGCAGCTGTGCTGTACGGCTATGGCAGCAGGGAAGAGCTGGAACCCTGGAACCCGGTGCTGCTGGCACAAAATTGTGAAGAACTGACCCAGTATATTCTGGGCTGAACCCCGCGCGGCGCAAAGCGCTGCCGGGCACAGCCCGCCGCCGGAACCAAACCGGCCCGCGGGCCGCAATCCTAGGGTGTATCTGAAAAGTCGAAAATCTAGTCTGTTACACCTTACATAAGGAACAAAGGGAGAAACGAACATTATGAGCCGCAAAACATCCGGCAGCCGGGCGTCTTTCAGCCCGACCCAGCGCAAGGCATGTGCTGTTCTGGCAGTATGTGTGCTGGCTGTCATCCTTACATTTATTGCATCCTGGGTTTTGCCGGGCAAGCTGTCGCTGGGCGGCAGTGGCCGTTATGACCCGCAGGCCTATCCGCTGGATACCTCGCTGGGGTCCGTGCTGGCCAAAACCTCCGATGCGGGCACCGATTATGTCTCTTCCACGCTGTTTGTGGGGGACCAGTTTGCCAAGTCCCTGTATGACGATAAAGTTATCACGCTGGACCAGTTTGCGGGCAAGGACGGCCTGACCGTCAGCTCGCTGCTGAACGATGCCTGCGTCTACTTTGCAGGGGATTCCAGCGCTTATACCGTCCCGCAGGCGGTATCCAAAATGAAACCCCGCCGTGTGGTCATGCTGCTGGGCAGCAACAATCTGGACGGCAGCCTTTCCTATGATAATTTTGCCCGCAACTATAAGCAGGCAGTTAAGGCCATCACCGGGGCCTACCCGTACTGTGATGTTATTGTCAGCGCAATCCCGCCTGTGGCCAAAAGTGCATCTGATGCGGCTAAGACGCAGCTGATGATCGACCAGTTCAACCAGGAGCTGGCCAAGATGTGCAACGACGAAGGCTATAAATACCTGAACCTGGCCGAAGCGCTGAAAGACAGCAACAGCGGCTATGCCGAAGCAACCTATCTGAACAGCAAACAGAATGGATTCAGTACCTCCGGTGCCAATGTGGTGCTGAACTACCTGCGCAACCATGCTTACGATACTGCAGATACCCGCCCCAACACGGATGATATCCCGCAGCGTACCGAGCAGGCCGGCGGCAGTGCAGCCACCACGGAGCCCACGCCTTCGGCGACCCCCACAATGTTCAAGCTGCAGTACCTGGTGGAAGAAGGCAAGGGCACCCTGCAGGGCAATGACCAGAGCGGCGTAACTTCCATTGAAATGGACGCAACCGAAAAGCAGTCGGTGACGATTACCGCTGTGGCGGCGGATGACTATACGTTCTATAAATGGAGCGATGGCCTGACCACGGCCACCCGTGTGGACAATGTGACCAAGGATATCTCCGTGACGGCTATGTTCAACGATGCCCGTGTGCAGATCACCCTGGATCAGGGCGAAAGCACCATCAAACAGGGCGAATCCCTGACCATCAACGCCAACGTTACCCTGGGCGGTAAGAGCTATGATAACAGCGGCGTGCAGTGGTCGGTCAATGATGACCTGATGCAGAACGGCGCAAGCTACACCTTTACCCCCGATGCCACCGGCGATTACCGCATCAAGGCTGGGCTGGAAGTCAACGGCACCTATACTTCGCAGGAGCTGATGGTGCACGTGCAGGCACCGGCTACCACCGTCAGCATCACCGGCGTCAGCTCTATGCCGGCAGGCAGCACCACAACGCTGCAGGCCAACGTAAGCAATCCTTCGGGGGATACCACCTGGACCTGCGCCCAGAAGCCGCAGTGGAGCGCAACCGGCGATAATGTGCAGTTCAGCGCGGATACCGTCGGCAGCTATACCGTGCGCGCTACCAACAACGGCCAGTATGCAGAACTTGTCATCAATGTGACGGAACCCCTTTCGGACCCCACAGTCACCCCGGAACCAAGTGATTCGGGCGATCAGTTCCCGTTCTTCCCCTTTGGCGGCTGATACGGATAACGAAGCCTGACACACGGCGGCTGCCCCCGGCATAACATGGGCCGGGAGGTGATTACATGTTTGTCTTTGACTGCGAGGCCGGTTATCAGCCGGATAACGGCCAGAACGATGTGACCGATGGCAGTGTGGAAAATTATAATTTTGACTGGGACCAGCCCCTTGACGCAGAACCCCTTGACGATGCGCTGACGGACGATGAACGGACGGAAGCACGGCACACGGAGTAATTGTTTTGGCGGCAGGGCAGCACCCCGGCAGATATCCGGCCAGAATAGACCGGAAAAAGGAATGGATCTATGGCAAATTATACTTGTCTTTTACTGGATGTGGATAACACCCTGCTGGATTTTAACGCGGCAGAGCGTGCTGCGGTCGGCATTACGTTAGAGCATTACGGCATGCCCAACGGCCCCGAAGCACTGGAAACCTACCACCAGATCAACCGCCAGCTGTGGGACAGCCTTGCCAAAGGCGAGCTGAACCGCAGCAAGCTGTTTGCAGTGCGGTTTGGCCGCGTGATGCAGGCCCTTGGCACGCCGGAAGCCGGCAACGCCCGAGAGATGAACGATTTTTATGAAAATGAGCTGGCCAACCATGCGGACCTGATGCCCGGTGCGCTGACCGCCCTGGAAGAACTGGGCGAAGTTGCTACACTGGCGATCGTTTCCAACGGTGCCACCCAGGTGCAGGAATCCCGCATTGCGGCATCCGGCATCGGCCGCTTTATGGATGGCGTGTATATCTCGGAAAAAGTGGGCGCGGCGAAGCCTTCGCCCAAACTGCTGGACTATGCCATCCGCGACCTGGGGTTGACCAACCGCAGCCGTGTGCTGATGGTGGGGGACGACCTGCTGGCCGATATCAAGGGCGGCATCAACGCTGGGATCGATACCTGCTGGGTCAACTTTGCCAACGAGGAAAACAAAACCGGTATCCAGCCCAAATATACGGTGCACAGCTATGAAGAACTGTACCGCATTGTAATGGAGCCGGAAGAACTGGAAAATGTCGGCGTGCGCAACCGTCGGCATATGAACGAGGGCTGAAACAGACCAACAGAATGTGCCGCTGCCGGGGCAAAGAACTGAGCAGCGGCACATTTTCGGGTTTTGGTGTGCCCTTTGGCGGAAGAGCAAAACAAATTGGCCGCTGCTTTGGCGGCTAGGAATACGATAAGGTGTGAAATTATGCTGATCGAACTGCAGGACCTTGGCAAAAGCTTTGGCGAGCACGAGGTCTTAAAACATGTAACAGCCAGTGTGGAACGCGGCGACCGCATTGGTATTATTGGTGCAAACGGCACCGGTAAAACCACGCTCCTGCGCGTGCTGTGCGGCGAAAGCCTGCCCGATGCCGGTGACGCTGCCTTTGCGGCGGGGGCAACCTGCGGCTACCTGGAACAGACCGGCCATCTTGACCCGGATAAAGACGTTTACGAAACCATGCGCCTTGCCTTCCAGCCTGCGCTGGACGCCATGGCGGAGCTGGAAACCCTGCAAAAGCAGCTGGCAGCTGACCCCCACAACACGGCTGTCACCGATAAGATCACGGCCTGCAACGCCGTGATTGATGCCATGGATGCCTATAATATGGATACCCAGATCAAAAAGGTGCTCAACGGCATGGGCTTCCCGGCGGATACCTGGAAGAAAAAGGCCGGCGTGCTTTCCGGCGGCGAGCAGACCCGCCTGCGCCTGGCCCGCCTGCTGCTGGAGCGCCCGGATATCCTGATTCTGGACGAACCTACCAACCATCTGGACCTGGAAACGATGGACTGGCTGGAAACCTATCTGAAAGCCTACCGCGGCGCAGTGCTGGTCGTCAGCCATGACCGCTACTTCCTGGATTCCGTCTGTACCCGCATCTGGGAGCTGCGCGGCAAAACCATCACCACCTACCGCGGCAACTACTCCGCCTACCTGCCCCAGCGCGAAGCGGCGGACGAGCGCCTGCAAAAACAGCATGATGCTGATGTAGAAAAGGCGGCCAAGCTGCAGGATTATATTGACCGCAACCTGGTGCGCGCTTCCACCACCAAAATGGCCCAGAGCCGCCGCAAACAGCTGGAAAAACTGGAAATCACCGAAGCACCCCAGGCGGAAGCCCACCAGCTGAAATTCCGATTTGAATATGATATTGAGCCGTATGATGAACTGGTCATCATGAAGGGCTTGACCATCCGCATCGGGGAGCGCACCCTGTTGCAAGCGCTGGATTATGTCGTTCACCGTGGGGACAAGCTGGTTATTGCGGGCCCCAACGGCACCGGCAAATCCACCCTGCTGCAGGTGCTGGACGGTAAGCGCCGTCCCTCCGGCGGTATGGTGCGGCTGGGCACCGGTGCCAAACCCGGCATCTTTGTGCAGCAGCAGGCCCGCCGCGCAGGCCGCGTGATCGACGCCATCTGGAACCAGTACCCCCGCTTTACCGAGCTGGAAGTGCGCAGCCACCTGGCCAAGTTCGGCTACCGCGGCGAGGAAGTATTCAAGGATTGCGCCACCCTTTCCGGCGGCGAGATGGCCCGCCTGCGTTTTGCGGAACTGGCCCTGGAACGCCCGAACCTGATGTTTTTGGACGAACCCACCAACCACCTGGATATCTTCATGCGCGAAACGCTGACCGATGCGCTGGCAGCCTACACGGGTACCCTGCTGCTGGTCACCCATGACCGCTACCTGATGCAGACCCTCGGCTGCCCGATCCTGTACCTGGAAGATGGCAAGGCAACGTTCTACCAGAACTTCCAGAAGCTGCATGACCGCGATACTTCCAAGCAGCCGGAACCCGCCAAACAGGAGGATAAGCCCCAGAAAGCAGGCTACGGCAAGGAGCAGCGCCGCCGCCGTGCCGAGGTGCGCACCCGCCTGAAAGCGCTGGAAACCGAGATCGAAGAGCTTGGTGCCCATATTGTTGAGCTGGAAAACGAGATCAACGACCCGAAAGTTCTGCGCGACCACCTGCTTTTGCGGGATAAGTGCGATGAACTGGATGATTCCCGCTTCCACCAGCAGGAACTGTATGACGAGTGGGAAAAGCTGGCAGAGGAACAGGATCGCATGGATGCGGAAAGTGATTCCTGATTTGCGCCGCAAACTTTGGCCCCTCCACACCGACTTGGATGCCCTTTTTGCGGCAGAAGCGGCTGCAAAAATGAGAAACATTAAAAAAGAGTAATGGAACTGTAACTTGCTTTCCTGATAAAAAGCGGTATACTATTTCTGATATTGGGCTTGTGCGGCTGGGCCGGTGCACGGCATCCTCCGCCGCCAGCTATTATGCATGTGTGCCGGTGCTTTGCCGGCTGGAGTAAAACACGCTGCGCTTTTCCGCTAACCATGCGCAGCAGTAAGAAACAGGCAGGGAATACACTTTGCAGACAACGATCATCATAGCAACACATAAACCATACTGGATACCGGAAGACCCCATGTACCTGCCGGTACAGATGGGTCATGCCATCCACCCCGGCATTGGCTACATTGGGGATGATACCGGCGAAAATATTTCAGAGCGCAACGGCAATTTCTGCGAGCTGACGGGCCTGTATTGGGCGGCCAAAAACCTGGACTCCGATTATATCGGCATTGTGCATTACCGCCGTTACTTTGCCAGCCGTCTGCACCGTTTTGAGCGCAAAAAGCGCCGGGTCATCGGCCACGAGGAACTCAACGCTATTTTGGCCACCACCAATGTTGTGCTGCCCAAAGAGCGCCACTATTTTATTGAAACCAACTATACCCAGTATATCCACGCCCACCATGAACAGGATCTACGGGTGACCCGTGCCATCATTGAGCGCAAATGCCCGGAGTATCTGCCGGCGTATGACACCTACATGTCCAAAACGCACGGCCATCACTTCAATATGTTCGTGATGAAAAAGGAACTGCTGCAGCATTACTGCACCTGGCTGTTCGATATTTTGTTTGAGCTGGAAAAAGAGCTGGATATCAGCAGCTATTCCGCCAATGATAAGCGGGTGTTCGGCTTTGTGAGCGAGCGCCTGCTGGATGCCTGGCTGATCACCAACAACATCGCCTATGAAGAGCTTGACGTTGTGTATATGGAAAGCCAGCATTGGCTGCGCAAGGGACTGGCCTTTTTGAACCGCAAGTTCTTCCCCCACAAGGAGGCCCACAAATGAAACGCACGGCAGCGGTTATTGTAACGTATAACCGCAAGGCAATGCTGCAGCGCTGCCTGCGGGCTTTGTGTGCCCAAACGGCCGGTGTGCCGGAACTGTGGGTGATCGATAACGCCAGCACGGACGGCACGGCCGAACTGGTGGCGCAGCTGAACCTGCCGACCATGCACTATTATAATACCGGCAAAAATCTGGGCGGTGCAGGCGGTTTTGCCTGCGGCATCCGGCAGGCTGCGTGCTCCGGGGCGGATTACCTGTGGATCATGGATGATGACTGCCTGCCGGAACCGGATGCTTTGCAGCAGCTGCTGCAGGCAGACAAAGAACTGGATGGGCAATATGGCTGGCTTTCCTCCCGCGCGCTGGCACCGGACGGCAAAGACCAGCCCATGAACCTGCAGCGCAGCACGCCGTACAAAGACCTGGCAAGCTTTGCCGGGCCGCGGCAGCCCGCGGTTATGGCCAGCTTTGTTTCGCTGTTTTTGCGCAGCAGCACAGTGCAGCACTTTGGCCTGCCCATTGCAGAATTTTTTATCTGGTCGGACGATTGGGAGTATACCCGCCGCATCTCCCGTAGCATGCCGTGCTATGTGATTCCCGCCAGCCGGGTGGTACACGCGATGCAGAACCCCACGGTGGTCAACATTGCCACTGATACCCCAGACCGCTGGCCCCGCTACCGCTACTTTTACCGCAATGATGTGGTGCTTTATCGGCGGGAGGGGCTGTGCGGCTGGCTTTGGCTGATTGCCAAAGATGCCTGGCACAGCGTTCAGGTGCTGCGCCACGGCCCGCAAAAATGCAGGCGGCTGGGGATTATCTGGCGCGGCTTTTTTGCTGGGGTCAACTTCCACCCAACCGTACAAGGCTTACCCACACAGGAGCAATGAACAATACACCACACACAAACCGCCTGACCCTGCGCCTGCTGCATGCGGCAAAGGGATACAAAGCGGTTGCTTTTGATATTTTCGATACCCTGCTCAAGCGGGACTGCGCCTGCCCGGCGGATCTGTTCGCCTTGATGGAAGTTACCCATCAGGCGGCCCCCGGCTTTGCCAGGGCACGCGCTGCCGCGGAAGCAGAAACCCGCCAGACCCTTGGCCGCGAGGTAACGCTGGCCGAAATTTATGCACACCCCGCCTTGCAGGGGGCTGACCCCGCCGCAGAATGTGCGGCGGAGCTGGCAATGATCGCCCCCAACCGGCCGGTGGCCCAGGCCGCTGCGGCCTGCCATGCCCGCGGGCAAAAGGTATATGCGGTTTCGGATATGTACCTGCCGAAAGCGCAGATCGAAGCCATGCTGCAAAAATGCGGGCTGGATTTTTTGGATGGCGTGTTTGTTTCCTGCGAGTGTGGGGTCCAAAAGCGCAGCGGCAGGCTGTTCAAGCTTTTCCTGCAGCAAACGACCCTGCGCCCGGCGAAAGTTCTGTTTGTGGGGGATAGCCCCCGTGCGGATTTTGCCGGGGCGGCGCTGGCGGGTATCCGCTGCTTTTTGCTGCCGCAGCCAACACCGCTGCCGTATACCAAAACCCCGGCGGATGCCATGGGTGGTGCCGCAGCTGCCACCCTGCAAAACTGCTGCCAGAATTTAACCCCCAGCACCGCGCTGGGGGCCGAGCTGCTTGGCCCGCTGGAGGTTGGCTTTGCCACCTGGCTGCATGGGCAGCGTGCGGCCCTGCCGGGGGCAAAGCTTGTGTTCCTGGCGCGGGATATGTACCTGGTGCGCCAGGTGTACCAGCTGCTGTACCCGCAGGAGGAAACGTTCTATCTGAAAGTTTCCCGCCAAAGCCTTTTGCCCGCTCTGCTGCAATGCCCGATGAATGAGCAGGCGTTGGCACTTTTGGCGGATACCCTGCCGCGCCAGCAGCTGACCCAGCGGCAGATCGCGGCCTATCTTGGCTTTGATGCCCCAAAGGGGAATACCACCAAAACCTATGACCTGCGCACCCGCCCCTTGCCGTGCCGCACCAAAGAGATGCTGCTGGCCCTGGCGGCCCACAGCAAGCTGCCGGAAGGGGAGCCGCTGCGCAGGCGGGCAGAGCAGACAAGAGCATATCTGGAAGAGGTCAGCTTAACGGATGGCCCGGTGCTGCTGGTGGATATCGGCAGCGGCGGCACCACCCAGCGTGTGCTGGAAGAGCTGCTGCATACCCAGTTGTATGGCTGTTACCTTGCCTGTGATGAGCGTCTGCATCAGAACCTGCCGCCGGAGCGTGCCAAAGCGTTTTTGTTCGATGGCAGCCCGGCACCCCTGTGGTACTGGGTGGGCCAGCCGATGCTGGAAGTTCTGCTTTCCGAGCCATGCGGCCCCACGGTGGGGTACCGCGCACAGGCCGGGCATATGATGCCGGAAATCGGGCAGGCAGGTGCAGATAACAAAGCAATTACCGCGCCGCTCTGGCAGGGGATGATGACCTTTGCCCGGCGCTGGCAGTCCGGCCCGCTGCGGGATGTTCAAATCCCACCGTCGGCCTGCATTGCGGCGTTTTTGCAGTTGGTGCAGGCACCCCGCATGCAGGAAGTGCGCACCCTTGGCGAGATCACCGTGGAGGATGGCGGCAGCTGGAAGCTGGCTGCCCCGGCTGACTGGGGCACCTACCTACACACCCCGGCAAAGTTAAAACACGACCTTGCCCAGGCGCGCTGGAAACCTGCGTTTTTGCAGCGCCTGTTTGGCGTGCCGCTGCCGTATGGCAGGGTGTATGCTGCACTGAAACATAAAAAGTAAGCATTAAAATAAATACAAAAATGCAAACCAAAAGGCAGGTGAACTATATGGGGCAGGCCCCGCTGATCAGTATTATCATGCCGGTCTATAATGCCGGGACACTGCTGCATACCGCGGTGGAAAGCGTGCTGCGCCAGAGCTTTGCGGATTTTGAGCTGCTGCTGGTGGACGATGGCTCCACCGATGGAAGCGCTGTACTGGCCCAGGCACTGGCCAAAAAAGATGACCGTATCCGGGTGTTGGAACAGCCCAATGCGGGCATCTGCGCTGCGCGCAACCTTGGTTTGCAGCACTGCCGCGGCCAGTGGTTCACCTTTTGTGATGATGATGATACCATGCTGCCCCATGCGCTGGGAACCCTGCTGGACCTTGCAGAATCAACCGGGGCGGATGTGGTGCGCGGCGGCTACCGCCTGCTGCGGGTCAATACTGCAGGAACGGCGGTGGAACTGCCTCACCCGCCGGGGCAGGCAATGGCCATCCACAAACCGGCGGGGCAGGGCTACCTGCAATTTTTGCAGCAAAGCGGGCCGCGGTTCGTCTGGAACGCGATGTACCGCACAAATCGGCTGGGCCATCTGCGCTTTGATGAAACCTGCCGCAAGGGGCTGGAAGACTTTGCGTTCGACGCGGCGGTGTTCCAGCAGGCAGAATCCGCCGCCTATACGCCGCAGATCGTGTATGAACACCTGGAACGGCAGGGCAGTACCTCCGCCTGTGGGGACCCGGCAGCGGTGCAGGCACGGCTGCAATACCTGCCCCGGTGGGTGCAGGCGGAATATGCCGCGGCCCGCGCCTGGTGCACCCCGCAGCAGCTGCCAAAGGTGTGGAGCGCCCGCCAGGCGGAGTTTGTCACCTTTGCCATGCACCAGCTGCGGGATGGCCGCCTGCCGCCCAAAGCCAAAGCGACCGCCTGGCGCAGCCTGCAGCGTGCGCTGGCTGCCTGCCCCCACAGCAGGCTTGACTTTTGGTATGCACTGCGGCACAATAAAAAACAGGGGGCCGCACTGTTTTTGTTCCGTATCCACCTGCAGGGGCTGTATGCCTGCCTGCCAAACCGGGAGGAGAAACTGTTACAATGAAAACCATCCTTGTTACCGGCGCAGCCGGTTATATCGGCCGCCATGTTGTAAAAAAAGCACTGGATATGGGCTACCGCGTTATCGCATCGGACTTTGCCTTTAAGGGCGTGGACGAGCGCGCAGAATTTTGCGATGTGCCTATTTTCAGCGGGGATAAAAATATTTATGCGGCACTGGGCAAGCCGGATGTCTGCATCCATATGGCCTGGCGCGATGGTTTCCGCCACAATGCGTTCAGCCACATGAAAGATCTTTCCTCCCATGTTACCTTCCTGAACAATATGGCGGCGGGCGGCCTTTCGGATTTGACCGTGATGGGCACCATGCACGAAGTCGGCTATTGGGAGGGGGCTATTGAGGATGACACCCCCTGCAACCCCTTGAGCCAATACGGCATTGCCAAAAATGCCCTGCGCCAGAGCATGATGCTCTCTTTGCAGGGCAGCAGCTGCAACCTGCACTGGCTGCGTGCCTATTATATTACGGGTGACGAAGCCCACGGCAGTTCCATCTTTGCCAAAATTGCACAGGCGGAACTGGACGGCAAAACTACCTTCCCGTTTACCAGTGGGCAGAACAAGTACGACTTTATTGATCTGGATGAACTGGCAACCATGATCGTGGCAGCCAGCGTGCAGAACAAGGTCAACGGCATTATCAATGTCTGCACCGGCCAGCCGCGGACCCTGGCTGACCGCGTGGAGCAGTTCCTGCGGGATAAGAATTATAAGATCAAACTGGATTACGGCGCATTCCCGGACCGCCCGTATGACAGCCCCGGCGTTTGGGGCGACCCCGCCAAGATCAACGCAATATTAAAAGATGCCGGTTTGGCATAACGATAGCCGGAAAGGGTGACAGAATGAAACGACTGGGTATTTTTTTCTTTTACGAAAAAAACGGTGATGTGGATGATTTTATCACCTATTACCTGCGCGATCTTGCCCGCAACCTGACCGAGCTGATCGTTGTGTGCAACGGCAAGCTGAGCAAGCAGGGCCGCGCGGCATTTGAAGAATTTACCGATCAGATCATTGTGCGCGAAAACAAGGGCCTGGATGTGTGGGCTTATAAAACCGCGCTGGATCATTACGGCTGGCAGCGCCTGAGTGAGTTTGACGAAGTGGTCATGACAAACTCTACCCTGATGGGCCCCGTGCGCCCCTTGAAGGAAATGTTTGACGCCATGGCCGAGCGCACCAACCTTGATTTTTGGGGCTTGACGATCCACCACGGTGCGGAGGGCAACCCCTTTAAGGGCAAACATCTTTATAACTACCTGCCGGTGCACATTCAGTCCCACTTTATTGTCTACCGCAAAAAGTTTATCCAGAGCAAGGAGCTGCAAAATTACTGGGATACCATGCCCATGATCGAAAGCTATACCGACTCTGTGCAGCGGTATGAATCGGTGTTTACCAAGCAGTTTGCCGATAAAGGCTACCAGTGGGATGTTTATGTCAATACGGACGATCTGAAAGATTTTACGGATTACCCGCTGCTTGTCTGCCCCACCCGGCTGCTGCGGGATAAAAAATGCCCGCTGTTCAAGCGCCGCAGCTTTATGCACGACTTTGAGGCTTACCTGAACGATACCGCCGGGGAGCCGGTGCGGGAACTGTACGCCTACCTGCGGGACCATACGGATTACCCGCTGGAGCTGATCTGGAAAAACATGATCCGTACCATGCACCCCTATGATTTTACCCGCAACCTGGGCCTGACCCGCCTGATCCCGGAGCGGGTACAGGATGAAGCCTGCGCCGCCGCTGTGCGAAAAAACCGCCGCATTGCGCTGTGCATGCACCTGTACTTTATGGACATGCTGCCCCAAAGCTGCGCCTTTGCCGCCAACATGCCGCCGGAAACCGATGTGTTCATCTCCACCAACACGCCGGAGAAAAAGCAGCAGATCGAAGAGGCATTCCGCACCCTGCCGCTGCATGCCGTTACCGTAAAGGTGGTCGAAAACCGCGGCCGCGATGTGGCAGCGTTCCTGTGTGACCTTGCCCCACAGATTAAGGGGTATGATTACGCCTGTTTCATGCACGATAAAAAGGCCATCCAGACCAAACCCGGCAGCGTTGGCGCCAGCTTTGGCTATGTCTGCAACGAGAATATCTGCAAAAACGCAGACCATGTATTGAATGTGCTGACAGAGTTTGAAAAAGATCCTTACCTGGGCCTGCTCTGCCCGCCGTTCCCCACGCACGGCGTGTATTTCATGAACATGTGCTCCAACGGCTGGGGCCCAAACTTTGATAACACCAAGGCCCTGATGAAAAAGCTGGGCATCGACCGCCCCATTTCCGGCGAAAAAATGCCCATTGCCCCCTTTGGCAGCGTGTTCTGGTTCCGCGTAAAGGCCCTGGCCCCGCTGTTTGACCACGGCTGGAAGCACGAGGATTTCCCGCCGGAGCCGCTGCCGCAGGATGGCACCATCAGCCATGCCATTGAGCGCATTTATCCCTTTGTGGCGCAGGGAGCCGGGTATTACCCCGCCCAGGTCATGAGCGCCGATTATGCCGTTGCCCGCTGTGATTCCATGCAGGCATATGCAGGTGGTTTGATCCGCCCGCTGGCCCGCGTGTTTGACTGCACCACCTTTGGCGGTGCTGCTGCCAGCGCCGGTGCTTTTGCCGCGCGCAAGCACTGGTTCGGCTTTGGGAACTATGGCCCGTATGAAAACTCCAAGCGCCGCCGCGCCCGCAACTGGCTGCGCAAGCGGATGCCGAAGTCCGCTTACGAAAACATGATGCGCGTTAAGCGCACGGTGCTGGGCCCCCATGGCGTGACCTATGAGGATTAAGCCAACCGCTATGAAAAAACGGCTGATTGTCTATTTCAATTACCACCCCAACGGGCAGGCCGATGCGGCCTGCCGCTTTGCTGTACAGCAAATGGCTGCGGTGGGGCAGGTGTTCTTTGTCAATAACGGCCCGCTGCAGCCGGAATCCCGCCAATGGGCGCAGGGCTGCTGCCATACCGTGCTGGAACGTGAAAACACCGGCTTTGATGTGGGGGCCTACCGGGATGCTGTTTTGCAGACCGGTCTGGATAAACTGGCGCAGTACGATGAAGTTGTGCTGATGAACTATACCCTTGCCGGCCCGGTGGGAGATGTGGCTGCGATGCTTGCCGCCATGGACCAGCGCCCGGAACTGGACTTTTGGGGGCTGACCCGCCACTATGCTATGCGCAGCCGCCGCTTTGGCGGGGCAAAAGCTGTGGTACCGGAACACATCCAGTCCCACTTTGTTGTGGTGCGCTCCCGCATGATGGCAGACTTTTTTGCTTACTGGCAGGCAGCCAACCTGCCCACCAGCTATGAAGATTCCGTCCGCCTGCACGAAACGCGGTTCACAGCCCATTTTGCTGCCCTTGGCTACCGGTGGGATACCTTTGTAGATACCAAAGACCTGGCAAGCCTTTTCGTCAACCCTATCATGGCCTGCCCCGAACTGCTGCTGGCGGACCGCGGCTGCCCGTTTTTCAAGCGCCGCAGCTTTTTTACCCCCTATGCGGATGAACTGCGCCGCACAGACGGCCAAGCCGCCGCAGAACTCTATGACTACCTGAAATCCGAGACCGATTACCCGGTGGATGACCTGCTGCGCGCATTGCTGCCGGTGCAGCTGCTGGCCGCCATGGCGCAAAACCTGCACTGGCATTATATCCTGCCGCAAACGGCAGGGGAGCGTACCCCCATCCTGCTGGATGCCGATGCTTTGGCCAAAGGCTGTACCTTGCAGCAGGAGGCCATCTACTGCCTGCCGCTGCCGCATCTGGCTGATGGGGTGGAGGGGTATTATGATGCCCAGTCTATACCCACCGGCCAGCAGCTGGCCCAGGCGGCAGAACTGTTTGGGGTTCATCCGTTGGTTGGCATACTTGGCCCGGCTCTGCCGCTGTATGCGGGCTGCGCCGCCGAAAAAGCCCAGCGCTGGCAGCAGCAGAAACCTGCCGTACAGGCAAAACTGTCTGCACTGAATTGCGCGGTCCCACTGGATGAAACCCCGCCGCCGCTGCCCAATGGCGGCTGCGTGCTGGTGCGGGGGGCGGCATTCCCGCAGGGGCTTCCGCCGCTGCAAACGGAGTTGGATTTCTGGCTGGTTCCGCTGCTGGCCCAGTATAACGGCTATGCCAGCGCCACATTTGAAACCGCCGCCCAGTGTGCGGCCCGTGCCGATGTACTGGATGCCGCCCTTGCCGCCCAGCGCGGCATTGGCCCGGCGTTCCGCCTGATGGGCCGCGCCGTCAAAAATGCCCTGCGCAAATGAAAGGAGAGTGCCCGATGAAAAAACAGCACCTGTTTTATCTGGACCTTATCCGCGCCGTGGCGCTGGTGTGCATCCTGGTCATTCATTTCAACGCCGCCGTCACCGGTTATTTTACGCTGCCGTCCAAACTGTTCGGCAGCGTGCTGCCTTTTGGCATCTACCTAGGGGATTTTGGCTCCTCGCTGTTCTTTATGGTTTCCGGCGCGGCGCTGCAGTATACCAGCCCCGGCCAGGGCAAAGAGCCGCTCAACCTGCCGCGCTTTTACCAAAAGCGCGCCAAGGCGGTATACCCCATGTTCTGGCTGGCGTGGTGCATCTTCTTTTCCATCCGCTTTGTCACAAAGCCGGGGTATTATGCCGCGGCCAAAACGCCCAGCATTCTGCTGACGGTGCTGGGGCTGGATAACTTTGCCCAGGCCGCAGGCTGGGTCACGATGGACTTTGCCTGTGTGGGCGAATGGTTCCTGGGTAGCATTCTGTTCCTGTACCTGCTGTTTCCGTTGCTGCGCTGGGGCCTGCGCAAACAGCCGCTGCTGACCTGGGCCGTGGTGCTGGCGGCCAGCCTGCCGGTACACTATATGGGGTGGGACGCCCGCCTGGTGGCGATCCATATTCCGGAATTCCTGGTCGGCATGGCGTTTGTGCACTGGCAGCGCCCGGTTCGCCTTGGCGTGCTGGCTGGGTGTGCGGTACTGCTGTTTACCCCCGCTGCGGCGGACGGCAAGGTGGCCTGTGCTCTCTTTAGTGGCGCAGTGTTCATTCTGCTGGCAGAATTGGGCGGCTGCATCCACTGGGTACCGCTGCAAAATGTGTGCGCCCTGCTCAGCAAATATTCTTACGCTGTATTTTTGACCCATCATGTTATTATCCTGCGCCTGGTGGAACACTTTGATTTGCTGGCTCTGACCCGGCGGGATACCGCCTTGCTGTTCGGCGTGTACCTGCTGGCGGTTGCCGGGGCTTCGGCGGTGCTCTTCCGGCTGGATGCCTGGGTGCGCAGCAGCGCGGCAAAGCTGGCCGCAATGCCGGAATAAAGGTGCCCCATAATTTGCATCAAGATGAAAATGCCTGCTTTGCCGCGGGCATTTTTTCTATACAGGCTAAAGCACAGGGTTAAGCGCTGTAAAATGTGCGCAAAAAACAAGGTCTGCATAACGAAAGGGAACAATCCAGCCCCGCAGAACCGGAAAGAATCAAAATTATTTCGGCTATGACTGTACAAAAAAAATCCTGTACGTTATAATACTAACAAAACCATTTGACCGCAAACCTAAAACTATATACCATGACTAAAATTGGAAAGGGGCGCATTTTCCGTGGAGCAGTTTTTCGTCAGCCTTGACAAGCTTGCGCGCGAATCCCATCTGACCGTTGCCTACACCCCCAAGGACCTTGACCAGTTCAAGGTGTATACCGCCGAGGTTTACCGCCCCGGCATCATGCTGGCCGGTTACTATCAGTATTTTGACCGTACCCGGATCCAGATCATCGGCCTGACCGAGCTTTCTTACCTGAATGAGCTGGACCCCGAGATCCGCCGCACCCATCTGGAAAAGCTTTTCTCTTTTCAGCCGCCGGCGGTCATCCTGACCCGCGGGTTTGAGCCGCTGCCGGAAATGATGGAGTTTGCCCAAAAGTACGGCGTACCCCTGCTGCAGTCTGCCGAAATGACCTCGCCGCTCATGAGCTCCCTGATCCAGTCCCTGAGCACCGAACTTGCCCCCCGCATTACCCGCCACGGCGTGCTGGTGGAAGTATACGGCGAAGGTATCCTGATCCTGGGCGACAGCGGCGTTGGCAAAAGTGAAACCGCCATTGAGCTGGTCAAGCGCGGCCACCGCCTGATTGCGGACGATGCTGTGGAACTGCGTAAAGTTTCCAGCAGCAAGATCATGGGCATGGCGCCGGAAAACATCCGCCACTTTATTGAGCTGCGCGGCATCGGCATCATCAACGTGGCGCGCCTGTTTGGTATCGGCGCTGTTAAAAACAGCGTTGAGGTGGAAATGGTCATTGAGCTGGAAGCCTGGGACCGCACCAAAAACTATGACCGCACCGGTCTGGAAAGCAACACCTATGATATCCTTGGCGTTAAGGTGCCCAGCATGCTGATCCCCGTTATGCCCGGCCGTAACCTGGCCGTTATTCTGGAAACCGCAGCCATCAACAACCGCCAGAAAGAGATGGGCTATAACGCAGCGCAGGAACTGCTCAACCGCCTTGGCTTGCAGAACGATGTGAGCGGGTTCTGAGCTTGGCTGCACATTATCATTTTTATCACTAGAAACGGAAGTACCATCTGTATGCAGATCATTGCGGATCTTCACACCCACACGTTAAGCGCTACCCATGCGTTTAATACCTTAGATGAAATGGCTGCCAAAGCCGCTGCCCTCGGCTATGCAGCGCTGGCCATTACCGACCACGGCCCGGCTATGCCGGATGCCCCGCACATGTGGCATTTTGCCAACCCAACGGCTCTGCCGCCGGTACTGCACGGTGTTGCGATGCTGTACGGCGCGGAGGCCAATGTGATGGACACAAACGGCGGGCTGGATTTTCCCCAAAGCCGCCTGCGGGGCTTGGATTGGGTCGTGGCGTCCATCCACAGCCCCTGCATCCCCGGTCTGCTGACCGAAAAAGAAGCCACCCGTTTGTGGCTGGCTGTGGCCGAAAACCCCTATGTGGATTGCATCGGCCATTCCGAACAGCAGAATTACCGCTATGACTATGACCTTGTGACCAAAGCATTCGCCAAAAACCATAAGGTTGTGGAACTCAACGGCAATTCCGTCAACGTGCGGCGGGACGGCACCCCCAACATGAAGCTGCTGCTGGCCGCCTGCCTGAAAAACGGCTGCCGTATCGCATTGGATACTGACGCCCACAGCACCACCCAGCTGCAGGGCAACATGCCCCCGCTGTTGGCACTGCTGGAAGAAATGCAGTTCCCGCAGGAACTTGTGGTAAACGCCACGCGGCAGAACCTTGTAAATGAGCTAAAACTGCACGGCCGCATCTGTGCAGAACGTATAGGAGGAGAAATCTTATGAAATACACCATTGGTATCGATCTTGGCGGCACTACCATGACGGCAGGCCTTGTTGACGAAGCTTACAACATTGTGGGCAAAATTACCCGCCCTACCCGCCTGCCGCGCCCGGCGCAGGACCTGGAGCAGGCACTGGCAGATTTGTGCCGTGCTGTTGCCAAAGACTGCAAGATCGATTTTGCGGATGTCAGCTATGTGGGCATCGGCACCCCCGGCAGTGTAAATTTTACCACCGGCTTTGTGGGCTATAATACCAACTTTGGCTACTATGACTGGAACCTGGGTTCTGATCTGGAAGCTCTGCTCGGCTGCAAGGTCTATGTAGAAAACGATGCCAACGCCGCAGCATTTGGTGAATACATCGCAGGCGGCGCAAAGGGCTACAAGGATGCCGTCGTTATCACGCTGGGCACCGGCATCGGCAGCGGCATCATCCTGGGCGGCAAGATCCTGCGCGGGTTCAACTTTGCCGCGGGCGAGATGGGCCATACCGTGATTGTAAAGGGCGGGCGCAAGTGCAACTGCGGCCGTTATGGCTGCTGGGAACGCTATGCTTCCTCCCGCGCTCTGTCGGAGGATGCCCGCGAAGCCATGACCCAGCACCCCGAAAGCATGATGTGGAAGCTGGCGGGGGATATTGACCATGTGAATGCCAAGATCCCCTTTGACGCTATGGAAGCCGGGGATGCAACCGCCAAGGCCGTTGTGGATAACTGGATCGAATATGTTGCCTGCGGTGTTTCCAATGTTGTGAACACCTTCCAGCCGGAAGCTATCTGCATTGGCGGCGGTGTTTCCAACCAGGGCGAAACCCTGCTGGCCCCCATCCGCAAGTATGTGGAAGAAGAAACCAAAAATATCACCACCGGCAAAATGCCCGCCATCCGTGCCTGTGTGCTGACCAATGATGCCGGTGTGATCGGCGCGGCAGCCCTGGCAAATTCTATCTGAGCCGTTTGTGAGGTTTGCTTATGAACGAGCAATTTCTTGCAGCTTTGCAGGCAGAAAACCTGCCTGTCAGCCTTGATGAATCCCTGGGGCGGCACACAACGTTCCGTATTGGCGGCAATGCAGACTTTTTCTGTGTGCCCGCCACGGTAACGCAGCTGACCCGTATTCTGGAACTGTGCCGCCAATATCAGGTCCGCACCTATCTGCTGGGCAACGGCTCCAACACGCTGTTTTCGGATGCCGGGTTCGGAGGGGCGGTCATCTGCCTGACGGGGCTCAACTCCCGCTTTTCTATGCAGGCCCAGCCGGATGGCAGCACCAGGGTGCTGGCCCCGGCGGGCATGATGCTTTCCGCCCTTTGCAACACTGCCCAGCAGGAAGGCCTGGCCGGGCTGGAATTTGCCTTCGGCATCCCCGGCACGGTGGGCGGCGCGGTGTATATGAACGCAGGCGCTTACGGCGGGGAAGTGAAAGACGTGCTGACTGCCGTGACTTTCCTGGATGAAAACCTGCATGTAAAAACCCTGCCTGCGCAGGAACTGCAGCTGGGCTACCGCACCAGCATTTTTGAGCAGCGCCCCTGGTGCATCCTGGAAGCAGAATTTACCCTGCACCCCGGCGATGCACAGGAGATCCGTACCGCCATGCAGGAATATATGCGCCGCCGCAAAGAAAAGCAGCCGCTGGAATACCCGTCTGCCGGCAGTACCTTCAAGCGCCCTGTAGGCCAGTTTGCCGGCAAATTGATCGAGGACTGCGGCCTGCGCGGTTTCCGCGTGGGCGGGGCGGCCATCAGTGAAAAGCACTGCGGCTTTGTCATCAACCTGGGCGGCGCTACCTGCGCGGATGTTGTCAGTTTGACCGAGCAGGTGCGGCAGATCGTGTTTGATAAAACCGGCTGCACCCTGGAACGGGAAATCCGCGTGGTGGAATAAGCCGTACAGCAGGCATCTGCCGGGCCAGGGGCAGCGATATGCGGCTCCGTTGAATGAGAGAGGAACAACAGGATGAACTTTTTGATCGTAACCGGCCTTTCCGGCGCGGGCAAGTCCATGGCGGTCAACGCGCTGGAAGATATCGGATTTTTCTGCATTGATAATATCCCGGCGGGCCTTTTGCCCCGTATCCTGGACTTTGCCCAGCAGGGCGAAAACCAGCTCAGCCGCGTTGCGGTCGTGATGGACATCCGCGGCCTGCATTCTGTTCAGGAGACCAATGAGGCACTGGAAGCGCTGGACGAAAAGAAAATGCCCTATGACATCCTGTTCCTGGATGCCAGCGATGCCGCCATCCGCCGCCGCTATAAAGAGACCCGCCGTGTGCACCCCATGACCATCAGCGAGGGCATCCCGGTCAGCGAGGCAATCACCAAAGAACGGCAGATCCTGCAGCCCCTGCGGGAACGCGCCAAATATGTGATCGATACCTCTTTGCTTTCTACCGCGCAGAACCGGGAACGTGTTTCCAGCCTGTTTTTGCAAAAAGGCCAGTGTGCCATGTCCATCAACGTGGTTTCCTTTGGCTTCAAATACGGCCTTCCGCAGGAAGCGGACATCGTGTTTGATGTGCGCTGCCTGCCCAACCCGTTCTATGTGCCGGAGCTGAAAGAAAAGACCGGCCTGGACCAGGAAGTGGTGGACTATGTGATGAAGTTCCCTGAATCGCAGGAGCTGCTGCGCCGGATTGAGAGCTTCCTGGAATATGCGCTGCCGCTGTACGTCAAGGAGGGCAAAAGCCAGCTGATGATCGCCATTGGCTGCACCGGCGGCAAGCACCGCTCCATTACCTTTGCCCGCAAAATTGGGGAGTACTGCACCAAACTTGGCTACCAGCCCAGCGTGCAGCATCGCGATGCCCGCCGCACGGCCTGATATACCCCAAATCTCCCGATAAAGAGAGTGTGAACACCAAACGTGAGTTTTTCCCAAGACGTTAAAAACGAGATACTGCACCGTAAAATCGTGCGCAGCTGCTGTGTTACCGCAGCAGCTTATGCGGTTGCCTGCTTTGGCAAGTATTTTGATGACCGCGGTGTGGTTTTGCAGACCGAAAATGAGGGCATTGCCCAGCTGGCACAAAAGCTGTATGCCCGCTGCGGCATTACCGGTACCGTAATTTCCAAGGAGCGCGGCACCGGCCTGATTTATGAGTTCAGCGTAAAAGACCCCGAACAGGTACAAAAAATGCTGAACCTGTTCGGCCACACCGGCCGCGAAACCACCCTGCGCATCCGGCCGGACTGCTTCAAATGCCAGAAATGCGGGTCGTTTTTCATCTCCACTGCGTTTCTATGCTGCGGCACGGCAACCGACCCGGAAAAGGAATATAACATCGAGTTCCTTTCCCCCCGGCACTCGCTTTCGCAGCAGCTGGAGGGCATCCTGGCCCAGTATGAGTTCAACCCCCACCGTGCGGTGCGCAAGGGGGCCAACACGGTATATGTCAAATCCAGTGACCATCTGGAAGATCTACTGACCTTTATGGGCGCGGGCAACGCCGCCATGCGCATTATGGAACAGCGCATGTATAACGATATGCGCAATAAGACCAACCGCCTTTCCAACTGCGAAACCGCCAACATGGGCAAAACCGTACAGGCAGCTGTGCAGGTGCGCCTTGCGATTGAGGCACTGGAAGAAGCCGGTGCGCTGGAAACTCTGCCCAAACCCTTGCAGCAGGCCGCCCGCCTGCGGATGCAGTACCCCGAAATGCCGCTTGCCAAACTGGCCGAAAAGTTTGACCCGCCCGTCAGCAAAGCGGGGCTTTCCCACCGGTTCAAGCGCATCCAGGAAGCTGCCGCCCGCCTGAATGCCGCCGCATCGGCGCAGCCGGAAGAGCAGGAGAATCCTAAAGAACCGGAACCGGCAGGGGAGAACACCCCGCAATCCACGCAATAAACCACGCAAAGCCGCTGCATAACCGCTGCGGCTTTTCCGCATTTTACCACAGCAGCAAAGGATACATTATGCCAGAAACCACGCCACAACAACCGCAAAGACAGTTCACCCACCTGCACCTGCATACCGAGTACAGCCTGCTGGATGGCGCCTGCCGCATCGACCGCCTGTTTGACCATATCAAGCAGCTGGGCCAGACCGCCGTTGCCATTACCGACCACGGCGTTATGTATGGCTGTGTTGCCTTTTATGATGCAGCCAAAGCCGCAGGCATTAAGCCAATCATTGGCTGCGAAGTGTATGTTGCCACCCGCACCCGCTTTGATAAGGTCAACCGCATTGACGGCAATAACCACCTGATCCTGCTCTGCAAAAATGAAACCGGGTATAAAAACCTGATCAAAATGGTATCCGCCGGTTTCCTGGAGGGCTTTTATTCCAAGCCGCGCATTGACCATGACCTGCTGGAGCAGTACCACGAAGGCCTGATCTGCCTTTCTGCCTGCCTGGCCGGTGAGGTTCCGCAGGCGATTCTGGCAGGGGACTATGAGCGTGCCAAGCAGATTGCCCTTTATTATAATGACCTGTTCGGCCAGGGCAACTATTATATTGAGCTGCAGGACCACGGCCTGGAAGAAGACACCACCGTTCTGCCGCAGCTTATCCGCCTTTCGCGGGAAACAGGCATTCCCATGGTTGCCACCAATGACTCCCACTATATCACCCGCGAGGATGCCAAGATGCAGAGCATCCTGCTGTGTATCCAGACAGGCAAAACCGTCAACGATGTGGACCGCATGGAGTTCCAGACCGAGGAATTCTATGTAAAAAGCACCGATGAAATGTATGACCTGTTCTCCATGGTGCCGGAAGCCTGCGAGAACACCAACAAAATTGCAGAACAGTGCAACTTTGACTTTGTGTTTGGCGATACCAAGCTCCCGTATTTCAAAGCCCCGGATGGCATGGAAAACCAGGAATACTTTGAAAAACTCTGCTATGAGGGCCTGGAACGCCGCTATCCCGGCAAAGTGACGGACGCCCTGCGTGAACGCCTGGAATATGAGATCGGCGTGGTCAAAAAGATGGGGTACACCAACTATTACCTCATCGTGTATGACTTTATCAATTACGCCAAAAGCCGTGATATCCCGGTCGGCCCCGGCCGTGGCTCCGGTGCGGGCAGTCTGGCGGCCTATTGCGTCGGCATTACGGACATTGACCCCATCCGCTACAGCCTGATTTTTGAACGCTTCCTGAACCCGGAACGTGTCTCCATGCCGGACTTTGACGTTGACTTTTGTTATGAGCGCCGCCAGGAAGTGATTGATTACGTCAACCGCAAGTATGGCCGCGACCATGTGGCGCAGATCGTGACCTTTGGTACCATGGCCGCGCGCGCCGCCGTGCGCGATGTCGGCCGCGTGATGGGCATGCCGTACCAGGATGTGGATAAGGTCGCCAAGCTGATCCCCACGGAACTGAAAATGACGCTGAACCATGCGCTGGAGGTTTCGCCGGACCTGAAAGCCATGTACGACAGCGAACCCCAGGTGCATGAACTGATCGATACGTCGCTGAAAGTGGAGGGCATGCCGCGTCACGCTTCCACCCATGCGGCGGGCGTTGTGATCACCCGTGAGCCGGCTACCGAGTATGTGCCGCTTTCCACCAACGATGGCCTGCCGGTTACCCAGTTCAACATGGTGGAAATTGAGCGCCTTGGCCTGCTCAAGATGGACTTTCTGGGGCTGCGCACCCTGACCGTCATCCATGATACCGAAACCGCCGTGCGCCTGCATGACCCGGATTTCCGCATTACCAACCTGGATTATGACGACGCCGCTACCTATGCCATGCTGGAGCGGGGCGAAACCGAGGGCATCTTCCAGCTTGAATCTACCGGTATGACTCAGGTGCTGGTCAGCATGCACCCCCGCAGCCTTGAAGACGTCATCGCCCTCATCTCGCTGTACCGCCCCGGTCCCATGGATTCCATCCCTACCTATCTGCGCAACCGCAGGGAGCCGGATAAAGTCACCTATAAAACACCCCAGCTGGCCCATATCCTGGATGTTACCAACGGCTGTATTGTCTATCAGGAACAGGTTATGCAGATCTGCCGCGAGCTGGCAGGCTTCAGCTTTGGCCAGGCCGATAACGTGCGCCGTGCCATGAGCAAAAAGAAACATAAAGTTATGGAAGCCGAACGCGAACACTTTGTGCACGGCTGTACCGAGCCGGGCAAAGAGTGCGCCGGGTGTGTGAAGAACGGTATCCCGGAAGCCGTAGCCAATGAGATCTATGATGATATGGTCAGCTTTGCTTCCTATGCGTTCAACAAATCCCATGCGGCCTGCTATGCCTATGTGGCATTCCAGACGGCCTATCTTAAGTGCCATTATCCGCGCGAGTTCATGGCAGCTCTGCTGACCAGCGTGCTGGATAACACCGCCAAAGTGATTGAGTATTCGTCCGAATGCCAGCGCCTTGGAATCAAGGTTTTGCCGCCGGATATCAATGTGTCCCGCGGCGGCTTTACGGTGGACGGGCAGAGCATCCGCTTTGGCCTGAACGCCGTCAAAAGTGTTGGCCGTGATTTGATCGAAGCGGTCATCAAAGAGCGCGAAAGCCGCCCCTTCCGCAGCCTGTACGATTTCTGCAAGCGGATGCGCAGCAATATGCTCAACCGCCGCGCACTGGAAAATCTCATCAAGGCCGGCGCCTTTGATACCCTGGAACCCAGCCGCCACGGCATGATGGAAAGCGTGGAAACGGTACTGCGCATTGTGGAAAACGATGCCCGCCAGAATCTGGATGGCCAGCTGGATTTATTCAGCGCCATGGCCGGTGCCACGGAAGAACCCCAGAACGATGATTACCAGGTGCCCAACCTGCGCGAGTATGATTCCGGCGAGCTGCTGAAGATGGAGAAAGAGGTCTCCGGCCTGTACCTGTCCGGTCATCCGCTGGATGCTTACCGGGAAAAGATCGAAAAAATCTCCACCTGCACCATCGCCCAGCTGCAGGGTGAGAACGCCAAAGATTTTGATAACCAGACGGTTACCCTGGTGTGCACCGTGGTCAAAAACAAGATCATGACCACAAAGTCCAATACGTTGATGGCCTTTACCACCATCGAGGACCTGACTGGAACCATGGAACTGCTGGTGTTCCCGCGGGTGCTGGCCAACTGCCGAGCGTATTTGCAAGATAACGCCGTTGTTGTCACCACCGGCCGTGCTTCCGTCAAAGAGGATGAAGGCACCCGCCTGATCGTGGAAAGCGTGCTGCCGATCGATGGTTATGATCCATCCCAAAGCTTTGGCCAAAACCGCTCCCAGCGCATCAGCGCGGCAGCGGGGAATACGGCTGCCCAAAGCATCTGGCTGCTGGTACCATCGCGGGAGTGCGCCCAGATGCACAAGGTGGAAAACCTGCTGCAAAATATTTTTGACGGCCCCACGCCGGTCTACTTCAAATTTGAAGATTCCGGCCAGCGGGTGCGCGCGCCGCAAAGCATGTGGGCGATGGACCACCCACTGCTGCGCCAGGAGCTGGAACGCATCCTGGGTGCTGACCATGTAAAATTCACAACGGCACAAGCGGCAAAATAAATCCATGCACTTTGCGCGTTTTATCCATAAAAATGGGCCGTCGGTATGGTATAATAGCAGACAGGGGAGTATGTTAAAAAATAGGCAGGTTGCCCGGCGGTGCGCCGGAAAATGCCTGCCGGGGAAAACCAGTTTTGCGTTTTCTTCATTGGGCCGCCCCTGCGCGGCTCAACTATAACAGGAGGACATTTTTATGGCTAAGGAAATCAAAACCATCGGTGTACTGACCAGCGGCGGCGACGCCCCCGGCATGAATGCAGCGGTACGCGCCATTGTCCGCGCAGGCATCTCCAAGGGCTACCGCATGATGGGCATTCAGCGCGGTTATAACGGCCTGATCAACGGCGAATGCTACGAGATGAACGTCCGCAGCGTGTCGGAGATCATCCACCGCGGCGGTACGATTCTGTATACTGCCCGCTGCCTGGAGTTCAAAACCAAGGAAGGCCAGGCCAAAGGCCTTGCACGCTGCAAGGAGCTTGGCATTGATGCCCTCGTGGTCATTGGCGGTGATGGTTCTTTCATGGGTGCCCGCGCATTGGCGAACCAGGGCATTCCCTGTGTTGGCATCCCCGGCACCATTGATAACGATATTGCCTGCAGCGAGTATACCATCGGCTATGATACGGCCATGAATACCGCGGTAGAAGCCATTGATAAACTGCGTGATACCACCCAGAGCCATGACCGCTGTAGTGTTGTTGAGGTTATGGGCCACCATGCAGGCTATATTGCCCTGAACGTCGGCATTGCTACCGGTGCTTTGGCAGTGCTGCTGCCGGAGCGTCCGTTCGACTTTGAGAGGGATATCCTCCAGCGCATGCGCCAGACCCAGGTCACCGGCAAAAAACACTTCATCATCATTGTGTCCGAAGGCGTTACCGATGCCCAGACCCTGGCCAACCAGATCCAGGCTGCAACGGGTGTTGATTCCCGTGCAACCGTTCTGGGCCACATCCAGCGCGGCGGTTCGCCCACGGTGCGTGACCGTGTGAATGCCTCCCTGATGGGCTACCATGCAGTGGATCTGCTGGATAAGGGCATTTATAACCGTGTGGTTGCTCTGTCCGGCGGCAAGATCGTGGACTATGACGTCAACGTAGCACTGTCGATGCACAAGTACCTTGACCCGATGGAGATCGAAGTGGCACAGGCCATTTCCATCTGATGCAGTAAATCCGTGCGGCCCGGCATATGGGCCGCATTTTTTGTGCATGGGTACATATTTTGCGCCGTGCAGGCAAGAATTTTCGCATAACGAAAAAAAGTTCTTGCATTTTGCTGCACCTTGTGCTACTATACTATAGCAATACACACGCATTGCGTTGTTTTTTTGTGCCTTTTTTGCCGTAACACGTAAAAAGGTTAGAAAACAAGTACGCGATGCGGAGGGTAAAAAACTAAATTTTGGAGGAAATTAACTATGGCAGTCGTATCTATGAAACAGCTTCTCGAAGCCGGCGTGCATTTCGGTCATCAGACCCGCCGCTGGAACCCCAAGATGGCAAAGTACATCTTCACCGAGCGCAACGGTATCTACATCATTGACCTGCAGAAGACCGTGAAGAAACTCGATGAGGCTTACAACTTTGTCCGCGATGTTGCTGCTGACGGCGGCGAGATCCTGTTTGTCGGCACCAAAAAGCAGGCTCAGGAGTCCATCCGTGACGAGGCTACCCGCTGCGGCATGCACTATGTCAACGCTCGCTGGCTGGGCGGCATGATGACCAACTTCCGCACCATCCGTAAGCGCATCGACCGCATGGAGCAGCTGAAGACTATGCAGGAAGACGGCACTTTCGACCTGCTGCCGAAGAAGGAAGTTGTTAAGCTGGAGCTGGAGATGGCTAAGCTGGACAAGTACCTGGGCGGCGTTAAGAACATGAAGACCCTGCCGAAGGCTATGTTCATTGTTGACCCGCACAAGGAGCGCATCGCTGTTTCCGAAGCCCGCAAGCTGAACATCCCCATTGTTGCTATCGTTGATACCAACTGCGATCCCGATGAGATCGATTACGTCATCCCCGGCAACGACGACGCTATCCGCGCTGTCAAGCTGATCTCCGGCGCTATGGCTGATGCTGTGCTGGAAGGCAAGCAGGGTAAGCAGGATGCTCCCGCTGCCGAAGAGGCCGCCAAGGCTGAATAAGCCCGATCCCGCCCGAAACTGTTTGTACACCTAAATTCAGAAAGGACGAATGAACATGGCTGTTTCTGCAAAGGACGTTATGGAACTGCGCCGCCAGACTGACTGCGGCATGATGGAATGCAAGAAGGCTCTTGTCAAGGCTGATGGCGACATCAACAAGGCTATCGAGATCCTGCGTGAAGAGGGTCTGGCTACCGCCGCTAAGAAGGCTGGCCGTATCGCTGCTGAAGGCATGGTTTACGCTGTTGCCACCGCTAACGGTGCTGTTGTTGTTGAAGTCAACGCTGAGACCGACTTTGTTGCCAAGAACGAAAAGTTCGTTGAGTTCACCAAAGATCTGGCCAATGTTGTTGCTGAGCAGAAGCCCGCTGACGTTGAGGCTCTGATGGGCTGCAAGATGGGCGAAGGCACTGTTGACGAAGCCCTGAAGGCTTTGATCCTGGTCATCAAGGAGAACATCAAGGTTCGCCGTTTTGCTTTCTATGAGGGCCATTGCTCCGCTTACGTTCACGGCGGCGGCACCCACGGCGTTATCGTTAAGTTCGATACCACCGATGAAGTTGCTGCTAAGCCGGAGTTCGTTGAGTTCGGCAAGGACATTGCAATGCAGATCGCTGCTGCAAATCCGAGCTACCTGAACCGCGAGGCTGTGCCTGCTGAGGCTATCGAGAACGAGAAGAAGATCATCATCGCTCAGATGGCTAACGATCCGAAGGCCGCCAGCAAGCCCGACGCTATCAAAGAGAAGATGGCTACCGGCCGTCTGGGCAAGTTCTACAAGGAGAACTGCCTGGTCGATCAGGCCTTCATCAAGGATGGCAACATGGACGTGAACGCCTATGTGAACGCTACCGCCAAGAAGCTGGGCGGCGATATCAAGATCGTCGAGTACACCCATTTCGTTAAGGGCGAAGGCCTGGAAAAGCGCGTTGACGACTTCGCTGCTGAAGTTGCCGCTGCTGTTAAGGGCTAATTAGCTGATTGCTTTCTGAAAGAGCACTTTGAGAGTTTACCTCTTAAGGTGCTCTTTTTTGTTTGCTTTTGAAGTGGTAAAATTTGGAACTATATCATTGAGATAAAATGATAAAATCAAATAGCGATGTATACAAACGATATCTCCAGGAAAGCCGCCTGCCTTTTGTGCAGGCGGCTTTTTTGTTTTGGGCAGCTTTAGCAAAATGACAACCCCCAGCTCTGCTGGGGAGAG
>CAVFVI010000002.1:0-66242 GCA_963626055.1 Acutalibacteraceae bacterium
CGTTCCTATTGTACACCATGCACGGCATTCTGGGAAAATTTAATCAGTGATTACTTAAGGGGCCTGCCACGAGTCGGCAATGCAGTTGGCCGAACCGTTCGAGGCCCCTTGAGGGGCGTTGTCTGTAATGTGCCCTTCTAGGGCTTTCTCAAGCCCCCGGCTTGGCCGGGGGTCATGACTTTTGCATTATTTATGATATTTCATGCCATTATTGATGGTACAGGCGCGGTAAATCTGTTCCGTCAGCACAAGGCGGGCCAACTGGTGGGGCATGGTAATGCGCCCCATGGACAGCTTTACGTTGGAGGCTTTCTTTACAGAATCCGCCAACCCGTGGGAAGAGCCAATCACAAATGCAATGTCCCCCGCCCCGCTGTTGGCGCGGTCTGCAATCAGCTTTGCCAGCTCTTCGCTGGAAAACTGTTTGCCTTCCACGCAGAGCGCGGCGAGATATTCCCCTTTGCGCAGGCTGGAAAGAATGGCGGATGCCTCTTTATCCAGCGCTTTGCTGATTTGGGCGTCACTGGCGTTTTTATCCGCAATCGCGGCTTCCGGCAGCTCAATGATGCGAAAATTGCAGAAAGCGCCAAGACGCTTTTGATATTCGGCAACGCCCGCCGCAAAATAAGGGGCGTTCAGCTTTCCAACACAAATCAAATCAATATTCTGCATGGGATACCTCAGAACTCTATGTAGGGGCTTACTTCGTTACGGGACTGCGCCTGAATCAATACATCCCGCCCCGGCTGGATGCCAGCGGCGAGCAAAACGTTATATACTGTGGTCAGTGCCAGCTCCGGCGAATTGTTGGTCTGGCTGAGATGGCACAGCGCAAACTTTTTGCAGCCATCTTGAATCAGGTCCAGCAGCTCGGCCGCACAGGCGCGGTTGTCCAGGTGGCCGCGGTCGCTGGCAATACGCACTTTGAGATAGTAGGGATACGGCCCGCCGTGCAGGCTGAACGAGTCATAGTTGGCTTCTAGCGCAACCAGGTCGCAGCCGGCAAGGTTTTCCTGTACAACAGGGGTCAGCACGCCAAGGTCCGTGGCAAGTGCCATAACATGGCCGTCCGGCGCTGTGACGCGGTAGCCGCAGCACGGTACATCGTGGCTGGTGGGAAAGCTGGAAACACGAAATGCACCAATATCCTCAGTGCGGCCATCCATGGCAATCGCGTCCAGTGCGGGCGGGATGGTTCCGCGGGAATAAAGCGTATCCAATGTGTCGGCACAGCCATAAACCGGCACCGAATAATGCTTGAAAAAAGTATCCAGCCCGCTGACATGGTCCGAGTGCTCGTGCGTAATGAGAATACCCTCACAGTCGGATACGGCAAGCCCCAGGCTGCGGAGCGCATTCAAGGTTGTACGGCAGCTTTTGCCCATATCGATCAGCAGGTACTTCCCCTCGTGCAAAATCAGGGCGCAGTTGCCGGAGGAACCGGAATACAGTGTGGTAAATAATGCCATAAAGAATGATATCCTTTTGAATTGCGGCTGCACGGGCGCATCAATGCAAAATACAGCCTTTGATGAAACGCTTTTGCCAACGGCCATAAAAAACAGGCCGCATTGCTGCGGCCCGTAAAAGCCAGTATTACATTGCGCGAGTCATGCGTACAGGGGCTTCCACACGGCGGATATCCGCGCCAAGTGCCTGCAGCTTTTCCACAATGTTTTCGTAACCGCGCTCGATGTGTGCGGTCTCGTCAATTTCGCTGACACCATCCGCGGCAAGGGCAGCCATAACCATTGCGGCACCGGCACGCAAATCCAGCGCGCGCAGCGGAGCGGGATACAGCTTTTTCACGCCCTCAATAACGGCGACCTGGCCATCGACCTGGATGTTGGCACCCATGCGGATCAGCTCGTCCACATAGCGGAAGCGGTTTTCCCAGATGCCTTCCGTTACAATGGAAGTACCATCGGCCAGTGTCAGCAGTACCGTCATCAACGGCTGCATATCCGTCGGGAAGCCGGGGTGCGGCATGGTCTTGATTTTGACCGGATGGATGGCACCATGGCGCACAATGCGCATGGCGTCATCGTATTCGGTCACTTCGCAGCCAGCGGCACGGAGCTTTGCGGTAATGGGTTCCATATGTTTGGGAATCACATTGTGCAGGGTCACATCGCCGCCGGTAATGGCTGCGCCAACCATATAGCTCCCCGCTTCGATCTGGTCCGGGATGATGGAATAAGAGCAGCCATGCAGCTGCTTGACGCCGCGGATCTTGATAACATCCGTACCAGCACCGTGCACATCGGCACCCATCATGTTCAGGCAGTTGGCAAGGTCCACAACATGCGGCTCGCGGGCAACGTTTTCCAGAATGGTCAGGCCCTCCGCCTTCACAGCGGCCAGCATGGCGTTCATGGTAGCGCCGACAGAAACCGTATCAAAGAAGATATGGCTCCCGGTCAGGTGCTCTGCGCGCACGCGGATCATGCCGTATTCAACGGAGTCATCGGCACCCATGGCGGTAAAGGCTTTCAGGTGCTGGTCAATCGGGCGCGGGCCCAGGTTGCAGCCACCGGGCATGGCAACCTGACCGGCACCAAAACGGCCCAGCAGAGCGCCCAAAAAATAATAACTGGCGCGCATCTGGCGGGAAAGCTCGTTCGATACCTCGGTGCAGTTCAGATGGGTCGTATCAATTTCATATGTGCTTTTGCTAATCATGCGAATACTGGCCCCCAGCTCGCTCAGGATCTGGAGGGAGGCCATGACATCGCTGATACAGGGAAGGTTTTCGATGGTGCATTTATCTGCCGCGAGAATGGTGGCCGGCAAAATTGCCACAGCGGCATTCTTGGCGCCGCCAATAACGACATCGCCGTTCAGGGGCTTGCCCCCATGAATCACAAACTTTTCCAAGCAGCTACTCTCCTTTTAGGGTAAAACGTGCAAAATAGCTCACAGTAATCAGGAGCCACCGCACACCTATATCATATTATACACCATCCGGTGTACTTTGAAAAGCGCTGACCCTATTATTTGTAAAAAAATAGATAAATTGTAACCTGAATGCAATCTTTTTGCGCCAAATCTACAGGAAAATACCGGCATAACAGGGATGGTTTGCATCATTCCCACCGCTTAGCGGGAAGTGCGCATACCGCCAAAGTAGGTCTGGGCGCTGAAACGGGCACCGTTATAATACATTTCAAAGTGGCAGTGGTTGCCGGTAGAGTCGCCCGTGGAGCCAACCAGGCCAATGACATCGCCCTGGTTCACGGCCTGGCCTGCTGTGCACTTCAGCTGCGACATATGCGCATACAGCGTGCGGTAGCCGTTGCCGTGGTCGATAATAACATAGTTGCCATAGCTGTAATGCCAACCGGCGGTAACAACCTTGCCGGAATCCGATGCAATGATGGGGGTACCGTAAGCGGCGCAGATATCGGCACCCTTATGGTAAGAGCTCATCCAGCGGCTGACATAGGTATAGTTCGGAACAGGCCATACAAATGTGCCGCTGCCAATGCGGGCAACCATGCCGCTGGCAAGCTTGGTACCTTTAACAATCAGCTGTGTGGTGGGGTTCTGCAAAACTTTATAATTGACAACTTCGCTGGAGCTTTCAACGCCGTCAATATAGGTGGTTTCGCGGGTGATCTCCTCAGTGCCATCGGCACCTTCCTGCACAACAACTGTCTTGCCAAAATCATATTCGTCCGATTCACTCGTCTGGGTGTCAAACGGGATCGGCTCGGTATAGGTGCTGCGCACGACCTCTTTGATCTGCAGCATATCCGGGTGCGAAACACCGGTCATAACGGCGGTGCCTTCATCCAGAACCTCATCGGTTCCGGTCAGATCGGGGTTCAGCGCGGCCAGCGTATCCCAGGATACACCGGTATTATCCACAACCGTCTGAACAGTATCCCCCTCTGCTGCGGTGTAATAGGTGGGGCCGCCGCCCTGGTTCAGGGTGCTGATCACATTGTTATAATCCACAATGGAAGAAAGCAGATAAATGCCGTCAACCAGCTTGATGTCATGTACAAAGCTGACGCGCTTGTTCTGGTCCATTGCGTTGACGTAAGGTGCTTTAATGCTTTCCAGATAGGTGCGCAGATGGTCGCCCTCCGTGGTGACAAAACGCAGGGAATCATCCACATAAACAGCGGTTGCTTCGCCGATCTGGTCACTGGAAGCGCGCAGAATGGCGTCCGCGGCTTCGGTTTCCGTCATGGTGCTGCTGCCGGATTCCAGCGTGTAGGTGGGGGTAACGTCCCAGCTGTCATCCGAAACCTGCACGCCGGTGGAAGCCATGACAGCTTCCGCATTGGTGATACGGGAGCGCACATCTTCACGGGCACTTTCAAACACCTGCTCGCTGGCTACCGTGCCAACAGAGGTCCCGTTGACCTGGACATTCAGAACAAAGTTCTGGTTCAGCCCGCCCTGCACCACATACAAAAAGCCTGCCGCCGCGGCAACCGGCATAATGTAAGAGAGTGCATTCAGTAACAGCGGCAGAAATTGCCGTGCGCCATGGGCAAAATAACGGAGTTTTTCCTTGCGGATGGTATGGGCGCTTTCGTCAGAGAGCTCATCCGAAATTGCGCGGAAATGGCGCATGCCGGAGCCGACCGCCTGGAACGGCTCGGCGATATCCTCACACAGGGTAATAATGCCGAGAGCAAACGGGCGGATGATTGTGACAAGCAGGCGGGCGGCGTTCATGCCAATGGCAGAAACAACTTTGTAAGTACCGCGCACAGCGCATACCACGGCATACTCGACCCAAAAGCCGATCATGTACAAAGCATCGCCAATCAGGTTCGCGTGCGGAACACGCGCCAGTACCTGACGGAAGCTGTGATGACGGCGGGCTTTTTTGGTTCTGCGCCGCCAGGCATGTACGGTCAGCTTACAGCGCAGGTCGTCCAGCCAGAGGGTAAAACCACTGTGGGTGCGGGTAGAAGATACAGGTGCTTTATTTTGTTGTTCAGTTTGATTCTGCTGTTCCAAGTGGGTAGGATTTGTGCTCAAAAGGGGCTCCTTTCCGCGCGCGAAGGCGCGTGCATGGGGTTATAGGGCGCAATGTGGGCATTCTGTGCTGCCCTGCGCAGGGTCCTGCAGAGACAGGACGGATTGTAACATGGATTGAATCTCTTCTTTGCCTGGGAGGTGGGCTGCATAGCAGGCGGCCAGAAAATCCTCCGGCAAAGGGCTTTGAACCCGGCGGGGTTCATGGTCGGCAGGGCGGCTGAAGCGCAGCACTGCGCAATGCAGGGCGTGCCGCGCAATAATGTCCGTATGGCCGCCGTATAAACTATCCCCCGCCAGCGGGTGGCCGAGCCAGGAAAAGTGAACACGGATCTGATGGGTGCGGCCCGTTACCGGGAAACAGGAAACCAACGCATGGGTAGCGCTGGCGGCCAACACGGTGTATTCCGTCACGCTGGGCTTGCCATCTTCCCTTACACAGCGGCCAATGATGGAATCGCCGCGGCGGGCGATCGGGGCGTCAATGCGGCCCGGCCCAAGGGGCAGCGGACCTTCCACCAAGGCAAGGTAACACTTCTGTGCGGTCTTAGCAAGCTCCGGCGCAGCAAAGGCATTCTGCGCGCACAGCACAAGGCCGCTGGTATTTTTATCAATGCGGTTGACCGGGCGGAACACGCCATCCTCACCGCGGCATTTCAGGCGGTACAGCCAGCCGTTTGCAAGGGTCCCGCCGGTATGGTTTAATGTGGGGTGTACCGCAATGCCGGCAGGTTTGTTCAATACGGCCGCAAACTCATCCTCATAGATAACATCGATGGGCAGTGGCTCCGGCTGAACATCGGTGGGCGGCTCCGGCGGCAGAGCGAACGAAACGATCTGATCTTCCGCAACGCGATAATCTGTATGGACGGGGATGACCGTATCCCCCTGCCCCACACAGAAGCCGGTGCCCTGGTATTTGACCGCCTTGATGCAGGCGGAGCTGACACCCATGGTGCGCAGGAAGATATTCAGGCGCATGCCGTTGCAGAATGCAGGCACGCGGAAATGCAGCATCTGCATCAGCTTGACCTCCGTTCGGAACCGCCGGAACGGCTCATACGCAATGTATTATAACACAAAAAAACAGCAGTTGCAAATGATGCAAAAATATGGTATGATACTACACAAACGAGTGGAACATACGACGGCGGGGCGGCTTGACCGCCCTGAGGAAAGTCCGGGCTTCACAGAGGCATGGCAACTGCTAACGGCAGCCGGGGGTGACCCTAGGGATAGTGCAACAGAAATAGACCGCCGCCCCCAACAGGCGGTAAGGATGGAAAGGCGAGGTAAGAGCTCACCAGCGCACTGGCGACTTTGCGGCTATGTAAACCCTGTCAGAAGCAACAACCGTATGGGACATATGTGGAAGCCTCGCACGTCCCGGAGTTGGCGTGACGGCCCTTTGGGGCCGCGGAGTTTTGCGGCAACGTAAAACCAAGATAGATCGTCGTTTAATACAGAACCCGGCTTACGGTCCAGTCGTTTTTTATAACAAATCAGCCCCGCACACAGTAAAAATGCTGTGCGCGGGGCTTTTTTCGTGTTCTGAACTTAAAATGCGATATTATAACAGGTTTAGCACCATCAATAAAATTACACCCGGCAGCCCCAGGGTAACGGCGGTTCCCGCAGTCAGGGCGTTCAGCGGCAGAGTGACGCCAGTTAAAGGGCCGAGCAGCGCCACTGCCCCCAGCCCGGCCAGGCCGCATATTGCCCCGCCCAAAATGCCCAGCAGAGGCCGACGGCGGCAGGCGGCTGCGCGGGCAATGACCAGCAGGCAGAAAATACCTGCAGCGATTATGGATGCAGGCATGTGCCACTCCCCCTCAGTTCCCGCAAAATTGCCCGGCAGTGGCACATTAAGGCGGCGTGCTCATAAATGGTGCGCTCGATGGCAAAGTCATCCTGTGCCTGTTGGAAGGCGGCTTCGTTCTGGTGCAGCTGCTGCAAAGAGAGATGGAACGCCCGGCGGGTGTTCTCGCGCCGGATTCGTGCAGCTCTGGCCAGCCTTTTTTGCCTGAACAATGCGGCACCCCCTTACAGCAAAATGCAGATCAGCCCATCGCAGCCATCATTGATGATGCGTTCCAGCGTTTGCTGCAGGCGGGTACGGGCATCGGCAGGCATATGCAAAAGTTTGGCCTGCAAACCCTCATTCACCAGTTCGTTCAGGCTTTTGCCAAAAATATTGGTGCTCCACAGCTTGCTGGGGTCGTTCTCAAAGTCTTTCAAAAGCCCCTGGATCAGTGCCTCCCCCTGCTCCTCGCTGCCAACGGTTGGCGAAAGCTCGGTGTGGATGGTCGCACGCATCAGGTGCAGGCTGGGGGCACTGGCGGAAAGCCGTACCCCGTACTGCCCGCCTTGGCGGACGATTTCGGGCTCTTCCAGGTGCAGTTCCTCGATACCGGGCATAACAATGCCGTAACCTGTGGCCTGAACCTGATCCAAAGCACTTTTTATCTTATCATACGCCGCTTTGGCTTTGGCCAGCTCCAGCATACAGGGTAAAAGGCTGGCTTCGTCTGTGATGGGCAGGTCGGTTTCCTCGCCCAAAATCTTGAAGAAGATACCGGGCTCAATCCCAACCCGCAGCTGTACCTGACCGCAGGCAAGGTCCATGCCGGTCAGGGCAGCACCGGTCGTATTGGCACAGTTCAGCTGGGGTTTGCCGCGGGTCATATCCCCCATTTTGTGCACGCTGCCAGCCAGTTCCAGCAGGGCCTGATAAACTGAACTTTGCAGCCAATGCCCTGGTTCCAGCATGGTGACCCAGGACGGCATCGAAACGGCAATTTCCCGCAGCGGGAACTCATAAAGCAGTTTTTGAAGGATATTGTTCAGCTGTTCCGCTGTCAGGTTGACGGCATTGATAGGGCAAACCGGGTGATGATAGACTTCTTCCATCTGGGCAGCAAGCGCATGGGCGGGTTCGCTGTCCGGTTCCGTGCAGTTCAGCAAGATCAGGTACGGCTTGTCGATTTCATCCAGTTCGGCAATGATGCGGCGCTCCGCGGGCAGATACTTTTCACGCGGGAGATCCGCCACACTGCCGTCCGTTGTTACAACAAGTCCGATGGTGGCGTGCTCGCGGATGACGCGGCGGGTCCCGGTTTCGGCCGCCTGGTCAAACGGAACTGCCTGGTCAAACCATGGGCTTTTGACTAACCGCGGGGCGTTGTTTTCTTCGTGCCCAAGGGCGCCATCCACCATATATCCCACGCAGTCGATCAGCCGTGCGCGGAAACTTCCGCCTCCTTTCAGGTCAATGCTGACGGCTTTTTCCGGGATAAACTTTGGCTCGGTTGTCATGATCGTCCGCCCGGCGGCGGATTGTGGCAGTTCATCCTTGGCGCGGGCGCGCTGTGCTTCGTTTTTGATGCGGGGCAGCAGCATCAGCTCCGCAAAGCGCTTGATAAAACTGCTTTTGCCGCTGCGCACGGGGCCGACCACGCCGATATAAATATCGCCGCCGGTACGCTGTGCAATGTTCTGGTAAATTTGATCCTGTGTCATTGCAGCATCCCCTTTCACAAAGCTGCCGGTATCAGCAGGCAGGTTTCGTCAGCAATCAGCTCGTGGGCACTCTGCCCTTCCGGAATGGTCAGGTGGTTGGCCGCAGCGAGGTCGCTGGCGCGGGCATGGTAACGGCGGGCGATATCAAAGATGGCTTCCCCTTTTTGGGCATAGTACAGGTAGAGCGCGGGCCCATCTTTGCTGTCAGGGTATTCTTCCCCTGGCGTGGCGGAGGAAACGACCTCGTGCGGGATTCCCTGCAGCAGAATACCGCTTACCTGCAGTTCCAGCTCGACCCGCGCCTTGCTTCCGGCGCGGCTGCTGGCAATATGCCGTACCGCTGCGTGCAGGTGCGGGATGCTTTGCCCGATAGAACCGTGGAAGCTCTCCGCCAGGGCCCAGGGGAAGGTTTTATCATAGCAGGTCAGTTTGCCGCGGTCATCCGCACAAATCAGGTGGGCGGTACCGCGCCCGGCAACTTGGATGGCATCCCCTTTTTCCGCGGCGGTCAGCTGTGGGGCCCCAATCGTGACAAAACAGCCCAGAATGGAAACATTGGCATCCGGCAGGTCATCTTCGACCGTAACCGGGACAGCGGAATCCACATTGGCAAGCGGCATAAACTGGCTGAAAGTCCGCTTTTCAAGCGTCATGCTGCAGGTCGTGGAATAAGCATCCGAAACCGCCATGTACACTGCCGGGCGCCAGAGTTCGGCGTGCAGTTTCCATGTGATGCTCAAAAGCGGCTCTTTTTCCTGTTCTGCAGCAGTCAGGGTGCAGGCCAATACTTCGCCCCAAAGCACTGCACTATCGCCTTCCGCAGCATTGGGCAGGTCAATCGTCTGGGTGACGGGAACATCTTTGGTTTGAATTGTGAGCTGTTCCGTACTGGCAGCGCGGGAGCAGAGCTGCATGGCAAGGGTTCCGGCTGCGTCCAGCTGGCCGGTATGCACGCTGGCGGTGCCGGGCAAAAAGCTGCCGGTAATATCCAGAATGGTTTCACCGTCACCCGACAATGGAAACGGTGTTTCAGCGGTGAAGGTGCGTTCCTCGCACACAGCGCAGATGATGCCGTTAAGTTGTTGGCTCCGCTGTTCAACGCCGCAGCCGGTCAAGTTGGTGATAAACTCTACCGGCTCAACCATGCCAATGGCGGCGTTCAGGGTGTAGGCTCCGCGGATATCAATGCGGTGTTCGCTGACAGAGCGGCAGTTGCAGTATTCCAGCTCGCCCCATAAGCGGGCAGCGCCGGGCAAATAGCTTCCTTCCGGCAGGTCAACAGTTTTTTCAAAGGCGTATTTTTGTTCGGTGCGGTACAGGTGCGTTCCGGCTTCATCGGATTGGTAGTACACTGTGCAGCGCAGGTAGCCGCTGCACTGCCAGCGGCGGTCCGCCACGTTATTTTGCATCATGACGGGCTCCAACAGGCACTTTACGATTTTGAATACGGCGGGCAGATAATCCGGGATCAGAATCTCGGTTTCAATAGGCAGTTCCTGCCGGGTTTCCCAGCGGCCGGTGTTGGCAAGGGCCTGGCCGGTTTCGATGGTAAGCGGTTGGTTTGCGGCTTTGGTTTGCATGGCTGAATACCCCTTTCCTTGCCCCGATGCGGGGGAAAGTTTTTGATTGCCTCTTGTGCACTATATGCGTAAGGATAAAAAAATAGCCCTGCCGGAACCGTACAAACGTACAGCTCGGCAGGGCTACAATGGAAAAAATTAAACCTTAAATACAGCGCGCAACAACCAGCGCAGGGCATGCGGACATTTTACCACAACAATCTGCATGGCGTATTCCCCCTTCCAGGTTTGTACGCCATACTATGCAACCGGTGCGGGCAATGTTACGCATCGGCGCGGGTCAAAATTACAAGACCATGGCCGCTTTGGCAGCAAAGTTCGGCTTTCGGCGCAGTAAATTCGTTGCTGATCCCAAGGGGATAATCCGGTGTCAACGTTGCATCTTCCAGCGGATAAAACACGCCGCGGATCGATACACCGCGCAGCGGGCCATCCAGAGGAAAGATCGAAAGATACATCCAATCTTTCTTTTGCAGCTTTAACGGCTGGCCGGGGCACAAAATATGAAGCTCGCTGTGCTCATCCGCAAGGGTGACATCAACGCCGTTGCTTGCCAAGTACAACGCGGTGGATACGTTGGAAAACGTGTGTTCCATCCGCTTGCCGCCAAGGGCACCCAGCATGACGATATGACGGTACCCCCGTTCACACAACCACTTTGCGGCATAGTGGGTATCGGTATCGTCTTTTACATGGGGCAGGATGATCATATCACCGGTCATTTCCGGCTTGGGGGCGGAATCAAAATCCCCCACGATCAGATCCGGCTGAACCCCCAGCACAGCCGCATTGCGGTACCCGGCGTCACAGGCAACAACAGTATCCCCCGGCTGCAGGTACGCGGACAAAGCGGGCGTAACCGGCATGGCCGAAAGGATAACGGCGCGTTTGGTAAGATCCTGCATCAGCGTTCCCACTCCTTTAACTGGCTGGCTTCCTCGTACATGGTCAGGTAGCTCTGATAGCGTGTATCCGAAAGTTTGCCTTCCTCCAAAGCTGCACGCACAGCACAGCCTTTTTCGCTGCGGTGGGAGCAGCCGGTAAAACGGCATTGCCCAAAATACGGCTCAAACTCCGGGAAAGCATGCTGCAGCTCTTCCGGCGGAATGCGGCAGATCTTGTTGGCATCCAGGCTGGCAAAGCCGGGAGTATCGGCGAGCAGGCCGCCGCATACCTCAAAAATTTCCACCTCGCGGGTGGTATGGCGGCCGCGGCCAAGCTTTTGGCTGATACCGCCGGTCTGGCGTTCCAGCTGGGGGGCCAGTGTGTTCAGTAGTGTGGATTTGCCCACGCCGGAATTGCCGCAGAACGCACACAGGTTCCCGGCAATGCGCGCACGAATTTCATCCAATCCTTCGCCGGTATCGTAATCCAGCCGAATCAAAGGGATCGTGCTGTTCGCGTAAGCTTTCTCCAGGGCATCCGCGGCGGCAAGGTCAGCTTTGGTGATGACAATAACCGGCTGCACGTCTTTATAAACGGCGGCGGCAGTCAGTTCATCCAGAATCAAGGTGCTGGGCACCGGCTGGGTGGTGCTTGCCACAATAAACAGCACATCCAGGTTAGCGACCGGCGGGCGGATAAAAACATTTTTTCGCGGCAGAATTTCATCAATCGTGGTGCGGTCGGCGCTTAATACAACCTGGTCCCCCGCTACCGGCGTAATACCGCGTTTGCGGAAAATACCGCGGGCGCGGCACTCCACAATGCCGGTTTCGGTTTTAACATAATAAAAGCCGCCGATGCCCTTTGTGATATAATTTGTCATTACCACAGCATTTCACCAGTATCCAGGCGGTAAACATGGCCATCGCGCTGTTCCACATCGACCCAATATGTTTCACCGTTATCAGCAGTAAATTCCTGAGACCAGCGTGCTCCATCACCAGAGGAAGGTGTATCCGTAGTAGCGGGATTATCCACAACTTCTGGGATAGCGGAAGCAACGTACAGGCGCACCGTGCTGCGGATACGCACCTGGGTGCCGGCAGCGGGTTCCTGGTTCAGGATGGTGCCCTCGGCCTCGCTGCTAGGCTGTTCCACAACGCTGACCACCAGGTTCTGGCGTTGCAGGTCGGCAGTGCCCTCGCTGACCTGCAAACCGGTCACGGAGGTGACGGAAACCATGTTATCACGCTTGGAGCGCGCAATATACATGTTTACGGTGCTGCCGCCCTCTACCGTTTCGCCGCCGGCGGGCTCGGTATACACAACAGTGCCTGCGGCAACGCTTTCGTCTTCAACATATTTGCTTACAACCTGAAGGCCGCTGTCCTGCAAGGTCTTTTTGCCATCGTCACTTACATAAGTCTTTACATCCGGCACGGTGACCCACTGGGTGCCAAGGCTTACCTTCAGGGTCACTTTCTGGCCTGCTTTTACGGTGCGGCCCTGCTTAGGGTTTTGCTGAAAAATCGTTCCTTCCGGTGCATCGCTGTACTCGTACACCCACTTGGCAAGCAGGCTGGTGTTATAGTCCGATGCACGGAACTCGTCTTCCGTCATGCCGACAAAGTTGATGAGCTGTACATCGGCATGTTTGGAGAAGAAAGAGTTGGTGGAGTTGGTGAAAATAAGATAGACCAGAATGGCAGCACCGATCACAAAGGCGACCGCCATACCAAAGAAGATGGGCAGCATGCTGAACCCTTTGGCTGCCTTGGCTTTCTGCTTTTTCACATTTTTGCCTTTCCCACTGTTCATGGTGCCGGCACGGCGTGCCTGGCTGGTGCTGACAGCGGCTTTGCCCGCTGTTTTGGCCGTGCTGTTGCTGACAACACGGTTGATGGTTTTATCCGGGTTGTCCTGCGTGTTATATTCGTATTCAAAGCTGATACTGGGGTTGCGGCGGAACGCAGCAATGGCATCCAGCATTTCCTGCGCGGACTGATAACGGTCAGCGGGGTCCTTTTCCATGGCCTTCTCGGTGATCTGGCGCAGCCCAACCGGGATGTTGGGGGCAACCTCAGCCAGCGGCTTCGGCTTTTCGCTGATCTGCATGATGGCGATGGAAACTGCCCCGGTACCATCAAACGGCAGATGGCCAGACAGCATTTCGTACATCATAACGCCGACAGAATAAATATCGGTGCGGGCATCGGTATGGTCGCCTTTGGCCTGTTCCGGGCTGATGTAATGGACCGAGCCGATGGCCTTATCGCTGACGGTCTGGCTCTGCGCACGGGAGAAACGTGCAATACCAAAGTCCATCATTTTGATGGAACCATCCGCCTGCAGCATAATATTCTGCGGTTTCACATCACGGTGAACAATGCCCTTGGAGTGCGCATGGTCCAACGCGCTGAGCACCTGCGTGGCAAAGTGGACGACCTCTTTCCAGGTCAGGGCACCGTTGCGCTGCTTCAGGTATTCTTTCAGCGTAATGCCGTCGATATATTCCATCACGATGTACTGCAGCTTATCCGTTACAGAGACATCATATACCTTAACGATGTTGGGATGGTTCAGGATCGAGATGGCTTTGGATTCGTTCTTGAAGCGGCGGACCAGTTCTTCGTTATCAAGGAACTCTTCTTTCAGCACCTTGACGGCGATCTGGTTGCCGGTGCGGACATCACGGCCTTTATAAACATTGGCCATGCCGCCAACGCCGATCAGACTTTCAATCAGATAGCGGCCATCCAGCTTTTTGCCGATCAGATTATCCATTTGTTTCCTCCGTAGTTTCAACGCCCAGCAAAAGGACGGTGATGTTATCCTGCCCGCCGCCTTTCAGGGCACGGTCAACCAGTACCCCCGGCGCGTCAAAAAAGGCGGACTCCTGCAAAAGCAGCGCAAGCTCTGCATCGGGTACCATGTTGGTCAATCCATCGGTACAAAGCAGCAAAATGTCACCGGGAACCACCTCACAGCGGTTATACTCCGGCACAATATTGGCCGAAACGCCAAGAGCCCGCGTAATCAGGTTTTTCTGCGGGTGCAGGGCGGCCTGTTCGCGGGTGATCTGTCCGCTGTCCACCAGCTGCTGCACCATGGAATGATCCCGCGTCAGCTGGCGGATGGCCCCGCCATGCCACAGGTACGCACGGGAATCCCCCGCGTGTACGATATGCGCCAGGTTGCCGCGCTGTAAAGCACATACCCCGGTAGTGCCCATACCGAGCACTTCAGGGTCAGAGGTCGCCTTTTCATATACGGCGCGGTTGGCATTATCAAACGCACGCATCATAAAGGCCTTTTCTTCGCCGTTTTCAATCGTGCGCAGGGAATGGTCAAAATAGCGCAGCATGGTTTGGGTGGCAAGGGTCGAAGCGACCCGCCCGCCGTTGGCCCCGCCCATGCCGTCACAGACAAGGCCCCAGCCGGTGCCATCGATCAGCTGGCGGGCACAATAATTATCCTGGTTTTCCTGGCGGCAGCTGCCGATATCCGTTAGGGCTGCGATTTTCATTGCGCGTTGGTCCTTTCGCTCATCGTTTGCCGTGTTGCTTGTTCGGCCTGTTTGGCATCTTCACGCCGGAGCTGGCCGCAGGCAGCGCTGATATCGGTGCCAAGGCGGCGGCGGATGGTGGCATTTACACCCAAATCTTCCAGCATTTTCTGGAACCGGCGCACATTGGCTTCATCCGTTGCCGAGTAAGGGCTGCCATCGACCGGGTTAATGGGAATCAGGTTGACATGGGCCCCCATGCCATGAATCAGATCGGCCAGCTTTTTGGCCATTTGGGGCGAATCATTGACCCCGTTGACCATGGAATATTCAAAGCTGATGCGCCGCCCGGTCGTTTTCTGGTAACGGCGGCAGGCAGGGATCAGTTTTTCCAGCGGGAATGCATCGTTGACCGGCATCATGGAACTGCGGGTCACGTTATCCGGTGCATGCAGGGAGACCGAGAGGGTCAGCTGCAATTTGCGCTCCGCCAGCCTATCGATCCCCGGCACAAGGCCGCAGGTAGAAAGGCTGATATTGCGCATCCCGATATTGACGCCTTCCGGGCAGGAGATAATGTCCAGAAAATCCATCACGTTATCAAAATTGTGCAGCGGCTCACCAATGCCCATCAGAACGATATGGGAAACGCGCTCCCCGGTATCCTTTTGTGCGGTATAAATTTCCGCGGCAATCTCGCCGGGGGTCAAATCCCGCACGCGGCCCGCTTGGGTGGAGGCGCAAAAGCGGCACCCCATGGCACAGCCCACCTGCGTGGATACACATACAGTGTTGCCGTAATGGTAGCGCATCAAAACCGTTTCAATGCAGTTGCCGTCCGCAAGCTGAAGCAGATATTTGACCGTGCCGTCTTTGGACTGCTGGCGGCGGCGGATGGTGGGCACAGCCAGGATGCAGTTCTGTGCAAACTGGGCAAGCAGAGCCTTGGGCTGATCTGTCATGGCAGAAAAATCCGTGGCCTGCTTTTGGTGGATCCACTTAAAAATCTGCTTGGCGCGGAAAGCTGGCTGGCCGATGGATTTAATGTAATCCGTCAGCTTGGGCAGCGTCAGGTCCGTCAGGCAGAGTTTTGTGGTTTCTGCCTGGGGTTCGTTCTGTGGCTGCATATGTGCTTGCTGCATGCGGTGCTTTCCCTCCAATTATTATATACCTTTTCTCTAATTTTTGAATAGACGATTTGTGTATTTTGCGTCAGCTGTTCTTTCGGCGCTCCAAAATAGCGGCAAAAAAGCCATCCGTGGATGTTTCGTGCGGCAAAAACAGTGTGCCGTACTCCCCCACCCGCATACCAGGCAGTGTGATTTGCGGCGCTATAACGGTAAAATCCGGATTGTCTTGCAGGAACTGGCACACCTGAGCTTCGTTTTCGTGATGATTCACCGTACAGGTAGAATACACCAAACGGCCGTTCGGGGCAAGATATTTTGCGCCGTTTTGCAGGATTTTTTGCTGTGTTAATTGTAAATTTTCAATCCCGTCCAGCGTTTTTTCCCGGATGTCCGGCTTTTTGCCGATGACACCAAGGCCGGAACAGGGCACATCGCACAACACGCGGTCAAAGCTGCCAAGGCCAAAGGCAGGGTTCAGGATGGTGGCATCCCCATGGTAAGGCTTGGCACGCTCAATGCCGCAGCGGTCAAAAGCCTGTTTCAACAGTTTAACGCGTCCGGCCATGGCTTCGCCGCTGAACAGCTCGCCGCGGTCCTGCATTTGCTCGGCAATCGTCAGGCTTTTGCCTCCAGGGGCGGCGCACAGGTCCAGCACCCGCATACCGGGGCGGGCATCACAGCATAAAGCAGCAAACTGGCTGGCTAACCCCTGCACATGGAACTGCCCGGTGCGGAATGCTTTGGATGCAGCGGGGTTGCCGTCAAAAGCAACCAGCAGGCAGTGCGGCCAGGGACCGGCTGTTACAGTGTGTCCTTCCTGCTGCAATTCCTGCGTCAGGGTTTCATCGGTCGTGCACAGCGGGTTGACCCGGATGGCGGTGGGGCGGCGCTGATAAAACGCAGCGGCCATTGCCTCGGCATCCTGTGGATACTGTGCGGCAAACAGCGCGGCAATCGGTTGGGAGAGACAGTAATAGGTATGCAGCCGTTTTTCCAGATCCGGCCACTGCTCCGGCTTGGGATCAAGGGCAGCTGCCCGGCGCAGCATGGCGTTGACCATACCGGCGGCGCTGGTTTTGCCAAATGCTTTGGCAAGCTTGACCGATTCGTTGACCGCAGCGGGCAGTGGGACACCCATAAACTTGGCCTGTGCCAGCCCAGCACGCAGAATCGCCCGCACAGGAGCATCCAGCTTTTCCAGCGACCGTTTGGAAAACTGCGCCAGCATCCAGTCCAGCAGGCCGCGGCGCTCCAGAACAGTATAAAAAATACCGGAAGCAAAGGCTGCATCCCGCGGGGAAAGCGGCGGCTTGCAGGCTTTCAGCTCAGAATCCAGCACAAGGTTTGCATAGCCGTTCTGCTCCTGCCGAATCAAAGCCTTGACGGCCAGGTAACGCGCGGTCACAGGCTGTCCCCCGCTTTCAGGCGGCGGCCGGCAGCCCATGCGGTGCCAGCCATCGGCTTACCGCCTTCCGGCGTAACGGAATCCAACACGATTGCGCCATCCTGGCAGGCAATGGTCAACGGCTTGACCGCCAGCACAGTACCCGGTACAGCATTGGCGGGATTTTCGGAAAGCTTGCTGGCGGTGACTTTGATCTTTTTGCCATCGTGCATAAAGAACGCCATCGGCCAGGGATTCATACCGCGCACCCAGTTGTGGATGTGGGCGGCAGGCTGGGTAAAATCGAACTGTGCCATCTCTTTGGTCAGGGGCGGTGCCTTGGTGGCAAGGGCTTCTTCCTGCTTTTTGGGGGCCAGCTTCCCTGCTTCGATTTTGGGCAGAACCTCAACCAGCGTTTTGGCACCAATCGCGCTTACGCGGTCAAACAGCTCGCCGCTGGTCATATCCGGGTCGATCGCAACCGGCTGCACATACAAAATATCGCCGGTATCCAGCCCTTCGTCCAGCTGCATGATAGTCACACCGGTTTCGGTATCACCGTTGAGCACAGCCCATTGGATGGGTGCGGAACCGCGGTACTTGGGCAGCAGCGAGACATGCAGATTGATGCAGCCGTATTTGGCCACATGCAAAAGCTGCGGCGGAATAATGCAGCCGTAAGCAACAACGACAATAATATCGGGTGCAAGGTTTTTGATCAGCTCATCCGAGCTGCCATCGCGCAGGGTGCGCGGCTGATAAACAGGGATGCCGTTGGCCACAGCCGTCTGTTTGACCGGCGGGGCGGTTAAAATCTGTTTGCGGCCAACCGGTTTATCTGCGCGGGTAAATACGGCGCAGATATCGTGCCCGGCAGCAATCAGCGCGTTCAGGCTTTCGGCGGCGATATCGGGGGTGCCCATAAAGAGGATGCGCATAGAAGTTTGTCCTTTTCTTGTATCAAGCGGATGGAAATTACATGGATGCAGCCGGATCAATCCTCGGCATCTTCCGGGTAGTCATCCTCATAAAAATGGGTGGCACGGTCCATGATGGTAACGCCGTTCAGATGGTCGTTCTCGTGCTGGATGCAGCGGGCCAGCATGTTTTCGGCTTCCAGCTCAAACCAGTTGCCGTTGCGGTCCTGCGCTTTGACTTTGACCTTTTTGGAGCGGGTAATGGCACCGTTGTGGCCGGGGAAAGACAGGCAGCCCTCATACAGTTCATCGGTTTCATCGCTCAGGTATTCAATTTCGGGGTTGATGAACTCGATAAAGGTATCCTTGTAATCGGCGGGGGCATCTTCCGGGCGGTTGCGGTCATCCAGGCAGATGAAGATGCGGCGCATCATGCCAACCTGGGGGCCGGCAAGGCCAAGGCCGTCAGCATCCACCAGGGTATCCTGCATATCATCCAGCAGGGTGGCAAGGCGGTCATCAAATTTGGTAACGGGGCGGCAGACCTTTTTCAGGATGGGGTCACCATCTTTTACGATTGTACGAAGAGCCATAATAAAAATCCTCCTTAAAATTCAATCGCCGTCGGAATTAAAGTCCAAAGCAATCCCGGCTTTTGCGGGCAGCTTTTCGGCGGCGTAAGCATCCAATGCGGCGTGCATCAGGGCACGGAACCCCGCATCGTTGCGGCATTTCAATGTTAGTTTGTAGCGGTATTTCCCGCTGATCATGGCAATGTTCATGGGGGTGGGGCCAAGCACGCGCAGCGGCTGGCCGGGGTGTGCAGCGAACTGCTGCCCCAAAATGGCGGCAAAACGCCGCGCGGCCTGGAACACTTCCATCTCCTGCACGCCGGAAAAGCTGACGACGCAGAATGAACAAAATGGCGGGTAGAGTGAGAACTTGCGGAACATGATTTCCTGCTGGTAAAACGCGGGGTAATCCTGCGCTGCGGCCAGCTGGAGCACAGGATGATCCGGCACCGCAGTCTGAATCAGCGCCCGGCCCGGCAGTTCTGCCCGGCCGCCGCGGCCAACGACCTGGGTGATCAGGCTGAACACGTTCTCATAGGAGCGGAACCCCTGCCCAAAAAGCAGGGAGTCAATGCCCAGCACACCGACCAGGGTAACATTGCCAAAATCCAAGCCCTTGGCAACCATCTGGGTGCCAAGCAGAATATCATACTCCTGCTTGGCAAAGCGGGCCAGCATTTTTTCGTGGGCATTTTTCTGCATGGTCGAATCCTGATCCATGCGCAGGATCCGCGCACCGGGTAAGAGTTCGGCCAGTTCCTCCTCCACTTTCTGGGTGCCAAAACCGCTGTACAGGATTTTTCCGCCGCATTCCGGGCAAAGACCCGGTACAGGGCTGACCCGGTGCCCACAGTAATGGCAAAGCAGCGCGTGCTGCGCTTTATGGTAAACCAGCGGCACGGAACAGTTGGGGCACTTCAGCACATGGCCGCAGGTGCCGCACATGCCAACGGTCTGGTAGCCACGGCGGTTCAGCAGCAAAATGCTCTGTTCCCCGCGCTGCAGGTTGGCAGCGAGTTCCTGCACCATCCGCTGGCTGACTTCCCGCGGGTTCCCGGCGGCAAGCTCGGCGCGCATATCAATAAAATCAACCGTTGGCAGCGGGCGGCCGCCATAACGGTGGGTCAGCGTAACAAGCCGCATCCGGCTGCTCATGGCAGCGTGATAGGTTTCGGTGCGCGGCGTGGCGGAGGAAAACAGCAGCAGCGAATGCTCCATCATGGCGCGTTTTTTGGCAACGTCATGGGCAGAATAGCGTGGAGCAGATTCGCTTTGGTAGGTATGTTCCTGTTCCTCATCCAAGATGATCAGCCCGATATTTTGCAGCGGCGAAAAGATGGCGCTGCGGGTGCCGATCACGATATCGGCATCGCCGTTTTGGATCATCCGCCATTGCAGCAGGCGCTCGGTGTTGTTCAAAGCGGAGTGCTGCACCGCAAGGCGGCTGCCGAACATGGATTTCAGGCGGCGGGTCATCTGCGGGGTCAGGCTGATTTCCGGCACAAGTACCAGCGCCCGCCTGCCCTGCACCAATGTTTTTTCAATCAGCTTTAAGAACACGGCGGTTTTGCCGCTGCCGGTAACGCCATGCAGCAACGCCGCACGGGTCTGCCCGCTCAACAAATCCTGTTCCAACTGGTCGTAAGCGGTTTGCTGCTCCGGCGATAGTTCCAGCGGCTGCGGGTCAAACGGAATATCAGCAAATAAATCCAGCGATTTATCCCGTTGTTCGGCTTTCAGGATACCCTTCTGGCATAACCCGTTCAGGGTGGCAGAAGAGATTCCCTGCTCTTCCAAAGTAGATTTAGCACAGGGGCCTGCACGCAGAGCTTCGACCGCCTGAATCTGGCGTGCGCCGGGTTTTGGCTTCTCCGGCAGTTCGCCAACCAGAGTATAAACGGTTTCCAGCGTGCGGGTCAGGCGGCTTTTTAATACGGGCTTTCCGTTTTCTGTGCCGGGCTGGTACTGTGCGCCATATGGAATAACTGCTTTGACTGCCTCGTACCAGGTGCAGAAGTAACGGTATTTCAAAAAGTGTACCAGCTCCAGCAGGTCCGGGGTCAGGCGTGCTTTTTCCGGCGCGGCGGCCAGCAGGCTTTTTAGGCGCGGGTCGGGGGATTCTTCCGTTCCCACTTCCAGAACAACAGCCATGCGTGGGTGGTTGCCCCGCCCAAACGGCACCAGCACAATGCTGCCGGGCCAGAGGGATTCCGAAAAATCCGGCGGAACAAGATAAGAATACAGCTTATCAAAATGGATGGTGGCGTCGTTTACTGCCACTTTTGCAATGTAGGGCAAACACGCACCTCCTGTTTTGGCGTTGGGGGCAAATTATTCCACATCCGGCTCAGCAATGCGCTTTTGGATAATGGAGTAAATCTCCCCGGCGCAGGTGTCAACAACGTCATTGACGACATGCTCGTCATAGTCGGCCGAACGGGCAATCTCGGTCTCGGCACGGCGCAGGCGCTTCTGGATGACTTCCTCCGCTTCGGTTCCGCGGTAGCGCAGGCGGCGTTCCAGCTCTTTCATATCCGGCGGCATGACAAAAATGGTGGTGGAACCGGGGTACATCCGCTTGATGTTGCCGGCACCTTCCACTTCGATCACCAGAATAACCGGGATCTGCTGCTCCATATGGCGCTCGACTTCGGAACGCAGGGTGCCGTAATAATTTTCGCAGTAGCAGGTATGCTCCACGATATTGCCCTGTGCCAGAGCGGTTTCAAACTGTTCTTTGGTCAAAAAGTGGTAGTTTTTACCGTTCACTTCCCCTTCGCGCATGGCGCGGGTGGTGGCGGAAACGGTCTTTTCAATTTCCGGGTGGCTGCCCAGCAGCTTTGCCACAACGGTATCTTTGCCGGTGCCGGAAGGCCCGGAAACAACAAACAAATATTTTTCGCCTTTCATGCAAGATCCCCCTAACATTTTTAATACAGGTGGTTACACGGTTGGTTTATCCTGTTCTTTCTCAAAACGTCCCAAAACTTCCTCCGGCTCAAAAGCCGAAAGCACCACATGGTCAGAATCCGTAATGATCACCGCGCGGGTGCGGCGGCCATAGGTTGCATCAATGGCCGCGCCTTTGTCGCGTGCGTCCTGCACAATACGTTTGATGGGTGCAGAATCCGGGCTGACAACGGCGATCACACGGTCCGCATTGACCATGTTGCCAAAGCCGATGTTGATAAGCTTCATGGCCGGGCCTCACTCAATGTTCTGAATCTGTTCGCGGATCTTTTCAATTTCAGATTTCAGCTCAACCACAAGGCGGGTGATGTTGATATCCTGGCATTTGGAACCGATGGTGTTGGATTCGCGGTTCAACTCCTGCGTCAGGAAGTCCAGCTTGCGGCCAACCGGCTCATCCAGCTCCAGAATAGAGCGGTACTGGGCCACATGGCTGTGCAGGCGGACAGTCTCTTCGTCAATGGCTGTTTTATCGGCAAAAATAGCGGCTTCTGTCACGATGCGGGCATCATCAATGTTGCGGTCTTCCAGCAGCTCTTTCAGGCGGGTGTACAGCCGTTCGGTGTATGCCTGCACGCGCCCGGCACTGTTCTGCTCGATTTGAGCTACCAGCGTTTCAATCGCTGCCAGGCGGTTCAGCACATCGGTGCGCAGCTTTTCGCCTTCCACCGCGCGCATGGAAACAAACGCGGCAACCGCCTGCTGGGCAACCTGCTCCACATCAGCCCACAGGGCATCCGGGTCTGCGGGTGCAGCGGTCTGGGTCAACACATCCGGAAAACGGCAGATGGTGCTGACGGTGACATCGTTTTTTAGGTCCAGCTTTTCCGACATGGCCTGCATGGCGGTCTGGTAGCTTTTGGCCAGCTGCCAGTTGACCTGAACAACGGTATCCGCCGCCGCAACATTCTGAATGCTCAGGTTCAGCTCTACCTTACCGCGGCTGACTTTGGCAGCCACCAGCTTTTTGAGCTTATCTTCCAAAAATGAACAGGTTCGGGGCACGCGGGAAGAATATTCAAAAAAGCGGGAATTGACGCTGCGCAGTTCCACAACGATATCGCGCCCGTTCAAAACCTGCTCCGCGCGGCCATAACCGGTCATACTAAGTACCATAGTTCCTACACCTCGTTATCAAAGCATTACAAGGCGGCGCCTGCCGTAACCTGCAATCAGGAGCACCCGAAAGGCAGCAAACGCCAATACATATTTACTATTTATTTTACTATTGTTGGCCGCTGTTTGCAAGGCAATGCGCAGGAAAAGCGGCAGTTTTTTCATTTTTGTAACCCCTTTGATAGAATCCATCAAGACAAAATAAAAAAGCCTGTACAGCTTTGACGGCAGTACAGGCTTGAATGAATCTGAAAAAATCAGGATAAATACGGTTTACAGCTCAGCAACAGCGGCTTTCAGTGCTTCCACGCGGTCGGTGTTTTCCCACTTCACACCCAGCTCCTCGCGGCCCATGTGGCCGTAAGCAGCCAGCTGGCGGTAGACGGGGCGGCGCAGGTCCAGGTCACGGATGATGGCGGCCGGGGTCAGATCAAACACCTTGCGCACAGCGGCTTCCAGCTTGTCGTGCTCGACAGCGCCGGTGCCAAAGGTATCAACCATGATGGAAACGGGCTCGGCAACGCCGATGGCGTAAGCTAGTTCAACTTCGCACTTATCGGCCAGGCCGGCAGCAACAACATTCTTGGCAACCCAGCGGGCAGCATAAGCGGCAGAGCGGTCAACCTTGCTGGGATCCTTGCCGGAGAAAGCGCCGCCGCCGTGGCGGGCATAACCGCCATAAGTATCAACGATGATCTTGCGGCCGGTCAGGCCGGTATCACCCTGCGGGCCGCCGACAACAAAGCGGCCGGTGGGGTTGATATAATACTTGGTGTTTTCATCCAGCAGTTCAGCGGGGATGGTGGTCTTGATGACATGCTCCATCACATCGGCGTGCAGCTGTTCCTGGCTGACGGAAGGGCTGTGCTGGCTGGAAATAACAACGGCATCCACGCGCACGGGTTTGCCGTTATCGTATTCAACGGTAACCTGGCTCTTGCCGTCGGGACGCAGATAATCCATCGTGCCGTTTTTGCGCACTTCGGTCAGGCGCTTGGCCAGCTTGTGGGCCAGGCTGATGGGCAGGGGCATCAGTTCGGGGGTTTCGTTGCAGGCGTAACCGAACATCATGCCCTGGTCGCCGGCACCGGCAACATCATCGTTGGTGCCAAGGGCGATGTCGGGGCTCTGGCCGTCAATGTTGGTGATTACGCCGCAGGTATCGCAGTCAAAGCCGTACTTGGCGCGGTCATAACCGATCTCGCGGATGACCTGGCGGGCAACGCCGGGAATATCAACATAGCAGTTGGTCGTGATCTCACCCATGATGTGGACAAGACCGGTGGAACAGGTGGTCTCGCAGGCAACGCGGGCACCGGGGTCCTTTTCCAGGATGGCATCCAGAATGGCATCGGAAATCTGGTCGCAGATTTTATCGGGATGGCCTTCGGTAACGGATTCGGATGTGAACAGAACTTTGGACATAAAAAGCTGCCTCCTTAAAAAATATAGGGTCAGAAAGGCAACTTGCCGAGAACAAAAAACGCACGCCGGGTGCGAACCCAAAGCGCGCGTGAACGCTTATCTTTCGGTTCCCCGCAGGAATTGGCACCTTACGCTTGCGCGCAGGTTGCCGGGCTTCATAGGGCCTGTTCCCTCTGCCACTCTTGATAAGTTGCTATTCTGATGTAACGTGCTTATGTTACCATAGGCAACCAGCAAAGTCAACGATTTGACGTTGGGCAAATTGTCAGCTTTGCACAAAATGGATTGAACTTTTGTCAAAGCAGTCAAAAATGACCAATGATATTCGCCCAATCAGCGGTTATCAAGCTGTTACGCTTTTGCCGCCGCCGTTGCGACCGTGCAGAATGGGCGAAAGCGGTTTGTAAATTGCAAAGCAGATCACGGCGTCCAGCATCCCTTTGAAGAACGTGAACGGCAGGTTAAACACCAGCAGGCAGCTCAACAGGCCGTTGACATTCGGGTTGATGGCCTGGTACATGCCGATGATGGCATCCAGCGGCAGATGATACATGACCACATAAGCAGGGTAAACGATAAAATAGTTGTACGGAACGCTGACGATTGCCATAACCAAAGCGCCGAGCACTGCGCCCAGGATAGCGCCGCCGCGGGTTTTCTTAAAACGGTACACGATACCGGCCACGCCGACAAACAGAGCGCCCATCACAAAATTGAACAGCTCCCCCACCGCAGCGGTGCTGGTGCTGGGCAGCTTGATCAGGTTTTTGATCAGGCACACCACAATACCAGCAACCGGGCCGTAAGCAAAGCTGGCAATCAGGGCCGGCAGTTCCGAAACATCCAGCTTGATAAAGGCTGGCATGATGGGAATGGGAAACTCCATATACATCAATACCGTGGCAACGGCGGCAAGCATGGCGGTTCCGGTCAATACGCGGGTGTTGGATTTGGTTTTCATAAAAAATACCTCCCTGGGGCGCGGCCCCAAATAAAATGATTTGGAAAGCCGGTAACAGCTTCGGGAGGCTGGTAATTGCAAACAAAAACGCCCTGCTGCAAGCTACACTTACAACAGGGCGCAGAAAAGCAAATAGAACAGCTTTCCGTTTCTTTCATCCGGACTATACCGTCGGCCCCGGAATTACACCGGATCAGCGGCTGCATAAAACAGCCGGTCGCGGGCTTATGGCAACGCCATTTACCGCCGGTGGGGAATTGCACCCCGCCCTGAAACAGACTTTCTAGCTTTGAGTATAGCACAGGTTTTACAAATTGCAAGAGGGTGTGCTATAATTGACAAAAATAAATTTGGAGACCGGGCGGCGCTTCCCCGCTGCTTGGTACAACAGGAGGTTTTGGGAATGGAAGTTGCAATGGAAATTGGAGAGATTTCGCTGTGGAGCATTGTCACGGCGGTGGCTCCGGTGGTGCTTTTTGTGCTGTTGGCGCTGTTTGGCCCGCTGGTTTACCGCAGAATTGCAGGCAAACTGATTGAAAAATTCCGCCCGCATCAGCCGCAGTGGATCAGTATTATTCTGGACAGCTACCTGCGCCCAACAACCATTTTGCTGCGCGCCGTGTTTATTTATGCCGCGCTGTGGGTTTTGCCGCTGGAACTGAACACCCCCACATACCGCAGCGTATTGGCGCGCATCATGCAGGTAACGGCAATCTGCCTGATTGCCTGGGGCGCATGGATGGCTGCACCTGTGTGCCGCCTTTTGCTGCGCAGCGCAGAAAACAAACTGGATATTGCCACCAACCGCACAATGGGGCGCTTTTTTGAAAATATCTTCCGAGCTGTTGTAGGCGTTGTGGCGGGCATTGCGGCGTTGGACGCATTGGGTATTCCCGTTACCGGCCTGCTGACCGGCGCTGGTGTTGCCGGTATCGGTATTACCCTGGCGGCACAGTCCACCCTGACGAGCCTGATTGCCGGGGTAGCGCTGGTGCTGGAACATCCCTTTGGTATTGGCGATTATGTGATTCTGGGCAGCTATGAGGGCACGGTGGAAGATATCTCGTTCCGCTCCACCCGCATCCGCACGCCGGACCACGCCGTGATCACGGTAGAAAACTCCAAGGTGTGCGGCGAATACATCCAGAACGTTACTGACCGGATCAACCGTCTGTGGCAGTTTACGATCGGCGTTACCTATGATACTCCGCGCGAAAAAGTCGAAACACTGTGCGCAGACCTGAAAGAACTGCTCAGTGCGGATGCACAGATCAGCCCGGATGCGATGACCGTTACCCTAAATGAATTTGGTGCTTCCAGCATGGACATTCTGGTGCGCTGCTATGTGACAGCGGTGGATTATACCGGCTATTTGCAGCTGAAAAGCCGCATGAACCTGGCCATCATGGATTTGATGAAGCGGGATGAATGCGATTTCGCTTTCCCCTCCACCAGCGTTTACCTGGAAAAGATGCCGCAGCAGAATGGAAAATGATGCCATAAAACCCGGAACATATTTGTTTTGATATTTATAATATAATTCAGTGTAAACCCCGGCAATAGGACAAAAACCCGCCGCGAACCTGTAACATTGGTTCGCGGCGGGTTTTTATGCAAATTTAAGTTTTACGCAGCAATCTCAGATCAGAGCAGCGGTGATGAGGCTCATCTTATAGACTTCCTCGGCATCGCAGCCACGGGACAGGTCGTTGATGGGGGCGTTCAGACCCTGCAGGATGGGGCCGTATGCAGCAAAGCCGCCCAGACGCTGTGCAATCTTATAGCCGATGTTGCCGGCATTGATGTTCGGGAAGATAAAGACGTTAGCTTCGCCAGCAACGGTGGAGTTGGGAGCCTTCAGCTTGCCAACTTCCGGTGCAACAGCAGCGTCAAACTGGAGCTCGCCGTCAACCTTCAGTTCGGGATGTGCTTCCTGAACGCGCAGGGTGGCATTGCGCATCTTGTCAACGGTCTCGCCCTTGCCGGAACCCTTGGTGGAGTAGCTCAGCAGAGCAACCTTCGGGTCGATGCCGAAGATTTCAGCGGTATGAGCGGTCTCAACGGTGCTCTCAACGATCTCATCCTCGGAAGGATCAATGTTGATGGCGCAGTCGCCCATAGCCAGCTTCTCGTCGCCGCGGACCATAATGAAGCAGGAGCTGACGGACTTGATGCCGGGCTTGCACTTGATCAGCTGCAGAGCCGGGCGAACGGTATCAGCGGTAGAATAGGTGGCGCCGCCCAGCAGGCAGTCAGCCTTGCCCATCTTGACCAGCATGGTGCCGAAGTAGTTGGACTTGGACAGTGCAGCGCGGCACTGCTCTTCGGTCATCTTGCCCTTGCGCAGTTCAACCATTTTGGCAACCATTGCGTCAAATTCGGGGTAAGTGGTCGGGTCGCAGATCTCTGCGCCGGTAATGTCAAAGCCGCCCTCAGCAGCAGCCTTTTTGACTGCTTCCGGGTTGCCCAGCAGCAATACGTTCAAAATCTTGCCAGCCAGCAGCTTGGATGCTGCGGACAGGATACGGGCATCGGTGCCCTCAGTAAATACGATGGTTTTAGGATTTGCTTTCAACTGGTTTTCAAAATTTTCAAAAACGTCCATGATAATACCTCCGTATCAATCTGGTGCCGGGTATCCGTGGATCCCGCACACGCTAGTACAGATACGATTATAGCACGATTTGGATTATTTGCAAATGGTGCAAGGACAAAACATGTGCTTTTTGCGCAAAAAAAGTCTGAACTGGCTAAAAAAGCAAAAATTCATGCGTTTGACGCAAAAATATCAGGCGAGATTGACAAAACTATATCAAACGGTGCGCGGGATAGAATGCTCCCCCTCTGGAGCGGAAAAGCCATAAGAGCGATAAAAATTGGCAATATCCTGCGCACTGTGCACAACAACAGCCTGCAAAAGCCGGTCTGTGCCGGGCTGGCGGAAGCCAATGATGGTTTCACCTGTACAAATGCTGCTTTGCGTTGCGATATCCGCCGGGCCAAGGCCCTGCGGCGGCTGCAAAACGGAGCCGGTTTTGCGGCGGTTAAAAAACATGATTGGTAACGCCTCCCCTGCTTTTTCTTTCAGCATAACGCAGGTTTGGGCAAAAAGCAAGCCATGCGATGCAAAAAGCCCTCCGGCACACAGGAGGACTGCGATACCGGAAGGCATATGTAGGGAAATATGGATAATGTCAGAATAAATCAGTCGAGGAAGTCCTCGTTCAGCTGGACGCCAAAGTCATGGGCAATGGCGCGCAGGTCATCATCGGTGATGGTCTGGCGGATCAGGCCGCCGCCCATGGAGAGCACTTTGACATAGATTTCAGCGCTCTTCTCGATGGTATGAGCCAGACCGAAGGTGATGTCAAAGTCCGGGCCGGAAGCAAACAGACCGTGCTGCGCCCAGATAGCAGCCTGATATTTCTTCATCAGTTCGCTGGTAGCCATGGCAATGTCAGCGCCACCGGGCACCATCCAGGGGCAAACGCCAACGCCCTCCGGGAAAACGACCGGACATTCGGTGGCGCTCTGCCACAAAGCGCGGGTAAAGTCGCGGTCAGTCAGCGGCAGAATGTAGGTCAGGGCAATCACGTTGGTGGCATGGCAATGATAAATCACGCGGTTGGCACCGTTGGTGGCAGCTTTGCGCACGCTGTGGTTCATAAAGTGGCTGGGAAACTCGGAAGTCGGCTTTGCGCCATCAGCCAGGCCCCAGACGATGCGCCAGCTGTCGCCCTTATCGTTGATCTCTACGATACCGATGCTGTGGATGGGGTCCGGCTCTACATTGCGGAAGAACTTGCCGGAACCGGTGGTGATGAAGTATTCACCGGCCAGGTTATCGGCCTGAACACCCATGTTGACCCACTCGCGCGGGGTCTCATCGAAGAACGGGCGGCATGCGGCAACGTCTTCTTCGGTCATACGGTAGGTCAGGTTGCCGCCGTTGCGTTCGTGCCAGCCCTGCAGCCAGCCATCGTTGCACATACGGATAAAACCTTTTACGTTTGCTACATCATAAATCGTGCTCATAATATTGCTCCTTTACTCCATTGCCTTTTATCGTAACTGTTGCCTGCGGCTTACCGCGTGATGATATCAACAGGGACATTAAAGATCTTTGCCACTTTCAGGATGGTATCAATGTGGCGGCCGGTGGCTGCTGCCATGTGGTGGGTGGGGCCGGCTTCGCTCCAGCGGTTGCAGAACTCACGCGCGCCGCAGCTGAAACGGGTACGCATGTTGGTATCGCCAAAGGTAAAGATGGGACCAGGTTCGTTGACGCCCTCGGCAACCACAAACTTGAAGTGGCCGTCCTTATCCTGCGTGATGGCCAGATAGGTCACATCGCCAACCGGCGGGTAGAACTGGGTCAGATAACCACCACCGGTCTTGCCGTGGAACACGGGTACAATCTTCATGGTCGGCTTCTTGGCCTTGGAAATATCGGCATCGCCGGAGCCGGAATGGCCAATAATGCAGATATCCTCGTTGAAGTCGATGGAGTACATCTCGCTCAGCTGGCCGCAGCCCGCGATGGTCTTCAGGATGGACATTGCCATCGAAACCTTGATATCGCCCTCAACAGCGCAGGCCGTACCCTGCTTGATGAGCATCGAGAATGCAGGGATCAGCATGGAATCCAGCTTGCCGGCCACACCTTTGGCAAATCCGTCATAGTGGGAGGCTACAAAAGCAATCTTTTCATCCTTGACCCACTGCTCAAATGCAACAACATAGCGGGCCATATCCCAGACTTTTTCAATCGTGCCGCCGCCCTCAATGTCAAAAGTATCCAGGATATCCTGAGCCTTGGCACGGATAGCGTCTTCATCGGTGATGTTATCGGCAATGGCCCACATCTTTTCCCAGTCAAACTGTTTGGTGTAAAGCCACATGCAGTTGTACAGGTTGGTTTCGTCAATGTACAAATCCATCATGCCGGGGTACGGGCGGCCGATCTGAGCCAAGTTGGTATCACGGAAACGGCGGCGCACCTGCGCGGCACGGCACCAATCCTCAATTTCGGCCTGCACACCGGGGTCGCCGCCCTCAACAACGCCGGTGATAACAGCATGGCGCTTACCGGCGCGTTCCAGGTCGGCAACCATTTCGCCAACAGCACCGCAGGCATACAGCTCGCCCAGCCAGGTCGGCGTATCGGTGTTGGCATAATCCGGGGCTTTCTTCTTCTGCACATTGACCAGCACAACAGGCACATCCAGATCGCGCACGGCGGGCAGCATGTTGTAAGACGTTGCATAGGTCAGCAGCTGCAGAATAACCAGGTCAACATCCGCGGCGCGGAACTTATCGCCTGCCGCCATGGACTGTTCCTTGGTGGTAACGATGCCGCCGTCAATCACATCAACGGTATCAGGAATGGTCTTTTTGAATGCGGCATACTGACCCTCAAATTCCGGAACCAGGGTCGGGAACTGCGGCAGATAGGCACCCAGAGCAATGGCAAATACGCCAACACGGGCTTTGGTTTCAACTAACATGGATTTTACCCCCTGTAATAAAATTTATTGTGAATCACATTCCAAAATGGTGAAAGACTTTTTGATGGCGGCGCGTGCATCCGCAAGGTCTTTGAACTCCCCTGCGCGGATCATCTGCACCATCAGGTTGCCAAGGGCGGTGCCCTCGGTGGGGCCTGCAAACACGGGCAGTTGGGCGGCATTTGCGGTCATCTGGTTCAGGTACATATCCTGGCTGCCGCCGCCCACAATGTTGATGCTGGTATATTCTTTGCCGGTCAGGCTTTGCAGCTCCTGAATAGCGGCCTGATAATCATGCGAAAGCGAGTTGTAAATGGTCTGCATCACTTCACCGGTGGTGGCGGGCACCGGCTTGCCGCCGTCTTTGCAGGCCGCCTTGACCTCTTCAATCATGGATTTCGGCGCAAGGAAGCGGTCATCCCCGGTGGATACGATCCCGGCAAAACTGCTGGCTTCCTGCGCAGCGGCAATCAGCTCCGGAAAAGACGGGCGGGTACCGGTCTGCTCGCCAAGTTCGCGCCGTACAGACTGAATCATCCACAGGCCCATGATGTTCTTCAAATAGCGGTAGTGGTATTCATAACCGCCCTCGTTGGTAAAGTTGGCCTGCATACTGGCAGGGACTGTGATAGGCTCTTTGTTCTCCACGCCCAACAGGCTCCAAGTGCCGCTGGAAAGATAAACGGCCTTGTCATCCCTTGCGGGAACAGCCAAAAAGGCGGAGCCGGTATCATGGGTAGCGGGCAGAACGACCGTGCAGTCAAAGCCAACATAATCCTTAATGGCGGAACTCAAACCGCCCAGCACGGTGCCGGGGGTGCAGATCTTGCCAAAGATTTTGCGCGGCAGGCCAAGGCGGTTGATGATTTCATCGTCCCAATCCTTGCTTACAGCGCCCACCAGTGCAGTAGTGGAAGCGTTGGTGTATTCGTTGGCCATCACGCCGGTCAGGCGGTAATTCAAGTAATCCGGTACCATCAAAAAGTGCTCGGCAGCGGCAAGCTGTTCCGGGTGCACTTTCTTTAATGCGCACAGCTGATAAACCGTGTTGAACGGCTGGTACTGGATGCCTGTGCGGGCGTAAAGTTCTGCAAACGGCAGAACGGGTTCCAGCTCCTCCCGCATGGCGGCGGTGCGGCCATCGCGGTAAGCAACGGGGTCCCCGATGGGGGTGCCGTCGGCATCCAGAAGCAGAAAGTCAACAGCCCAGGTATCAATACCGACCGTTGCGGGTATATAGCCTGCATCGTGGGCGGCTTTCAGGCCCTCAATCACATTCTGGACCAGGCTTTCCATATCCCAGCAAAGGTGACCGTTCTTTTCAATCAGGCGGTTTTCAAAGCGGTAGACTTCATGCAGGGCCATAACACCATGTTCCACAGTGCCAATAATGTGCCGGCCGCTGGATGCTCCGATATCTACAGCAAGATAACAGGTTTGCATCTTTCTCTCCTTTTTGGTAAAATACGAATCAGGCGAACTGCCTTATGCTATTAGTATAGCGGCATAACATCCGGCATTCCATGGTTTGAAGTGGACTGTTTTTTGTGAAAATTCTACTCTGCCGTTCCCTGCTGGTCAAACCGGCAGGCAGTTGGCCAAGGAGGTTTACTCGCTTTATGCTGACTTATAATATGGATGTGGAAACACGCAGCCAGTGGCTGCGCACAACGCCGGGTGCTGCTGCCCAGGCACAGCTGTTTTACTGCACGGAATCCGGTATTTTTTACGCGCGGGAGCATTTTGCCACAGCGCGCACGGATAAAGAGAGTTATATTCTGTTTTATACGCTGGAGGGGGTCGGGCTGATTGAACAAAATGGCACACAGGTTATGCTGGAACAGGGCTGTGCCTTGCTGATGGACTGCCGAACCCCGCAAAGTTACTGTACCGCGCCTGGCCAGACCCACTGGTACCATTACTGGGCGCACATTGACGGCGCGGGAGTGAAAGCGATGGTGCCCACCCTGATCCCCGGCCAGCACCTGAATGCGATTCCGCTGCCCGGTGTGGATGCACGCGGAGTTTTTGATGAGATCCTGCATGGAACAAGGGTGGAAACCGCTGCCGGGGCGATCGACACGGCACTTTCGATCCATAAGATACTGGCTGCGATGGCGCACCAGCGGCTGACCGGCGAAATGGGCTCCAACCGGGTCACAGTGGAACGCGCGGCGGAATATTTGCGCTCCCACTATTCACAGCCGCTCTGTCTGGATGAGCTGATCCGCACAGCGCATATGAGCAAGAGCTATTTTTTGCGGCTGTTCCGGCAATATATGGGCACAACACCCTATAATTATCTGCTGTGTTACCGCATTACCCAGGCGAAAGACCTGCTTGTGTTGACAGATCTGCCGGTGGGTGTGATTGCCCGGCGGGTGGGGTTTGCGGATGAAAGCAATTTTTCTACCCGCTTTTCTTCCATGACCGGGCAAAGCCCGCTGCAATACCGCCGCAGCGCACTGCTGAAACGGTAAAGACAAACGATTAAGAATAAAAGTCCCCGCCTGCTGGGCAGAAAATTTTCTGCGGCCAGCGGGCGGGGACTTTTTATTAGGTTGTATCAGGATACATGGAGTTACTGCTTTTTCTGCATCCGCAGCAGGCTGTATGGCATCAGCGGTGTGGCACAGGGAATGGTGTACTGCATCATCGGGTGCGGGGTGGCATCCACCACTTCCTCTTCCGCATTTTTGATCCATTGCGGGGTTACGGGCACGACCGAACCATCCGGCTGCAAAATTTCCAGCGAATCCCCCAGGCAGAACTTGCTGCGCTGGGTGCAGTGGGCAACGCCATCTTCCCACGAATCCACAGTGCCGATGAAATCCCAATCCCGCACATAAGTATGGCTGGGCGTCTGCAGGGCTTTCTCTTTGCCAAAATAGAAACCGGGCGAATAATGGCGGTGGCTGGTACGATTCAGCTCGTCCAGCACAGAATCCGGCAAATCAAACGTATCACTGGCGGGGTTTGCCAGGTACTGATCCAGCGCTTTGCGGTAAGCGGCGGTAACGGACGCAACGTAATAGAACGTTTTGGCGCGCCCCTCAATTTTCAGGGAATCCACACCGGCCTTGCAGATCAGGTCCAAAAACGGTGCGGTACACAGGTCGTTGGCGTTCAGGATGTAGCTGCCATCCTCGTTTTCGCCAATGGGCATATACTGGCCGGGGCGGTTTTCTTCCACAAGGTAATACTTCCAGCGGCAGGGCTGGGCGCATTCGCCGCGGTTGCCGCTGCGCCCGGTCATATAGCTGGAAAGCAGGCACCGGCCGGATACGCTCATGCACATGGCGCCATGCACAAAGGCTTCCAGTTCCAGCTCCGGCGGAGTGTTATCGCGGATCTGGGCAATATCAGTCAGGGTCAGCTCACGCGCCAGAACAACGCGCTTGGCACCCAGCTTGTAAGCCATGGTTGCGGCGGCATAGTTGGTAATGCCCGCCTGGGTGGAAAAATGCACTTCCACATCCGGGGCATACTGTTTGGCAAGGCTCAACACGCCAAGATCCGCAATGATAAAGGCATCAACCCCGGCTTCGGCAGCGTCTTTGATATACTCCGGCAGCTCGGAGAGTTCATCGTTGGTGGGCAGATTGTTCAGGGTCAGGTACACTTTTTTGCCGCGTGCATGGGCAAAAATGCAGCCATCATGCAGCTCGCCAATGGTCAGGTTGACCGGTGCGGCGCGCATACCGAAGCGCGGCAGCGCGCAGTATACGGCATCGGCACCATACATGACGGCATATTTCAGGGCTTCAAGGCTGCCGGCGGGCGACAGCAGTTCCGGGCAGGACAACATAAGATAACGGCTCCTTTGTTCAGTGAAGTTCAGCTTTTATCAGCCCCAACCGGCGATGATGCAGTTCTGATAGTGCTCGTCTGCCGTTTTGGCATAGAAATACTCGCCGGGATGGTCGCCATTGGGGTTGCCGGTCACGAAGAAATAATAGCCTTCGTCCAGATATTCCTGGTCAGGGTTCAGCGCGGCGGCAATGGCATCGATACCTGGGTTGGTGATGGCACCGGCGGGCAGGCCGCTGATACGGTAGGTGTCGTAATGCGCAAGCACATCATCCGGGATCGCGCCCTGCTCCGGCCAGCCGTAATAAGCGGCGGTGGGCGAATTCCACAGGTAGTTGTTGTCGCCATCGTTCATGATATAGCTGCTGGCATTGGATTCCAGTTTGTGCTCTGCCCACTGCGGGTCATCGGATTCCAGACGGTTGTGGAAGCAGGCAGAAACCTTGGCGTCCTCTGCGGGCATACCGGCTTCTTCCTGAATAAAGCTGGCCAGAATGACAACGTCGTTCATTGTGGTGCCTTTTTCGTTGATGGTATCCCACAGGTCGGAAGTCTTAGCGTTGAACTCCTTATAGAAGGTGTTGACGTAATTATAGACCGAGTCATCGGTGAAAAACTCGTAAGTGTCCGGGAACAGATAGCCCTCGCACTTCATCAGGCGGCCTTCGGTGTCCGGGATAGCGTTCCAGAAGTCATACTGGCTGAAATCGGAACCATCCTCGCCGTTGGCACAGGCAAGGAAATCATCCACCGAGCACAGGCCGTTTTCTTCCATCCGCTGGGCAATGGCAACAGCGGTGTAGCCTTCGGGGAATGTGATGGTGATGGTCTTGCGCTTGACCTGCTGCACGCTGAGGGTTTTCAGGATCGTGTTATAATCCATGCCGGAGCGCAGGGTGAAATCGCCATACTGCAAACCGGAAGCGCGGCCGCTGTATTTGGCATACAGCTTGAACAGCCAGTCATACTGGATGACGCCATCCTCTTTCAGAACATTTGTGATGTCGGCAACAGTGGAACCCTGTTCAATGGTAACGGTCTGTTCCGGGCCGAGTTCGCCGTTGCCGGCAACCTCACCATAGAACTGGAACACTTTCCAGCCGCTGATGCCAACAATGGCCAAAATGACAATAAGAACCACAAGCCCGATGGGAAAACGGCGGCGGACCGGTTCATCATCGTCATCTTCTGCGTATTCGTCCGGGCCTTCGGCGTCTTCGTACAGGTCCTGCGGTTCAGGGTCAGGCTGTGCCGGGCGCTTTGGTGCGGGGGCTGGCGCAGCCTGATAAGCCTGGCGTGGCTGCTGGGCGTTATCCTGGGAATCACCACGATTGATTTTCATTCCAAATCTCCTTTATCATGCAGCAGAACTGCCCTGTTTCACATATGCACGGCCTAGGGTGTATCTGAAAAGTCAAAAATTTAGTTTATTTCTACAAACACAGTGGGATTTTTAACGCAAAATCTTGCTTGTGTTTGTGTAATATCCGTCAGTTTCTTTGTTTTCAGGTACACCTTACAGCAGCAGGCGGAAATAAACGTCCGTAACGGGGAACGGCTGCCCAAGGTAACAGATCATGCCATAACCACAGCGCTTGCCCTCGCCCAAGTACAAAAACTGGTTTTCCGCCAGCAGCAGCCGCGCTTGGGTCAGGCCGGTATGCTCCCGCGCAGCCTGCAGCAGAATGTCAGCAGAGTGGTCATTATCAGCCTGCAGTTCCATAAAAAGCAGCTCGTCTTTTTCCTGGCAATAGAGGCCGTAACCACGCTGGTTGGAAACAATCGTCATACCGCGGCGGTAGAGCCGGGTGATCATGGTGTTCATGCTGCTTTCCGGCAAGGCGATGCAGGCGGGCTGGTAGCGCATGCGGGTATCGATCAGTTTGCGGACCGTCAGGTTATCAAACTCTGCCCGTGCCCACAAATTGTGTTCGATGGGCTTGCGGATGATACGCAGCGGGAAGCGGCCCTGAAAATTCAACTGGGAAAATGCTTTTGCCGCCTGTGTGCTTTGCGGTGCCGCTACAGCAAAATCACATCCTTTGGCGGCAAAGGCACGCAGGCAGGTTGCCAGCAGTTTGGGCATCAGCCCGCGTCCCTGCAGGGCCGGGTCTGTTGCCATGCAGCAGAGCCATACGCCGTGGTGGTGCCCACATTCCACCGGAACCGCACCGATCATGGCGGCCGGGATGGGCTTTGCACCGGGAGCCGGGTCTTTAGCAAGGATCAGGATATTATCCAGCCCCACAATTCCACAAAGCCAGTCCAAAGCATCCTGGCGGGTTCCGCCGTACGTTTTGCGGCGGAACGCAACCATCTGCTCCAAATCAGCTTCCGTTGCTTTGCAAAGCATGCCCAATCCCCTCCTTGCCGCATCCATCTGCGGGAATTTTGTTTAGCCTTTAGCCCAAAATCTGCTCCAGATAAGCCATCACTTCGGCCTGAATATCCTCCGGCGTGCGGATGGTTTCCTGGCCGTCCACCGTTGTGGTGCACTCAATGCGGTGCCAGCCCAGCTTGCGTGCGCAGTATTCAGCGGCGGCACGGGAACGGGCCAGGTATTCAGTATCGCGTTCCTGGATGTCCTTTTTGCTTTCATCGCCGTGGTAGCGCTGCGCAATCAGGCGCTGGCTGACATCGGGGGCGACCGCAAGGTACACAACCGCATCTGGTGCGGGCAGGCCTAGCTTTTTATACTCAAACTCAAACAGCCACTCCAAAAAGCCATCCCAGTGCATCGGCGGCAGTTTGGAACACTGATGAACGGCGTTGGAGGTGGTGTAACGGTCAGAAATGATCAGCCCATTCTGGCGGTAAGCGTTGCCCCACTTGGTTTTGTAGCTGGCATAGCGGTCCACGGCATAAAACGTTGAAGCTGCATAAGCGTTTACATCGTCCGGGCGCTGACCGAACTCGCCGGAAAGATACATCTTGACCAGTGCGGAGGACGGGCTGTCATAATCCGGGAAGCTGATTTTCAGCGGGTCATACCCTTTTTTATGCAAATTCTGGCAGGCAAGCTCTGCCTGTGTACCCTTGCCGGAACCATCCAGGCCCTCAAAAATAATCAGTTTACCCATGGTTTTCAGCCTCCTGTTTCAGTGTTGCATATTTATCACGCACGGCGTTCTGCTTGCCGCAGCACATACCGCCCTCCGGGCAGGGGCCTGCCAGGCAGCGGGGCCCTGCTGCAGCAAAAACATGTGGTGCAAGCGGATATACAAGGCGCAGCATTTCATCGGCAACGGCGCGGATCTCCCACTGGGCGCGGTTGCAGCAGCGCAGGTTGAAAAAGTTGTTCAGGCTGCGGCAATTCATGGTCATTACCATTTTGGTCTCGCAGGCGTTGGGCAATACAAAGCGGGCATCCTCATTGGCCATTTTACTGGCCTTGGCGCGTGCGGTCTTTTCCGGCATACCCTGTTTCATCAACGTGCGGGTGTGCTTTTCTTCCAGCGCTTTGACCAGCTCCAGGTAGTGCTTGGCATCGGCGTTCATTGCGTCAATAAAAGCCGCTTTTGCCGCGGGGTCAGCCTCAATTTCCGGCGGGATTACATAGCGGAAATCCTCCAGCCGCACATAGCGCTGGCTCTGCACGCTGAAACTTGCAATGCGGTGGCGGGTGACCTGTGCCAGAAAGGTACGGGACACGCCCTCGATGCCAAAGGTGAAGCTGGCATGTTCAATGGGGCTGGCGTGGCCGAAGTCATTCAGCTTTTGCAAAAAGGCTGCGGTCTTTTCCGGCGTCAGGCCATCCAGCAGGGTTTCGATATGTGCATCACAATAGCACAGCTTGGCGGCCGCGGCAATGGTCTTTTCGGGGTCGTTGGTGTGGGCGATCAATGTTACAAGCATGGGCCCGTTCCCTCTTTTCCTTCTTTTTATCAGTGGTTCATTCTTCGCTGGTCAGCTTGGTCAGCGGGGCATAATTGGCCATCGTTTTTTTGATGCCAACGCGGTCAAACTGGATTTCTACAATACAGTCCCCCGCTACCGGCGTTACTTTGAGCACCTTGCCACGGCCAAACACCTTGTGGTCCACAAGATCCCCGGCTGCAAAGTTGGCAGCCTTTTTGCGTGTGGGTGTGGCGGGCGCAGTGGTAATGCCGCCGCCCGCCGGGGCAACCGGTGCGCCGGAATGGTGGTTGACACGGCTACTGCCGTACCCGGCCCCAAAGCCGCTGCTTTGGACCGTATGGCGGCCGCCGGGATAGTTCGGGCTTTCGTGCCCACCGGAAGCAAAACCGCTTTGGAACCCACCGGCATACTTGCTGCCAAAGCCGCCGCGGTTATATTCGCTGTTCAGGTACCCGCGGGATGCGCCGGAATATTCGCTGCGCCCGCCGGGAACATTGGTGCTGTAGCTGCCATACCCAGCGCCAAAACCGCCGCTGTAAGCAAGCTCCGGGCTTTCGGTCTCGTCCATGACATTGGGGTCGATCTCATCCAAAAAGCAGGAAGGCGGGTTGCGGCGCGTCTGGCCGAAAATCATGCGGCTGCGGGAAGAAGAAAGATACAGCTCTTTCTTGGCGCGGGTAATGCCGACATAGCACAGGCGGCGCTCCTCTTCCATTTCTTCCTCGCTGTAGCGGGCAAGGTCGCCGGGGAAAACGCCATCCTCCATACCGATGATAAACACATATGGGAACTCAAGGCCCTTGGCGCTGTGCATTGTCATCAGTGTAACGGAATCGGCATCTTCATCATAGGAATCAAGATCCGCAATCAGGGCAACTTCTTCCAGGAAGCCGGAAAGGGTTGCGTCTTCCCCGTTCTGCTCGGCGTAAGTCTTTACGGAAGAAATCAACTGGCCCAAGTTTTCCAGCCGGGTCTCGCCCTCTTCTTTCTGCGCTTTCAGCATGGCTTCGTACCCGGTCTTGCGGATCACTTCACCGGCAAATTCATCCAGCGGAAGGGTGACCGAAAGATCGCACAGTTCGCGGTACATGGAGTAGAACGCGTTCAGCGCACCGGCGGCACGGCCCAAAGCCGGGTAAGAAGAAGCCTCCCGGATGATCTCCATCATCGGCACGCCCTTGGCGGCGGCCAGCTCCCCGATCTTATCAATGGTGGTAGCGCCAATCTTTCGTGCGGGTTCATTGATGATGCGGCGCAGGCGCACATCATCCCGCGGGTTGACCACGATGGCCATGTAAGAGTTGATATCCTTGACTTCCTTGCGGTCAAAGAAGCGCTGGCCGCCCACAATGCGGTACGGGATGCCGGCGCGGGCAAAATAAGTTTCGATGGGGTTGGACTGCGCGTTCATGCGGTACAAAACGGCATGGCCTTTTAAGGAAGCGCCGTTTTTCAGGTTCTGGCCAATGACTTCAGCCACATGGCTGGCTTCATCCTGTTCCGAAGCTGCTGTGTAATGGTGAACTTTGTCACCATCGCCGTTCTGGGTCCACAGGGTCTTGCCCTTGCGTCCGTTGTTGTTCTTGATGACGCTGTTGGCCGCGTTCAGAATGTTGGAAGTGGAACGGTAATTCTGCTCCAGGCGGATGGTTTTAGCCCCGGCAAAAACTTTTTCAAAGTTCAGGATGTTTTCAATGGTAGCGCCGCGGAACTTGTAAATACTCTGGTCGTCATCGCCGACAACGCATACATTGTTGGAACCACCGGCCAGCAGGCGCACCAGGTGGAACTGGGCTACGCTGGTATCCTGGTATTCGTCCACCACCACATAGCGGAACTTCTGCTGATAGTATTCCCGCGCTTCGGCATCGGTTTTCAGCATCTGCACGGTATGGAAAATAAGATCGTCAAAGTCCATGGCACCGGCGGTGCGCAGCCGGTTGGAATAGGCGGTATAGATTTTGGAAATCAGAGCAGCCTTTGTATCACGCGGCGCTTCGGCGGCAACGTCTTTGGCGGAAAGCAGCTTATCTTTATAACCGCTAATCTGGGAAATCGCAGATTTGACCGGCAGGAATTTGTCATCGATCATCAGCTCTTTGTAGATCTGCTTGATGACGCGCTGCTGGTCGTCGGAATCGTAAATCGTAAAGCTTTTGGGGAAGCCGATGCGCTCGGCATCACGGCGCAAAATCCGCACGCAGGCAGAATGGAAGGTGGAAGCAAATACATCTCCGCCCATTGTATCGCCCAGCATGGCTTTCAGGCGCTCTTTCAGCTCCCCGGCGGCTTTGTTGGTAAAGGTAATAGCCAGCACATTCCACGGGCGGGCCGGGGCGACGCTCATCAGCGGCATCAGGGACTGCGGCACCGGCTGGCCGCACATGATGGCAGTGCGCAGCTGTTCCAGATCACTCTGCGTAACCGGGCGGCTGACCTCTTTGGAACCATAAGCACGGCCAAAGCGGATGATGTTGGCGATCCGGTTGACCAGAACGGTGGTCTTGCCGGAGCCTGCACCTGCCAGGATCAGCAGCGGGCCTTCGGTGGTAAACACAGCCTGCTGCTGCACCGGGTTCAGCTTGGTAAAGCAGGAAGCGATATAACGGTCCCGCAGGGCCAGAAATTCGGTGGTAATGGTATCGGGCATAATGAACCTGTCCTTATATTATATGGAGGAACCAGCCCGGAACCATGCAGGGCTGGGAATTTTGGCAAACGCTGTATAGTATAGCACACTTTTGCCGGATAGAAAAGTAGGCTGGCGGCGGTATCCGCAGAAAATCATACTTTTTACAACCTGCACAAAAGCTGCGCTTTAATCGGAAAAACCTTCTGGGGATTGCAGGCGGTTATGCCACGCTTTGGGGGTGGCATCGCGGAAACCGGCTGTCAGGTATTGGCCCAGCGTTAAGCTGGCTGCGGTTCCGCGTGCCACGCAGTTGATGGGGTCGGGCGCGATAGCAACATCTACATGCAGCTCCCCGGCAATGTAACCGGCCAGGCCACGCAGCATGGAGCCGCCGCCGGTCAGCAGAATGCCGTTCTTGGCAACATCGGCGGCCAGTTCCGGCGGGGTGCTTTCCAATACATTGCGGGCGGTAGCGGCAATGCGGGCAGCCAGTTCCCGCACGGGCGGGTACAGGTCCCGTGTGTAGACAAGGTGGCGGGCAGGCAGGTTGGTCTCCCAGGAATGGCCGCGAATCTCCATCACGCCCTCAAACTCGCTTTTGGTGCAGCAGGCAACCTGCTTTTTCAGTGCTTCGGCGGTCAAGGGGCCGATGGCAATGCTGAATTTTTCCTGCACATACTGGGCAATGCACTGGTCAAAGGCATTGCCGGCTACCGGCAAGCTGGCGGCGCGCACCCGCCCGCCCATGCTGATTACAGCGATATCCGTGGAGCCGCCGCCGATATCGATCACCATGCAGCCTATGGGCTTGCGGATATCCAGCCCGACACCAAGGGCCGCGGCGACAGGTTCATCCACAAGGAAAACCTGCCGTGCCCCGGCTGCCATGACGGCTTCCACCACGGCGTCAGCTTCAATGCCGGTGATGGCTGCCGGAACGCAGACCGATACACGCGGCTTGATGATGCGCGAACGGCACACCTCATTGACAAACCGCACAATCAGTTCGTTCGTCATGCGGTGATCCTGAATGATGCCATCCCGCAAAGGGCGGACGATATCAATATAGGAAGGCACACGCCCCACCATGCGCAGGGCTTTGTCCCCCACAGCCAGAATGGTGCCGCTGCGGGTATCAACGGCGCCGATGCTGGGCTGATGGAACACAACGCCCTGTTCCTGTGTGGCAATGATGATGGAAGTTGTGCCAAGATCAAGGCCGATATCATATTGCTTCATAGTTTTCTGGTACTCCTTGCTGCCAGGAGCAGCACTTTGTTATCTATCGTAAATTGTGATCAACCATCCGGCAGATGAAAAGTCATTTGCTTTCTTTTGGCGTTCCGGTGGCAGCGTGGCTTTTGGGCATCAATTCCGCCGCCGCAACACACACGCCGTCCACACTCACAGCGCCGCCCTCCAATAACGCTTTGGCGCAGGCAGAGATGGTGGCACCGGTGGTGATTACATCATCCAGCAATAGCAGCCGCATACCGGAAAGGTCAACCTCGGCGCGGCAAGCGTAAGCATCCTTGACATTGGCCAGGCGCTTTTGCTGGTCCAGTGATTTCTGCGGCAAAACCTGCCGGGTCAGGCACAACGGCTGGATGACCGGAATATGCAGGATGCGCCCAAGGCGCTGCGCCAGCAGCAGGGGCCTATTCTCCGCGCGGTTCTTTTTTACACGCGGCGGAACCGGAACAATGGCGCTGTACAGCGGGATGCCGGACAGGTTTTCGTACACTGGGCGGTATCCCGGAGCACAGGCAGGCTGCGCGCCGAAAATCAGCACGGCCATCAGGTCGGCCAGTTCCCGCGCGTACCAGGGGTTGCTGTGTTCCTTGCAAAGCAGGATCGCATGGCGTATACTGCCCGAATAGTAAAAGGCAGCCGCGCAGGTGTTAACAGCGTAAAAGCAGTGCTCCGTTGCAGGCAGGCGCGGCGGAAGATGCCGCAGGCGCTCAGCTTCCGGTATGCAGGAACGGCACACGGCGGTATTCCAGGCGTTTTGTTCAAGTACCGCGCCGCACAGTGGGCAGCGCCGCGGATAGGCAAGGGCCAGCAGCGGCTCCAGAGCCGTTCGCCCACGGTCCAGCCAATCCGGAGATAAGAGCTTTCTCTGTTTCATCTGCGCTTTTCAGTCGGGGTGACCGCCTCGCGCAGCAGGTAGCGCAGCCCGCTGTAGCGCATGTTCTGGCGCACATTATCCACCATGGCCTGCTCGGTGCGCCGGGTCCCCGCCAGAATGCACAGACGGCGTGCGCGGGTAACGCCTGTGTACAAAAGGTTGCGGTAACAAAGGCGCGCAGGCACATCCGCCACAGGCATAATGACAGCCGGAAATTCGGAGCCTTGACTTTTGTGCACGGTTACAGCGTAAGCGGGTTCCAGCTCAGCAAGCTGGTCAGCGCCGTAAATATACTTTCGGTCATCCATCTGTACTGTCACAGCGCGGCTTTCGGGGTCAACGGCAGTAATAATACCCATATCGCCGTTATAAGCGCCCACACCGGCTTCAGCACCGTCCCGTTCATAGGGAATGTCATAATCGTTTTTGATCTGCATGACCTTGTCGCCACGGCGCAGCACACGGCCGCTTTGCTCCCAAAGGATCTGCGGCTTATCCGGTGCAGGCGGATTCAAAATAGCCTGCAGGCGGCGGTTCAGTTCAACACTTCCGGTGGGGCCAACCTTGGTGGGGCAAAGCACCTGAATGTCCCGCACGGGGTCATAGCCATAACTTTTGGGCAGCCGGGTGCTGACCAGATCGCAGACCAGTTTCTGGCAGGCAAGGCCGGTGGATTCGATCATGAAAAAGTCATCGTCCCGCCCGCCTTTTATGGGCATCTGACCTTCCACAATGCGGTGGGCGTTCTGTACGATCATGCTTTTCTGCGCCTGGCGGAAAATTTCATTCAGCCGCACAGTGGGCAGAACGTCTGCCTGCAAGATCTCCCCCAGCACACTGCCGGGCCCAACGCTGGGCAGCTGGTCGGCATCCCCTACCATAATAATGCGGCAGTGGTAACGCGCGGCAGCCAACAACGCCTGGAACAGCTTGGCATCCACCATGCTCATCTCATCCAGAATGATGACATCAAACGGGAGAAGATTCTTTTCATTGTGAATAAAGCGCACGCTGCCAGTAGAATAGTCCACTTCCAGCAACCGGTGGATGGTAGAAGCGCTGTGACCGGTCAGTTCGGTCAGGCGTTTGGCGGCGCGGCCGGTGGGGGCACACAGGGCAACCCGGTCATAAATGCCTTCGTACAAATTCAGAATCGCTTTGACCGTTGTGGTTTTGCCGGTGCCGGGGCCGCCGGTCAAAACCATTACGCGGGAAGAGAGTGCTAAGCGGATCGCTTCCCGCTGCAAAGGGGCATATTCAAAGCCTTGGGTCAATTCCAAAACGCGGATATCGCTTTCCAGCGTTTTGGGGCTTTCTGTCGGGAATGTGGCGAGTTCCCCCAACCGCGCGGCAATATCCTGTTCCGCGCTGAGCAGGTCCGGCAGGTAAATATACTCCGTTCCGTCAAAGGTGCGGGCGCGCATTTCATCCTGCTCCAACAGGCTTTGCAGCCCGGCCTTTACGGCATCCGGCTCCACCCGAATAAAACGCGCGGTGCTTTCGATCAGCTTATCTGCAGGCAGGCAGGTATGCCCGTTGTTGGCGTTGTGGCGCAAAGCGTACAAAAGCCCAGCAGCAATGCGCAGATCACTGCCCTGCCCAACCTGCAGCTGGGCGGCGATACCATCGACCTGGCTGAATTTCAGGTTCAGAGGTTCCCCGCACAGCATGTAGGGGTTCTTTTTCAGCGCTTCCACAGTGGCGGGGCCAAACGCGCGGTAGGCTGTAACAGCCATTTGGGCGGAAAGCCCAAACTTGGCCATCCAGGCAATCACTTCCCGCACACCGTACATGCGGCGGAACTCGTTGGAGATGGCAACGGCCTTTTGTGGAGTGATGCCTTTTAGTTCACAGAGTTTGTCCGGCGTTTCGGAGATGACGTTCAGCGTATCCGCCCCGAATTTTGCCACAATCTTTTTTGCTGTGGAAGGCCCGATATAGGGCAATACCACACTGGAAAGGTAGCTCAGCAAAGCAGCGGTATCCTGCGGCAGGCTGGCTTCACAGGTTTCGGCACGGAACTGCTCGCCATAGCTGGGATGGTTGACCATGTAGCCATATGCGGTAATGGACATGCCGTTATCCACGCTGCCCACGTTGCCTGCCACCACAATGTCGGTGCCGCCGGCATCCACTTCAAACACCGCATAACCGGTTTCAGGGTTTTCGTATATCACATGCTCAACAACGCCTTCCAGCTTGAGCATTTCAGTTGTTTGCGTGGTGTTTTTTGCCTGTAAAGTTTCCATGCTTGCCACCTCCTTTCCGGCGTAAATGGGGTAAAACCCGTTCAATACACAATTCTTTATTTTATATTATAGCCTATTTGTATCTCTTTGGCAATTTTTTTGATGGGATCGGTGAACCATGTTATGATGAATGTCCTTTGGCGCTTTTGAAAGGCTGATGTTAGGACGGCTTGAAAAGGAGATGCTCCAAAAAGAAAGCTGCGGGGATTGGCTTTTTCGGCAGCGGTTCGGCAGCGGTAAATCTACCGCTGTGTGGGGTGGACGAATCCGCCGGAGAAGCGAAAGGATCTGCAGGTTTTGGCGCAGTGCCAGGGTAAAATGCGGAATGATCAAAAACGAAGAAAGCTGGATGAATTTTACCGAGAAATGGGAATGCAGGCAGATCAGGATTTGTCACAAAAGCGTTAACATATGTTTTTGTGGGAACAAGCGTGGGAAAAAACGAGAGCGAATTATACATCAATGGTAAAAAATGTTTTGAGAAATTGTTATCATTTGTGGAAGGAACGAAAATAAAATTGTGTATTTTGCCAAAAATCAAGACATTTCGATGTATGGTTGAAACACACCTGGATTTGTGATAAAATCATATCAGCTATCTGTGACTTGATGGATGTAAAGCACAAGTGCTTTACATAAACACGCGCACTGAGATTTTGCATGTGGAGCAGCTGCGGGCTCTGAGTGTAAAACGTTGCTTTGCGCTGTAAGTCAACCGAGGCGGCAAACCTGATCAACCGTCTTTGACTGGAGAACAGGAATTAAGAGATTAGAGAGGTGCCTTTTGTGGATAATGAAGAAAATGAAGTAATTGACCTAACAGAAATTTTGAGTGCGGTTCGTCAGCATCTTCTTGAACTGATTCTTGTAACCTTGGCCGCTGCGCTGGTTGGCTTTACGGCATCAAAGTTTTTGATGACCCCGCAGTATAATTCTTCTGCCCTGATGATTGTAAATACCCGGCAGGATGTCAACGCCAATGTTACCAGCGATCAGATCAACTCCGCAACGAAGCTGGTTTCTACTTATAGCATTATTATCAAGAGCGATACTGTTCTGCAGCAGGTCATTAATAACCTGGGATTGAACCTGAACTATGCTCAGCTGAACAAGCGGGTTACTGTGGCAACCGTGGATGATACCCAGGTTATGAAGATCACCGTCCAAAGCGACAGCCCGGAATGGGCACGGCAAGTGTGTGAGCAAATCACTACGGTAGCACCGGATGTAATCAAAGAAGCAGTTGAAGCGGGTTCCGTTAAAGTGATCTCCAATGCTTCTTTGGCAACGGAGCCGGTTTCCCCCAACATCAAAAAGAACACAGCACTAGCCGCAACGGTTGGTTTTGCTCTGGTAATCGGCATTATTGTTCTGCAGGTTCTGCTGGATAACAAGATCAATACCGAGGAAGATGTTACCAAGTATCTGGATATGACCGTTCTGGGTGTGATCCCGCAGTATGATCGGGGAGGTAAAAAGGAATGAGTAAAAAGCGTGAACATCATAAGCTGTTTATGGTTGGCGCAGAAGCACCTTTCCAGTTTACGGAAGCTTATAAATCTCTGCGCACCAATCTGGAATTCCTTGCCGCAACAAGCGATTGCAAAACCATCCTGATTACCTCTTCTGTTCCTGGTGAAGGCAAGAGCAATGTTGCAGTAAATCTTGCCATTACCCTGGCGGACAGCGGCAAGCGTGTGGTGCTGGTTGACTGCGATATGCGTAAGTCTACCATCTCCCGTTACCTGCACATTCCGCGCGACCATATTGGCATTACCAATACCATTACGGGCAAAGACCGTACCCAGTTGGCCAATGCACTGGTCAACTTCAAGGATTTGGGTATTGTAGTGCTGCCGGTTGGCACCATTCCCCCGAACCCGTCGGAACTGCTGGCTACCAAAGCAATGGAAAGTACCTTTGATGCCCTGAAGCAGGTGTACGATTACATTATTGTGGATACGCCGCCGGTTTCTGTTGTTACGGACGCCGCTGTTCTCTGCAAATATGCAGATGGCGCGGTTTTGGTTGTACGCCCTGGTGTTACCACCATTGAAGGTGCCCAGCTGAGCAAGAAAAACCTGGAAGCCGTGAATGCCCGTATCCTTGGCGTGGTAATGAACGGATACGATGTTAAAAAGGCCGGAAAGAAGGATGGCTACTACTATTCTTATTCTTACGGGTACAACAATGACGATGCAACTGGAAAGAAGAGCCGGAGTAAGGCATAATGAGTTCGCAACTGGTTGATCTCCACTGTCATATTTTGCCTGGCATTGATGACGGTGCCAAAAATCTGGACGTTTCCATGTCTCTGATCCAGAAAGAAATGGAAGACGGGGTTGTCGGCATTGTGTTCACACCGCACTTCCATTATGAGCGCATTACGCTGGATGCCTTTGTGCAACAGCGCAAAATGGCGTACCGCAGTGTTGTGGCGCAGCTGGCGGAACGCAAGCTTCCCCTTGCTGTTAAACTGGGTGCAGAGGTTTATTTTACCACAGCGTTGTCCAGTTTGGATCTTTCCAAGTTGGCATTTGCAGGGTCGCGGTATATCCTGATTGAATTCCCGACCAGCTTCCACCCCGGTGGAATTGAGGATACCCTGTTTGCAGTGCAAAGCCGTGGGTATACCCCCATTCTGGCCCATGTGGAGCGTTACCCCTATGTTACCGAGGATCCTACCCTGCTGTACCGCTGGGTCAGCTCCGGTGCATTGGCACAGATCAATGCTTCCGGCTTGGTGCGCGGCGGGCATACGGCCAAATGGCTGCACAAACTGCTGGATTGGAACTTAGTACATTTGATGTGTACTGACTGCCACTCTGTTACCACCCGCCCGCCAAACCTTAAAGACGGGATGGCACAGATAAGCGGTTCAACGGCAAAACTTTTGCAGAAAAATGCCATTGATGTCTACCTGAACAAAGAAATTTCCATCAAAGAACCAATTGAGCCAAAATTCCGCTTTGGACGCTGGGTATAATAGGCTTGCAAGTTACGGTTTGCTGCCTTATATATCCGGGACCATCGTGTGTGGCAGAAAGCCCGTTTCACATGCCGCAAAGGGAACGGGCTTTCTTTGTGTATCTGCGGCTTTTTAATGTATCATGAACCATTCTACATCAAAAACACTGCATATTCTGGATGCGCTTCTGGACTTTTTCCTCCTGTTGGGAGCATATGAGGTTTCCAGCCTGCTGCGTATGCACAGCCCCTGGGGTGAAGCGTTCTGGTGGGTCGATGTTGCCCGCTTCCGTCCGCTGGCCCTTGTGTATGCGGCTGCAATCATTGTGATTTATATTGCACAGGGCGAATACCGCACCTTTAAGCGGCGCGGCTCAGTGCGGGAACTGGCAAAAGCCTTTTTGGGTAACCTGGGCGGCTTTGCGCTGGCAGCAACCATTTTGTATGTGTTCCAGCTTTCACAGTTTTCCCGCCTGCTGCTGGTTTACTATTACCTGCTGTCCAGCGTGGTCATTACGATCAAGCGGTTGCTGTTGCACCGCATCAGCCTTTGGTATGCAAAGCGGCGCCATATTATAGCCCGCGTTTTGTTGGTCGGTAACGGCAACCTGGCGGTGCGCTATTATAATGATGTTGTAAAGGGTAAGGATGTATCCGCAGAGTATGCCGGCTATGCAGCGCAGAATCCGGTAGAGGAGCTGACGAATTATCTTGGCACCGTAGCCGATCTGCATAAAATTCTGGAAAGCACCCGGATTACCCATATTGTGATTGCGGAAGAAACCCAGAACCGCAGTGAGTTGCTGCAGATCACTGCGATTGCAGAAAATTACGGCATCAAAGTCAGCGTGATTCCGGTCTATTCGGACTTCCTCTCTTCCCGCACAATGGATAATACCGTGAACGGCTTGCATGTGATCGACCTGAAAATGCAGGAAACCTGTGATATTATGGGCGTGAACATTGTGGTAACGGACATGGACAAAACCATGACGCTGCTGGAAAGCCAGCTGGAACAATGGCGTGGAAAGTATATCTGCGTAGCCAATGTACATACCACCGTAACAGCGCACGAGGATGCTGAATATCGTTACATCCAGAACCACGCGGTCATGGCACTGCCGGACGGTGGTCCCCTTTCGCAGTTCAGCCGCAAACAGGGGTACGCCGCAGCGCAGCGTGTTACGGGACCGGATTTGATGAAGCAGGTTTTGGCGGTCAGCGCAGAAAAAGGCTGGCGGCACTATTTTTACGGTTCTACCCCGGAAACGCTGCAGCTGCTGCGCAAAAAGGTGGAAGAGCGTTACCCCGGCGTTGTGATTGCCGGTATGATGTCGCCGCCGTTCCGTGAGATGACCCCGCAGGAGGATGCCCAGGCTGTAGCAGAGATCAACGCAACAAAGCCGGACTTTGTGTGGGTTGGCCTTGGTGCCCCCAAACAGGAACGCTGGATGGCCGCCCATGAGGACCGCGTTCAGGCATTGATGATCGGCGTTGGTGCGGCGTTTGACTATGAGGCGGGCAACATTAAGCGCGCGCCCATGTGGATGCAGAAGCACAACCTGGAATGGCTTTACCGCCTGATGCAGGACCCCAAGCGCCTGTTCCACCGCTACCTGAACACAAATGTCAAATACCTTTTGTGGACCTGGCGCAGCGGCGAATAACGGAAAAATAGAACAATAGCAAAAATACCATGCCGTACATTGGAAAGTGGAATCGGACCCGGTTCCCTGCCCGATGTGCGGTATTTTTTTATGGCCTTGGAGCGCCGACAAACAATCTGATTCTATGCAGAATAAGCGAACAGATTCCGGCGGTGCGGCAAATTTGAATCGAAGAATCTCGACTTTTTTCTCAAGCCCCCTACCTATTTGCCGGGAGCTATGGTATAATATCTACATATGCTGTTATATGCAAATTTGGATGTTTGGGAAGGAGCTACCACATGCAGCAGGAAACTGTCATTGTGTTGGACTTTGGCGGCCAGTATAACCAGCTGATTGCCCGCCGTGTCCGTGAATGCAACGTTTATTGCGAAATTTATTCTTACCGTACTGACCTGGCCAAAATCAAGGCCAAAAATCCGAAGGGCATTATCTTTACCGGCGGCCCCAACAGCGCTTACCTGCCGGATTCCCCCACCATCGACCCCGAAATTTATACCTGGGGTGTTCCGGTGCTGGGCATCTGCTATGGCAGCCAGCTGATGATGCATATGCTGGGCGGTAAGGTCTGCAAGGCTCCGGAACGCGAATATGGCAAAACGGTTGTGGATCTGGATACCACCAGCCCGCTGTTTGACGGCCTGCCGGATCAGAATGTTTGCTGGATGAGCCATAATGACTATATTGAGCAGGCTGCCCCCGGCTTTGATATTGTTGCCCACACCCCCAACTGCCCGGTTGCCGCTGCACAGGATGCCACCCGCGGCCTCTACTGCGTGCAGTTCCACCCGGAAGTGCTGCATACCGAAAACGGTACTAAGATTCTGCACAACTTTGTTTACAAAGTTTGCGGCTGTGCCGGTACTTGGAAGATGGACTCTTTTGTGGAGCACAGCGTGAACGCCCTGCGCGAAAAGATCGGCGATGGCAAGGTGCTGTGTGCCCTTTCCGGCGGTGTGGATTCCAGCGTATGTGCTGCCATGCTGGCAAAGGCCATTGGCAAGCAGCTGACCTGCGTGTTCGTTGACCACGGTCTGCTGCGCAAGAATGAACGCGAGCAGGTTTGCGAAGTGTTTGGTGAGGGCGGCCAGTTCGACATCAATTTTGTCTGCGTGGATGCCCGCGAACGTTTTTACAGCAAGCTGGCCGGTGTTACCGAGCCGGAGCGCAAGCGCAAAATCATTGGCGAAGAGTTCATCCGCGTGTTTGAGGACGAGGCCAAGAAGATTGGCGCTGTAGACTTTTTGGCACAGGGCACCATCTACCCGGACGTTGTGGAAAGCGGTCTGGGCGGTGAGTCTGCTACCATCAAGAGCCACCACAATGTCGGCGGCTTGCCGGATTATGTAGACTTTAAGGAAATTGTGGAGCCGCTGCGCGACCTGTTCAAGGATGAAGTCCGTCAGGCTGGCCGTGAGCTGGGCCTGCCGGAATATCTGGTCGCCCGTCAGCCGTTCCCCGGCCCCGGCCTTGCCATCCGCATTATCGGCGATATCACCCCGGAAAAGGTTGCCATTGTGCAGGATGCCGATGCAATCTGGCGCGAGGAAGTGGACAAGCTGCCCGCAGCCCAGCGCCCCAGCCAGTATTTTGCCGCGCTGACCAACATGCGCAGCGTTGGCGTTATGGGCGATGAACGCACCTATGATTACGCCATTGCCCTGCGCGCTGTGACCACGACCGACTTTATGACCGCGGAAGTTACCCTGCTGCCCACCGAAACCATCACCACCGCAGCAAACCGTATTGTAAACGAAGTAAAGCATATCAACCGCGTTCTGTTCGACTATACCACCAAGCCGCCAGCAACGATCGAGTTTGAGTAAGTTTGCTCAGTAAATTCAACAGATAAATTTGCAAGAACCCCTACCAGCGATGAACTGGTAGGGGTTTTGTATATATAAGGGGCAACTCTTTGGAATTTCCGAAGAGTTTAAGGTAGTTATTAAGTGTTGCTTAATAACTCAAGCAGTCAGGCAACGATCCGGGCTTTCCGGATAGTTCGGGAGAGAAAAGCAACAAATTAAGGAAAATTTAAAAGCTCAAGAGTATGTCATGAAATGAAGTGGTCATACTGCCCATGTTTTTGGGTGCGGCTGCCGTACTGAATGGCAAATTTGGGGCAATGGTGCAGGCAGGAAAGGCACATGACGCACTGCTCTTTGACCCAGACCGGCTTTTTATCCTGAAGCTGGATGGCCGAGACCGGGCAGTTCCGGGCACACAGGCCGCAGCCGATGCAGCTGTCCTCCACATGGAAGTGATGAGTCTGGCGCATGGAAGGATATTCGATGGCATAAACAGACTTTGCTAGCAGAAACGGCATTTTACGCTGCATGAAGTCGCCGGATGTACGGTTCTGAATCAGCTGGATGATGCGGTCGATTTGCGGTTCCGCGGCGGCGTTGATGCGCCGCACTTTTTCTTTGCTGCTCAAATCAAACAGCGGTGTCCATGTATCGGGCATTTGGACGCCGAATTTTGCCGAGATAGTCAGCCCGCTGCGCTTTAAGATGTCCTCTGCAAACCGTCCGGTCTGCCCCGGCGTTGTGCCGTAGGTGGCGGCAAACCACAGGTAAGATGGCTGGCTGTGCAGAGTCAGCTTTTCCAGAAACTCCTGCACGATGCTGGGCAGCCCCCATGCGTAGGTGGGGCTGATGATCCCAACGGTTTTGTTCCTTTCATCAAAGGAAAAGTGATCGCTTTTGCAGCAGTCGGTAATAGAAATTGTTTCGTCACCGGTTGCGGCGGCGATGCGGTCGGCAACATAGCGGCTGTTGCCGGTGGCAGAAAAATAAAAGATCATAATGGTGCAGCTCCTTTTCAGCCCAGTCCTGTGAATTTGACGAGAATGGTGTGAGGCAGAATTTTGGCAAGCAGCCGATAAAATTTGTAAAAAGCTCCGGTGGTGTAAACTGCCCGACCGCGCTTTGCGGCTTTCAGCGATTTTACAGCAGCGGCTTTCGGGTCAACCACGGGCAGGCGGCTCTGCCCTTTTGTCAGATGGGGATTGCCGTTTGCCTGATTCATTTCGGTCAGCATCAGGCCGGGGCACACTGCACAGATATTGATGCTTCGGTGCCGCAGTTCTTCGCGCAGACCTAGGCATAGGGACGACACATAGGATTTCGATGCGCAGTAGACGACCAGATTGGTGTTGGGGACAAATGCAGAAGTGGAGGATACTTCCAGAATCGTGCCGCCATCCATGATGTAGGGCAGACAGATTCGGGTAACAGCGGTCGCACTGATGCAGTTCAGGTCGATAATCTGCAGCATTTTGTCCAGTTCCATCGTTTCAAAAGGCGAGCCGCTGGCGATGCCGGCATCGTTGATGAATACTTTGATCTGCGGCCGTTCATGCTGCAGTTTTTCTGCAAGGATGTCATAACTGCGGCGGTCGGCAAGGTCCAACGGAAGAATGACACAGCGTTTGTCGGGATAATGCTGGGCGATTTCGCGCAGCCGTTCCTCCCGCCGCGCAATCAGCCAAAGTTCCTCAACTTCCGGAAAAACCTTTGCGACTGCATCCACATAACACCGGCCAAGCCCGGAGGATGCACCGGTAATGATTGCTGTGTTCATGAAAAACTCCTTTTTCTTCTGTCTTGAATTGGACGGTTGCAAAATTTCTGCACTTATGATAAAACAGAATCATCCGGAAAGCAATCGGCGAATCAGAACTTTCGTCCAAAGATAGACAAATTTTCAAAAATGCAAAGGAATCAACATGAAATACGATGTATCGCGCCCGATGACACGCGGAGCAAAGCGCACACTGACGGCATTCAGTGATGAAATGCTGTTGCTCCTCACCAAAAAGCCGTTTGAGGAAATTACCGTGGGAGAACTCTGTGAGGGAGCACAGTACCCGCGTGCAACATTCTATAACTACTTTGATGATAAGTATGATCTTTTGGAGTATTGCTGGCAGACGCTTGCGGCACAGATTGGGCTTGCGGAGTATCACCATGCGCCGGAAAACGAGATGCTCTATCTCTATTTTGACCGGATTTATGATTTTACACGGGAAAACAGGAGCACGGTTTCGCAGATCCTGCTTCATAACCCGGAGAACGGATATATGGTTTCGAGCTTCCGCAGCTTTCTAAACGGACAGATGCGGGAAATCTTTCGGAAGTGCACGGACGCTGCGGAAAAGGAAATCCCCAAGGATCTGCTCGCCGATCATTACAGCAATACGCTTTTTCTTGTATGGCAGTGGTCGGCCCTGAAAGATGTTGCCTGCACAAAAGAAACGGGAAAAAAGTACCTTCGGATGCTGTTAAGCAATATAGGAAAATGAGCAGAAAATTTGATATTGATATTAGGAAAAATGTCTGCTATATTCACAGAGCTTCCGTTGGTTGTATGATACGATTCTGATACTAAAAAATCAGCGAGCCACATCTAGCACAGCAATCTTATGGAAAAGTAAACATCCAAGAATCTGAGCTTACCGAGCGTGAATAAGATTTGATAAAGGAAGCACCCAATATACAGTGCTTTTGTACTGGGTATCGGGTATTGTTTTTTTGAGTTTGCTAAATAAAACTTGACGGCAGGTTAAGAATATGTTACCGTTTGGATAGAATAATTTGCAGTTGGGGGTATTAACGATGGATAACCCGTACAAAATGGCAAAAGCGATTTTGCAGGCATCGCAATCCGATGGAGATCCTGCGGACACGGATGGATTTAACAGCATTGATTTGTACGGGGCTGCGGTGCACGGGAAAAGCGAGGGGCACGGCGGCTGTACCAGCTTCCATCTGGAAAACCAAAGCGGTACCGGGGGCATTACATTGTATTCGGTGTTTCCCGGTATTGAGCTGGTTTATAACGATATGCACATGGCATACTGCAATAAGCATCAGTCCCCCGCCCCCGGCGTTATGGAGATCAATTATTGCAAGGAGGGCCGGTGCGAGTGCCTGTTTGGTCAGCATCGTTACTGCTATATGGCGGCTGGGGATCTTTCCTTTTGTTCCTTGCAGGAGAACGCACATCAGTCAGAGTTCCCTACCTCCCATTACCACGGCATCACGGTGACGATCGATTTTTCCGCGATGACGGACGAAATGAAGAAGATTTTGGAACTGTTAAGTGTTGACCTGGCACGGATCAAAGAACTTGCACAGAAGAATGACTTTACGATCATTCGTGCAAATCCATCCATTGAACATGTATTTTCGGAGTTATACACGGTACCGGAACAGATCCGGTATGGGTATATCCGCGTGAAGGTACTGGAATTGCTTTTGATCCTGACAGGGGTGGATGCAATCGAAGATACGGCAAAGGCGCATGCCTTCCCCGAAGCGCAGATTGAGGTGGTCAAACAGCTTCATACCTTCCTGATGGAGCACTACAAAGAGCATTACACGATTGAAGAGCTTGCACAGCGGTTTGAAATTTCGCCAACCGTGATGAAAAAGTGCTTTAAGGGCGTTTATGGGGATTCGATATACTCTTACATGAAGTTATATCGCCTGCAGGTAGCGGAGCGAATGTTGAAAGAAAGCCGTTTTACTGTCAGCGAGATTGCGGCAGAAATCGGCTACCTGAACCCCAACAAATTCACATCGGCCTTTTGCGCTGTATATGGGGTGCCGCCAACCGCTTACCGCAATGAAGTCCAAATGGATAGGAAAAAGTCTGGTCAGTAATTGTAATTGGTGGGTGAATCCGTTAAAATGGTTGCCGTGGTTAGCAAAAGCTAACCACGGCAACTGATTTTCAGGAGGAACACATCAATGAAACAGAAAAAAATCATGAGCCTGGCACTTGCTTCGGCTTTCGCGCTTTCTACCATGGCTGCCTGCGGCAGCACCGCGGCATCCACCGCTGAGGAACAGCCTGCCGCAAGCAGCGAGGCCGCGCAGAGCACGGCTGAAGAAACCGCTGACAGCAGCGCCGAAACCGAAGCTGCCGATGAAAACGAAGTGGCTGCCGAGCAGCTGCTGGTTGATTTGACCGGTACTTACCAGGAGCTTTGGCCGGTGATTTTGGCCGATGAGTATGAGCAGACCTGGCTGGATGACTGCAAAGCACTGGTCGGAGAAGAAAATGCACAGGCTGCTTATGAAAAGCTGGCTTCCATGGTAACGGGTGAGCTGTACGGCGAGGATGCCGTGAAAGCTTATGCAGATGGCAACGGTGTGTATGACTGCGAATTTACCGAGGGTGTGAATACGCTGGAATTCGATGGTTCCGCCGCGCAGATCAAGGGCTATGATGCCGATGGCAACGAACTGTTCGCCCACACCTACCACTATGTTGGAATGGAAGAAATCCGCGGTCTGTATGAGTTTGAAAGTGATGATGCAGATTCCGGCGAGTTCACCTATTTCTGCATTGCACCGGATACTTCCGCTACCACCTACCACATTGAGCTGCGTTACGGCAGCGATCTGGAAGCCCTGGGTCAGTATGATGCAGGCCCGTATGCTTACTGGCTCGGCTCCGGCATTTCTACCGACTGCGACCAGACGATGATTGAAAACTGCATCGAGCTGTTCTGCAACGAGAATCTGGCAGGCTAAGAAGTAAGAAGATTGGCAGGGATAGGAGCAGATTCCTGCCAATCTTTTTACATTGAGGTAAAGGAGGCAGTTTCCCTGTGAAAAAAGATTCTGAAATATCAAGGATGTTCCATTATGCGGGCAGCCGACATTGGCTGACCATTGCGGGCATGGCTCTTGCCGGGGTCAGCACGGTGCTGTCCATGGTGCCGTTTATCTGCATCTGGTTTGTTGTGCGTGACCTGCTGAATGCGCTGGCGGCGGGAGATATCAGCCTTGCATCCCGCAGCGGTACTTATGCGTGGTGGGCCGTGGGATTTTCGGTCCTCAGCATTTTGCTGTACTTTCTGGCGCTGTGCTGCGCACACCTGGCGGCGTTCCGCACAGCTACCAACATGAAAAAAGCGGCCATGCACCACATCGTTACCCTGCCGTTGGGCTACTTTAACCAAAATGCAACCGGCCGCCTGCGCAAAGTGATTGACGACAATGCAGGCTTGACCGAAGATTTTTTGGCGCACCAGCTGCCAGACCTGACCGGCGCGGTGGTAATGCCGATTGCCGTTCTGATTTTGATTTTTGTCTTTGACTGGCGTTTGGGCATTTGCTGCTTGGTTCCGCTGGCAATCAGTGTTTTCTGCATGAAGCAGATGATGGGCGGCGATAATGCACATTTTATGGAAGGCTACATGACCGCGCTGGAAACGATGAACAAAGAAGCGGTGGAATATATCCGCGGCATCCCGGTTGTCAAGGTGTTCCAGCAGACGGTCTACTCTTTCAAAAATTTCCATGCAGCGATTGAAGAGTATGAAAAATACGCTTCCGGTTATGCTCTGAAATGCCGCATTCCCCTGACGGGTTTTAATGTTGCGTTGAACAGCACCTTTGTTTTGCTGATTCCGGTTGCAGGTATGATTTTGGCGGGGGTAAGCGGCCAGGCAGCTTATCAGGATGTGCTGTTGGATTTCCTGTTTTACAGCCTGTTTACCCCGGTTTGCACCACCATGATGAACCGCGTGATGTTTGCCAGCGAGCAGCTGATGGCGGCCAAAAGCGCTGTGAACCGCATTGAAGAGATGCTGAACGAGCAGCCCCTGCCGGAACCCATCAATCCGAAGCAGCCTAGGGACGCTTCAGTGGCGTTCCAGCATGTAACGTTCAGCTACCCCGGCACGGAAGAAAAGGCGCTGGACGATGTCAGCTTTGAAATCCCGGAGGGCAAAACAGTGGCGCTTGTTGGTGCTTCCGGCAGTGGCAAATCCACGGCGGCAAAGCTGATCCCCCGCTTTTATGATGCAGCTGACGGTCATGTTCTGGTTGGGGGCGTTGATGTAAAAGAAATCAATAAGCAGACCCTGATGAACCAGATCGCTTTTGTGTTCCAGAACACCAAGCTGTTTAAGGGCACACTGCTGGAAAATATCCGCGCGGCAAAGCCCCAGGCAACGCGAGAGGAAGTTCTGCGGGCGGTTCAGGCAGCGCAGTGCCAGGAAATCCTTGACCGCCTGCCGAACGGTTTGGATACCATGGTTGGCAGCGGCGGAACCTATTTGTCCGGCGGCGAAAACCAGCGTATTGCGCTGGCGAGAGCTATCCTGAAAGATGCTCCCATCATTGTGCTGGACGAAGCAACCGCCTTTGCGGATGCAGAAAACGAGCATCAGATTCAGCTTGCCTTTGAAAAGCTGACCGCAAAAAAGACAGTTTTGATGATTGCGCACCGCCTTTCCACCATTCAAAATGCAGACGAGATTCTGGTGTTTGACGAGGGCCGTATTGTGGAGCGCGGCACCCATGAAGAACTATTAGCCCAAAACGGTAAGTACGCTTCCATGTGGCGGGATTACCAGACATCCATTTGCTGGAAAGTTGGAAAGGAGGCTGACGAATGATGAAGTGGCTGAAAGAAAAATACGCCCTGAGCGACCAGGGCACAAAAGATCTGGCCAAGGGCATCCTTTATTCGGTTCTGGCTTATATCAGCCTGATGCTTCCGGTGGCTTTGCTGGCCTGTGTGCTGAACGCATTCCTTGCTCCTCTGCTTGGCGGCACAGGCAGCACCAATGTGCTGCTGTATCTTGTGGTTGGGATTGTGGTGCTGGCCGTTATCTTTGGCATGCATTATCTGCAGTACACCGTGACCTATATCGGGACTTATCAGGAAAGTGAACGCCGCCGCATTGCCCTGGCGGAAAAGCTGCGCACCATGCCGCTGCGGTTTTTCCAGGAGCATGACCTTTCTGATTTGACCGGTACCATTATGGGGGACTGCGCAGGGTTTGAACATGCATTTTCCCACACGGTTCCCCAGTTCTGGGGTTCCATCATCTCCACCGCTATTGTGTGCATTGCCCTGCTTATTTATGATTGGCGGATGGGGCTGGCCCTGCTTTGGGTTGCACCGGCAGCGTTTGCGGTTGTGCTGCTTTCCCAAAAGCTGCAGGCAAAATTGGGGCAGAAACATATGAATGCAAAGCTGGCGTTGGCAGATGGCATTCAGGAATGCCTGGAAACGGTACAGGATATCAAAGCCTGCAATCTGGAAGAGCAGTACCTGAAAAAGCTGGATGCCAAGATGGACGCTGCAGAAAAAGCCCAGATCTCTTCGGAAATGGTAACGGCGAGCCTTGTTACCACCGGCCAGATGCTGCTGCGCCTGGGGCTGGCAACGGTGATCGTTGCTGGCAATGCGCTGCTGGTGAAGGGCGAAACAACGCTGTTTGCCTATATTCTCTTCCTGATTGCAGCTTCCCGCCTGTATGACCCGCTGTCCGGCGCTATGTCCAACATGGCAGAGCTGTTTGGGGTTGACTTACAGGTAAAGCGCCTGAAAGCAATCCAGAACTATAAAGAAGAGGACAAACAGAAAACGTACCACACCAACGGGTACGACATTACATTTGACCACGTAAGCTTTGCTTATGAACCGGGCAAACCGGTGCTGCGGGATGTTTCTTTCACGGCCAAGCAGGGCCAGGTGACGGCCTTGGTTGGCCCGTCTGGCGGCGGAAAGAGCACCGTGGCAAACCTGGCAGCAGGTTTTTATGATGTCAACGGCGGCAAAATCACCCTGGGCGGAACAGACATTGCGCCGATTGATTCCGTTGCGCTGATGAAGGATTTCTCGGTGGTGTTCCAGAACGTTGTACTGTTTAATAATACCATTATGGAAAACATCCGCGTTGGACGCAAAGGTGCAACGGAAGCGGAGGTAATTGCCGCAGCAAAGGCGGCACAATGCCATGAATTCATTGAAAAGCTGCCGAACGGCTACCAGACGGTGATTGGCGAAAACGGCTCTACCCTTTCCGGCGGCGAATGTCAGCGCCTTTCGATTGCCCGTGCCCTGCTGAAAGATGCACCGGTCATTCTGCTGGACGAAGCAACCGCATCGCTTGATGTTGACAACGAGACTGAAATTCAGGAAGCGATTTCGCGGCTAGTTCAGGGCAAAACTGTGCTTGTGATTGCCCACAGAATGCGTACCGTGGAAAATGCAGATCAGATCCTTGTTCTCGATGGCGGCATTGTTGCCGAACGCGGCACCCACGCAGAGCTGATGCAACAGCACGGCCTGTATGCCAAGCTGGTGGAATTGCAGACAGCTTCTGCAAACTGGCAGCTGAACAAACAATAAATCCAAGCATGACAGCAAAAATACCGGGCTCCGTATGCGCAATGCGTTGATACGGAGCCCGGTATTTTTTCGTTTTGGAAAATTTGACTTCCCCTATGAATGACATGCTTCATCCGGGTACTTGACCAAATCATAAATTGTGCCATGCTGACCAAATGGATGCGTGCCTGTCAGCTGCATCCCAAGGTGAAGATACTTGTCGCACTTTGATTTGGCATCGGTATCAAGAATAACCGGAACGCTAAGGCGGTTGCCTTCCGCAAAGGCAAGTTCCATGACTTTGCGCATATATCCCTGCCCCTGATATTTTTCACGAACGCAAACCATGCCGACATAGATATAATCTTTCTTTTGTTTGTCCAGCTGGCTTTTCAAGCTGGGACCTGTTGTTGCAGAGCGGAAAGCGATGCGAAGAAAGGTGACCATTTCTTTCAGGTTCATGGACTGGCATAGCCCTTTCAGCAGTTCAACACCGGCGCGCAGCGGAAGCTTTTGATGGGGCAGTTTATAAATGATATACCCTTCCCCGCGGCTGCTGGTTGTGTAAAGGCAGCCGCAGCGCAGCCCCATCCGCACATACCCGCGGATGTATACTGCGGTGGCCGCCTGGCTGCGGAATACGGAAGAAAGGCCCTGTTCGGTGCCATAGTCATAATAGCCAAATGCGTGGCCGATATCCTGGATGATTTGCTCGTTAAGTTCGGTTACCTGCACGGGGAACGTCCTTTCATTGTCTAGCAGTTGCGGTAAAAGCCAAAAAGTATTCGCATTTCTTGCTTTTCAGCGTGGGCATTATGGGATCAGAACAGCAGCGTTACAAGCCCCGCCACAATCGCAGCACCGGCAACCCAAATAACGGAAAGAGTGATGCGCTTTTTCAGCATCTGGCCCCAGCTTTGTACGAAAGGAATATCTTCCAAACCGGGGATGATCCAGAATGAACTGTGCCCCACCCAAAGCTTGTCAATCACAAGGCCGTCGTACCAGTTCATTACTTCCAAAAAAAGCAGCGCCTGCCAGTAAGCTGCCGCAAAATCAGAAATGTGGTTCCATACACCGATGATAAGCAGGAGCATGATAAGCATAACCAGATAAAAAGCAGTCATAAAACGCTTGAATTTGCGGTTTATGGTGGCCTGGTCGGTCAGGCCCAGCTCAATGGCACGCTCCTGCACGGTTTTGGGGTAAAAGTATAACCCATTGATGGCCCCGCCAAGAACGGCAACTTTGACCATGACGGTAAAAATCAGGCAGTATAAAATCAACTGTAAAACAATCATCGCGGTATCTCCATGGGCAAATTGGATAAAATGGGCCTTACTGCCACACCTGTTCGATCCAGTTCAGGCAGAGCTGCCCCATCACCTTGCGCTCCTGGGCGCAGATTTCGGGGAACTGTTTTTCTGACTTGAAAAAACAGCGGATTGCTTTGCCGCAGTTTTCCAGCATCATGTGGCTCATTTTTTCAAAGCTGATGTGTTGGTATGGATACGGGAAATCGTGGGCCTTTAACCGTTCGCACAGCTTTTGGCAACTTTCTTCCGATGGCCAGATGGTATCTGCTTTTGTGGAGAGCATCAGGATCGGTGCATGAATGCGTTCAATGGGGATAACGGACAGTAGGTCGACCTGTTTGGTGGTATTGATGGGCAGCAGATTATACTCCCCCGCCTGGTAGATCAGTTTTACAGCGTTGAATTTGCGGTGGGCGTATGGTGTATACTCCAATTCCTGTCCGTGCAGGGTCCAGCAGCAATGCCCGGCGGGCCGCTTGCGGCAAAGCCCCTCGCTGTAATACCAGGAGGGCGTTTTGATGATAACGCAGGAAAGCTGTGGGTACTCGATCGCCGCCGCCAAAGCATACTCGGCTCCCTTGGAAACACCCTCAATTCCAATTTTCTGGTAGCCGCGCTTTTGCAGCCAGGTAATCACATTTCCGATGCGGTCCACCGGCACACGGTCAAGGCTTTTGCCGGTATGCCGGGTGCGGAAAAGCCCAAGCGCCAGCGCTGGAACACCGGAAGCCGCCAAAAATCGGGCAAGCTTTGTGGGGTGTTCCATCCCGCCGTCACTGCCGGACATGGTAATCATGATTTTATCGCGGCGGTTGGGAATCTCGAACAAGATGCCATCCCAATTTTCCGCACTAACACGAACCCCTTGAGCCATGCTTACCAGACCTCCCGCAAGAATGTTAATGTATCCTGCCAGCTTTGTGCGCGTTCAACATCACATTCCTGCGGGTAATGGCGCTCTGCCCACAGGGCTTTGGTGGTGTAGGGTTTGAACGGCAGAACAAAATGCCCCAGGTGTGGGTAAAGGCGAACTTCCAGTGGGTAGGCAAAGTTATGCGCCTGCATACGCTTTTGGATTGCGGCAAAGCTTTCCACATTGGGGCACATGCCGTCCATCCCGCCGCCCAGCAGCAGAACGGGGCCGGAAATGTTCCAGATGGGGATGACTGCTTCGGGTACATCATTTGCGGCATAGGCGCGCAGCAAAAGTTCGCGGGTATAAGGTTCTTTGTGCTGCCAGCTCTGCTTGATATATTCCCGGAACCATGTTTTGCTGTCCTGCGGGATAAACTTTGCAAAGGGAAGCGCGCTGCCGTGGAAGCTGAAGCTGCTGCCATCCGTTGGCCGCTCCCCCGCTGTCTGGGCTTGCATGACCATTTCCAGCGGGGCAACCGCAACCACACAGCTGATAAGCTCCGGCAGCAGGCTGCCCGCAAGCAGGGCCAGCTCCCCGCCCATGGAAATGCCCCACACACCAACTTTTTCATAGCCTTGCTTTTTCAGCCACAGGGCGGCGTGCTCAATCACATCTACGGGCTGCTCTTTCAGGTCTTTTGGCAGGCCGGGAGCGCCGTGGTAACTAATTGCCATGGCGCTCATGCCTGCATCCACAAAACAGCAGGCCTGGAGCTGTGTCAACAAAAATTTACCGGCAGAACCGCCGAACAGGATAACGCATTTACCGGGAAAGCGATTTTGCGGCGGCTGGTAAAATTCGCCAAAGAAATCATCTTCCTGCATGGTAAAGCTTTGGGTAGGTTCATATTTTGGCTTGGGCATAGTACAAAGCCTCCTGGGTTGAATTTGCTGCAATGGTTAGAAGCGGCTAATCGCAAAGATGACAAAAAGCCGCACAGAGCGGTTAGTTTATTCTTATTATAACATGCGGTGCTGGTTTCATCAAGCAAAAATGTGCGTCCTGTCCCCTGTTTTGCTGGGCAAAACGGTCATGATATGGTACAATAGGAACAAACGAAAGACGCTTTTTCAATGAATCAACAAAGGAGAATACCACTATGGCAAAACGAATGTTGGATTGTTATGCTTCGGATTTTGCGCGGTTTACCAAGCAGGACCTGCTGGAATCCATTCAAAAAAGCGAGGGCCGCGTGGTGGCCTGTGAAACGATCGGCACGGTGCAGCCGATGCTGGGCAACCTGACCAATGCGGAGTGCGCCGCCGCGATGGGGGCAGACATTATTCTGCTGAATATGTTTGATGTGCAGCATCCCGTTGTGAATGGCCTGCCGGAAACTGAACCCGAAAACACCGTAAAGCTGTTGAAACAGCTGACCGGCCGCCCGATCGGCATCAATCTGGAACCGGTGGAAGAAGATGTGCAGGGCGAGACTGACCCCATGTGGAAAATGTCCGCCGGCCGCCGTGCAACAAAGGAAAACGCGCTGCGCGCCAAAGAACTGGGCGTTGACTTTATCCTGCTCACGGGCAACCCCGGTATGGGCGTTACCAACCCGGCCATTATCAAAACGCTGAAAGAGTTTAAGGCGCTGATTGGCGATACGGTGGTTCTGGCCGCGGGCAAAATGCACGCGGCAGGCGTGCTGACAGAAGCAGCGGAAAACATTATGACCGAACAGGATATTCAAGACTTTGTAGAGACCGGGGCGGATATCATCCTGCTGCCTGCACCGGGCACGGTTCCGGGCATTACGATGGAATACGCCCGAACCTTGGTCAACTGCGCCCACCGCCATGGGGCACTGACCATTACGGCCATCGGAACTTCACAGGAAGGCGCCGATGTGGATACCCTCAAGCGAATTGCCCTGATGTGCAAAATGGCCGGGACGGATATCCACCATATTGGCGACACCGGTTATATGGGCATGGCTCTGCCGGAAAATATTATGGCGTATTCCATTGCAATCCGCGGTGTGCGCCACACCTACCACCGCATGGCAGCTTCGATTGAGCGATAAAAGCAGAACAAACCTGTAAAATATAAAAAAACTTTATCGTACCTGATTTCGACAGATAAAGAAAAAAGTTCCTGAAACTATGCAGCAACCTGCTGTGGTTTCAGGAACTTTTTCTTTGTGATTTATTCAGCCGGGAGCAGACCAATCAAAACTGGGCGCGCGCGGCAACATTGCTGCGCACCAAAGCACGCTTTAAGCGGGCCTGGGCAAGCTCCAGTTCACGGGCATCCAGGTTTTTCTGGGCCAGCAATTCCTCCGCGCGGGCTTTGCTGCGTTCGGCACGCTCTTTGTCAATGGCGTCGGCCCATTCAAAGGTTGTGGCCAGCAGGCGGCATTCACCGCCAAACATGCTCAGCATACCACCCATACAGGCAGCGCTGCGCTGGGTGCCATCCTCCAATGTGATATGGGCCTCCCCCATGCCAAGGGCGGTGCAATAATCAATGTGGCGGGCCATCAGCTGAACCTGCCCGGTGATTGTCCGGCAGGACACCGACTGCACCGGACCGTCAAATGCTGTGCCGTCCGGCGTCATGATTTTAAGTGGGAAACTGGACATGGTCCTGCCTCCTTACTGCTGCTTGGCCTTGGCCAGAACGTCATCAATCGTGCCGGCAAACAGGAAGCAGCTTTCGGGGATGGAATCGCACTCGCCGTTCAAGATCATCTTGAAGCCGCGCAGAGTTTCTTTCAGCGGCACATACTGGCCGGGCATACCGGTAAACTGCTCCGCAACATGGAACGACTGCGAGAGGAAGCGTTGTACCTTACGGGCGCGGTTGACGGTGATCTTATCGTCCTCTGAAAGTTCATCCATGCCCATGATGGCAATGATATCCTGCAGTTCCTTATAGCGCTGCAAAACCTGCTGCACGGCGCGGGCAATCTGGTAATGTTCCTGGCCGACAACTTCCGGGGCCAGGATACGGGAGGTGGAATCCAGCGGGTCAACGGCCGGGTAAATGCCCTGGGAAGCAATATCACGGCTCAGAACCGTGGTGGCATCCAGATGGGTAAAGGTCGTGGCGGGGGCCGGGTCAGTCAAGTCGTCCGCAGGCACATAGACAGCCTGAACGGAAGTGATGGAACCCTTGCGGGTAGAAGTGATACGCTCCTGCAGCGCGCCCATTTCCGTTGCCAGCGTGGGCTGATAGCCAACGGCGGAGGGCATACGGCCCAGCAGTGCCGAAACCTCGGAACCTGCCTGGGTAAAGCGGAAGATGTTATCAATGAACAGCAGAACGTCCTGATGCTTGACATCGCGGAAATACTCCGCCATGGTCAGGCCGGACAATGCCACGCGCATACGGGCTCCCGGCGGTTCGTTCATCTGGCCATAAACCAGCGCAGTCTTGCTCAAAACGCCGCTTTCGGCCATTTCGCCGTAAAGGTCGTTGCCCTCACGGGTACGCTCGCCAACGCCGGTAAAAACGGAATAGCCGTTATGAGCGGTAGCAATGTTATAAATCAGTTCCTGAATCAGAACGGTCTTGCCGACACCGGCACCGCCGAACAGACCGATCTTGCCGCCCTTTGCATAGGGGCAGATCAGGTCAACGACTTTGATGCCGGTTTCCAGCAGTTCGGTCGAAGATTCCTGCTCGTCAAAAGCAGGCGCGGGGCGGTGGATGGGCCAATGTTCCACCCCGGTGGGGGCAGGCTGTTCATCAACCGGTTCACCCAGCAGGTTGAACACGCGGCCAAGGCACGCATCGCCAACGGGAACCTTGATCGGCCCGCCGGTATCCACGGCTTCGGCACCACGTACAAGGCCATCGGTGGCGGCCATAGCAATGCAGCGCACCACATTATCGCCAATGTGCTGGGCAACTTCTACAATCAGCGGTTTGCCGTTGTTCTGCAGTTCAATCGCATTCAGCAGTTCCGGCAGCTCGCCGTCGGCAAAGCGGATATCCAAAACAGGTCCCATGACCTGCACGACCTTACCGATGTGTTTTTCTGGCATTGCACACACTCCTTTGTGTGAATTTTTAGCGTGCTGTCGGGCTTGTTTCCGGGTGTGTCTGAAAAAACTCTCAGCACTGTTACATCAGATAACGCCCA
>CAVFVI010000002.1:66252-148517 GCA_963626055.1 Acutalibacteraceae bacterium
CCGGTGCGCCCTAGCTTTCAGCATCAGCACCGGCCACAATTTCGGTGATTTCCTGCGTGATTGCTGCCTGGCGGGCGCGGTTATAATAAAGGTTCAAATGCTCAATCATTTCGCCTGCGTTCTTGGTGGCGGAGTCCATGGCGGTGCGGCGTGCGCCCTGTTCACTGGCAACACTTTCGCACAAAGCGCCATACACAACCCCGGCCAAATATTCCGGGATGATGGCATCAAATACCGCGGCGCTGTCCGGCTCATAAAGCATCAGACTTTGATGTTCGTGGCCCGGCTCCGGCGGTTCGGCATCAAACGGGAGAACCGGCAGAATGATTGCGGTTTGGGTCAGCATGGAAATGAACTGGGTAAAGGCAATGCGAATTTCATCAAAAGCGCCTTCCAGAAACTTCTGGCACACAAGGCGGGAAATTTCAAAGCAGTCGCTGACTGAAATATCCCCTGCGATGGCAAAAGAATCCGTCAGGATCTGGGTTTTGTGGCGCTCAAAATATTCCACGGCCTTTTTGCCAATGGGCAGTACGCAATATTCCCGCCCTTCGGCATCCGCTTCCACGGCTTTTAAGATGTTGCTATTATAGCCGCCCGCAAGGCCGCGGTCACCTGCAATTACAATGTACAGGCAGCGCTTTTTCTCGCGTTTGGCCAGGTATGGGCTGCTGAACTCAGAATCCGCAGCCGCAATATCAAACAGCGTGGCATAAAGCGTTTCAAAATAGGGACGGCTGTTTTCCACCCGTTCCTTGGCGCGCCGCAGCTTGCTGGACGCTACCAGCTCCATGGCCTTGGTAATCTGCATGGTGCTTTCCACGCTTTTAATGCGCAGTTTGATTTCTTTCATGGAACCAGCCACCGGCAGCACCCCCTTTGGCGTATTTTGTGGTTATCCAGCATTTTTGATAAAGTCTGCCGTGAATGCGGCAAGTACATCTTTCATCTGCTGTTCAGTATCCTGTTTCATCTCGCCTGTGGTGCGGATGGCTTCCATCACACCGGCGGCGGTCACATTTTCATCAAGGTACTGATACAGCGCGCTTTCGTATGCGGCGATATCCTTTACGGCAATGTCTTTCAGGTAGCCGTGGACCGTTGCATACAAAATGGCGACCTGCTTTTCTACCGGAATGGGGCTGTTGCGGTCCTGCTTCAGGATCTCCACAATGCGCTCGCCCTGTGCCAGACGGGATTTGGTGTCGGCATCCAGGTCAGAGCCAAACTGGGCGAAGCCCTGCAGCTCGCGGTACTGGGAGTAAACCAGCTTCAAGGTACCGGCAACCTTTTTCATTGCCTTGATCTGTGCATTGCCGCCGACACGGGAAACAGAAATGCCGGGGTTGACAGCCGGGCGGATGCCGGAGTGGAACAGCTCGGTTTCCAGGAAGATCTGGCCATCAGTAATGGAGATGACGTTGGTGGGAATATAGGCGGAAACGTCGCCAGCCTGCGTTTCGATGATGGGCAGTGCCGTCAGGGAGCCGCCGCCCTTTGCGTCGCTCAACTTGGCGGCGCGTTCCAGCAAACGGCTGTGCAGGTAAAAAACATCGCCGGGGTACGCTTCACGTCCCGGAGGACGGCGAATCAGCAGCGACAGAGCGCGGTAAGCAACGGCGTGCTTGGAAAGGTCATCATAGATGATCAGCACGTGCTTGCCCTGATACATAAAGTATTCGCCCATGGCACAGCCAGCATAAGGGGCGATATATTGCAGGGGCGAAAGCTCCGAAGCGGTAGCGCACACCACGGTGGTATAAGCCATGGCTCCGTTTTTCTCAAGGTTTTCAACCAGAGAGGCTACGGTAGAACGCTTCTGGCCAATGGCAACATAGATGCAAAGGACATCTTTGCCTTTTTGGTTGATGATCGTATCCGTAGCAATCACGGTTTTGCCGGTCTGGCGGTCGCCGATGATCAGCTCACGCTGGCCGCGGCCAATGGGAATCATCGAGTCGATGGCCTTAATACCGGTCTGCAAAGGCTGTTTGACGGGCTGACGGTCCAGGATGCCGGGTGCCGGGGATTCAATGGCGCGGTAATCGGCCGCTTCAATGGGACCCTTGTCATCAATGGGCTGGCCCAAGGCGTTGACAACGCGGCCAATCAGAGCATCACCGACCGGGACCGACACAACTTTGCCGGTGCGGCGGATGGTACCGCCCTCTTTAATGCCGCTGTCATCGCCAAGCAAAACGATTGATACGCTGTTTTCTTCCAGATTCTGCGCCATGCCATAGGTTCCGCTGTCAAACTGCACCAGCTCGCCAGCCATGCAGTTATCAAGGCCTGCGGCGCGGGCAATGCCATCGCCCACCATGGTAACGGTACCGGTCTCGGTCTGCTCAATGGCGTTCTGGTAATATTTGATTTGGGAACGGATAATGCGGGAAATCTGTTCAGGTTCCAGTTGCACTGTTTGGTTCACCACACAATCTATAAAATGAAGGTGGAAACCGGCGGAAGGTTACAGATCAAATAACCACACCGCTGATTTCATTGCGCAGGCGTTCCAGCCGCCCCTGCACCGTGCCGTCCAGGCGGGTTCCGCCAAGGTCCAGCCGCAGACCACCCAGAACACTGGGGTCCACTTTTTCTGCCAGGGTAATGGTTTTGCCGGTTACACGCTGCAATTTTTCCAGCAGTCTGCTGCGGGCACTTTCGTCCAGTGCAACAGCGGATACTGCCGTAACTTCCAAAATGTTATGGTCCTGGTTGTATCTGTCGCGGTAAGCTCTTGCGCAGGCGGGCAGTTCTGGCAGAATCTCCGCTTCGCACAAAATCTTTAAAAAGTTGACAAGATACGGATGCGCCTGCGCAAACGCCTGATCCAGCAGCGCACAGCGCTCCTTTTTGGGGATGCTGGGCGTCATCAACAGGCGCAGATATTCCGGTTCCTGCATTGCGCTGACAGCAACATCAAGCTCTGCCAGAATCCGTTCGGTCAGGCCTTCTTCCGCGGCCAGTTCATACAGGCTTGTGCCATAACGCTTTCCGGTTTCGGTCATGAGGCATCCCCCACATTCCGGATAAATTCATCGATCAGGGCCTTATGGTCCGTTTCGTTAATTTCGCGCTCAACCACCTTGCCCGCAATACTAACAGCAATGCCGCCAATTTCGTTTTTCAGGTCGTTGACTGCTTTCTTGCGTTCCTGTGCAATATCAGCTTCGGCAGCGGCGCGCAGGGCGGCTGCTTCGGCACGGGCTTCACCAACAATTTCTTCTTCGCGCTTTTGGGCGCGGGCGGTTGCCTCGCGCAAAAGCACATCGCGTTCGTCCCGGATGCTTTGCAGGTGCTGTTGATATTCCTGTTCCAGCTCGGCAGCTTTCTGTTTGGCTGCGTCCGCTTCGGCGTACATGGTATCAATTTCCGCCTGGCGGTCATCGATCATCTTTTTGACCGGCTTAAACAGGAACTTTTTGAGCACCGCAAAGGTGATCATCATATTGCAGAAAGTGAACAGCGCTGTCCACGGGTTGATGCCAACAAAGCTTTCAAAGCCCGTCACGAGCCATTCCTCCTTTCCTTTCGGTTGTTTGTATCCATCAGAACACGAACAGCAGCAACAGGGCGATAACCAGCGAATAAATGCCGGTAGATTCGGTAATAGCGCAGCCAAGGATCATGTTGGTACGCAGCAGGTTTGCCATTTCCGGCTGGCGGGCCATGCCTTCCAGCGCCTTGCCAACGGCGTTACCTTCGCCAACTGCAGGGCCGATAGCGCCAAAACCCATTGCGATACCTGCACCGATTGCACAGGCGGCTTTTACGATTGCTGTTTCCATACGAGGTATCCTCCTAATAAATAAAATATTACGTTAAGCTTCTTCAGGCGGCGGGCAGGCATTGCTGACGTAAACCATCGTCAACAGGCTGAACACCAGGGCCTGCACCCCACCAGAAAATACATCGAAATAAAGGCTCATGATGCCGGGGATGCCAACTTCCAGATACGGCACCCCTGCCAGGCCCAGCAGGGACAAAATTCCGGTTGCGGCAAATACCGCACCAAAAATTCTGTAAACCAGCTTTTTCTTGCGCACACCCAAAACCAACAGTGCAACACCAGCCAAAAGGATCAGGATGCCGACCGTAATGCTTTTACCAACCAGACCCAGCAGCGCGGCGGAAGCCGTTGCCAAAGCAGAATAAACCAGGCTGGTCAGAACGCTGCCGCCTGCAATGTTGCCAAAGTGACGGAACGCCATCGAGATGGGCTGTGCAATTTCGGAAACAAGGTTCATCGGCGTCATGACAACAACCGGTTCGGTAAAGCCCTTCAGCCAGCCGAGCACACCGTTTGCTTTAATGGAGCAGGCCCAGCAGATCACGCTTGTCATCAAGGCCCAGGTGACGGTGGTGGAAAGATCCGCCGTGGAAGAGCGAAAAATGCCGGTCATGCCGATGTAAGAACCACAGATGGAGGAAAGGAACAACGCCCCAATATACGGTGTCCAATAGGAATTGTGCTTTCCCATCGTATCCTCAACCATGCCGTACAACATGGTAACGCCTTTTTCCACCAGTACCTGGCGGCGGCTGGGGCGCTTTTGCAGGTTGCTGCCCAGCACAATACCGGCAACGCAGAGCAGCAGCATAACTGCAAACGAAGAAACGGTTGTCTGCGTAATGGGGATACCACCAAACAATGGAATTGTGAAATAAATCTTAGGTCCGTTCATGGCACTGCATCACCGCCTTTGGTATCTTTGCGGAAAAATTCGATCAGCTTAATGGCAGCCTGTGCAAACAGCAGCGGCAACAGAGCTGCCAATGGATCACAAATTTTGGCACGGAACAGCAAAACATAAATAACTGCCAGAATTGCCGTGCGCACAACGCTGGAACTCTGGATGCTCATGCGGGCCTTTACGGAGTTATCCCCCGCTGCGGCACGGTCCAGGGCGTTAGAAACGGTAATGCTTAACGCCAGAAAATTGCCCACGGCAATCACTGTGCCCAGCAGACCGCCCAACAATACTGCCGTGGTAAACCGCCCGGCCAACGCATAAACCGCCAGCATAACAGTGGAACAACCCGCGGTTGCCAGCGCCATGCGCCCGACCTGCTGTAGAATATCCTGATGCTTTTGCATGGATACAGGCTCCTTCCGTTAAAATTAGTGTTGATTGAACGAGATGGGCGGCGGCTCCTGCTTTTTTTTCGGGGCTCTTCCCTGCCGTTCGATGGCTTTTAATGAACTGCGCAGGCTGCCGACTGCGGCCAGCATACCCAGCGCAAACCCGACCAGGAGAACCCAGCCGCCCAAGCCGAACTGCCTGCGCAGCCAGACGGCCCCCAAAAGAAACAGCACCGGCGGAAGTACCACCGATAAGCCGAACTGGGTCAGCCAGACAAGGTGCCGTGCGGCATCGTAAAGATCCTTCATATGATTTACTGTTCCCATTCTTTCGCTTTGTATCCGCGATGGTTCTAGTATAAACTCTTTCCACAACAATTTCAACATAAATTTTACTCATTTATATATAAATTTTGTAGCTAAAGAAGTGGGAAACGGACAATGCTTTTCAAAATTGCGGGTTTGCCCTATGATGGAAGCAAAAAAGCTCTGCCGACAGCAAAGTTTAAAATGTGTATACCAGACGTGCAGCCGAACAAATCCGATATTTTGACCAATTAGAACGGCGGTCCTTATCCAATCAGACATTAAGCGTTATACTGGCAGTTGAAGCCATAAACGGGCAGAAAAGAACAGAGTCCAAACCAACACGATGTGGTTTGGCCCCTGTTTTGTTGCGAGATTAGATTGTTTCGCCAATCTTCCACCCTTCGGCTTTTTCGCGGATGCGGACAAACTGCTGGTAACGGCCGGGCTGATGGATGAGCTCCTGGTGGGTGCCCTGTTCCACAATGCGGCCATCATCCACAACCAAAATCTGGTCGGCATGTTCAATGGTGGCAAGGCGGTGGGCGATGGTGATAATGGTTTTGCCGCGGGTCAATTCAGAGATTGCGGATTGAATCAGGTGTTCGTTTTCGGGGTCCACACTGGCGGTGGCTTCATCCAGAATGATGATGGGGGCATCTTTCAGCATGGCACGGGCAATGGAGATGCGCTGCTTTTCGCCACCGGAAAGCGTTCCGCCGCCCTCGCCAATCACGGTATTATATCCATCGGGAAGCGCCATAATAAAGTCATGGCAGCAGGCCTTTTTGGCTGCGGCGATCATTTCCGCTTCGGTAGCATCCGGTTTGCCAAAGCAGATGTTGGCCCGAATTGTATCATGGAACAGGTAAACATTCTGGAACACCATGGAGATATTAGAGAGCAGGCTGTCACAGGTCAGTTCCCGGATATCATGCCCGCCCACGGAGATACTGCCGCTGTTGGGGTCATAAAAGCGGGCCAACAGGCTGCAAATGGTGGTTTTGCCGGAACCGGAGGGCCCAACGATTGCGGTCGAGGTCTTTTCCGGGATGGTAAAGCTGACATCTTTCAGCACCTGGCGGGAATCATAGCCAAAATCAACATGGTCAAAGCGGATATCAAAATGTTCCAGCGGGATGTCCTTGCCGTTGCTGTCAATAAAATGGCTGGCTTTCAGTTGATCCAGCTGGTCCATGGCATCATCAATTACGCTCAGCACGTGGGCACTGTCACTGATGGGTTCCAGGCTGGCAAAGATGCTGAACGAGAAAAAGACAAACATCAAAACAACAGGCAGTTCCATGGAGCAATTCAACCCGGACAGGCAGGCGGACAATGCCAGCCCGACCGAACCGCATTTGAGGGCCAGCAGATGCAGTGCATTGGACGGCAGATAGCCCCACTCGATTTTAAGATGGATGTTTTTGCTGTCTGCAATGGACTGGTTGATGGTATCCAGCGCGGCGGCATCTCTGCCAAAAGATTTGACGACCGCCAGCCCGCGCGCATATTCCAGGATAGCGCCGGTCATATCCCGGTTGGCCTGGGCTTCCACCGGGGCATTCTGGGCGCTGTAGTGCGAGATGGCAAGCAGAAAGACAAGGGATACCGCCGCAGCGGCAAGGGCAATCAGCGCCGTGCGGGGGCTGAATACCAGCAGGCTGAGGAAGATAACCGCAAAGTTTAAGTATCCGCCCACAAAGTTATCGATCATGCGGACGCCCATGCCCTCCAGCGTGCCAAGGCCGGTGGTGAGTGAGTTGAGAATGTTGCCGGTGCTGACCTGCTGGAAATAGCCCAACGAAACACGCTTGAGCGCATCGCCGACCGCCAGACGGTCGCGGGCTACCAGCTCATAACCAATCGCTTCCTGAAAGCGAGCGCGGAGATAGTCAAAGAGAAAGCGCAGGACCACCAGAACCAGCAGAAGAACAAGGCTTTTCCCGACCCAGCTGGTGTCAAAAGCGGTTCCATCCATAGCGGATTGAATCAACAGGCAAATGGTATAGGCTGCCACCATGATAGGCAGTGCAGTAAACAAATGAGAGAAAAACGATACAACAAAACCGGCGTAAAGCTTCGGCTTGAACTCGCCGCACCAATCAATAATACGTTTGACGGTTTTGAACATGGCTTATTCCTCCTTACCGGCGGAAGTTACCGCCCAGGCTTTGGCGCCAATATGCGCCTGCCACATTTCCCAGTACAGCAGGCAGCTTTCCAGCAGCTGCTCCTGCCTGCCCTGTGCCAGAACCTGGCCATCCTTCAAAACCACAATGTTATCTGCGTTCTTGATGGTGGAAAGGCGGTGTGCAATCACCAACAGGGTCTTGCCTTTTGTCAGGGCGGCAATGCTCTGTTGAATCTTATTTTCGTTTTCGGGGTCGGTAAAAGCGGTGGCTTCGTCAAGGATCACAATGGGGGCGTTTTTCAGCAGCATGCGCGCAATGGCAATGCGCTGCTTCTCGCCGCCGGAAAGCCGCTTGCCGGCTTCGCCCGCCGGAGTATCATACCCATTGGGGAGCTTTTCAATAAATTCTTCGCACTGCGCAGCGCGGGCGGCGGCCTTTACTTCTTCATCGCTGGCGGCGGGGTTGCCCAGGCGGATGTTTTCCAACAAAGAGCAGCGGAAGAGATAATTATCCTGCGTGACAAAGCTGACAAGCCCCGACAACTGTGAAAGCGGTATCTGGCGCACATCTGCCCCGCCAATGGTAATTTGGCCTTCGGTCACATCCCAGAACCGGGCAATCAGTTTGGCCACGGTGGATTTGCCGCCGCCGGATGGGCCGACCAGAGCGGTAAAGCTCCCCTGCGGCAGATTCAGATCAATCCCATGCAGTACCTCCGGGCCGGTGGCACTGTACGAGAAGCGAACGTTATGCAGTTCAACGCCCGTTCCGTTGACAGCCGCCCGTTGTGTGGGCTCCGGGAGCTCTTTCATAGTCAGGAACTCTTCCAGGCTTTCCACTGTGGCCTTGACCTGCCGCATATTCTCCGAGAACACCTCAAGCTTTGCTAATGAACCGACCATCGACATGGACAGCATGACCGCCAGCGCGGCCTGCGGCGCAGTGATGATGCCTTTGCCCGCCAGCCAAAGGCTCATGGGCAGGGTGCCGATCAGGGTTGAGGGAAACAGCGCAAATGCCAGCTTCATGGTGATCCAGGTGCTGGAAAACCATTTGACCACGAACGTGCGGAAATCCGTGATGGACTTTGCGTATTTCTCGTAAGAGACACCGGCGCGGCCAAATGCTTTGATGACCTCGATACCCTCAATGTATTCCACGATGGCGCTGTTCATGGCGGAGTTGGATTCATCATAAATCTGGAAGCTTTTGCCGCTGATCACAAAGGTAAGCATCATGCAGAGCAAGGCTGCCGGGAATGTGACCAGCGATGCCAGTGCCAGAAGCCAGTCAATGCAGGCCAGCGCAAGAATGCTGACGATGGGCAAAACGATTTGCCCCGCACCTTCCGGGATCATGTGCGCCAGGGGCGGTTCAATGTTTTCGATCTTGTCCACCATAATGTTTTTGATCTCACCGATGGAATGCTTTTGTACCTCGCCTAACGGTGCATGCAGGAAACGCTCTACCAGGCGCAGGCGCAGCCCTTCCAGAATGTTATACGCGGCGTGGTGGGAGATGCCAGTGGAAAAGGTAAAACAGACAACCTTGCCCGCATAGGCCGCTAATGACCACAGGCACCATGTTAAAACAGCGGATGTGGCTGCGCTGCCAGCCGCAAACAGGCAGATGACCCGGTACATGCAGTAAAACGGCACCAGCCCCAGCAAAATGCTGAGAATGGATAATACGACCGATGCGCCAAGCTCGCCTTTGGCGTTGCTGGCGTAAGCAAAGAGTGCGTTTGTCCAGTTGGACTTTTTTGGCTTCATCTTGTTCCCTCCTGACGGATTTCGTTCCGGTATTCAACAGGCGTCATGCCAGTAGCTTTTTTGAATGCTGCTGCAAACTTGCTGGAACTGTCGTACCCGACCTGCGCCGCAATTTCGGTTATGGTGCCGCTGCTCCGCCCCTGGCGCAGCAGTTGGGCGGCCCTGTCCATCCGGCAGGTTGTTACCCAGGTACCGATACTGACGCCGTAAATGGATTTGAAACAGGTTTTCATGGCGGTCAGCGGAATATCAAATTTTTCGGATAGCTCTGCCTGGGAATGGTTTTCGGTCAGGTGCTCGGACAGATATACACGGATGGCCTTTACCTTTTCAACCTGCGTTTTATAGAAATACGGGGCTTCTTCTTCAGACGGTATCTCCATCGCCTGCAGGTACAGCAAAAGTTCCAGCACCTTGATTTTCAGGTAAGGCAGACGGATGCTTTCCGGGATATGGTACATCTCTTCAAACACCCGTTCCGGGAGCTCGCCGCCATGGAATACCCGCGGGTATTTGCCAAGCTGGAATTTTTCAAGCAATGCGGCCAGCGTAACAGGAAAGCTCTGCATTTGCTGGGGCAGAGCCTGTTCCGCAAGGTTCAGGTCAAGCCCTACCGTTATGCCATGGTAATGGCTGGATGGAAACACAAATTTTCCCTGGTGTGTCAGTCGGCGGTCCAGCTTCAAATCACCAGCCTTGATATAGGAAAGCGCGTTTTCGGCAGCCGTGTATTCCATCCTGCCTTCACGGCAGTAGTCGATGGCAAAAAGCTGCTGCTGTGTTGTAAAGCTGGAGTTAAAGTATGCCATGTGGAAATCATTAAAGCAAAGCGTAGCACCGGGGAACAGTTCATAGGTGGTCATGGTGCCCTCCCCGGTTTCGTTGCGGAACTGCCACACGCTGCACCCACCACTTTGCGCCAACAACGCAGCACCCTGCTGGTGGAATTCCGGTTCACAGTACATGGATACAGGCTCACTTCCTTTTTGTTTCGGATTAGATTGCGCTAACTACTAGGCAAATAAAAAAGCCACACGGCGGATGATGAATTTATTATAACGAACCCGAATGCTTTTTCCTAGACCTGATTGGACAAAACGGCTCCGTTTGGTTTTCTTGCTGGTTCTTGGGGGGATTGCGTGGTCGAAATAAAGAAGCGAAAGTGCCCGCGGATAGAAATTATATGGGAAAATAAGCGGAACGAATGGCAGGCGATAAAAGAAGAATCGCCCGGAACTTAAATAGCAAGTTCTGGGCGGGGCATTTGTGGGCCGGTGTCCTATTTCTATCCTGGCCTGGATTCTATTTTGGTATTTACAATAAGGAAAGCGTTATATTGCCGGGAAAACCGCATGATTAGCACTTGAGTAGCAAAAGAAAAAGCTCCAAGCCGAAGCTTGAAGCTTTTTGGTGCGGATGAAGGGATTTGAACCCACACTCTTTTAAGGGAACTAGAACCTGAATCTAGCGCGTCTGCCAGTTCCGCCACATCCGCTTATTTTGTTTGGCCGCCTCACTGGCGACGAGTATTATTATAACCAGCAGTACCACTTTTGTCAACAGATTTTTCCGTATTTTTTTGATTTTTTTCAAATTTGTTTTGTAAAACGAATTTGAAAACGGTAAAACGTCATTTTGCTGTTTGCTTAGCTTTTACTTTGGCCTTTTTCTTCATACAAAAGTGCTTCCATTACTTTGTGTGCGGCTCCGGGCTGCTGTCGATCAGGGCCTGGCGCAGTGGAAGGAAGCTGAAATGGAAGTCATCATACCCGCTCTTGCACTCTTGCAGATAGCGGCGGGAAGGAACGCCGAGGGGGTGGCTGGCAGGCAAGGTGTAAAGGATCGCTTCGATATTATGCAGTACCTCCCGCCGCGTGGTAACGTCCCAGACGCACTGTACCTGCATTGTCTGCTTCTGGTAGAAATATGGAACCCCGGCATAGACATCCAGAGCCTGCTCGTCCTTATCAGAAATTTCATAGACCCCGCAGCCCACCATAGACGGGCACCAGGGCTGCTGAAAATCCGTGGTCAAAAAGCAGCCGTTCTTGGAACCACGGAATACCAGGCGCACACCGGATAAATAAGTATACCCGACCACACGGGCGCTGGGGCACCGCTGGCGCATCTGCACCAGGTTGAGGTTGGGACCGTAAGCCAAGTAATACTTCATTTTCAGTTTGCCTCCAATTTACAATTCCGTAATAATTATATTGTAATTCTGATATGCCGATAACGCAAGGCACCAAGTTACACAAACTTATTGCCTTGGGATTGTTGGGGGTTCTGTTGTTCTGCTGTTTTTATGGGCGATTACGGCATAAATCGTTTGAATTATGAGATTTAATGTTAAAATCAAACGGCAACGGCATGATAAGATGGTTCTAAGATAATATCGTCTTTTCATGTGTTTACAGCTTTTCAGGCCGGTGAAAATATGCTATGATAAAGTTATTCATTTTTGATTGCGGTGCCGGAAAAATCGGGGCTCTGTCCCCTGCCGGATCCGCAGCAGGCCGCGGTAATGGCGGCTGAACATGATAAGCGCGAGGGCCAGGGTCAGAACGCCGCTTTCCGGGCCGTAGGTGAGCCATGCGGGCAGGATGGCCAGCGCCGGGATCACCACAGCCCCCAGTGGCAGGTAGCCGAGCCATAGGACCAGTGCCCCGCCAGCAAGGCAGCAAAGCGTGCCCCAAAGCGGAAGATACAACATGAGCCAGACGCAGGTTACCGCAACCCCCTTGCCGCCGCGGAACCTTGCCCATGCGGGATAGTTGTGGCCCAGCACCGCGCCAACCCCGGCATATAAGATGGACGCCCGCCCGATCAGCGGTGCCGTGGCATAATACGCCGCACCGCAGGCGGCAATGGTTTTTAACGCATCGCCCGCCAGTGTCAGCAGGCCGGCCCCCTTGCCCAGCTGGGCCATGATATTAGCCATGCCAGGGTTGCCGGTGCCGAGCTGCCGGGCGCTTTTGCCCGAAACAACGCGGGCAACAATTTCTGCAGTGAGAACACTGCCGAACAGATAGCCCAGCAGGATACAGGCCAGCCGGGCAGCAAACGCGTCTGGATGCATAAACAAGAACTCCTTTTCCCACTGTGAATGCGGTGGTGCTTTATACTAAGTATATTATAGTCCTCCACGCAAGGGGGCAATACGAGGGATATCCATGAATTTTGATGAGCTGAAACAGCAGTGCCTGGCGTGCCAACGCTGCGGGCTGTGCGAGACCCGAACCCATGTGGTGTTTGGGCAGGGCGTGCCGGATGCAGAGGTGCTTTTTGTGGGCGAAGGCCCCGGTGCCAACGAGGATGCGCAGGGCCTGCCGTTTGTGGGCCGCAGCGGCCAGCTGCTGGACCATTACCTGGAAGCGATCGACCTTGACCGCAGCAAGAATATTTATATTGCCAATATTGTCAAATGCCGCCCGCCGGAAAACCGCGACCCCGCCCCGGAAGAATCCGCCGCCTGCCTGCCGTGGCTGCGCATGCAGTTCCGGCTGCTGCGCCCCAAAATTGTGGTGTGCCTGGGCCGCATTGCCGCCCAGCAGATGATTGGGAAAGATTTTTCCGTCACACGGGATCACGGCAAGTTTTTTGATAAGCAGGGCACATTGTTTATGGCAACCCTGCACCCGGCGGCGCTGCTGCGCAACCCCAAAAGCAAGATATCGGCGTTTGAAGATTTTGTGGCCCTGCGCGAGAAAATAGAGCAGGTGTGCGACCATACCTATAACCGCAGCTGACGCCCCCGACAGGAGGATAGACCCTTGCAGGAACCAGAATCCCGGATCCAGATCACATTACCGGTGCGCCAGCTGGTTGAGTTTTTGCGCCGGGTTGGCAGCATTGACAACCGCTTTACCGGCTTTGACCGTGCGAATGAGGGCGCGCGCATCCACCGCAAATTGCAGCGCGCCGCTGTAAAAGAACATGCTGATTATGCCGCGGAGGTATTTCTTCGCGGTATTTTTGCGTATGAAGAAATTGAATTCACGCTGGAAGGCCGCGCTGACGGTATTTTTACCGCGGCGGACGGCATTACCGTGGTGGATGAAATCAAGACTACCGCACGCCCGGCGGCGGATATTACCCCGGATTTTGCGCCGGAGCATTGGGCGCAGGGCATTGTGTATGCGGCGATTTACGCCGCACAGCATGAACTGGAAGAAGTTCGGGTTCAGCTGACTTATTTCCAGGTCGATGAAGAGTTGATCCTGCGGTTTGAGCGGCTGTATACCGCCCAGCAGCTGCAAGATGAGGTGGAAGCCCTGTTGGCTGAATATGCCCCCTGGGCCCGGCGGGCGGTGGAATGGAAAAAGGCGCGGAATACGGATTTGCAGGCATTGCAGTTCCCTTTTCCCTCTTATCGTCCTGGTCAGCGCGCGATGGCGGGCGAGGTATACAAAGTGTGCCGGGATGGCGGCCAGCTTTTGTGCCAGGCGCCAACCGGAATCGGCAAATCCATGAGCGTGCTGTTCCCTGCTCTGAAAGCGATGGGCAGCGAGGGTGTGGGGCCGATTTTCTATCTGACGGCCCGCGGCACGACCCGCGCGGCGGCGGAAAATGCGCTGGCGATCCTGCGCGATGCTGAACCGGAGCTGCACCTGCGCAGCGTAACGCTGACGGCCAAGGATAAAATCTGCCTGTGTGAAACGCGGGAATGCACTCCCGAAGCCTGCCCCTATGCCAACGGGTATTACGCCCGCATCAAGGAAGCCCTGTGGGATGTGTTGGATGTTCCCTGCCTGACAGCAGAAACGCTGCAGGAATACGCCGAACGCCACAAGGTGTGCCCCTTTGAGCTGGGGCTGGACAGCAGTTTGTGGAGCGATGTGATCATTGGGGATTATAATTATTTGTTTGACCCGGTCGTGCATCTGGTGCGCTTTTTTGAATCCGCTGGGGATTATATTTTTTTGGTGGACGAAGCGCACAACCTGCCGGGGCGCGCACGGGAGATGCACAGCGCAGCCCTGACAAAAAGCGGCTTTTATGAAGCGAAAAAGCTGCTGGGCAAAGGCAAAAGCAGCCTGAAAAATGAACTGACCAAAGTAAATGATGCGTTCATTGAATGGCGGCACCGCGCCGAGGAAGAGGCGGCCGCCGGGGATGGGCGGTTTGGCAAAACGTTCTTTCTAAAAGAGCGCAGCGAGGAATTTGACCGCTTGTTGAACCGCCTGTGTGAACCGCTGGAAGCCTGGCTGGATGAGCACCGCGAGCCGGACGAACCCCACGCGGCGCTGCTGCAGCTGTATTTTGATGTGCGGGCATGGCTGCGCGTGGCGGATACCTTTGACGACCATTTTGTGCTGCAAATCACAGCATCCGGCAGCGAGGTACGGGCAGCACAGCTTTGCCTTGACCCCAGCGCTTTTTTGGCGGACAATTTTGCTTTGGGGCGCGCGGCGGTGCTGTTCAGCGCAACGCTGGCCCCGGCCAGTTATTATAAGGACCTGTGCGGCGTGGCGGAAGCGCGGGCGGTTGCCCTGCGCAGCCCTTTCCCCGTTGGCAATCAGGGGCTGTTCTGCATCGGGAATGTCAGCACACGGTATAAAGACCGGGACACCAGCCTTGCCGCTGTGGCGGAAAGTCTGGCAGCAATGGTACGGGCGCAGCGCGGGAATTATCTGGCGTTTTTCCCCAGCTATGCGTATATGGAACAGGCTTATGCGCAGTTCACCGCCATCTGCCCGGAAATCAGCTGCATCAAGCAGGAAAACGCAATGGATGAACAGCAGAAAGCGGACTTTCTGGCCCGGTTCGCGCCGCACCCCGGCCAGACTTTGCTCGGTTTTGCCGTGATGGGCGGCGTGTTTGGCGAGGGTGTTGACCTGGCTGGTGACCGGTTGATCGGCGTGGGCATTGTGGGGCCTGGGCTGCCGCAGGTCGGCCCCCGGCAGGAGCAGCTGCGGGACTATTTTGAGCAGACGCGCGGTTCCGGGTTTGACTATGCCTACCGCTACCCCGGCATGAACAAGGTGCTGCAAGCTGCCGGGCGGGTGATCCGCACCCCGCAGGACAAAGGGGTGGTTCTGTTGATCGATAACCGCTTTGCTATGCCGGACTATCGCCGCCTGATGCCCCCGCATTGGAGCCACCTGAAAACGATTTATAACACGGAAGAGCTGGAACGGGAACTCCGGCAGTTCTGGGAAGAATAAAAGTAAAACAGCACCGCAAGCTTTGTTGTGTGCATAGTCTTACCTGACTGTGCATAACAAGATGCGGTGCTGTTTTATTATTTCGCGATGGGATTATTTCAGAGCAGCGGCCCATTCTTCGGGTTTGAAGCCGACAAGGACAAAATCATCCCCGACAACCAAAGGCCGTTTGACAAGCATGCCGTCCGTGGCAAGCAGGCGCAGCTGCTCGTCCTCGGTCATGGTGGGCAGTTTGTCTTTCAGTCCAAGGGATTTATATTTCAGGCCGCTCGTGTTAAAAAAGCGGCGCAGGGGCAAGCCGCTGCGGGCCTGCCATTCTTTCAGCTCCTCATAGGTAGGGTTCTGCTCCAGAATATGGCGGTCGGTGTAGGCGGCGCCGTTTTCATCCAGCCAGCGCTTGGCCTTTTGGCAGGTAGAGCATTTGGGGTATTCAATAAACAGCATGGTACGCTCCTTTGGAATGGGGTTATTCTACCGGGATCTTGGCCAGTTGGGCATCCAGCTGGTCCAGCGCGCTTTCCGGCAGTGCCGATTGCAGGAAGCCCGCGATCTCGCGCAGACAGATTCCCTGCGACAGCGGGTTGGACACAATGGCCTGCCACATATCGCCCAATGCGGCTTGCAGCAGAGCGCTGGCCTGCGGGTTCTTCATCAGCTTGCGCACCGGCATGTTCAGGCTGAGCGGCCCCGCGGCGGTCTGGGCGGTAAGTTCCGCATCCGGTGCAGTAACGCCAAGGCTCCCCCACAGCTTTTGCAAAAAGTCAATACTCATCGGCAGCCACTGGGCGGTGGTGGGGTTCACACGGGCGGCCTCCGGCCCGGAGGTACAAGCCGTGGCAAGGGAAAGACCGTGTGCCCCGGTCGGGAAGATATGCAGCGCAAATGGGATGCCATGATCCGCCAGCGCATCCGCAAAGACAAGGCTGTTCTTGACCGGAACCAGTGCATCCCCCTGGGTGGCGAACAGGAACGTTGGCGGGGTATCGTCATCGACCAGCGTGTGCAGATCGGGTTCCTGGCGGCCGGTGATGGTCCACATTGCCCCCAGCGTTGCGGCATAGCCCAGAACAAGGGCGTTGGGGCGCTGCGCCTTGGGGAGCCTTGTTCCCAGCAAAGCGACCAGGTGCCCACCGGCAGAAAAACCAACGGCGGCGATCTGCTGCGGGTCGATTTCCAGCTCCGCGGCGTTGGCACGCAGGTAATCCATTGCGGCAGCGCCATCCTGCAAAGCTTTATCAATGGGGGTGGTTGCATCTACCGTATAGCGCAGAACAAACGCGTTGAAGCCCTGTGCCAGATAGGCCAGAGCGACCGGTTCGGCTTCGCGATCAGAGCAGTACTGGTAGCCGCCGCCGGGCACGACCAGCATAGCCGGGCGGATGTCGGCATTCGGCATTTTGGGGCTTTGGTCCTGCAAGTAGCAGGTCAGAACAGCCTGGTTGGGGGCAAGTGTGACGGTGGTAATTTTCATGGGGATCCCTCGCTTTCACGCACATATTTAATATTTGACTGTATTGTGGCATTTGTGCCGGGGAACGACAAGCGAGATTGCAAAAGTTTTGTTCAAATTTTACATATTGTCCATATCATTTGTGGCCGGAAGGATGCAGATCCTCCCGCTGCTCCTGCAGGGTCTTGCCGATGGTATGCTCCATGGCTTTTACATCCTGGTGCAAAGCGGCGGCTTCCCGCTGCAGTTCGGGGTTCTCTTCAATATCCTCACGGATGAACATGAAGCAAAGGCTGACCAGCAGCGAGGCGCAGCAGAACCAGATCACGCGGTTGCCAAAGTGGATGGTCAACAGGCTGCCCGCGGCAGCGCCAACGGCGAACAACGCAATGACGGCGAAGTACTGCATGGAGCGGCGCAGAACCGCACGGTCTTTTGTGTGCAGGCCGGTGTACAGATACTGCATGCCGCTGCGCATGTTGCCGATGCACATGGTGCTGGCGTATGCGTTGCCGTGAACTTTGCGGAAAGACTGGACCTGCATAGCGCAGACAAAACTGACCAGCATGTTGGCCAGCCAGTCCAGATTGTTGGGGATAAAGCCAACAACGAACAGCAGTGCAATTTCGATCAGCAAAACCAGCTGGCGCCAGTGGAAGCGCTCCATCAGGTGGTAGCGGCTGCGGATGCCCTCGGCAAAATAGACACCGGCGGCAAAAGCCAGCAGCGGCAAAAGATACCGCAGCGCTTTGGCAAAATCGCCCTCGCAAAAGTTGGTGGCCATCAACACAATATTGCCTGTTTGGGCGTTGGCAAAAACTTTGCCGCGGCCCATGTAAGTGTAAGCATCCTGGAACCCGCCGGACAAGGTAAGAAACACTGTGGTACGGAATGCTTCGGACATTTGGCGGCTATGCGTAGCCATGATAGAACCCCTCCCCGCCTGCTGTTTGGGCAGGCTGTTTTCTCTTTTGAATATGCCTTTGAATTTGTCTTGAAATAAGCCCTATATACTTTTATCGTTTTTATGCAAAGCAGCACCGAACTGCTCTACCGCCTTAAAACTCAACGCCCTTTCTTGCGGGAATGCCTTTTTCGTAAGGGTGGCGGCGGCAGCACATTTCGGTAATGTAATCCGCGGCATCCAGCATCCAGGGGGCCGGGTCGCGGCCGGTCATCACCAGCTCCTGCTCGGTGGGCTTGTGCAGAACGGCGTTTTGCAGTAAATCCCGGTCCACCATATTCAGCTTCCAGGCGGCGCAGGCTTCGTCCAGGATCAGGAGATCTGCCGGTTGGGCAAGTGCCTGGCGCAGATTCTCGGTTTGCAGCGCACGGGTGGCGGCTTTTTCTTCCTCATTCATCTGGAACACAAATTTCTGCCCGGCCTTGCCGCGGTAGAAAGTCGCGCCAAGGGTTTGCAGCGGCTCCAGTTCCCCGGTTGCACCGCCTTTCAAAAACTGCACGATCACCACGCGCCGCCCGCAGCCCAGCGCGCGCACAGCCAGGCCCATGGCGGCGGTAGTTTTACCCTTGCCATCGCCGTGGTACAAATGAATCAAGCCGTTGCTCATACGGCCCCCTCGCTTTGTGCGGCTTTGGTGTACTGCACGGTTTCGAGCAGCTGCAGGGTGTGGTCTCTCTGCCAGTTGGCAGCATCCAGCCGGTAGCCGCCCGCGTTGGGGCCGCACCAGTCATGGTAATCCCGCCGCGGCAGGCCGTAACGGGACATGACCGCCATCTGGATGCCGCCGTGGGCAACGATCACCAGCTGCTGTTTGTGCTGCGCAAGGCTTTCATCCACCAGTTTGGCGAAAGCGGCACAGCTGCGGTCGCAAAAATCCTGAATCCGCTCCCCGTCCGGGTGGGCCGCGGTCTTGTTGGCTTCCAGCCAGGCGAGATAGTCGGGGTCATGCTCAATATGGATATAGTGCCGCCCTTCAAAACTGCCAAAGCACATTTCCTGCAAATCCTGTACAATGACCTGCAGGCAGCCGGGGAAAAAGATTTCCGCCGTCTGCTGTGCGCGGATCAGGGGGCTGACATAGACAACGTCCGGCATAAAACCGGCCGGGCGCAGCTGGGCACGCCCGGCGGCGGAAAGCGGAATATCCTGCTGGCCCTGGTACCGGTGCTGGGCGTTATATTCTGTCTGCCCATGCCGCAAAAGGTAAATCTGCATGATTTCACATCCTGATAATCAATCTTTATCAAACTGGCAGCTGCTGCCAGCTCCGTGCGCTGCATCGGCGCGGCGGAACAAGCTGCCGCCGGGAAGCCGGGATACACGAATAAATTTATTATAACATCTTCCCTTTCCTGCGCAAGCCCCGTTGGTACATTGTGCGTATAATGCACCGCTGGAGGGGCCACAATAGGGATACAATACGGTTTGCATGGCAGACCATAAGGGAGCGGACGGGAAAGATGCAGGTAGTACAGGAAATTGTAAATGCGGTTGTTGCCAGCGTGGTTTCGCTGGTGGTTCTGTTTATCTTAACGCGGCTGGGCGGCAAACGGCAGATTGCCCAGATGAATTTGTTCGACTATGTCAACAGCATTACCATCGGTTCCATTGCGGCGGAGATGGCAACCAACCTGGAACAGTGGTACCGCCCGCTTGCGGCGATGATCGTATATGGCATTGCGGCCTTTGCGGTGCATTACGGCACCTGCAAAAACAGGAAAGTTCGCCTTTGGCTGAGCGGGCAGGCCATTCCATTGATGGAAAACGGAACGATTTATAAAGCGGAGCTGGACCGCGCCAAAATCGACCTGAATGAATTTTTGGCACAGGCCAGAGTAGCCGGGTATTTTGATTTGAATGAAGTGCAGTGCGCTATGCTGGAGACCAGCGGCCAGATCAGCTTTTTGCCCAAAAGTGCCAACCGCCCCGCCACCCCGCAGGATCTTGCCCTCCAGCCGGACCCGGCCAGCAAGTGGTATGACCTGGTGTTGGATGGCAAGCTGATTGAAGAAAACCTGCACACCAGCGGCAAGGACCGTACCTGGCTGAACACCCAGCTTTCCCGCGCGGGCATCGGCCAGTTGAGCGAAGCATTTTATGCCGCCTGTGACAATCAGGACAACTTTTTCGCCTGCCGCGGAGAATGAACACACCGCGCAGTACCCTGCAAGGCAATGCCATAGAAAAAACGGCAGCAAAAAAGGGGCCGGTGTTACCCGGCCCCCAATGCGATTTAGGTGTTCAATTATTTGAAGTAACGGTCCAGCAGGCCCTGCATGCCGCGGCCATGGCGGGCTTCGTCCTTTGCCATTTCATGCACGGTATCATGGATGGCATCCAGGTTCAGAGCCTTTGCCTTCTTGGCCAGCTCCATCTTGCCTGCGCAGGCACCGGACTCAGCATCCACACGCATCTGCAGGTTCTTCTTGGTGCTGTCGGTCAGAACTTCGCCCAGCAGTTCGGCGAACTTGGAAGCATGCTCAGCTTCCTCAAAAGCATAACGCTTCCAGGCTTCGGCGATTTCCGGGTAGCCCTCACGGTCAGCAACGCGGCTCATGGCCAGGTACATGCCAACTTCGCTGCACTCGCCATTGAAGTTCTCGCGCAGGCCCTGGATGATATCTTCCGGAGCGTCCTTGGCGATACCGACAACATGCTCGGTCACATAGGAGTTATCGGTCTTTTCGATGAACTTGGAAGCGGGAGCCTTGCAGACGGGGCAGAAATCGGGGATGGAACCTTCAGCGATGTAGCCACAGACGGTGCAAACGTACTTTTTCATAAGAAATACCTCCGAATCAAAAATAATTGTTTGGTTTTGGTTTTTAGTTTTATGAGCCGCACAAGGTGTTCAACCCTTTTTGAACTCGTTCCCTGTGCTATGGTTATATTATAGCCGCAGGAACGGGAGATGTCAATACTTTTTTGAAAATTTTTAAGACATTATCTTAAAATATAATTTTGCTTTCCGCCTTGCCTTGCGTTGGCATAATTCTCTTGATAGCGGGGAAAATCAGGCGTGACACCATATAGGTGCAGGAGCCAACGATAAGACCTGCTATCAACAGTACCGGTGCATAGGTAATTGCCATTTTATCCGAAAGCAGTACCGCGGCCCCCAGCAGCTGGCCGCAGTTGTGCGCCAGTGCCCCGCCGACGGAAAAGATATACCCTGTGGTGGCAAACGGCAGCGCCAGCAGCAAGCAGAACACGCCGAGGGAAAGTGCGCCCCCGCACAGCGAAAGGAACCCGGCGGTGACACCGCGGGTAAACAGTGCAAACAGCGCTTTGAGCAGGACAAGATAAAGCGCTGAACGGCGGTTCAAAAACAAAACCGCGTACATGACAACAATATTGGAAAGCCCCAGTTTCATGGCTGGCATCAGGCCAAAAAACGGGGTGAGCATGGATTCCAGAAAGGATAGCGTCATGGAAAGAGCAAACAGCATGCCCAGCAGGGCGGTTTGTCTGGCTTTGTGGTTCTGCAAGGGGGTGTTCCTCCATTATTTTACAGGTTACAGGGATTCTATATTTCAAAGTGTAAGGTGGCGGGCGGGGTTTGTCAAGCACCGGTATTTTTGCACAAAACTGTGGGTGTGAAAGTGTGTGAGATTTACCCCGCAGGGCTTGAAAAACAGGTGTAAATCGTGTATCCTATATAGGTACATCATTCTGGTGTATTATAATAATAGGTAATCTAATTCCCAAAGGGCCAAAGAGATAGATTTGATCCCCGAACCAACAAAGGAGAACTATATTATGAAAAAACTGATTTCTGCCCTGGCGGCAGCCGTTTTGTTTGCTACCCTGCTGGCTGGCTGCGGCAGTGGCGCTTCTTCCTCTGCCAGCGCTTCTTCGGAAGCTGCCAGCAGCACAGCTTCTGAGGCTGCCAGCACCGATGCTTCTTCCACCGAGGAAGCCACTGCCAGCGTGGACCTGGGTGCCATTGTGACCGCCATTGAGGCTGTGAACGAAGTGCCCAATGCCCGTGCCATTGACGACTTCTCCATGGAGAACGAGATGAACCTGACCCCGGATAACATTGTTGCTTTCCAGGGTGATGTGACCAACGACCAGGCTGATTGCGCCCTGGTGTTCGCAGCCCAGGTCAAAGATGGCACCGCTGATGCCGTGAAGGCTGAACTGGAAGCCTATAAGGAATCCATGAGCAGCACGCTGTATGCCGACTTTGCTGATAAGGTCGCCAAGGCACAGGATGCACGCATTGTGGTAAAAGGCAATGTTGTGGTTATGGTCATTGCCGGTGTGAATGGCCCGGATTATTCCGCAATCGACACCGCCATTGACGGGGCACTTGCCTGATAGCACAAACCGATACCAAACAGGCCGCGCCCCAACAGGCTGCGGCCTTGTTTTTTTGGTGGGCTGTTCCCCACACTCCCTGAACCAAGAGAGGAGGAACCGCTGTGAATTTTAACAGCGTTGTCTTTTTATTCTGTTTCATGCCGCTGGCGCTGGGGTTCTATTACCTTGTGCCGGGCAAGGCCAAAAACGCGGTGCTGCTGGTGGAAAGCCTGCTGTTTTTCTGCTGGGGCGGCATTACCTGGCTGCCGCTGGCCGTTGGCATGGTAGCTATCAACTATGCGGCGGGGCTGCTGCTTGCCCGCCTGCCCGCCGGGGGCAAGCGGAAAATCGTGCTGATTGCGGCTATCGTGCTGACGGCGGCGGCGCTGGTCTACTGCAAATACACAAACTTTTTGCTGGACACGCTCAACGCCATTGCTTCCACCGGCTTTGCCAAGCTGAGCTTTTTGGATGTTCTGCCGCTGGGCATCAGCTATTATACGTTTAAGCTCATCAGCTATACGGCGGATGTGTATACCGGCAAGGTAAAAGCGGAACGCAGCCCGGTGGACTTTGCAGTGTATGTGCTGATGTACCCGCAGCTGATCGTTGGCCCGATCGTGAAGTACCGGGATATGGTGGATGCCCTGCACCAGACACAGGGGCGCTGCACCCTGCAAAAAGCGCAGAACGGTGCCGAAATGTTTGTGTTCGGCCTTGCCAAAAAGGTGATTCTGGCGGATTCCATTGCGGTGCTCTGGCAGGATATCATCGGCACCGGCGGCATTGGGCTGGCGAACGCTTCCCTGCCGCTGGCATGGCTGGGTATTATTGCGTACTCTTTGCAGCTGTATTTTGACTTTGCAGGTTACTCGGAGATGAGCAACGGCCTGAGCCTGATGATGGGCTTTGAATGCCCGGCAAACTTTAACCTGCCGTACATTTCGGGCAGCATTACTGAGTTCTGGCGGCGTTGGCACATCAGCCTTTCCGGCTGGTTCCGGGATTACATTTATATTCCGCTGGGCGGCAACCGCTGCAGCGCCGGGCGCCAGATGCTGAACATGCTGGCCGTCTGGGCGCTGACCGGCATCTGGCATGGTGCAAACTGGAACTTCATCTGCTGGGGGCTTTACTATTTCGTGCTGCTTGTCATCGAAAAGAACTTTTTGATGAAGTACCTGAAAAAAGGCAAAGTCTGGCCGCACATTTACACGTTGTTCCTGGTGGTGCTGGGCTGGGGGCTGTTCACCTGCAACGCCCCTGGTGCACCGCTGGGGCTGCTGCTCAACCGGTTGTTCATCCCGCAGGGCGGCGTTTCGGCGCTGTATTTCCTGCGCAATTATGCGGTGCTGTTGGTCGTGTGCTGTGTCTGCTCCACCCCGCTGCCGGGCCGATTCTGGCAGTGGTGCAAGGGCAAAGCCCCGCTGCGGGCAGCGCTCTGCGGTGTCTGCTTTGTTCTGTGCACGGCGTATGTGGTGGCGGCAACGGGTTCCACCGCACTGTATGCAAACTTTTAAGGGGAGAATGGCTTTATGGAAAAATATGTTCACCGCAAATCCGGCCGTCATGTGCCGCCAGCTTCCCTGATCGTTTTTGCCGTCCTGCTCTGCGGGTTTGCACTGGTCAACCTGTTCTGGCCCAAGCGTGAAAACTCCGAGCTGGAAAACCGCAAACTGGCGCAAATGCCAACGTTCAGCGCAAAAGCTTTGCTGAACGGCAAATGGCAGGATGATTTTGCCACCTATCTGCAGGACCAGGTTGCCCTGCGCGATGGATGGATCAACCTGGAAAGCGCCGTCAATTCCCTCGCGTTTGGCAAAACGGAGGAAGGCGGCATCCTGAACGGCAAAGATGGCTGGATGTTCACCAAGCTGTTTACCGTCAGCGCGGATACTGAGAAGCAGCTGAGGAAAAATATCAGTGCCGTCACAAACTTTGCCCAGCGCTACCCCGGCCGGGTCACCTTCCTTCTGGCACCTTCGGCCAGCGATATCTACCCGGAAATGCTGCCGGCCAACGCCCCCATGGTGGATGAAGATGCCATGCTGGATGACATTTTTGCCCAGGTCAAGGCCAGCGGGGCGGATGTGATCGATATGCGTGACGATTACCGCGCCAACATGGATCAGTACCTGTACTTTAAGACGGACCACCACTGGACGCCGGACGGTGCTTACCGCGCTTACCAGCAGTTCTGCACGCTGAAAAATCTGACGCCGTTTGACCGCAATGTCTATACCAAAATTACCGTCCCCGATTTTTACGGCACGCATTATTCTGCCACGCGGCGCTGGAACGCACAGGCGGACAGTTTCAGCTATTATGACCTGCCCAACCAGATGACGGTGTATAAAGTAAATGGCGAAGCAGATTATGAGCCGGTGAAAACCGAGGGGCTGATGAACCTTACCAAGCTGGATACCCGTGATAAATACGGCGCTTTTTTGGATGGCAACAACGGTTATTCGGTGATTGAGGGCAGCGGGACGGGCAGCATCCTGGTGGTAAAGGACAGTTATGCCAACAGCTTTATCCCCTACCTGACGGCGAATTATGCGAAAATTGGTGTGGTGGATTTCCGTGGGCTGGCCTATGGACTGGATTCCACGATTGAAAAAGAGGGTTATGACCAAATCCTGATCCTGTATAACTTCCAGACCTTTATTTCGGATAATAAAGTGATTTATCTGGACCGCCCCACAACATTGAAGTAAGTGTGGAAAACAGAGAGCCTCCTATGGCTTGCAGATTTTCTGTTTCCGCCAAACAGAGAAAAATAACGTGCGTATTTTAGTTGCAAATACTGCTGTGAGGTGATACGATATGGAACACACCCCTTTTACCATTGCACAAAAGCGTCCCATCCGTGACTGTATGACCGTCTCCCGCCCGGCGAACCTGGGCAAGGAGCTTCCCGTCACATGGTTTTCATTGGGGGCAGGAACTTCCATTACGCCGGAAAGTTATGACTGTACGGTGCTGTATGTGGGTTCCGTGGGTGATGGCAGCTTCATTTTGGGTGAAGATGGCCGAGTAGTTCCCTTTACGGGGGACGATGTGCTGGTTGTTCCGCCCAAAACACTGTGCGGAACCCGCACGGATACCGGCATGATCTATACTGAAATTATTTTGAAAAAGGAGAATACTACCATGAACAACATCATCAAAGCTGGCCAGCCCACGGCCCTGAAAGACCTGATTTCTTACGAAGAGGGCAGCATTGCCAACGTTGACCTTGTCCACGCCGACAACATGAAGTTTGTGCTGATGGCATTTGATGAGGGCACCGGCCTGACCCCGCACCGTGCCCCCGGCAACGCCATCCTGACCGCGCTGGAAGGCAAGGCAATCATTGGCTATGAGGGCCAGGATTACGAGCTGAACGCAGACGAAAGCTTCCGCTTTGACAAGAACGGCCTGCACAGTGTTACCCCGCAGGGCAAGTTCAAAATGAGCCTGCTGCTTGTGATCGAGTAAAAGCCAAATTATAAAATGAAATGCCCCCGATGCAGAAGTTGAGCCTTTTGCACCGGGGGTATTTTTATTGGGAAAACGGCGTGGAATAATATGGGTTCATCCTTTTCATCCGTCCAAAATGTTATTTAGTTCCTTGAATTTAGTACCTTAAAGTGCCTGAATAAGATAAAGCAATGGCGGCTGTACCACGCGGGGTTTGACAATTCCGGCTTTATTTCTTATAATAAAACCATTCTGGTTAGTTGTTTCTAATCTTTGCGTGAGGTAACATTGTGCGGATCGAAACGGTATAGGTGAGCACTTCCCTGCCGGATGCCTTTGATAGCGGCTGGCAGCAGGCGGAAGGTGCGCCAAAGGAGGAAAAGCAGCATGTCTTTTTTTGAAAACACCCGCAAGCCCATCGGTTTGGGTGGCAAAATTATGGTATCCATGATGAATGTTGGGCACCGTGCATTGGCGGATTGGGGGCTCCAATTTATCAAAGCGCCGGCAGATGCCAGCGTATTGGATTGCGGCTGCGGCGGTGGCGCCAATATCGAAAAACTTTTGGTACTCTGCCCCAACGGCACGGTCAAGGGCGTGGACTATTCCGAGGTAAGCGTTGCCAAATCGCGGAACCTGAACCAGGCAGCCATCAAGGCCGGGCGCTGTGAGGTATTCCACGCCAGCGTTACGGACCTGCCGTTCCAGCAGGAACAGTTCGACCTGGTGACGGCGTTTGAAACTGTTTATTTCTGGCCGGGGCTGCTGCACAGTTTCCGGGAGGTATGCCGGGTGCTGAAGGCGGGCGGAACCCTCTTTATCTGTAATGAATGCAGCGGTGATACCGACAAAGACGATGTGTGGACCGAAAAAATTGAGGGCATGACGATTTATAAAGATGTTCAGCTGAAAGAGACCTTAGAGCAGGCCGGGTTCGGCAATGTTCAGGTACATAAAAATCAAAAGGGCTGGCTTTGTGTGACAGCGCAAAAATGAGGTGATACCATGTCAAAAAAGGCAACTAACTTCCAGAAAAAAGCCATGAGCCGGATGTACCGCGGCACCGAAATTTTTAAGCCGCTGAACACCGGATGGATCGATGAAAATGTTGCCTGCGTACGGGAATGGGTGGCTAACATCTTTTTCTACCGCAAAGGCGATACCACAATTATGATTGACGCCGGGTACAACTATGACCGGCTGGCGGAAAAGATGGCCTGGCTTGGCATTGATCCGCAGTCCATCCGTCACATCCTGATTACCCATCAAGATACCGACCATGTTGGCGCAGTGGAAGCGGACAGTGCAGGGCTGTTCAAAAAGGCCAAGCTGTATATTGGCGAGATCGAGAACCGCTACTTAACGGGCGAAGTGCGCCGTAAAGTGATTTACCACATGTACAAGCTGCCGCAGGTCACGATAAACAATGAAAAAGTTCTGCTGAAAGATGGGCAGGTTTTCGAGATCGACGGCATCCGCATTGAATGCTTCCTGGTGCCGGGCCACACATGGGGGCACATGGTATACCTGATTGATGACAAATATCTGTTTACCGGCGATACGCTCTGGTTTGGTGCGGACGGCGGCTACAGCTTTATTTCGGCCCTTGCGGAAGATAACAAGCTTGCGGTGCGCTCCCTTGCGGCGCTGGAACAAAAGCTGCGGGCGCGCGGCCTGACCCCGCTGTTCATTACCGGCCACACCGGCTGGACGGACAATTTTGCATTTGCTTTTGCCCACAAAGACCAGCTTTGCTCCCCCTTCAAGAAGCGCGTCCATGACCCGGCGGCCCCGTATGACGCGTACGAAGAAGCCGATGATACCGAAGCAAATGCCAAAAGCGGCTTTTTGAAAGGTGTCGGGCGATGAAAAACTACATCATTGCAGCCTTCCGGAAAACAGTGGTGCGGGACTTCCCTGCCCAGGCTGACAACCTTTACCGGGCGCTGGAACAACGGCTAAACCAGCTGCGCGCGGAAAATGCCGGAGCCAGCAAAGAAAAGCAGGAGCACCTGGAAAGCCAGATCCTGCCCGGAATCGCTGCCTATGAAACCTTGCAGACGGTAATGCCAAAAGAGCGGGCGTTGCAAACTGTTCATGGCTATGTGGAAGAACGAGCCTGGAAGCTGCGCAAAATCTTTCTGGCCCTGATGCGCATCCCTGGGTTTTACAGGCGGGTGCCCCAAATTTTTGCCAATGAGCTGCCGAAGATGTTTGGCCCGGCGGCGGGCTTTGCGGTTACGGGGCTTGAGCTTGTAAACGGAACATTCCGCGCGGATATGGTCCGGTGCCCTTACCATGACACCTGTGTGCAATATGGCTGCCCGGAGCTATGCCCCAGCTTTTGTGACAGCGATGACATCACCTATGATAACCTGCACCCCAACTTGATCTGGCACCGAACCAAGACACTGGGGCGCGGCGATGATTGCTGTGACTTCTGCCTAGAAGTAAAGCGGTAAGATGAAGCGTGCGCTTATCCCCTATTTATGCGGCTTTGGTACTGCTTATTATAGCTTTAGAGGTAAACCGCAGCGCCGAAAAAACAGAATGACAAGCATTACGCTTACCCATTGATCAACATGCAAACAATAAAACCCCTGCCGCTGTAGAATGTAGTTGTTCTACAGCGGCAGGGGTTGCTGCTTGATTGGGCTATTTACTGCTTGATGATGGCCTTGTTCTTATAGCGCTTGCGCACGGCACCATATTCCAGGTGCGGCTGGCCGCCGTTCACCGTGTCTGCATCAATGGTAACGCGGGTGATGGTGGGGTCAGACGGAATTTCGTACATGATGGGGATCAAGATATCCTCCACCACGCTGCGCAGGCCGCGGGCGCCGCTCTTACGTGCAATGGTCTTTTGGGCGATGGCACGCAGGGCTGCATCCGTAAAGTTCAGTTCAGCGCTGTCCATAGCCAGCAGCTCTTTGTACTGGCGCACAATGCTGTTTTTCGGCTCGGTCAGAACGCGGATCAAAGATTCCTCATCCAGCGGGTCCAGCACCGTCACGACCGGCAGACGGCCGATCAGTTCCGGGATCAGGCCAAACTTGACCAGATCGTCCGGTTCCACTTTGCGCAGCAGCTTCTGGCGGGTTTCCTCGCTGTCCAGGTTGGTGCGCAGCTGGCTGCCAAAGCCGAGGGTACTCTTGTCGGTACGGGTCTGGATCAGCTTTTCCAGGCCATCAAAGGCACCGCCGCAGATGAACAGGATGTTCTTGGTGTTGATCTGGATGAACTCCTGCTGCGGGTGTTTGCGGCCGCCGTTGGGCGGCACATTGCTGACAGTGCCTTCCAGGATTTTCAGCAGTGCCTGCTGTACGCCTTCGCCGCCAACATCACGGGTGATGGACGGGTTCTCGCTCTTGCGGGTGATCTTATCGATCTCATCCACATAGATGATGCCGACTTCGGCCTTGGGAATATCAAAGTCCGCAGCCTGAATCAGCTTGAGCAGAATGTTCTCAACGTCCTCGCCAACATAACCGGCTTCGGTCAGGGTGGTGGCGTCCGCAATCGCAAACGGAACGTTCAGCATTTTGGCAAGCGTCTGGGCCAGCAGGGTTTTGCCGGTACCGGACGGGCCAAGCATCAGCACGTTGGACTTTTGCAGTTCCACGTGGCTTTCCTGGCCGGAAAGAATGCGCTTGTAATGGTTGTAAACAGAAACTGCCAGCACGCGCTTAGCATCGTCCTGACCAATGACATACTGGTCAAGACCGGCCTTGATCTCGGCGGGCGTCATGATGTTGACATCTGCCAAGGGGTCAATGCCGGAATGCCCGCGGGAAGCCGCAGCACGGCGTTCCGGCGTTGCGCGCGGCGGTTCGGGTGCGTTGCCATCCTTATACAGGGCGCTGTAGCACATATCAATGCAATCTTTGCAGATGTTTACGCCGGGGCCGATGATAAGCTGGTCCACCTGGCTTTGGGAACGGCCGCAAAAGCTGCAAATCATTTCACGTTTTCCGTCCTTGCCGGAAATCGAATTTGCCATTTCCTAATTCCCCCGGTTTTAGTGTTTTACAATGATCTCATCGATCAGGCCATAGGCCTTGGCTTCCTCTGCGGTCAGGTAGTTATCGCGGTCGGTATCCTTTTCCACAACCTCCAGCGGCTGGCCGGTATACTCGCTGAGCATACGGTTCATCTTTTTCTTGATCTGCACAAGGTGGTTGGCGTGGATCTGGATATCGCTTGCCTGGCCGGAAAGGCCGCCGCCCTGGCCGCCGGAAATCAGCGGCTGATGGATCAGGATCTCAGAGTTCGGCAGGGCGAAACGCTTGCCCTTGGTGCCGCTGGCCAGCAGGAATGCACCCATAGAAGCGGCCATGCCCACGCAGATGGTGGAAACATCGCACTTGATATACTTCATGGTATCATGGATGGCCATACCGTCGGTAATGGAACCGCCGGGGCTGTTGATGTAGAAGCTGATATCTTTTTCGGGGTCCTGCCCTTCCAGATACAGCAGCTGTGCAATGATCACGCTTGCGGAAGTCGGGTTGACATCCTCGCTCAGAACGATAATACGGTCGTTCAACAGGCGGGAGAAAATATCATAGCTGCGCTCACCGCGCGCAGTCTGCTCAACAACATAAGGTACCAGGCTCATTCGGTTCCCTCCTTAAAACAATGATAATGGGTTCCGGGCGGTAATAACCCGGTGGGCGGAGAACAAATCTCCATGATTCGATAAGAGCCGATACAACGGCAAAGCACGCTGTATCGGCTTTTATACAATCTTGCTATAGGGCAAAGCTAGGGCTAAGGATTAGTCCTTCTTTTCCTCTTCCTTGGGCTCGGCGGTTACAACGTTAGCCTTTTCCTTAACAAAGTCGATTGCCTTGTTGATAGCCAGGTCAGCCTTAACAGCAGCGGCGTCAACAATGCTCTTAACCTTGTCGGCTTCCATCTTGTAAGCGTCAGCAATGCGCTTGACTTCTTCCTCGAACTCCTCGTCAGAAGCGGAGATGCCTTCCTTGGCAACGATAGCTTCCATGGCCAGGCGCATCTTGACCTGCTTGTCAGCCTGCTCCTTGAACTGTGCACGGAACTGCTCGATGTTCATGCCCATATACTTCAGGTAGTCAGCCAGCTTCAGGCCCTGCTGAGAAATGCGGTACTCGAAGTCCTGAACCAGCTCGTCGATGCGGCTGTCAACCATGGCTTCGGGGATATCAGCCTTCATGTTGGCGATAACCTGATCCATCAGGTCGTTCTCGACCTTCTGCTCAGCCTGCTTGTCCAGGTTGGTCTTGATGTTGTTGCGGATGGAATCCTTCAACTCGTCCAGGGTGTCGTACTCGCTGACGTCCTTGGCAAAGTCATCATCCAGAGCGGGCAGCTCCTTGTACTTGACTTCATGCAGCTTGATCTTGAAGGTTGCATCCTTGCCAGCCAGCTCGGCAGCGCCGTATTCCTCGGGGAACTTGACGTTGACGTCGAACTCTTCGCCAGCGGAATGGCCGACAACCTGATCCTCGAAGCCGGGGATGAAGGAGCCGGAGCCCAGAACCAGAGAGTAATGCTCTGCCTTGCCGCCCTCAAAAGCCTTGCCATCAACAAAGCCCTCGAAGTCGATATCAACGGTGTCGCCGTTCTCAGCAGCGCCCTCACGGGTCAGCAGACGGCCGTTGCGGTCCTGCATGCGCTTCACTTCGGTTTCAACGTCGTCTTCGTTGACAGTCTTGGCTTCTTTGGTCACAGTTAAACCGGCGTACTCGCCCAGTTCAACTTCAGGCTTGACAGCAACCTTGACCTTCAGCACAACGCCGTCAGCCTCGGTCATGGAAACGACTTCGGGATCGGGGCGGCCGACAACGTCGATCTTGGCTTCCTTCACAGCAGCCTCGTAAGCCTCCGGGAACAGATCATTGACAGCGTCATAGTGGAAAATGTCAGAACCGTACATCTTCTCGATCATGTGACGGGGAGCCTTGCCCTTGCGGAAGCCGGGAATGGCATATTTTTTGCCTTCGCGCTTGAACGCATTGTTCACAGCGGCCTTGAAGGTCTCAGCGTCGATAGAGAACTGCAATTCTACCATGCTCTTTTCGAGCTTTTCACAGGAAATCAGATTCATTTGAAAATCCTCCAAACATAGAAATACAATGTATTATATCATGTACCGGCAAAGAATACCAGCCCATTTTGAAATAAAATTCCCTTTACAGGCAAAAAATTTGAAAAAAGCGGCGAAAAACTGCTTTAATCACAAATTTTGTAAGGGCAAAAGCGCAAACCGTCCGCCGAAACCAGCTTGTAGCGGATGCCGTCCACTTCGCGCTGGATGGCGCCGCGGATGGACTTGCCGTGCAGGTGGCCGTAATAGCATTGCTGCACGCCAAACTCACGCAGGATATCCACCAGTGGCTGTGCGCAACCACCAGGGTAGACCGGCGGGTAATGCAAAAACGCAATTTTCTGCGCATCCCCCCCTGCCTGCAGTGACATGCGCAGGCGCCCGGCTTCGCGCGCCATGATCTTGGCATCCTGCGCGTTGGTATCGTCAAACGGCCAGCCGCGGGTACCGCACAGGGCATAATCCCCCACCATGCAGGCGTTATTGTGCAAGATGTGCATGGTATCAAAGCCGCTTTCGGTCAGGTAGCGCTCCATTTTGCGGGCGGTCGTCCACCAGTAGTCATGGTTGCCTTTCAGCAGCCATTTCTGGCCCGGCAGGTTTTGGATAAACGCAAAGTCGGTTCTGGTATCCTCCAACTTCATGGCCCAGCTGGTATCCCCCGCCAGGATAACGGTATCCTGCGGGGAAATCAATGTGCGCCAGTTTGCTTCCAGCTTGGGCAGGTAGCCTTCCCAGCCTTCAAAAACATCCATCGGCTTATCCCCGCCGAGAGAAAGGTGAAGATCACCAACCACAAAAATTGCCATATGCACCCCCGGCAGTATATCCCGGTGCATTCTGCCCATACTGATAGAGCCCGCAAAGGCAAACGCTTTTGCGCCTTATCAAGAAAGGAGAAGCACCATGATGGAAGAAAACGTAATCAACGGAATTTGCTGTGATGTAGAAAACTGTGTGTACAACAACGGTTCCTGCTGCTGCACGGCGCATGAGGTCCATGTGAACCACCGTGCCAACAACGGCACAGAAACGATGTGCGAAACTTTCAGCGAGGTATAACCACAGTTTTATCGGCGGCTGCCGTGCCCCTTCAAACAAGGCCCGGCAGCGCCTTACTTAATACTCGCTTATTTCAGCGCTGCATCCCGGATGGCGGCGGGCTCAATAACGATATTGAAGCGCACCGGCAGGGTGTTCAGCACGCTGAGGGAAGCCGGAACCGGGCAGCCGGTTTTGGCATTGAGGGCGGCCATGGCGGCAAAGTCGCTTTCCGGGGCAGTTTCGCCCAGAGCGGCCAGCACATCGCGCGGGAACTTGTACGGGCTGGCGGTAGAAAGTACTACCATGGGAGCAGCACTGCGCACCGTTTCGGCCACACAGAATGCAACGGCGGTGTGGGTATCGCAGAGGTAGTTGTCCTGCTCAAAGCGGGCCTTGATCTCGGCAGCGCCGTCGGTATCATCGGCACAGCCGCAGGCAAAAGATTCCTGAATGCGGGCTAAGGTCTCGGCATCCACGGTGTACATACCGGTCTTTGCCAGGTCAGCCATCCAGCCTGCCACCTTAGCGCTGCTGCCGCTGACATGGTACAGAAGGCGCTCCAGGTTGCTGGAGATGAGGATGTCCATGGAGGGCGAAGTCGTCTTGTAGAAGGTGCGGCGGGCATCATAGGTGCCGGTCTTGATGAAGTCGGTCAGGACGTTATTCTTGTTGGAAGCGCAGACCAGCTTGCCCACAGGCAGGCCCATCTGCTTGGCATAGTAACCGGCCAGGATATCACCAAAGTTACCGGTCGGTACGCAGAAGTCCACCGGCTGGCCCCAGGCAACGCTGCCCTGCTCCACCAGACGGAAGTAGGCATAGAAGTAATACACGATCTGCGGCACCAGGCGGCCCCAGTTGATGGAGTTTGCGCTGGACAGGCGGATGTTGCGCTTCTCCAGCTCCTCGGCAACGGAAGCATCGCCAAACACGCGCTTAACGCCGGTCTGGGCATCGTCAAAGTTGCCGTTGACGGCATAGACGGATACGTTATCCCCTGCCTGGGTTGCCATCTGCAGGCGCTGGATCTCGCTGGTACCGGCGTTGGGATAGAATACCTCGATCTCAATGCCCGGCAGGCCTGCATAACCGGCCAATGCAGCCTTGCCGGTATCGCCGGAGGTTGCCACCAGAATGCGGGTCGTTTCGGTGCGGCCCAGGTTCTTTTTGGCCTGAACCAGCAGTTTGGGCATCAGCTGGAGGGCATAATCCTTGAATGCGCAGGTCGGGCCATGCCACAATTCCAGAGAGTAGAGGCCGTCATGAACTTTCTGGACATAACCCGCCTTGCCGGCAAAGGCATCGCCATAGGTTGCGGCGGCAGCTTCGCCCAGGAAAGCCGGGTCATAATCCGTTAAAAAGCCAGCCAGAACTTTCTGGGCCAGCTCCGGGTAGCTGAGGGATTTCCAATCTTCCAGCTCTGCCTTGGGGAACGCGGTGGGAACGAACAGGCCGCCGTCCGGTGCCAGACCGCGGAGAATGGCCTCAGACGAAGAAACGATGGTGTTGGGATCGCGTGTGCTTTGGAACTGCATAATCAAACCCCCTATATATTTTTCATCTCTATCAAACCTTTCCGCACAGAAAGGCCTGTTTTTTCTGGCACAGCAAAAATGGGTTGCACATCCTGTTTTGCTGTACCCAAAACAGCTCAAAATAGGCCCTGCGTCAATCGCAGGCAAAAGCATCCCGGATGCAGTGGACCTGCCAGCCGGAACCGGCGGGCAGAACCTCCACCACATCAAAACGGATGGCGGCATCGGCGTATGGGCTTTGCTGCAGATACTGCCCCGCCGCGGCAATCAGGCGTTGCTGCTTATAATAATTCACCGCTTCGGCCGGGGCCGCGCGCTGGGCGCTGGTGCGGGTCTTGACTTCGGCAAACACGATGGTATCTGCTTTATACAAAATCAAGTCCAACTCCCCCATGCGGGTGCGGTAGTTATGGTTCAGCAGCAGGTAGCCCTGTTGGATGTAATACTTAGCGGCAACGGCTTCGCCTGTATGGCCCAGGTCAGCGCGGTTCATGGCCAGTAGCCCTGCTTTTTCAAAAAGCTGCGGCGGTAAAAATCCTGAATGCCATATTGTTCAATCAGCTCGTAATGGAGCTTGGTGGGGTAGCCTTTATGTTTGGCCAGCTGGTACTGCGGGTACTGTTTATCCAGTTCCAGCATGTACCGGTCACGGCTGACTTTTGCCAGAATGGAAGCCGCCGCAATGCTGGCGCTGTTGGCATCCCCCTTGACGACAGCCTCAGCGGGCTGGGCCAGGTTGGGCGGGCAGCGGTTGCCATCCACCAAAACATAATCCGGCGTAACGGCCAAACCGGCCACTGCCTGCTCCATGCCGTCCATCGTGGCCCACAGGATGTTGCGCTCGTCAATTTCCTGCGGGGAGATAAAAACGATCTGGTAGCACAAAGCGCGGGCGATGATCTCGTCAAACAATGCTTCGCGGCGCTTCTCACTGAGCTTTTTGGAATCGTTGACCCCCTCAATGGGGTCGTCCGGGTTCAGGATGACGGCGGCCACGCAGACCGGCCCGCACAAAGGGCCGCGCCCGGCTTCGTCCACGCCGCAGATGTTGCCGTGTTCGGCACGCTTGGCTGCGTCAAACGCATACAACGCGGGGTTACTGCTCGTCCTCGTCGGCATCGTTGTCCTCCCAGTCTGTCACTTCTGCGCGCTGCGGCGGGCGTTCCAGTGAGATACGGCCCCATTTGCTGGCGCGGAACTCCCCGACCAGCATCTTGGCGGCACGTTCAGTGTCTACCTCGCCGCCGGAGATCAGCATGCCGCGCTTGACGCCGATGGCCTGCAAAAGATCATACGGCGGCAGGGCCAAAGCCTGCTCGTCCAATTTGTAGCGCTCCATCAGGCGCTGCGGATAGATGGCCCGCACGCCGGACAGCAAACCACAGGCAAGCTCTTCAATATCAAGGATATCATCCTTGATGGAGCCGATGAACGCCAGGTTGGTGGCGGTTTCCAGGCTGTCAAACTTTTTCCAGAGTACGCCGGGCATATCCATCAGGTCGTAATCATCCACGGTGATCCACTGTTTGCCGCGGGTAACGCCGGGTTTGTTGGCCGCTTTGGCGCGGGCAGCCCCGGCAAAGGAATTGATGAAGGTGGATTTGCCCACGTTGGGGATGCCTACCACCATCACACGGATGCGGGCGCCGACCATGCCTTTTTTGCGGCGGCGCTCCATCAGGGCGGAAAGTTCTTTTTCAATGGGGCCCTTGACCGCACCGGCCTTGCCACTCTGTTTGGAGTTCATGGGCAGGCAGCCAGCCCCGGCACTTTTGAAATAAGCCAGCCACTGGGTGGTGATATCCGGGTCCGCCAAATCAGCCTTATTCATAATATACAGGTGCGGCTTGCCGGAGGTAATGCGTTCAATTTCCGGGTTCAGGCTGGAAAGCGGGATGCGCGCATCCAGAATTTGTAAAACACAATCCACGTTGCGGATCTCGGTTTCCATCAGGCGCAGGGTTTTGGCCATATGGCCGGGGAACCATTGGATCGCGCGGCGGTTGATGATATCTTCGCTCATCTGCTTCTCCTGTCAGTATTTTTGAATGGTTTTGCCCATCACATCCCGGATATCTACAAAACCGATATCGGAACGGCGGCTGTCCAAAGAATTATTGCGGTTATCCCCCATCACAAAGATGGTGCCTTCCGGCACGGTGACGGGAAAAGTCATATCCAGGCGGGTGTAGGTCGGCTCTGCGGTATAGGGTTCGTCCAATGCTTCACCGTTGCGGTACACAATGCCGGTGGTAAAATCAATATCGATCGTATCGCCCGCCACGCCGATCACACGCTTGATGAGCGTTTGCTCGTGAGGGGTGTAAGCATCAATGACGACAATATCCCCATGGCTGGGCTGATACGGCAGGCTGTTGATGATCAGCAGCTGCTGGTCATGCAGGGTGGGGTCCATGGAATGGCCGTCCACACGGATGGCCCGCGCAGCAAAAGTGAACACGAGAGAAAGAACAGCAACCGCCAGAATGATGGAATCCAGCCATTCCAGCAGGTTTTTGTTCTTTTTGCAGCGCTCTGTTACAGCGGCACTTGCCATAGCCAATCAAGCCCCCTTGCCCGGCATGAAAAAATGATAAAACAAAAAGGGAAGAACGCCAACCGTCCTCCCCTTTTGCTGCATATTGGCCGATAATCAGACGCGAGCCTTAACCTTGGCGGCCTTGCCGGTGCGGCTGCGCAGATAGAACAGCTTTGCACGGCGAACCTTACCGCGGCGAACAACCTCAACGTTCTCGACGAACGGGCTGTTGACCGGGAACACACGCTCAACACCAACACCATAAGAGGTGCGGCGGACGGTGAAGGTCTCAGCGATGCCGCCATGCTTCTTAGCAATAACGGTACCTTCGAAAGCCTGGATACGCTCTTTGTCGCCTTCCTTGATGCGGACGGAGACGCGGACGGTATCGCCGACTTCAAACTTGGGCTGGTTCTCTTTGATCATGCCCTCGGTCATTTTCTGCATTGCGTTCATTGATGAATTCCTCCATTGTTTTGCGACGTTCATACCCGCTTACAGCGGCAGAGGACCGCCTGTATAATGATTTGTCATTACCCCGCCGATGGCTCGGCGGCACTAACGCTTAAGTATAATAGCATACCCTGGCAGATTTTGCAAGGGCTTTTCGGCAAATCAACAAAATTCTTCGTTATTTTTTGTGTAAAGCTTCGTGCGCAGAACGCTGCACAGCCAGGGCGGGATGTTGGATTGCTGCTGCAGATAGCCCAGCAGCAGAGCGGGGTTATAGTTCGGGGCCTCGCCGGAGCCGCAGGGCAGCACCAGGGTGAATTGCAGCTGTTCTCCCGCCGGTTCATACTCCACATGCGGGATGATGGTTTTCAGGTCCAGCTCTTTCTGGCCGCGCTTGGTCTTTTTCACCACCATGGCGGTTTCGGCTGCGTTATAAGCATCCAGCGCAGCGGCAGCGCTGGCAGGCAGGGTGACAAGATAAGACGCGTGGTCGATCTCGGCCACCTTGTTCTGTGCCTGCTGGGCGCTGAGCACCTTGATGCCGCGCGGCATGTAGGGCTGCAAAACATCACACCAGGTATCCAGTTGCGGATCCTCGGTTTCGGTTTTGACCTCGCAGCATTCACACAGGCTCTCCTGCCCCAAAGACAGCGGGCAGGCAAAAGAAAGGTAGATGTGCGGGTTAAAGCCCTGGGTGTAATACACCGGCAGGCCGCTGCGCTTCAGGATACGGTGGAACACGCGCTGCAGGTCCAGCAGCGAGATATAGGCAGCTTCGCCCGTTTTTTCAAAGCGGATTCTTACTGTAATCAAAGCAGGGTCCTCCCAGCAGTTTATTGGCACCGCAGGCCGAGCACTGGCGGTTGCAGGGCTGTGTGGTCTGCGCCTGCAGGGCCTTTTGGTATTCCCGCACAAGGTGGGCATGGGTCACGCCTACATCCAGGTGCGACCACGGGGTCACTTCGTCCAGGCCGAGGGCGCGGTAGTTATAAAAATCGGGGTCCAGGCCGCAGGCGGCAAACGCTTCCTGCCAGCGGTCATAGCTGAAGAACTCCTCCCAGGTATCAAAGAAAGCGCCATTATGGTAGGCGGTTTCAATCACGCGGCCCATGCGGCGGTCGCCCTTGGCAAACACACCTTCCAGCACGCTGGTGGCGCTGTCGTGATAGTTGACCTTGATCTTGCGGGAGTGGACGCAGCTGAGCAGGTACTTCTGCTTTTCGCGCAGGGTCTCGCGGCGGTCCTGGGCGCAGAACTGGAACGGGGTATCCGGCTTGGGCACAAAGCAGGCCACACTGATGGTAACCTGCACGCCCTTGCCCTTGGGGTGGTCCATGCTGTAATACAGGTCAACCACCTGCTGGGCGGTATCGGCAATGCCTTTGATATCGTCCATCGTTTCGGTGGGCAGGCCCATCATAAAGTACAGTTTGACGGAGGTATAGCCTTCGGCAAAGGCGATGCGGCAGCCGCGCTCGATCTGGTCCCAGGTAACGTTTTTGTTGATGACGTCACGCAAGCGCTGGGTGCCGGCTTCCGCCGCAAAGGTCAGGCCGCTTTTGCGCACTTTGGTGGTCTTTTCCACCAGAGACTGCGAGAAGTTGTCCACACGCAGGGACGGCAGAGACAGGCTGACATGGTCAGTCTCCGCCCAGGAATTCAGCTCGTCCAGGATATCCTCCAGGCGGGAATGGTCGGAGGTGGACAGGCTGGAAAGGCTCAGTTCGTCGTACCCGGTGTTGCGGCACAGCACACGGGCGCTTTCGCTGATGAGTTTGGGCGAGCGCTCACGGAACGGGCGGTACAGCTGGCCTGCCTGGCAGAACCGGCAGCCGCGCACACAGCCGCGCAGAACTTCCACACAGGCACGGTCCTGCACAGCGCCCACCATGGGCACAACAAAGTTTTCCGGCGGAACAAAGCTGTCCATATCCTTCACGATAGCCTTGGTCACGCGCTCCGGCACACCGGGGCGGTTGGGCTTGATGCTTTCCACCCGGCCATCCGGCAGGTAGGTCACATCATAGAAGGACGGCACATACACGCCGGGAATTTTGGAAAGTTCAAACAGCAGCTGGTCTTTGTTCCAACCGGCCTTTTTGCCTGCTTCTACGGTGGCGCAGATATCCTGCAGCATCTGTTCGCCCTCGCCCAGCTGCATGATATCAAAGAAATCCGCCATCGGCTCAGCGTTGCAGACGCAGGGGCCGCCGGAAATGATCAGCGGCCAGCGCTCGTCACGGTCCGCGGCGCGCAGCGGAATACCCGCCAGGTCCAGCATGGCAAGGATATTGGTATAGCAAAGCTCATATTCCAAGGAGAAACCGACGATATCGAAATCCGTCAGCGGGTCCTTGCTTTCCAGGCAGTAGAGGGGAATCTGCAGGCGCTCCATCTGCTCTTTCATGTCCACCCAGGGCATAAAGGCGCGCTCGCACCACCAGTTTTCGTGGCGGTTGAGCAGTTCATACAGGATCTTTTCGCCCAGAAAGGACATACCGATCTCATAGGTATCGGGGAAGCAGAACGCCATGCGCACATCGACGTTCGCTTTATCTTTATAGGTGCAGCCCGGTTCGCCGCCGGTATAGCGGCCCGGCTTTTGAACCAGACTGAGCGCTTCTTTCAGTTTAGGGGAAAATTCGGCCATGTTGCCATCCTTCCATACCCTGCAGCACAGGTGTTGGCCGCAGGCAGTTTTTGTTCGTTTATTGCTTTACACAATTTTTCTATTTTATATGATAGCCCAAAACAGTGCAAAATGCAACCTCAATTCACGCTGGGATGCTTTTGGGTTCGTATTTTGAAGTGAAACAGGAGGCCCAGGTTGGAGCCAATCTGCCAGCCGTCCAGCCCATGGATCGGCAGCAGGTTGAACGCCCCAAGCAGCAGGTTGGCTGCGATAAAATAACACAGGCGGTAACTGGCGGGATGGCCCAGCAGCCAGGCAGTGCCCCCTGCCGCCAGTACCAGATTGACCGCCGGCCCCGCGGCGGCAAGGGCGATAAGCTGCTTTGGCGGCAGCACCGCCCCGCGCGGGGAAAGGCAAAACCCGGTTGGACAGATGACAAGCGTTGGGGGCAAACGGGTCAGCAGAATCCACACCAGCAGGTGGCCGCATTCATGCAGGCAGGAGCACAAAAGCCCCAGGCGGACAACGCCGGTGTGGTCCACAGCCAGCGTCAAAGCGAGGAGAAAGAACGTCCAGACCGGATGTGCGGTTCGGATGGTTAAAATGTGGTGTGGCTGCTTCATAGTTCCCCTTGTGTGCCCGCTCTGGCAAGGGCCCGGGTGGGGTCATACCGCACACCGGCGTGCAAAAGCTCAAAATGCAGATGCGGGCCGGTGGCGTTGCCGGTCTGCCCCACGGTGCCCAGGCACTGCCCTGCCTGAACCTGCTGGCCGGGGCGGACAAACAGGTATTGCAGATGGGCATAGATCGTTTCGTCCCCGCCGGGGTGCAGCAGGCGGACATAGTTGCCATAGCTTGCATGGTTCCGGGCAATGCGCACCACCCCGCTTGCGGCAGCATAAACCGGCGTGCCCTGCGCAGCGGAAAGATCCGCCCCGGTGTGGAACTCCTGCGTTTTGCCCTGCACGGGGTCAATGCGGGTGCCGTAAGCGGAGGTTTCGATCGCGGGTTCACCCGGCAGAGGATATTGGAGCGCGAAACCCGGCAGATACGCTTCGGCGCTGGCCAGCGGCTGACCGTGGGCAGTGCCGGTGCGGGCGGCGGTTTCCGGGGTTTGGGCAGCAACCTGCTGCAACACCCCGCGCAGCTCGGCAAAAGTTTCCTGCGTAAAGCGGACAACATTGCGAGTGCCGTCGGTGTTCCAGAAATCCGGGCCGGGCTGGGCCAGCGCATAGCGGTAGTCCGTCCGCAGCGTGGCATACAACGGCAGTTCCAGTGCGCGGGCAGCGAACGCCCCGGCGGCAATCAGCACGCACAGAATGATCTGCGCACACAGCAGTGTATCATATCCGCCGGGCTCCGCCGCGGCAGGCGGTGCAGGTGGTGTATCAGTTTGCTTGGCGGCGTCCTCCCACATAGGCAGTCCCCTTTCTTTGCATTGCGGCATATTATGGATATATGCAGCGGGGACGGGCGGATATGCAGGCGGAGGGACGCTATCACAAGATGAATTTGTTTGGCAATATGGGTGGCTTTATTAAAAAAGTGCCGCAGTTTTGCGGGTTGGCGGGCGCACAATGTGCGCCCCTATGATATAAAATGCAGTTCTGATATACAAAAGCGGGGCACTATAATGCAGTGCCCCGCTTTACCTGTTTTATCAATTCACCAAAGAGATAGTAAATCTGATTCTGGTTTAGTCCCCCAGTGCTTTGCGCAGGGTTTCCAGATACTCTTCCAGCTTTTTCTGCGGCTTGGTGAACAAGCCAAGGCCCTCCACATCCAGCGTGCATTCCAGGCTGGTGGAATCGGCGCTGCCCAGCAGGATAGCGGTAAATGCGCCGCGGATCTTGCCGCGGGTAAAGGTACAGCTGATGCGGCGGGGCTTATCCAGCTTGTCAAAGTGGATATCCGTGGTGGTGCCGTCCTTGTTTTTCTCAACAATGTGCATGCCTTCCAGGTCAACCTCCGCCGAGGCAACAGCCGGGTTCCAGCTGTTCAGGGTGGGGTTGGTCATGTACAGCCATACTTTGTTGGGAGCGCAGCCATAGGTTGCTGTTACAACACAGGTTTTCATACGTTTATGTTCTCCTTAACCGTTTTACTTTTGGCGGTTCCCTATCATTCCGGGGCTGATGCGGCATTCCTGCCGTCAGGCGGGAATAATGTGGAGCTGCCTTTGCGGGGGTTACTTTTTGTGGCCAAGCAGGCTGCCAAGAAAACCGCGGAAGCGCTTGTTTTCCGGCTTGTGGGGATGGGGCGCGGGGTGCTTGGGCTTTTGAACCGGTTTGGCGGCGGCTTTTCTGGCGGGCGCAGCGGGGTGTGCGGTTTCAAAACCGTGCTGGAAGTATCCGTACATTGCCATCTGGCTGTCCACCGGCGGTTCGCCCTGCTTGGGTTTTACGCGGGTATAGGTGCCATCAGGCTGCATCTCCCGCGCGTTGACGGTATCCCGCAGCTGCAGGTCGAGGATGCCGCGCAGCTTTTTGGCGATCTCGCGGTCATCCACCCGCACACCGACTTCGACACGGCGCTCGGTATTGCGGGTCAGGAAGTCGCCGGAGGCGATATAGATGGTCATATCCTCGCCTTCGCCGAAGCAGTAAATGCGGGAATGTTCCAGATAGCGGCCAACGATGCTGCGGATGTGGACATTCTCGGTTTTGCCGGGCACCCCTGCTTTGATGCAGCAGATGCCGCGCACGATCATATCCACCCGCACACCGGCACAGCTGGCCTCGCTGATCTTGTTGATGATCTGCGGGTCGTTGATGGAGTTGTTTTTCAGGATCATGGACGCCGGAAGCCCGCGGCGCGCGCGGTCGATCTGGCGGTCCATCTGTTCCAACAGAACGCTCTTGAATCGCAGCGGAGCCACCAGCATGGTATCGGCCTCACTGGTCAGGCGCTGCAGGGCCATGTTGTTGAACACTGCGCTGGCTTCCTCGCCGATTTCCTGCCGGGTGGTAATGAAAGAAAGATCGGTATACAGCTCGCTGGTTTTTTCGTTATAGTTGCCGGTGCCGATCTGGGTCAGGTAATGGTATTTGCCGTTCACCTTGCTGGTGATCAGGGTCAGCTTGGAATGGACTTTGTAATCATCAAAGCCATAGAACACCGTGCAGCCGGCTTCTTCCAGCTGTTTGGACCAGTCGATATTGTTCTGCTCGTCAAAGCGGGCGCGCAGCTCCACCATGGCGGTAACTTCCTTGCCGTTTTCCGCTGCATTGATCAGCGCCTGCACGATCTGGGAATCGCTCGCCATGCGGTACAGGGTCATTTTGATGCTGACAACATCCGGGTCAGAACCGGCTTTCATCAGCATGCGGATAAACGGGCGGATGCTCTGGTACGGGTAAGAGAGCAGAACATCATGCTTGTGGGCTTCGGCATACAGGTCATAATCCGCCGGGGCCTGAATCGGGCGGGCAGGCGGATAGGAAAAAGCGGGGTTGCTGTCTGCCGAAACGCGGCTGGCCAGGCGGAACAAAAGGCCAGGGTCCAGCGGCGAAGTCTGGGTATAGCAGCGGTCCGCCGGAACCACCAGCTTGTCCCGCAGGAACTTGACGATCTCCTGCGGGGCGCTGGGCCAGAATTGCAGGCGCACAGCGGCCAGCTTGCGGCGCTTTTTCAGCAGCTCGCTCATCACATCGCGGAAGTCGATATCATGGTCCATCATGCCCTCGTCCACCGTGATATCTGCATTGCGGGTCACACGGAACAGGCAGGCGTTCTGCAAGGTGCTTTTATTAAAGATACTGGCGGCGTAATGGGCGATCAGCTCGTCCGCAAAGGCAAAGCTTGTGGTGCCGTCCGGGTTTTTGATAAACAGCAGCTGCTCAAACTGGCCGCTGAGGGGGATGATACCGTAATATACGCCGTCATTCTTGCTGTTGAGCTGGGCGGCATAATAAATCTCTTTATTGCGCAGGAACGGGAACGGGTGGCGCTGGTCCACCACCTGCGGGCTTAGGATGGGCAGAATTTCAGAGGTGAAATATGCTTTCCAGTAATGCTCCTGCTGCTTGTCCAGGTGGTCGAAATCGACCTTGATATACTTGTTCTCTTTCAGGGCGGAAAGCAGGTGCTGATAGTATTTATCGCACTTTGCCTGCAGTTCCGCCACGCGCGGGGTGATGGCAGCGATTTGTTCCGATGCCGTCATATGGGTGACGATATCCAGTTTATTGTTTTTCAGCAGCGTCTGGTCATACAGCGAGCCAACACGCACCATAAAAAACTCGTCCATATTGCTGCCAAAAATGGCGGCAAACTTGATGCGCTCTGCCAGGGGAACGCTTTTTTCTTTGGCAAGGGCCAGCACACGGCTGTCAAAGTCCAGCCAGCTGAGTTCCCGGTTGATAAAAATGCTCTCCGACGGGTTTTCCAAAACAGGTTCCTCCTTACGGATGTTCAGGGATGTTGAGCGAGGCTAAAATCAGTTTTTATTTTCCAGCTCCGCCATCGGGCAGCGGGGGTCAGCCGCCAACGGTGATATCACTTCCCCACTGCTGCACCATGCGCTGGGATATCCCTTTTACACGGGTCAGGTCTTCCGGCGCTGCATAGGGGCCGTTTGCCGCGCGGTCCACCAGAATGGCTTCCGCTTTTGCCTGCCCAATGCCGGGCAGCCGCATCAGCTCTTTGGCCGAAGCGGTGTTGATGTTGACCAGCCCCTGTTCTTCCTGTGTGGGTTCCAGCGCAGGTTCAGCCTGCGCTGGCAGAACAGGCGGCTGATAGGCAGCCGGAGCATAACCAAACTGCCAGACAGGGGCGATCCAGAATAACGCACCAAATACGATCAGTGCAAGGGCGGCGGCACCGGCCAGCAGGGTTTGCTTTGCGTTCATCTGCATGGCGGGCTCCCCTTTCCCTGGGTGGAAGTATCTGGAAGTTACTCTTTCAAAATATTATAGCACAGTCTTACAGAATGTTCACCCCTGTCAAGAAGATTTTTCAGCGATTTTACATCCAGCCTTTTCTGGTGTGGTTTGCGTGCGGGGGCTGCACTTCGGCATCCACCATGATGACATCCGTCCCGATGGTTTTGACGGCAGCCCAGGGGATGAACAAATCATCGTCCCGCCCCAGCAGGCCGAACATGCGGGCACGGCCGCGCAGAATCACCTGGGTGATCTGGCCATCCTCAAAGGCAAGGTCATCAATGCGGCCAAGGTTCTCCCCTGTTTTCAGCTGGATCACATCTTTCTCGCTCAAGTCACGCAGTGTCATGCCACCACCCCTTTGCCAATTTTGCACCTATTGCAGGTTATGCTGTAAATAATTTATTTGTGCTTTGGGGCAATTATGTGTATAATAAGGGATAATACAAACAGCAACACAGTTGCAATGCAAGCCAAAACCGGAGGGATAAACCGTTTATGTATAAAAACATCATTTTTGATCTGGGCGGCGTTGTGGTGGATTTTAAGCCGCGGGATTTTTTGATGGACCATTTTTTGAACAAGCGCGCCGAGGATGAAGTGTTCGATTTGACCTTTGGCAGCAAAGAATGGGAAGAGCTGGACCGCGGGGTCATCAGCCGCGGCACCGCCAACCGCCTGATGCTGGAAAATGCCGCCGAGCGCGGCCGCACCTTTGAGGTGCAGGCCGTCATTGATGAATGGCAGAGCATCCTGCGCACCAACAAGCGCACGGTAAAAACGATGTGCAAGCTGAAGCTGGCGGGCTACCGGCTGTATTATCTTTCCAACATTCCGCAGGACGTGATCGACGAGATCCGCCAGCGGGACTTTTTCCCGTTGTTCGACGGCGGCATTGCCTCGTGCGAAGTACACCTGAGCAAGCCCGACCCCAAGATTTTTGGCCTGATGATGCAAAAATACGGCCTTGCCTATGACGAAACCATTTTTGTGGATGACACCAAGGTGAATGCACAGGCGGCCTATAACCTGGGGATCACGGGTATTTTGTATAAGGGGCCCAAGTCTTTCCAGCGCGCGCTGGGGCTGTGCGGGGTCAAGATGGAGGCCGACAACAAGCGGCAGGCAGTACCGGAAGCAACAACGGAAAATCAGGGCTGACAAAACCATAATAGACAGCGCAAAAGGCCGAACGGCAGGAAAGCCGTTCGGCCTTTTGCTATTGGTGTTAGGATGGGAACTGGTGAAATTGTTACCGCAGCAGCGGCAGGCTGCCGGTCAACTTATTGACCTGTTTTTTGCCCCCGCAGATGGCAATGCCAAAGTATTCAAGAGCATTTTCTTGCGTGCAGGCCATTTTGGCGATAAATTCGGCATAGGTTTTGCAGCTTTGGGCAAGGTCCGAAAAATCCACAACGGTCAGGCCCTGATACTCCGGCCCGGAAAGTTTTTGGCGGATCTCCCTGAGGGCTTCCGGGGATGCTTTCAGGATAGGCACTGGGAATTCGATGATGCCCGGGTGCGGGGTGCCGCTTAAATCGCACACATCGGGGCCGACAATGCTGGGCAGCTGCCTACCCAGGGTGATGCCCATAATAGCGGCGGTGTTTGCAACCAGCCCCAGGGGCAGGGTTTCATCCAGAATCATGACGCATTTTTCATTTTGTACTTCCATGATAAACCTCTTTCTTGGGCGAAGGCTTGCTTTCTGACAGGAACAGCCCGGCCAGCGTCAGCAGCGTACCGGCCACGGCCAGCGGCGTGATGGGCTCCCGCAGAATGAGCATAGATGTAATAACGGTAATGACGGGCACTATGTAAATATAAACGCTGGTTTTTACGGCACCCAGAACCTTGACCGCAGCGTTCCACGAAACAAAACACAGCGCCGAAGCCCCAAGCCCGAGGAAAAGCAGGTTGAGCAGGTAAACGGGGTTGGCAAAGCGAGCGGGTTTCAGATGGAAGCCCGACAAGAGCAGCACCGGAGCCATGAACAGCAGCCCATAGAAAAACACCCGCCAGGTGGTAAGGACCGTGCCAAACCCGTAACGGCTGATAACTTTGCTCAAGATGGAATAGCACGCCCAGACAAAAGCGGCCAAAAGGGCGAGCAAATCCCCCGCTGGGTTCAGTGCCAGCCTGGCGCCGTTAAAGCTGATGAGAGAAATCCCGGCCATTGCCACGAGGAAACCGATGAGAAACCGCGGCCGCAGGCAGCTTTCTTCTTTTAAGAAAAGATGCCCCAGAACAGCCGTGAAAAACGGGGCAACCGAGATGATGACCCCGACATTGGAAGCCAAGGTATAGGTCAGCGCAATATTTTCCAGCAGATAATACAGGCAGACACCGCAAAAGCCTGCCGCGGCAAAGGTGAATTCCTGCCGAAGGGTGGTCCCTGCCAGACGGCGGGGACAGATGACCAGCAGCGCCAGAAAGCCCAGCACAAAGCGGAAGAACAAAATTTCCACCGGCTGGAACGCCGCCAGTAAAATTTTTGTAGAAATAAACGTTGTGCCCCAGATCAGGATGGTAAGCAGCGCGCACAGATGCCCGGTGCGGTAATGGATGTTCATTGGTTCTCCCCCGCGGTTTCGGTGTTTTGTTTTGGCAAAAATATTTCCCGGTAAGCGCCGGGGGCCAGCCCGATAAAGCGGCTGAAATAATTGGTGAAATGGCTTTGGTCCGAAAAGCCGGTTTGCAGGGCGGCTTCCACCGGCGGCAGGCCCTGCTCCAGCAGCTTTTTGGCCTGCCCGATGCGGATATTGATGAGGTAGCTGTAAGGGGTTACGCCTTTGGAACGGGTAAAGGCCCGCAAAAGCGTTGATTTGCTCAACCCCACACAGCGGCAGATTTGTTCCAGCGTCAGGTGCTCCGCAAAGTGCTGCTGGATAAACCGGCAGGCTTTTTCCACTTCGTCCCGGCATTCGGGGGTACAGTCGGCAAACGGCTGGCCGTACCGCTGAATCAAAAGCGAAACCAGCAGCAACAGGTTTTCTTCCCTGCCAAAATCGCCGGTGTTCTTTAATATCATTTCATGCAGCGAGCGCAGGTAACAGGCTGCCTCGGCATCGGACAGAACATTGAGCGAAAACGCTGGCAGTGTGCGCTTGCCGGTGATTTCTTCGGCCAGGTCCAGCATAACTTCTTTGGAGATATTCAACGCGCGGTAATCCATCAAGCCGTTTCCGCTCTGCACGCAGGCGTGGTTATCGCCGGGGTTGAACAGGATGATGCTGCCTGCCTGGATGGTGTATTCCCTGTTTTTGCAGGTCAGGCTGCGGGTTCCGCCCTCCACAAAGCCAATGACATAATAATCATGGAAATGGTTGGGGAACGGCTGCGCGATGCCCTCAAAGTGATAAGCTTCCAGGTGCAGCAGGTCATCATGCACCACGGTGCGGGTTTCTTTTTTCATGGCGTTATCTCCTCACGGATGTTATTGTACCACCGGGAAATACGGAAGGCTTGTAAAATATCTTCAATTTTTCCGCTTTGGGGGCAGCCAGGTGGTACAGTAAAGAAAAAGGCAGAACGGAAGCAAAAATCCGTTCTGCCTTTTGAATCGTGATCGGGGTTATACTTTGTGGTACTTGCGGCCGGTTTCCTCGTAAACGGGATCACAGGTCAGGTTCATGCCAAGCTTTTTCAGGGTATCGGCATCCACGCTGGACAGGATAACGGTGGAATGGATATCACAGCCTTTGAGCATGGGCAGCTGGTGCATGGCGGCAGCTGCGGCGGCGTTTTCGGTAACCGAGCTGGAAAGCGCGATGAGAATTTCATCCGTGTGCAGGCGGGGGTTGCGGCTGCCGAGATACTGGGTTTTCAGGGTCTGGATCGGCTCGATCGCATGGGCAGAAACTAGATCCAATTCCTGATCGATCCCGGCAAGGCGTTTGAGCGCATTGAGCAGCGCGGAAGCGGCAGCGCCCAGCAGCGGGCCGGTTTTGCCGGTCACAATGGTGCCATCCGGCAGCTCGATCGCCGCAGCGGGACGGCCACCGGTCTTATCGGAACAGGCATGGGCCTGCTGTTCCACGGCGCGCATACCAACGCTGACGCCCGCCTGGTTCAGCAGCAGTTCCAGCTTGTAGCGGTCGTCCTTGACGATGCCGCCGGTTTTCTGGTCGCACAGGCACTTGAAGTAGCGGCGGATGATTTCCTTGCGGGAAGCCTCCTGGCAGACTTCATCGTCAATGATGCAGTTGCCTGCCATGTTCACGCCCATATCGGTGGGCGAATGGTAGGGGCTTTTTCCCGCAATCAGCTCAAACATGGCGTTGACAACGGGGAAAATTTCGATATCACGGTTATAGTTGACCGCCGTTTTGCCGTATGCTTCCAGGTGGAACGGGTCAATCATGTTGACATCGTTCAAGTCGGCGGTAGCGGCTTCGTACGCAAGGTTGACCGGGTGCTTGAGGGGGATGTTCCAGATGGGGAACGTTTCAAATTTGGCGTAACCTGCCTTGATGCCGCGCTTGTATTCATGGTACAGCTGGGACAGGCAGACGGCCATTTTGCCGCTTCCGGGGCCGGGTGCCGTGATAACGACCAGCGGGCGCTCGGTTTCGATGTAATCATTTTTGCCGTAACCGTCATCGCTCACAATGCGGGCCACATCGTTGGGGTAGCCCGCGATTTTGTAATGGCGGAAGGTACGGATGTTCAGCTCATTCAGGCGGCGCTCAAAAGCTTCCACTTCCGGCGCGGCGGTATACATGGTGATGCACACGCTGCCAACAAACAGACCCATGCCCTGGAACGCATCGATCAGGCGCAGAACGTCCTGGTCATAGGTGATGCCGTAATCGCCGCGCATTTTGTTGCTGATGATATCCTCGGCGCTGATGACGACCACGATCTCGGCCTGATCTTTCAGCTGCAGCAGCATTTGCAGCTTGGAATCCGGCTGGAAGCCCGGCAGCACGCGGGAAGCATGGTAGTCATCAAACAGCTTGCCGCCAAATTCCAGGTAGAGCTTGTTATCAAACTGGCTGATGCGCTCCCGGATATGGGCAGACTGCATGGCCAGGTACTTATTGTTATCAAATCCTATTTTCATCCGTATCCCTTTTCCCTGCTGTTTGGGCGCATGGCACAGCACGGTGCAGTGCCGCACGCCGGAACATGATTTTTTCCAACACGAGTATTAGTATAGCATAACCTGCGGGCGGGTGCAATCTTGCCGGGGCGGTTCGCATTAAATTTACTAGCATGCACAAAAATGTGGTGGTGCAGGGGGCTGTTTTTTGCCTTGGCCATTTTATGGGAGGGGGGATTTCAATTATTTCCCATCCTGTCTTTTTCCGCCGTCAGGTGCCCATACTAAGGGCGGAACCAACTGCTGTTGCTGAATGCAAAAGAACGGGAGGATGCAGAATGAATACCAGCAAAGTGGAAATATGCGGTGTGAACACGGCCATGCTGCCAGTGCTGAACGAGGAACAGAAAACCCAGCTGCTGCTTGCCGCCAAAGCCGGGAACAGCGAAGCACGCGCCCAGATGATACAGGGCAACCTGCGCCTTGTGTTGAGCGTGGTGCAGAAATTTGCGGGCCGGGGCGAAAACCTGGACGACCTGTTCCAGGTGGGGTGCATTGGGCTGATCAAAGCAATCGACAATTTTGACCCCGGCTTGAACGTGCGGTTTTCTACCTATGGTGTACCGATGATTCTAGGGGAGATCCGGCGCTTTTTGCGGGATAACACCCCCATGCGGGTCAGCCGGTCAGTGCGGGACCTGGCCTATCACGCCATGCAGGCGCGGGAAGCCCTGCAAAAAGAAACCGGGCGCGAGCCCCGCGTGAGCGAAATTGCCGCCCGCGTGGGCAGCGCCCCGGAGCAGGTTGCCATGGCGCTGGAATCCATTGTGGAACCGGCCAGTTTGTATGAACCGGCCTATACCGATGGGGATGACACCCTGGCCATTATGGACCGCGTGCAGGAAGCGAGCTGTGAGGAAAGCTGGATCAGCGATATCATGTTCAAGGATACCGTGCAGGCCCTGACCCCGCGGGAGCGGCGCATCATTGCTTTGCGGTATTTATCCGGCCAGACGCAGATGCAGGTGGCGCAGGCAATCGGCATCAGCCAGGCGCAGGTCAGCCGGTTGGAAAAATGCGCGCTGAACCACATCAAAGAACAAATCTCCTGCCGGTAAAAACTGTACCGGGTGCACCACCCCCGGCCGCGGCGCATACCATGGAGCAAGGGGGATGGTAATGATGGAGCAAGCATTTTGGCTGATTTTGTTTTTGGCAGTTGTGGGCATTGCGGCGCTGATTGCCGCCGCGATGATGTGGCAGAAAGAGAACACCCAGCAGCCCAGCACGCCCACCGGGCAGCGCAGTTACCAGGAGGAATATTCGGCACCGGATTTTACCGAAAGTGCGGGGTTTGCCGTAACGGCGTACCCCTCCACGGATATCCTGATTCCGGGGCGTTTCTGGCTCATCAACCGCAAAACGGCGGAGATTGAATACAATGTGATCCCTGCCGGGGGTGTTCGGCTGCGGGTTGCCCAGACCGGGCAGCTGGATGTGCCGGATAACTACCTGACTTATCAATACGAAAGCGTGACCACTGTGCTGATTGACAGCACAGAAGTCACGCTGAGCCAGAACCCCGGCCGGAACGCCATGGCGAGCTGGACGCGGAACGAATTTGATTACCTTTTGTTATGTGAGGAACCGCAGATGAATCTGTTGGGCGGGGTGATCCAGGATTTTGTGACCCAGACGACCGCCAGCACTGTATCCGGGCAGCGGGTCACGCAGGAATAGCTGGGATGTATCGAATCAGACCAAAGATTCGATCTGTTGGCGCAAGCGCTTGATGATGCGCTTTTCCAACCGGGATATATAACTTTGAGAAATCCCGATGGAATCCGCAACTTCCTTTTGGGTGTGCTCTACCCCATCGCGCAGGCCGAAGCGCAGCTCCATAATTTGCCGCTCCCGCGGGTTCAATGCCTGAACGGCGGCAAGCAGGGCGCTGCGCTCGGCATTGCGCTCCAGCTCTTCCCCAACCTGGGCCTGGTCGCTGGTCAGCACATCCATCAGCAGCAGTTCGTTGCCGTCGGAATCAGTGTTCAGGGGTTCATCAATGCTGGCATCCTGCCTGCGGTTGGAGCTTTTGCGCAGGTACATCAAAATTTCGTTTTCAATGCAGCGGCTGGCATAGGTGGCAAGTTTGATGTTTTTGCCCGGTTCAAAGGTGTTTACCGCTTTAATTAAGCCAATCGTGCCGATCGAGATCATATCCTCCACCCCGGCGGTGGAGGATTCAAATTTTTTGGCAATGTAAACGACCAGGCGCAGGTTATGTGTAATCAAGGCATCCCGCGCCGCCCCTTCGCCCGCAGCAAGGCCGCACAATGCCTGCTGCTCTTCCTGCGGGGTCAGCGGCGGGGGCAGTGTGTCCGGGCCATTGATGTAGTGCAGGTCCGGCATGGCACCAAACAGTAACACAAAATTTCCAATACGGCGGCAAAGCGTGTGCAGCGGCTGCATAAATGTTCCCCTCCTTTGAGATGTGGGTGGAAGTGTAAAATGCAATGAAGGCATTGGCGGGTGGTTTGTGCTTACCTAAAGATGTAACGCGCGGTGGGAGCTGTGGCTATGCGTTTGCAATCGTTGTTTCACTAAATAAATATTTAGCGAACGTGTATGTGCGTTTCATCCTGTTCTTCAACGATAAGGGCATCGCATAAAAGTATCGCTGACGGTAATTTGTGCAAGCCTGCTGCATGGTTACAGAAAGTCCGGGCCATACAAAGCTTCATATTCGCCGGACTGGAACGGCTGCGGGCAAAACGCAACGGCGGTGCGGCCAAGGCTTTGCATCCCCGTTTCGGTGATGGTGCTGATATCTGCCACCGCAAACCCCGGCAGCAGCGCGTGCTGCGCGGCGGTGTTGCAGGGTATCACCCGCAGGCTGGCACCGGCAGGCGGGGTGCTGGGGTGCAGGCCCTGGAACCACTGCCCCAAAAAGGCATTGACTGCCCCCGGCAGGCGGCCTTTTGCCGCTGGCCAGCTGATAAGCAGCACCGGCAGGCAGGTGATGGGGTCTTTCAGGTGGCAGCCGGTATCCAGCATGGCGCGCAGCCGCACGGGGGTGCCGCACAGTTCAAACTCGATTCCAATCGTCCGGGTGGTCTGCGGTGTGCTGCCCGAAACGTGCAGTACCAGCCACACCGCACCGCAGCTTGCCGCGGAAAGCAGCAGCAGCACGACCGGCGAGATGCGCAGGTAGACCGTAAGATTTGCCGTTTGCAGCAGCGGTGTGCCCGTGCGCAGGATAACGGCGATGCAAAGCCCTGCCAGCAGAATGTTAAGCGCGGCATACCAGCACACGGCGGTGACAAAGCGCCGCAGCCCCTGCAGCCCAAAGGCAACGCCCACCACAGCGCAGGCGGTCAATACCTTATACAGAATTTGGGCGGGGTACGAAAGTTCCGGCGCGAACAAGATCAGCGCACTGAGCGCGGCAATGCCGCTGGCGCACACCATGCGGGAAAACGCGGCGTGCTGGCTGCTGAGCAGCCCGGCGGCCTGCAGCAAAAAGTAAGCCGCCAGAAAGTTGACCAGCAAAAGAACGTCCAGATAAATGACCGTTTTGATAGCAGGCTTCTCCCCTTTTGCGGCCGGGCGGCAGTTTTGGCGGCTTTGGGGGCCGCTTGTTCAGTGTATGCCAATGGCAAAGAGAAAATGCGGGAAAACTGCGAAAGGCGAACGGGCATAAAAAAATCCACCCATGGCAAACAGCCACAGGCGGATAAAATCAGTGATTCAATTATTCCTGATGAGCGGAGCATGCGGCGCAGCTGGCGCAGGATGCACAGCTGTTAGCGCTTTCCGGGTTTTCGGGGTCAACGTAACCGGGGTGCTTTTCGGCCCACAGGCGGTCAGCGGTGGGCATCCAGCTGGTTGCGTAGGGACGGCAGCGGCGGAAAACATCCTCCGGGGATTCCGGCTGCTGCATATCGGTGCTGTGGGCACCGCTGCGGCGGACCATATCGCCCAGGATCTGGGGGTTCTCCAGCATCGGGCAGGGACGCAGGTGGTTGCCGTTGAAGGGCTGGCCCTTGTGATATTCCTTGAACAGAGGCTGCTGCAGGCATTCCAGCAGGCTCTTATCATGGATGTTGGCACCAGAGTAATGGATGAAGACGCAGGGCTCCACATCACCGTTGGGGTTGATGTGGGCATACTGGCGGCCGCCGGCAATGCAGCCATCAATGTACTCACCGTCGTTCTGGAAGTCAATGCAGAAGATCTGCTTGCCGCCGGTAAAGCCGCGGATCTCGCGCACACGCTGGATCATGTATTCGCGCTGTTCGGGGTTCAGCATCAGGTCAACGTTGGCACCATCGCCGATGGGCATATAGTGGAAGTACCAGTTGAAGCGCACGCCGTGGCTGATGAGCATATCCATGAACTCATCGCTGGTAACAGCCTTGTAGTTGGCGGAAGTGTAGCAGATGGAGGTACCGAACAGCAGGCCGTGCTTCTTCATGATGTCCATAGCGTTCATAACGCGCTGGAACACGCCTTCGCCGCGGCGGTTGTCGGTGGCATCGTCCAGGCCCTCAACGGACAGGAAGAACGCCATGTTGCCGACTTTCTTGACTTCCTCGCAGAAAGCATCGTCGATCAGGGTGCCATTGGTGAACAGGTGGAACACGGAACTCTGGTGCTTGGCGGCCAGCTTGAGCAGGTCGTTCTTGCGGCACATCGGCTCGCCGCCGGTGCACATATACCAGTGGATGCCCAGTTCTTCGCCCTCGGTAACCAGCTTGTCCATTTCCTCATAGGTCAGGTTCAGGCGGTTGCCGTACTCGGCTGCCCAGCAGCCCTTGCAGTGCAGGTTGCAGGCGGAGGTGGGGTCAAACAGCAGGATCCACGGCATGTTGCAGTCGTACTTTTCGCGCAGCTCACAAACATAGTTGTAACCGGCAAACATGCCCTCGTACACCAGGTTCAGGGCGTTCATCTTCAGCACATGGGGGTCGATTTCATTGATGGCGCGGTATGCATACTGCATCCACTTGCCGTTGGGGTCGCTGACAAACTTGCGGGCGGCATCAAAGGCAGAAGCCGGGTAACGGTCTTTCAGCAGGGGCTCGGCCATGTTGACCAGCTTGACAGCATTTTCGGACAGCTTTTCGGTTCCCTTGCCGCGCACGGCGTTGATGGCAACATCAATGGCAGCGCTGAAAGCAGCGCGCTGTGCGGCGTGAACAACTTTATTCATCGGCATAACAAAACTCTCTCCTTTTCAAAACGGTACGCCCGCCATTGCTCTGCAAGCAAAGCGTACCCGGCAGCGGCAGGGCTTTTTGCACAAGCCCTGGGAACCAGCCGTTTTTTCGGTTCCTGGTTTGCTGTGCAGCCCTGCTTGAACAGGGCTGCACGGCTTTTCTTGCTATGGTGACATTGTATCGCATTGTTCGGCATTTTGTACATAGGCAAAAAAAGACTTTTGTTCAATTATAATAGGCTATCCCGGCCCCGATGTTTGACGATATGCCCCGCTTTGTTCAAAAAATGCGTTATAAAACACAAAAAGGCGCTGCGCCCAATTTTGAGGGCACAGCGCCGGGGTGATATGGATCGATTTGATTTAAGCGTTACTCAGCATCCGCGCAGAAAGCCTGGAAGGTGCGGTAAGCCATGTAAACATCGGCCTTGGAAACGACCTCGAACGGAGAGTGCATAGCCAGAACGGGCACACCGATATCGATGGTATCAATATCGCGGTTGGCCACATACTTGGCAATGGTGCCGCCGCCGCCAAGGTCCAGGCGGCCCATTTCGCCGATCTGCCACACCACGCCGTTCTTGTTCATCAGGCGGGTCAGGTAGCTGACCAGTTCGGCGTTGGCATCGCTGGTAGAGCTCTTTCCGCCTGCGCCGGTGTATTTGTAAATGGCAACGCCGCGGCCCGCATAGGTGCCGTTATCCGGCTCAAATGCTTCGGAGAAGCTGGGGTCATAAGCAGCGGTAACATCGGCAGACAGACACTTGGAAGCCTGGAACGCGGCGATGGAATCCACGCCGGTGGCGGCGCAGAGCTGCTGCAGGAAGTGGTAAGCATACATGCTGTTCATGCCGGTCACACCGTCAGAGCCGACTTCCTCTTTATCGGTCAGGATGCAGACGGTGGTATGGGCCGGGTGCTGTACCTCAATTTCAGCCATCAGGGCCGGGTAAGCGTCCACACGGTCATCATGGCCGTAAGCGCCGATCATGGAGCGGTCCAGGCCGACATCGCGGGCCTTGAATGCGGGTACGACCTCGATTTCAGCGGTGACAAAATCACGCTCGGTAATACCGTACATCTCGTTCAGCAGGCCGAGGATGCTCAGCTTGATGCGCTTTTCGGCGTCAGCATCCGCAATGGGCAGGGAGCCCAGCACAACGTTCAGGTTTTCGGCAGTGATGGCATCGGGCAGCTTTTTCTGGTTCTGCTCGCGGCCCAGGTGCGGCAGCAGGTCGGTGATGGTAAAGACGGGATCTTCATCATTTTCGCCGATGGTGATGGTAACGGTGGTGCCATCCTCACGGCAGACAACACCGTGCAATGCCAGTGGGATGGTGGGCCACTGATACTTGCGGATACCGCCGTAATAGTGGGTGCGGAAATAGGCCAGGCCGTCTTTTTCAAACAGCGGCACCGGGCGCAGGTCCAGGCGCGGAGAGTCGATATGGGCAATGTTCAGGTGGAAGCCCTCGGCCATGCTGCGCTCGCCGATGGTAGCGGCCAGCACGCACTTGTTGCGGTTGATGAGGTAAACCTTATCCCCTGCGTTCAGGGCCATGCCGGGCACAAAAAGCTTGTAGCCTGCCTGCTTGAGCAGTTGCTCGCTGTAAGCGGCGGCTTCGCGCTCGGTTTTGGCAGCGTTCAGGAAAGCCTTGTAACCTTCGCAGAAAGCATTGGCTTCTGCAATGGCATCAGGCTGCTGGTCAGCGACTGTCTTGTTCTTATACAACAGTTCTTTCAGTTCCTGTGTTGTTTTCATGATGGTATCCTTTCTTCTTACAAATTCAGGCAGGGGTTCGGCCGGAGCTGTCCGCCGTGCCGTATATTTCACTGTACTGCGCGTATGCGTCCGTTACTTTTTGCACATAGCGGCGCATTTGCGGGTACGGGAAAGCATCCAGTACCTTGCCATCCTGCGAATACTGACTGTCCGCCAGCAGGGTATCCACGGTGCCAAGCCCGCTGTGGTAGGCGGCTGCGGCGGTGGCCAGGTCGTCGTCATACCGCTGCAGACAGTAGCTGATAAAATAGCTGCCAAAGCGGATATTGACTTCCGGGTCATAGAGATCATCGAATGTCAATGCTTCGTCCGGCGCGATCTTGGTTTTGATCCAGTCGAACGTTATCTCGGTGATCTGCATCAGCCCGCGCGCGCCAACGTTGGATTCCGCCTGCGGGTTAAAGTTGCTTTCGGTGCGGATAATGGAATACAGGATGTAAGGGTCAATTTGGTATTTGTCTGCGTAATAGGTCACATACTCGTCATATTTGCGGGGGTATGCGGTGTTCATTACGGTATCGCTGCCGCGGTTCAGCAAGGTAATGGCCGCCAGCAGCAGGGCCAGCAGCACCATGCACACCCGCAAAATGACCATTTGCGGCGGGGATGGTGCCAGCACAGAGCGTTTGCGTTTATTTTTCGTCTGACGTTTCGCCATAAGCCTCCTTCCGCAGAGCATCCAACAGCGCATTGCAGCGCTGATGCATCTGCTGCAAAGTTCCATCGTTTTCAATCACGAAGTCCGCGGCGGCACGTAAGGCATCTTCGGGCAGCTGGGCATCCAGGCGGCGGCGCGCCATTTCCGGCGCAATGCCATCCCGCGCACAGATACGCTGCACGCTGGTTTCATACGGTGCGGCAACCGAAACGAGATGGCTGCACCGCTTTTGGAACGGGGTACCCACGATCACCGCGCCATCCACAAAGAAGAGCTTCTCCCCCGCCTGCCGGGCTTCCGCCATGGCAAGATCCAGCCGGTGGTAAATTTCCGGTTGGGTGATGGCCGTCAGCCGGGCGGTGCCCTGCGGCGTGGCAAAGGCACGGTCCGCCAACAGGCGGCGGCGTACCTGGCCGGATGGTTCCACAATATCGGCACCAAATTCCTGCTGGAGCAGCGCAATGCAGGGCGAACCCGGCAGCAGAACTTCCCGTGCCACCTGGTCAGCATCCACACAGCGGAACCCCGCGGCGCGGATGCTGTCTGTCAGGGTGGATTTTCCGCAGCCGGAACGCCCGGTAATGCCAATGATCTGCATATCAGACCTCCACCACGCGGAACGCCGCGGCACGGATCAGGCGGTTGTACACGGCCATAGAAACGCCATCGCTGAGCGGGCAGCGGGCATACACGGTTTTGGCGCCCTTGCGGTCCAGTTCCCGCAGCACGGTGAACAGGTTGTGCGCCTCGCTGATGCCGTCCCCCTCTTTGCCGTAAGAGAGGGCCGGAACGGGGAGCTGGGCTTCTTCGCCGTCAAAGCAGAGCGCCCAGACGCCATCCTCGGCGTGGGCAGCGATATAATCGCGGTAGGCATCAAAGCTGCCTTTCAGGATGGTTACATCCGCCTTGGGGGCGTAATGTTTATACTTCATTCCGGGGGAACGCGCCACTTCGCCGTCTTTCAGCTTTTCCAGAATGGCGTGGTTGACAAGAACTTCCTCCCCCAGAACGGCTTCCATCTGTTCTTTTGTCACATAGCCGGGGCGCAGGATCATCGGGTGCTCCCCCGTCACAGCCACAACGGTGGATTCCACGCCGACTGCGCTTTCACCGCCGTCCAGAATCAGCGGCAGGCGGCCGTTCATATCCACAAAGGTATCCGGCGCGTTGGTGGGGCTGGGCTTGCCGGAAAGGTTGGCGGACGGGGCAGCAAATGCCACGCCGCTGGCCTTGATGACTGCCTGCACCACCGGGTGGGACGGCATGCGCACGCCGACGGTATCCAGCCCGGCACAGGTCACTTCGGACACTTCCGGCCCGCGGGGCATGACCATGGTGAGCGGACCGGGCCAGAAAGCGGCGGCCAGCTTTTTGGCACGCTCCGGCACTTCCGACACAATGCCGTGCAGCATTTCCATGCCGCAGATGTGCACAATGAGCGGGTTATCCTGCGGGCGGCCCTTGGCTTCAAAAATCTTTTTGACTGCCTCACCGTTGCGGGCATCGGCGGCAATGCCGTACACCGTTTCGGTCGGCAGAGCCACCAGCTCGCCCTGCTGCAGCAGTTTGGCAGCAAGGGCGATGCTTTCTTCATTAACAGGCAAAACCTGAGTATTCATAGATCTTGATTCCTTCTTCAAATATATGGGTTACTGGATTAGGTATGGGTTACTGAATTTGGTTGTTTTTTAGCTTTTCTTCCTGGTCGGCCAGGATCAGCGGCTCAATGACCCGGTCAAGGTTGCCGTCCAGTATATCCTGTAAATTGCGCAGTGTCAAGCCAATGCGGTGGTCGGTCACGCGGTCCTGCGGGAAGTTATAGGTGCGGATCTTCTCGCTGCGGTCGCCGCTGCCCACCTGGCTTTGGCGTTTGGCGTTGTATTCCTGGTCGTATGCTTCCTGCTTTTGCTGCAGCAGGCGGCTGCGCAGAACTTTTAATGCCTGCTCTTTGTTTTCGCGCTGGCTGCGCTGGTCCTGGCATTCCACCACCATGCCGGTGGGCAGGTGGGTCACCCGGATGGCGGACGAGGTTTTGTTGATGTGCTGACCGCCTGCACCGGAGGAACGGAAGGTATCAATACGCAGGTCCTTGGGGTCCAGTTCAAACTCCACTTCCTCGGCTTCCGGCATCACGGCAACGGTGGCGGTGGAAGTGTGGATGCGGCCCTGGGTCTCAGTTTCCGGCACGCGCTGCACGCGGTGAACGCCGCTTTCAAATTTTAAGCGGCTGTAAACGCCGGAGCCCTCGATGGAAAAGGTGATCTCTTTCACGCCGCCCAGCTCGGTTTCGTTCAGGCTGATAACGGAACATGCCCAGTTCTGGCGCGCGGCATACATGGTATACATGCGGTGCAGGCTGTGGGCAAACAGGGCGGCTTCCTCGCCGCCGGCACCTGCGCGGATCTCCATGATGATGCTTTTTTCATCGTTGGCATCCTTGGGCAAAAGCAGCAGGCGGATTTTTTGTTCCAGGTCTTCCAGCTTTTGCCAGTTTTCGCGCAATTCCTGCTGTACCATATCGTTAAAGGCAGCATCCTCCGTGGGGGCATCCAGCAGCGCCTTTTCTTCGTCCACTTCTTTTTGCAGGGCGGTATAGCTGCGGTATGCTTCCACCAGGGGGGTCAGTTCTTTATAATCCCGCATCATGGCTGCATAAGCCGCGGGGTCATTCATTGCTTCGGGGGTGGTCATGCGGTAGGCAAGCTCTTCATAGCGGCGCTCTACCTGGCTTAAATCGTCAAACATAGGGGCAAATCTCCTTACATGATGGGCACAGAATAGTGCCGGATGGCGAAAGAGGATTTGCCGCTACTCTTCCCCGCTGCGCAGGATTTTTTTGATATTCTTTTCAATTTTCACGCGCGGCAGCATAATTTCATGGCCGCATTTCTGGCAGCGGATCTTAAAATCCATGCCCACGCGCAGTACGTCAAACCGGTTGGCCCCACAGGGGTGCGGCTTTTTGGTTATGATCACATCACCAACCTGAACGTCCATTGTTCCACCGCCTTTCTCAAATCTGGTCCACAGGCTGCGCCCGCGGAAAGATGCGATATAGATATTATTATATACCATCCCGGCAGTTTTGAAAATAGCCCCGCCGGGAAAAGCCGGCCCCGTCAAAAGAATCTTTTGTAAACTTTTGGCAGCTGGGGCCGGGCAGGTTCGCTGTTCTTTTATTTTCTATTTTATTTATATATTAAGAAAAGAGGAAAACAAATGCTTGAATACCGTGCTGAAGGACTTTGCCGCAACGCTTCCCACCTGCGGCGGGAAGAACTGGACCATTGCATTGCCACCGGGGAGGTGCTGCAGAGCACAGCCCTTGCCTTTGATACCAACCGCCGCCTGCGCTTTGAGCTGTGCGGGCACCATGCGTTTATGCCGTTTGAAGAATGCCTGGACACTGCGCCCGGTGAAACGGTCAAAGAGATCGCCGTGCTGACCCGTGTGGGGCGGTCGACCTGCTTTGTGATCCAGGGCACAGTGCAGGACGAAAACGGCGAGGTCGTTTATCTGCTTTCCCGCGCGGCGGCGCAGCGGGCCTGCCGGGAGCAGTATCTCGACCAGCTGGAAAACGGCAGTGTGATTCCCTGCACGGTAACGCACATTGAAAACTTTGGTGCGTTTTGCGATGTCGGGTGCGGCATCTCGGCTCTGCTGCCCATCGACTGCCTTTCGGTTTCGCGGATTGCTTCCCCGGCAGACCGTGTGATGGTAGGCCAGCAGCTATTGTGCGCCATCAAGAACCGAGATGAGCAGGACCGCATTGTGCTGACTCTGCGGGAGCTGCTGGGTACCTGGAGTGAAAACGCCGCCTGTTTTGCCGCTGGGGAGACCGTGGTGGGCATTGTGCGCAGTGTGGAGAATTACGGCGTGTTCATCGAGATTGCCCCCAATCTGGCCGGGCTGGCGGAGCCGGATACCGCGCTGCGCCCCGGCCAGACGGTAAGCGTGTACATTAAAAGCATTCTGCCGGATAAAATGAAGATCAAACTGGTGGTGGTGAACAAGAACCTGAACCAGAAGATGCGGTTTGAGCCGCACTATTTTGTGACCCGCGGTCGGCTGGACCGGTGGATCTACTCCACTCCGCAAAGCCGCAAGCAGATCGAAACTGTGTTTTGAACCTGGCATAAGCGGGCCGGAATTTTGCGCTTGTAAGTTTTTTGAAACTCCTGTATAATAATTACAAAGTAATGTTTGGGGATGCGGTGCTGCCTGCATCCCCTGTTCAGGAAGTGAGACCATGGCAGAAGCATTTACCGCCGGTGTAAAGATGGGCGGGTTGACCAATGATACCGAGATCCGTATTTTGCTGTGCTACCTGATTAAAAGTGTAGGGCCTGTGACCCGTGAAGCCATGGAGGCTGCGCTTTTGCAGGAAGAGCTGGTCAATTATTTTGAATTTGTTGGCGCGCTGAATGACCTTGTAACCCAGGGGCTGGCCATTGAGGGCACAAACGGGTACACCATTACCGAAAAAGGCGCAACAGTGGCCCAGACGCTCTCCGAAGATCTGCCCCGCAGCGTGCGGGAAAGCGCCATTCTGGCGGTTATCCGCATCCAGAGCTGGGTACACAAGGCGGCCCAGAACCACGCCGACATTGAAAAAGACGGCGACCGCTACCGTGTGACCTGCACCATTCAGGATAAAAACCAGCAGCATGGCGCGTTCACCCTGCAGGTGACGATGCCGGACGCGATGACCGCCGAACAGGTGCGTGACCATTTTGTGGCCTGCGGGAGCGAGATCTATAACAAAGTGCTGAACCTGTTGACCCAGCCGCTGAGCGATGAACAGCGTCCGCCGGAGGGGGTACGGTAAAGTTGTGCGACAGCACTTCCCTGCCGCGTACTGCCAGCAGAACGGATAGCAAAGTTACCATCTTATCATCATTGCATTAAATCAGATAAATAAAACACAGCCCCGGCTTTTGCCTGATTGCTTTCAGGTTGAGCCGGGGCTGATGTGTTAGTTTTTGTTCATTGCAGGGGCGTATCTTAAGCTGTGATTATTCGCAGCCAAGGTAAGCCTTACGCACTTCAATGTTATTGGCAAGCTCAGTGGCTTCGCCCTCCATCTTGATGGTACCAGTTTCCAGAACATAGGCGCGGTTGGCAATATCCAGTGCCATCTTTGCGTTCTGCTCCACCAGCAGCACGGTAACGCCGTTGCGGTTGATATCGCGGATGATCTTGAAGATTTCCTTGACCAACAGCGGAGAAAGACCCATGGAGGGTTCGTCCAGCAGCAGGATCTTGGGCTTGCACATCAACGCGCGGCCAACGGCCAGCATCTGCTGTTCACCGCCGGAAAGGGTCCCGGCGGGCTGGTTGCGGCGCTCTTTCAGGCGGGGCAGCAGGTCAAACACCATGTCGTAATCGCTCTGGATGGCATCCTTGCCATCGTGGCGGGTATAAGCGCCCATGGAAAGGTTCTGCTGCACAGTCAGGCCGCTGAATACACGGCGGCCCTCCGGCACCTGGGCCAGGCCAAGGCGGACGATCTTGTGGGCTTCCATCTTGCTGATCAGGTTGCCGTCATAGGTGATTTCGCCGCTGGCCAGCTTGAGCAGGCCGGAAATGGCGTGCATGGTGGTGGTTTTGCCGGCGCCGTTTGCACCGATCAGGGTAACGATCTCGCCCTCATCTACATGGAACGAAACGTCCTTGATGGCGTGGATGGAACCGTAATAAACATTGATATTTTTAACCGAAAGCAGCTCACCCATTAGTCGTCACCTCCCAGATAGGCCGCAATGACCTTGGGGTTATTGCGGATGGCTTTACCGTCACCGCGGGCAATCACACGGCCATAGTCCAGCACGGTGATCTCCTCGCAGATACCCATAACGAAGTTCATATCATGCTCAATGAGCAGGATGGCAACGCCGAACTGGTCGCGCACGCTGTGGATGGTGTTCATCAGCTCTTCGGTTTCGTTGGGGTTCATGCCGGCTGCGGGTTCGTCCAGCAGCAGCAGTTTGGGGTTGGTGGCCAGCGCGCGGGCAATTTCCAGCTTGCGCTGTTTGCCGTAAGGCAGCTGGCTGGCTTTGTAGTTGGCCTCTGCATCCAGGTCAAAAATTTTCAGCAGCTTCATGGCGCGGCGGTCCATCTCGTGCTCTTTCTCGCGGAAGGCGGGCAGGCGCAGGATGCCGGTCCACATGCCATAGGTGACCTGGTTGTGCAGGCCGACTTTAACGTTATCCAGAACCGTCATATCGTCAAACAGGCGGATGTTCTGGAATGTACGGGCAATGCCCGCCTTGCTGATGGTTTCCGGGGTAGCGCCGGTGATATCGTTGCCATCCAGCACAATGTTGCCCTCGGTGGGTTTATACACACCGGTCAGCATATTGAACACGGTGGTTTTGCCCGCGCCGTTGGGGCCGATCAGGCCATACAGGTGGCCTTTTTCGATTTTAAGGTCCAGCTGCGAAACGGCTTGCAGGCCGCCGAACGCAATGCCGAGGTTACTGACTTCCAGCAGTGCCATTTATGCCGCCTCCTTTTTGTCTTTATCTTTCAGGAATTTGTTCAGCTTCAAAATCGGGAACTTATCGGTGATTTTTTCAGCCAGATCTTTGCGCCATGCCACCAGCTTGGGGCTGCGGGTAAAGATCATCATGACGATCAGCACGATGGCATAAATCAGCATGCGGTAGTCGTTCAGGCCGCGCAGCATTTCGGGCAGAACGGTCAGAACAGCTGCTGCGATGACAGAGCCGCGGATGCTGCCGATGCCGCCCAGAACCACGAACACCAAGATGTTGATGGAGGTGTTGTAGTCAAACTTTTTGGCAACCAGAGAAGAATAGTTCAGGCTGTACAGCACGCCCGCCATACCGGCGAACACGGAGGACAACACAAAAGCCATCAGCTTATAGCGGGTGATGTTGATACCGATGCTCTTGGCAGCGATCTCATTATCGCGGATGGCGGAGATGGCGCGGCCTGCGCGGGAGCGGATCAGGTTGAGCACAACCACCAGCGTGATGAGCACCAGAACAATGCCCATGGTAAAGGTGGAAGCCTTTTTGATGCCGGTGATACCCATAGCGCCGTTGATCAGGATCTTGCCATCCTCGGCCATGTTCATCGAAGCAGCATCTTTCAGGGAGAAATGCAGGCCGCTGTCGTCCACACCCAGGTAAACGGCGTTCATAATGTTTTTGATGATCTCGCCAAATGCCAGGGTAACGATGGCCAGATAGTCGCCGGACAGGCGCAGAACAGGAACGCCGACGATGACGCCGAAGATGCCGGCCATAACGCCGCCCACAACAAAGGCTAAAATCAACGCCAGCCAGTGCGGGGCCACATCATACAGGCTGACCCATACCAGCGTGCCGGAAAACGCGCCGACACTCATAAAACCGGCATGGCCAAGGCTCAGCTCACCCAAAAAGCCGACAACGAGGTTCAGCGAAACAGCCATGACCACATAAGCGCAGATGGGCACCAGCTGGCCGGAGAAAGAGTTGGTCAGCACACCGGCGGCTGCCAGCAACTGAACGACAACATAAAAAACAATGACGATGCCAAAGGTGATCAAATTACTTTTGGTGCTTTTTTTCACTTGGTTCCATTTTGTTAATGCCATGATCCTCACCTTACACTTTCACGTTGACCTTTTTGCCGAGCAGGCCGGTGGGCTTGACGATCAGCACAACGATCAGAACAACAAACACGATGGCATCGGACAGCTGGGTGGAAATATAAGCCTTGCTGAGGTTTTCTATAATACCCAGCAGGATACCGCCCAGGAAAGCACCGGGGATGGAACCGATGCCACCAAAAACAGCTGCCACGAACGCCTTGATGCCGGGCATTGCGCCGGTGGTAGGCATCAGGGTCGGGTAAGAGGAGCACATCAGGGCACCGGCAACGGCGGCCAGTGCGGAACCAATGGCAAACGTCAGAGAGATGGTTGCGTTGACGTTGATACCCATCAGCTGGGCAGCACCGCGATCCTCGGACACAGCCAGCATGGCGTGACCGGCGGAAGTATGGTTGATGAACAGGGTGAGCACAACCATGATGACGATGCAGGCCAGGATTGTGACCAGCGTTTCGGCAGAGATGGTCAGCTGGCCGTCAAACAATTTGATGGGCTGCAGGCTGACAACGGACTTGAAGTTCTTGGGGTTGGAAGTCCACAGCAGCTGGGCCACCTGCTGCAGCAGGTAGGAAACGCCGATGGCGGTGATCAGAACCGCCAGGGACGGCGCTTCACGCAGTGGGCGGTAGGCCACGCGCTCCATGGTAACGCCCAGGATGGTGCACACCACCATGGACAGCAGCACGGATACAATGGGGTTGAGCCCGAACGAGCCAAATGCGAAAAAGATCACATAGCTGCCGATCATGATGACATCGCCGTGGGCGAAGTTCAACATTTTGGCAATACCATACACCATGGTATAACCCAATGCGATCAGCGCGTACACACTGCCCAAGCTGATGCCATTGATCAGATAGGATAGAAATTGCATTGTGCAGAACACCTCACTCTATTTTTTCCCTTGTTCTTCCGCCCCAGGGCGGCGCACACCGCCCGTTTTTGTTGCACAGCGGAAAAACAAAATATGTATATAATATTAACACATCTGTCCGCACAGTACAATGCCTTAAAGCACAAAAGGCACGCGATTTTGACGAAAGTTGTCACTTTTTTCTCTGCGCGTAACAAAATGGGGGCTGCTGACAGGATATGTCAACAGCCCCCATTGGCCAAAATTCAGTGTATCATGCTTTTATTCAGCATACGGCTCCCTGCTTTATGCAGAGATTACATAGCTGCGTAAGCGCCGTCCTTGATGACAACAGCCTTGGGCTCCTTGGAAACAGCGCCGGAAGCATCCCAGGTCATGCCAGTGCCGGTCAGGCCGTCAAAGGTCATGCTGGTGTAAGCAGCTTTCAGCTGATCGCAGATCTCGCTGGCATCCATATCGCCGGTGATGCCGTTTTCCAGAACTGCCTGGTACAGGCTGTAGATAACGTCGTATGCGTCAGCAGCGAACTGGTTCGGGGTTTCGCCGTAAGCAGCAACGTAAGCGGAAACGAATGCCTGGGTCTTTTCGTCCTGAGCGTCAGCAGCGAACGGGGTCAGCAGCATCAGGCCTTCAGCCAGGGAGGTATCAAAGCCCTCAACATCCAGGATGCCGTCCATGCCATCGCAGCCGAAGAAGATGGGCTCATAGCCGGTCTTGTTGGCGGTGGTCAGGATCTGAGAAGCCTCGGTGTAGTAGATGGGCAGGAACACCAGTTCAGCGCCAGCTTCCTGGCACTTGGCAACCTGGGTGGACAGGTCGCTCTTGTTATCGCTGGTGAAAGCCTCAGCGGTGACGATCTCAAGGCCCTTGCTCTCAGCTTCGGTCTTAAACTTGGCGTAAATGCCGGAAGAGTAAGCATCGGAAGAGTCATAGATGACGCCGATCTTGGTGGCCAGGGCATTTTCGGCAATGTAGTCAGCGGACGCAACGCCCTGGTTGGGGTCGGTGAAGCAGATCTGGAAGACATTGTCGCCGGTTTCGATAACGGTCTGTGCAGAAGCGGAGGGGGTCAGAACGAACATGTTATCGTTGACGCTCTCAGCAGCAACTGCCAGGGTCGGGGTGGTGGTAACGGGGCCAGCCAGGATCTGCATGCCCCAGTCTTTCAGGGAGTTGTAAGCGTTGACGCTCTTTTCAGCGTCGTGCTCATCATCCTCGAACTTCCAGTCGAAAATATCGCTGCCGTTTGCGGCGTTGATCTCTTTGACAGCCAGTTCTTCGGCATTCTTAACAGCATTGCCGTAGGTTGCAGCAGCGCCGGTAATGGGGCCAATGCCGCCAACCTTGATGGGGGTGCCGGTGTAGGAACCGGCAGCAGCGGACTCGCCAGAAGCGACGGTGCTGGAAGCCTCGGAAGAGGCAGTGGAAGAAGCTTCAGAGGAAGCAGCTTCGGAAGTAGCGGTGGAACCGCAGGCGGCCAGGCTGACAGCCATGGAAGCAGCCAGCATTGCACTGATGACCTTTTTGTTCATTGTTATTCCCTCCTAATGGTTTACAGCCTCCGACGGGCAAACGCCTGCCGGAACGGGTTGCACAGCCCATAACTGTAATTTAAGTTAAAGTATACCGCTAAGTTGGCAAATCTTCAATACGGAATATCGGCATAAATTGCAGATGGAATCCAAAGCCTTTGTGGCGGTTTTGCACAAAGTTTGGTTACAAAATATTATCAAACTGCCATATTGACAAAGTTTGTAATAAAAAAATGAAAATCCCGGTTTTAAGGGTTGAAAAACGCGGCGGAATTAGGCATAATAGTTGGTAAACATGAAAGGGGTATCTTAAGATGAAGCTTTTGGAAGACCGCATTCTGCGCGATGGGCAGGTCCGCCCGGGCAATGTGCTGAAAGTTGACTGCTTTTTGAACCACCAGCTGGATGTTGAACTGCTGGATAAAATCGGCGAGGAGTTCTACCGCATTTTTAAGGATGACGGCGTGAACAAGATCCTGACCATTGAGGCATCCGGCATTGCGATTGCCTGCATGACAGCCCGCCACTTTGATGTGCCTGTGGTGTTTGCCAAAAAGGCCAAGAGCAAGAACATTGACGGCGATGTGTACACTTCCACGGTACATTCTTATACTTACGGCAAAGATTACAATATCACCCTGGCCCAGAAATTCCTTGGTCCCAACGACCGCGTGATCATTCTGGACGACTTTTTGGCGAACGGCAAGGCCATGCGCGGCCTGCTGGATGTCTGCCAGCAGGCTGGCGCCAGCGTTGTCGGCATTGGCATCTGCATTGAAAAGGGCTTCCAGCCTGGCGGCGATGAGCTGCGCCGCGAGGGTTACAAGCTGGCCAGCCTGGCCATTGTGGACGAAATGGGCGATGATGGCAGCCTGAAGTTCCGCAAGACGGAGTATTAAGCGGAAAAGCCTTTTGGCATTCTGCACGATGGAAATATCATTAAGTATGATTGAAAAAGCGGTGTGATTGGGTTCACGCCGCTTTTGGGTTTGTATTCATCCGCAATAACGTATTAGGAACGGAGATGCCGCATTCCATTAAGGCATATACGGCAATGTTCCGGAACGGTCAAGACCGTTCCCTACAGAGTATTTTATTGTTCGTTGCGCCCCGTAAAATGTCTGTAGGGCGCGATGCCCTCATCGCGCCGCGGAGGAGCCCGCCCAATGGGCCTTGTGCTGCCGCGGCTGCGGACCCATGCTTTACATCGTATGGATATACAGCCGCGAGGGCTCTTCCTCTCCATCGCCCTGCACCATGCAGTAGAACTGCCAGCCGTAACGCTCATAAAACGAGGTATGGTCGGTGACCAGGTAAAGGGTGCTGATGCCGCGGGCGTTCATATCTGCACACACAAAGTTCAGCAGCGCCCCGGCAATGCCCTGGCAGCGGGCATCCGGCTCGGTGTAAACGGCACACACGTTGGGGGCAAGGTCTTTCCGGTCGTGGAAGTCGTTTTCAATTACACCCATACCGCCTAAGATGCGCTCCCCTGCCACGGCAAGGTACCACTGCGGAACAAGGCCCGCTTTTGACAGGCAGGCATCCATGCTTTCCAAGTAGGCTTCTTCCGGTACACCCCATTTTTCGTGGAACCAGCGGGCGGCGGGGGCTTTCCATTGCGGGGCATCAACAGGGCGAATGATTTGGTATTGCATAAGTTCCCTCCCATAGTTGGATATTGAAGTAAAAAGACGCAGTGCAAGACTGGCTTTTCAGTCTGCACTGCGTCTTGGCGTCTGGCATGAATGATTTCCTGTAAAGTTACTATAAGCCAGAATGCGCCGGGATGTCAAGATGGCTTGTTAAAAAGTATTTTATCATGTTTCCCGGCCAGCTTGCTTGCGGGGGCGTGTTCCCTGCTGTTTTGCTGCAACTTACCCGCACATATTTGCAGCTTGCCTGCTGCGGGGTAGATATCCGGCGGGCAGTGTGCTATATTGGCAGCAGCGGAAAGGAGGATGGGCGCGATGAAAGTGACTGTGGAACAAATCCCCGTCAGCACACCGGAAGAAGTGCTGGTGCGCTGCCACGATGCGGATGCACCATGGGTGGAAAGCGTTCGGGCGGTTACGGCCGGGCAGATTACGGTAAACGGCATCCGCAACGAAAAAGTGTACCGGCTGAAACTGAACGATATTTACTATTTTGAGGTAGTGGACGGGGCGTCCTTCCTGTACTGCCAGAAAGATGTGTTCGCATGCAGGCAGAAACTGTATGAATTTGAACGCCTGTGCACCGGCAGCATGCTGTTTCGGTACAGCAAATCCATGGTTTTGAACGCGGATAAGATTGCTTATGTCCGCCCATCGTTTTCCGGCCGGTTTGAAGCAGTGCTGGATAACGGCGAAAAAGTGGTCGTATCCCGGCAGTACGTTGCCGACCTGAAACGGCTGTTTGGTGCATAAGGAGGGAGCCCGATAAAAAAAGTACAGTTCTGGCACGAGTTCATCGTTTTTTTTGCAGCGCTTTGTGGTGATATATGGGTTCACCATGCTGGCAACGCTGGTGTTTCTGCTGCTGTTCAACCGCAGCGCAATGGTGGGCTGGCCGTTCTTTTTGCGGTGCGTGGTGTTTTCGCTGGCCGGAGACCTGCCGTCTTTTGTGTTTTACTCTGACCATGAACTGAGCGAGCGCGAATGGCGGAAGCGGATGCTGATTTGCATCCTGCTTTGCGAAGTGATTTTGATGCCGCTTGGCCACGGCTGGATGTGGCTTGGCTGGGGCGGTGGGGTGCTGTTTTTTGTGACTATTCTGGCCGTTACGCTGGGGGTGCGCTGCATCTGCCTGGGAATCGACACCCACACCGCCAATGTGCTGAACGAACAGATCCGCAAGCGCAGGCTGGAAAACAAGCAGAAATAACGCCCCCAAAATACTTGATTGCACACTTGAGAAAAGAGGAGTTTATATGAAAGATTTTATTACCGCTGCCCTGCCCTGGGTATTGGTCGGCCTTAGCATTGCTGTTTTGCCCATCATTACAGCGAAAGAGAAACCCGGCGAATGCAAAGGCCGCACCATCACAAAGGGTACCTGTGTCGGTTTTTGCATCGGCACACTGATTTATGTAGCGTTCGGCTGGGCGCTGTGGGCCAGCATGCTGGTTGGCATGGTGATTGGGCTGGGCGGCTTTATCGGCTGGGATATAAGCGAAGCCGGAAAGAAAATCGGCCCCCAACAGTGACAACGCCTGACCTTGAATGGCGGGTTCCGAAAGTAAAGCCGGTAATCCCCGATCTATGGCCCGAAAAGCAAGGAGTGATAAACTTGCACAAGAAAAAAACTGTGACCTATTCAGCGCGTTACCGCCACAAACTTAACATGCTGGAGCCGGGTATCTGCATGATGAAATGCAGCGGTGCGCTTGTTCTGATTGGATTTGTGTTGCATCTGCTGGGCTGCCAGCTGCCCGCGGTGGTGATGTTCTGGCTGGCAGGTGCGGTATTTTTTGTTTTGCTGGTGCTGGTTGCTGTTGAGCTGCACCAGGATAAAGTGCTGAATGACCTTGCCGCGACGGAACAAAAAGATGAGGAACATCTCGAATAGCGAAATATTCCTTGATGGAACCGCGAATTCAATATTGTAAAAGATTCAGAACTGTGTGGTGATCTCTATCGAAAAACCGAGCCAATGGCTGTTATGCCCGTATTGCCGCGGCAAAACCCGCGTGCGGATACGGGAAGATACCGTTTTGCAGAACTTTTTGCTTTTCTGCCCCAAATGCAAGCGGGAAGCATTGATCAACTGCAGCGGTTTATCCCTGACCCTGGCGCAGGAAAAGGACCGCCAGGGCACATTTTAATGATACGCCAGACGCAAAGACGCAGAGCAGATTTTGCAGTGATGCAAAGCCTGCTCTGCGCTTTATTTTTTATATAGTTAAAGTGAAGAAAGGTTCCTGAATGACATTTTTTGAAAAGATTTTTGCCCGTAAACAGAAAGCCGAATGGGTTGAACTGGATACCATGTATACCACCCAGCGGTTGGAATCCATCTGCGCATTCTTGATAGAAAACAATATTCCCTATAAAGTGCGCGCTGTATCCATGCCGTTGGCTGCTAACGTTACGTCGTATCCCGGCGCGGCAGCGGGCTGCATGTGGCATTTGGCCGTGCGCCCCTGCGATGCAGCCTGCGTACAGCACTACATCAACGCGGAATGTGATTATTGAGGTTTCCCTTGCACCGGCCCCGCCATGCTTTTTGCGGAATATGCTGCCTGGTGCTTGGTAAGCTCTGCCACCTCAGGCATGTTGTTGCCTGCCCACCCTGCGGCCGAGTTCATACAGGCTAAAATCCGATTCAAACTTTTTGCGGGCGTTACAGCACATTTGGCGGTAGGTTTCCGGGTCATCCAATTTGTTCATTGCCTGGTGCAGGGCTTCCGCTGTCTTTTCGATCTGGTACCCGGTCTTTCCATCAACAAGATAGTCGCATACCGTATCATTTTTTGTTACAATCACCGGCTTGCCCAGCATGGCGGCCTGCAGCAGCACCAGCTGGCCGGAAGAAAATGTCTCGGATTGCAGCGGTACGATGACGGCATACGCATCTGCCAGCAGGCGCTGGTATTCATTCCCGTGCAGGTCTTTTTCGTAATGGATGTTTGCGGCATCCTGTGCGGTCTCTACATCGCATACAATGCACAAACTGGCATCTGCCGGCTGCCACGCAGAGCGCAGGAAGTTATAATCCCGGTTGCTGCGGCCGGGGGCAATATAAAACTTGTCTGTCCGTTTCGGCGGCATGGCGTGGATCTCGTCCGCTATATCAGCGATGCCCAGTGTTTCCGCCGCAAACTTTTCTTTCGGCACGCCGAACAGGGTCACATAATGGTCGATCTCGCTTTGGCCGAACACATAAATCTTATGGATGTATTTTGACGTTACGGCATAGCGCACAAACTTTTGGTAAATGCGGCCCACCGCGCCTTTTTTGGGGCGGTAGATAAAAGTCATGATATCCAGCTCTGGGCATTTTTTTGCATGGAATAAGCGCAGGTAACACGCCAGAACCAGGCCGAAGAACTGTTCCCACGCAATAATTTTGGCATACCGGTTGCGAATCATGGCAAGGTACACCGGGTAAAACAAATATTTCAGATACCGCGTATACTTTTTGATGCCGCCGTACTCATTGATGCACCAGCGCTTGACTTTCCAGTCCCAGCCGGTTTCATCGGCAAGGCCGCGCTGGAATTCCCAATCCTGCGGCACAGGGTTGCCCGCAATGATCAATCGCCTTTTTGCCATTGGTGTTTCACCCTTTCTGTGCCGGCTTCCAGTTCCAAATGCTGCGGTATTGCTGTGCGATCTGCGGCCAGGAATACGCCGTCCGGATCCGTTCCTTTGCCAGCACGCCCATGGCGCTGCGGGCTTCCTCCGGCATTGCTTCGGCTTTCTGGAGGCATGCTGCAAGGCTGCCGGGGGCTTTGGTCCAGTACAACGCAGTGTCAAGCGCCACTTCGCGGTTGAACGGCACATCCAGCAGCAGGTTCAGGTTGGTTGCGCTCAAACCTTCCAACAGGCTGGGGTTTGTCCCGCCCACTTCGTGCCCATGCAGGTAGGCAAACGCGTTTTCCCGCAGTTTGCGCAGCAGGGCGGTATCATAGATCACACCGGGAAACACAATCCGCGGGTCCCGGCTGAAATGCAGCCGCTGATCCATGCTCTGGTAGAGCTTTTCGTTCGGCGTTGCGATAACAAGAAGCTTTTTGGTGGTTTTGGTGTGCATAAACTCCCGCAGGATGGTTTCGATGTTATTTTCCGGCACAAAGCGGCAGACAACCAGATAATACTCCCCTGCTGTCAGGCCGTTTTGCTGCATTACCTGCCGGTAGGGTTTTGCCGAATCCGGCAAAGGAGAAGGCTTTAGCTCTGCCCCATAAGAAATATAGGTGGTTTTGGGGGAATATTGTTTGTAGTTCTCTTTGATATATTTTTCAATATTCACACTGTCGCAAATGACCAGGTCAGCGGAGCGAACCATCTGCTGCTCGGAGATTTTCCAGTATTTTCTTACCGGGCGGGGCCACTTCTGGCGCAGCCACTCGTGGCCGTCCGGGTTCAGGAAAAGCTGGCCGTTCAGCTTTTTTATTTTGTGCTTTAAGCCCGCAATAAACGGGCCGATGCGGCAGGTCAAAATATAAAAAATCGGTTCCTGGATATGATTCTGTTCGCAGTAGCGCAGGCAGTATTCCACCGCCGCCTTATCATACCAAATCGCTGTGGCAGGCCCAAGGGACGGCACGGCAATTTTAACGCAGTGTGCCCCGTGGAACTCGAATTCATTCGGTCCGATCGGTTCTGCATCTGCCAGCTTTCGCTCATCCATAGCGCCTTCCCCGTTGGCTTTGCACAGGATGTGCAGCTTGACTTCCGGGAAGTTTTCGCTGTAGATTGCCAGATTATGCACGAAGGTTTCGTACCCGCCATACTGCCCGATCGATTTTGCGCCGCAGATAAAAATGTGCTTCACGCAGGATTCCTCCCTTTTCCCTTTCCTGCCCTGCTGCACAGGTAGTGCAGGATACCCGGATAATACGCACGCATCAGTTTTAGATATTTGCCGCTGTCCTTTGGGGACTTTTTGAGCATTTGCTGCCACCCGGCAAGCAAATCACGCGCCATGTGCATTGCCAGCGCAGGGCACTGGGTGCGGATGTTCGGGTGCAGTTCCCGCATCAGCACAAGGGCACGGTACATTTTTTCGGGGCTTTTGCTGATGGAATCACTGCCGATACGATAATCCACCAGCGGCTCATCCAGATAGTAAATCGTGAATTTCTGCCGGGCACGGTAGATCCATTCCAGGTCCTGGTAGCGGGGCAGATCTGTATAAAAAGGTTCCTGCGCCAGAACTTCCGCCCTGGCCACAATCGTCTGGGTCCCAATGCCGAACAGATCATCCTGCGCGGCAACAAAGCCCTGACGGATGCGCTTGGGGTAAAGGGTCACCCGGCCGCCGGGCCGGTGCATGGCCATTTTGCACACGATGATATCGGCGTGCCGGGCCTGCATGGCGGCCATCTGTTTTTCCAGCTTGTCCGGGTGCCAGATATCGTCACTGTCATGGAAGGCGATATATTCCCCTTTTGCATGCAGGGCGCCATAATTTCGGGCGGCACAGGCGCCGCAGTTGCGCTGCCAAAGGTAGTGCAGACGCGGGTCCTGGATGCTCTCAACCACCTGGCGGGTGTTATCGGTGGAACCATCGTCCACCACAATAACTTCCAGCGCAGAATACGTTTGTTCCAGCACGCTGCGCACCGCCCGTTCCAGCGCAGCCGCACGGTTATAAGTTGGAATTACTACAGATACGAATGCTTCTTCCATACTTTCCACTCTCAGTAATTCAATATCACGGTTTCAATTTTTTGCGCAGGCGTTTTTCCTGCTGTTTGGTTTTTATCATGCTCCGGTATGTTTTTATGGTTTTGCGGATTCCCAGCGTCCGCAGGCGGTGCACGCCGCGGCCCAGCTTCTCCCATATAACCCGGCCGGCGGATTCGCTCTGCCGCTTTTTGCCGCCGAACGGTATCTGCGCCATAACAGGGCAGGCCTTTTGCACAATGCGGAACTGGTGGTAGTTCATAATGCGCTCTTCTTCAGGGAACTCCATCAGCATAGACATCAGATAACGGCAGTTTGCCGGCTGCAGGGATGTGACATGATCCATCAGGTCAAAGCCTGTTTCGATAGGCGCAAGCCAGCAGCCGTTGCGCTGATCCCAATAGAACACATTGCAGGCGGACAGCCCCGGCTGCGGGTGCTGCTCATTCCATGCAAAGTATTGCTGCAGGGATTTTTCTTCCAGGGAGCCTTTTTGTGCCCCAAACCAATCATAACAGTCAAAGCCGGGGCCGGTGGGGGTAAAGCTGCGGCGGTACCATTCCATCACATTGGGCCACACCCCGCTGCGCAGCACCGCAACATCGCCAAATTGCTGCACCAGAGGATCGAACTGTTTGCAGGCATAATAAATGCGGTCCTCATCGTACACCGCGCCGGAAATGTGGTCCAGATATTCCTGCTCCTGTTGGGCAGAATACAGGGTTTTATCCCGCGGGATCAGATGATGTGGGATTGCGGCGGCTTTGCAAAGCTCTTTGGGAACCGTCACATCGCCCTCGTAAATCATATCGTACATCAGGGTGTAGGCGTCAAAGTCCACCCCGGCGTGCTTTGCCAGCGCCAGCAGCGTGCGGGAATCGTGGCCGCCGGTGATGGCAACCAGCAGTTTGGTGTTCGGCAGTTCCGCCTGCATATTGCGCAGAGCGGCATCAAAGCAGGCAATGATACGATCAAGGCGCTGCTCCTGATCCGGAATGCCCGCGTACCCCTGTGCCAGCAATGGCCGCGGGGCCGTCCGGCCGGTATGGTAGTTGTAAATCTGGCAGGGCAAAAGATGAAGTACTGCATCGTATTGGGTCAGCGGACCGGGCATCCAGTTCATTACACGCCGCGGCATAGTATAGTTTTTGCGCGGCATGCCCATCTGCTGGGCCAGCAGTGTGCAGTCACTGGAAACACCAAGGGTAGAATAATAGACGGGCAGCAGAGCGCAGGTATCGGTAAACACCGTTCCGTTATACAGCAGCACATACCGGCCGCACCAGGTTTCTTCCATCAGGAGAATTTCTTTCTCCGGGATCTGGCCGGGGAAGCGGCTGCACAGCTGCTCGATTTCTTCCATCGGCGTTTTGCGCTCCGGCAAAAACTGCCAGGCAAGCCCCAACAGCACAAAGCGGCCATCCGCGCTGGTGCGGAGCCGCAGGTTTTTGTGGCAGTTCAGCACCCAGCCATCCTGCAGCGGCATGCTGCGGAACTCCGGCAGGTCCAGTGTTGTTTTCAGGATGGCAAATTGCTTTTCATAGTTCATGCAGAACATCTCTTCAGCAATTTCTTTTGCAACAGCTTCCAGTCATCGCGGCTGCACACAATGAGCAGATGCAGCACACCGCCCACCACCGCAAGCACAAGGGCGGCCAGCACGAGCGTGACCCAGGAACGCGGTGTATACAGCAGGCTGAGCCCCTTGAACACCAGGGTAAGCACCCCGCAGGAAACCAGATTGCGCAGGATACCGGGGTAAAACACCCACCATGGCTGGTGGAGAACATGGGCCATATACAGCGGGTTGGTAATAAAGTTGATGACGGCCATTACCACCACGGTCGTCCACACCACAGCGTACACGCCAAGGCTGGTATATTTGATCAGCAGGTACATAGCCAGCACATTCAGCAGCCCGCCGCCAATGGTAATCATGGTGGGCAGTTTCTTTTTCAGGGTCAGCACATAGATATAATAGAGCGGCTGCATCGGCCCGCCGGGGATCGTGATCATATTATTGATAACGGTCAGGGTATAAATCAGCGCCACATCCTCGCCGGGGATCCAGAGCTGGTAAAAGGACATTCCCAGCGCCACAAAACCCGCAAACACCAGGTTGGAAAGCATGCCGGAGAGTTTCATTGCCACACGGAATTCGCTCATCAAAGTTCTTTGGTCGTTTTCCGCATAGCTTTTCAGGTACATGGGTTCAAATGCCTGCCCCACCAGAACGAATATGCTGGCAAACATTGAGTAAAACGTTTTGGAGACCGCAAGCTGGCCCATTGCCACAGGGGTAAGCATCAGGTTGCAGATCAGCAGATCAAGGCCGCTGTTTAAGGAATCGCCCAGAGAATTGAGCGAGGTCCAGACGCCATCCACAACCAGACGCTTGATGGCCTGCAGGGAAAAGTTTCCTTTTTCCACTTTCAGGTCCGGCGTATAGCGCTGGCAGATCCCCCAGTTGCCTGCCGCTACAACAAAGGCCGCCGCTGCCAGGGCCAGCCCGACGTAAAAAACATGCGGCGGGAAAAAGTGAAAGCAGACGATCAGAACCGCGGCTTCGCACAGGTAGGAGAGCGTTTTGAAAATGCCCACAACATAAAGCTTGTTTTTGATGTGTGCGGATGCCGAAAAGGCAGTGGATACCGTGACCAGCCAGAAATTGAGAAACACAAAGAGAAACAGCAGCTTGACATCGGATACCAGCACCGCCGGGATGACGAGCAGCTTTTCCAAAAAGAAAATGCAGACGGCTGCGATGCCGAACAGAACTGTACCAAGGATCAGATCGCCATAAAATGTTGAGGTAAAAAAGACTTTTGCTTCCTGGCGGTCATTTTTGTGGTAAGCCACCACGATGTACCGCGCCGCAAAGGAGTTAAGGGCGGCGGTGATCATGGTTGCATACTGGGTCATGTTCTTGCCCAGCGTCACAAAGCCATAGGCATCATTGCCAAGGGTGTTGGTGATCATGGGGACCAGCAGAAGAGTGATAAGGGTATTGATTGCCAGCGCGCCGCCGGATACGACCACCGTTTGCAGCAGCCGCAGATATTTGCTTTTTGCCTGCTTTTGTTCTGCCATGCTTATTCCCTCCCCTGGTTTTATATCACATCTTTTTATATCACAGCTTAATGTTTTACCCTGCTCCACAGCCAGGCAAAGACGTACGGCGTGACGGTAATATCCAGCCCACGCACGCCGGTGCGGCAGATGTTCCACAAAATTGCCGTTTTGGCTTTCGGATTCGCCGCATAATCTTTGCGGTGGAGCCGGTAAATATTGCGGAACCCGGCGCTTAATTTATGCAGGCTGCCCGATACATTGTTATCCGCTTCATCATGCTTGATAAACACAACATCTTTGGTCCCGCGCAGCTGATAGCGCTGGGCAATGCGGATCCACAGCTCGTAATCCTCGACCGCGGGTTGGTTCTCGCGGATAAAGCCGTCAACCGTGCGCAGCGCTTCGACTTTTATAAGCGGAGCGGAAGTTGAGCCGACATAATCGGTATAGAGCATATCGGTATATGTCGGTTCCGGCTTGAAGATTTCCCACTGCCAGTTATAATGTTCTTTGCCGGTATGGTGGCGGATCACCCACCCTGTGCCAAAAACAAGTGCGGTATCCGGGTCCGCATCAAACAGCGGCAGCATTTTTTCCAGTTTATCCGGGCACCACTCGTCATCGTCATCCAGGTAGCCGAGGATATCCCCTTTGGCTTCGGCAATTCCTTTGTTGCGCGCGGCGGCAGCGCCGCTGTTGTGCGGCAGCGGGATATAACGGATCTGTTCGATTTTTGCCGCTTCCTGTGCGATTTCCTGCTGATATTGGTTGCCCAGCCCGTTATCATCAATCAGCAGCAGCTCATACACCGGGACGGTCTGCTGCAAAATGCTGTTGATAGCCCGGCGGATCATCTTCCATTCCCGGTGGTAGGTTGTAATAACAGCCGTTACACGGTGCTGTGCCATAAGGGAAAATCACCTCATTTTAGTAGCTGAAAATCTGGCGGAAAACAGGAATTTTGCTGAACAGCCACGAGCATGCCCAGCAGAACACAGCCAAAACGGCCCATGCAAAAGTGGAAGCCAGCGGGCCATGGACTGCGCTTTGCAGCTGCAGGGCATCCACCAAAAAGCCGTGCAGCAAAAACGCCCCATAACTGTATTTTGCAAAACGGGCAAGCCATGCAGAAAGCCCCGGCGAAACCATAAAACCAACGCCGACCAGACAATAATCAGCGGGTCGTCATAAAGATAGTTGGATTCGACCTGGCCCGTAACGCGGTAACAGAGCCAATACTGCCAGCCAACACACGCGGCGGTAAGCAGTGCCGCGGCCAGCCGGATGAAATGAGCGTTGAACCGGCTGACATCCAACGTGCTGAGGAGATACCCCAGGCAGAAATACAGGAACCAGGTCCAAAGCCGCAGGCGCTGCGTGATATGCTCCTGCACAAAAAATCCGCCGTTTGCGATGGAGTAAAGGGATGCACCCCAGAATGCCAGGCAGCACAAAGCCAATATTGCCACAATGGATTTCATGTGCGCCTTGACCCAGGGGAAAGCAAAAAGCAGCACCGTATAGAGAATGGCGAATGTATAAAAGAACCACAAAAAGGCATACGGCGTATAGGAAAGGAATCCTTTCAGCATTTCTTTGAACGCTTTTGCAAATGAAAAATGGTGCACAACCAGCACATAGATTCCAACCAGCACCCCGCTGATGACCAGCGCGCGCAGAATGCCAAGCATTTTCTGCTTATAATAGGTGAACGAAAACTGTTCTTTGCGCAGGATCAGGCACCCGTTGACCATAAAGAATAATGGCATACAGCACCTTGCCGCATAAAACAGAACGGGATTGTGGCAGGGGTCCGTAACTAGCGGGCCGCGCTGGGTGTGGAGGGCAAAAACAAGGAGCAATGCAAATGTTTTGAGCCCATCCAGATAGGCGATTCGCCCCGGATTGTTGTTCTGGTTCATCTGCACACATCCTTTCTGAAAAGCATATGGGTTATTCTTCCGCTGGCTGCTGGTTCAAAAATGGTCTGCGCGGGTAACGCGGCGGTTTTACATCGCTGCCGGTACAGGCCACGCCAAGCATGACAAAGAGAAACAGGGTCAGGTAGTTTGAATTGGTAAATGAGCGTTCTGTCAATCCGCGGATCAACAGCGGCATCATAATGGCTGAGCAGGCCAGGTATTGGTTTTCGCTGAATCGGCGCACGCGGCGGAAGCTGTATAAAAGCACCAGAAAGAAAATTCCAATGCCGATTAAGCCGATATCCAGCCACATTTCCAGCAGCGTATTGTGGGCGCCGTAAGTCATTTCGCGGAACCAGCTGTTGCGGCTAAAGCGGTTTTGCAGGTTTTGCAGCGCTGCGCCATCATACCAGAACATCAGCAGGCCATAACCGGTAAGGGTGTGGCTGTCCAGCATGAAAGGGATCACTTTTTCCCACAAGGTTGTCCGGTTGGAAAGGGTGGCGTCCTTGCCGATGAGTTCCAGCAAAGGGGAAAACAACGGCAGGATTGTGAGTGCGGCAAAGAGAAAGCCAACCGAAGCCACAATATATACATACCCCCACTGGAAGCGCGGAAGTTTCAGCCGCTTTGATTCTTTCATCAGCAGGTACAGGATGGGAATGATGGCGGTAAACAGTGCGCCTGTCGCCTGTGTTTGCAGCAGCAGGAAGATTTGCCCTGCCAGCACAAACCACTGCAATTTACCAATTTTTTCGCGGTCATTCCATTTCATGCAGAGCATGGCGACCTGCAGCACAAGGCAAAAAGCGAGTGCTTCCCCCATTGCATTTTTGCGGGTCAGCAGGCCGCGGAACATATACAGGCCTTCTTCATCATAATAAAAGCCGATATTGCGGAACACGAAGAAAAGCAGCAGGTTCATGAACAGGAAAACCGCCTGCGCTTTGCAGATGATTTCAAACAGGCGTTTGGTATCGTAATGGTCCGCCAGCCACAGGCCAAACACGGCGGTGATGGTAAAGCGGATGCAGGTGGTCAGCTCACTGGTTTTGCTGCTGGCAACCAGCAGGGACTGCACAATCAAAAGCACAATCATCAGGTAGACCATGTTGTACTTCTTTTTCAGGTCCAGCAGCTTGACCTCGTTCACCGTACTGCCGCTGGCTACCATCATCAGGATAACCTGCAGGAAGGTGGAACCATAGTCAAACAGCGGCGTCAGAACCCTGTAATACTCGCTTAAAATTCCGGGAAAGCCCAGGCGGCAGACAATGCAGCACACGACCCCAAAATCAATGACTGCATTTTTGCCTGCCTCATATTGTGTTTTCAGTTCAGGTCTTTCCATATGCTTCCCTGTTTTTTATGCTTAACGTTCGTCAAAATCGCGGTCCGGGTCATCCTTTGCCGCGGCAAAGCGGCGGAAGAGTTTGTATACCAGATAGCCTGCCATACCACCCAGGGTGTTGGCAATTACATCCGTCAAATCCGCCTGGCCAATTTGCAGCATCAGCTGGGTAGTTTCGATCATAATGCTCAGTGTCATACTCAGGAATACAGCATGGGTTATCTGCGCCAGCTTTTTGGGCTGTACCAGCGGGAGCAAAAAGCCAACCGGCATAAACATGGCGATATTGAGGAACACATGATGCAGCGGTTCCAGCGAGTGCATTTGGATGGCCTTGATGAACAAATCCGTGCGCAGCAGCGAAATACGGTGGTCCCCCGCTGTGCTGCGGGAAAAGACCGTAATATAAGCAACCACCAGCAGGTAGCAGACCAGCAGGGCCAACATGCCCCGGTGCAGGCTATGGAAGTTCTGTACCAAAAACACGACCGCCGCGCACAGCGTTACCAGTGCGATCATGACAATCAGCGCCAGCAGAACAAGCTCTGCCCCCATCGTTGATGCAATAACCGCCAGGGTAACACCCGCCAGAGCAAAAAGAACCAGCAAAATGCCCGCCACCATAGGCAGTGCGTTTTGCACCTTGGCGCGCTGCATCAATGCCCGCAGAACGCCAAAATAGCAGCCAACCATCAGGGCAAATATCATAATAACGGGCAGCAGGGTCTGTTCTTCCACTTGATTTTTCCTTTCCAAGCTTTTTGCAGCAGTGTCAACGCTTACTGGTCATCGTCCGTTTTGCCAATCTGCATCAGTTCATCCATCACACTCTGGGCGGAGCGCTCGGTGTTGGATTCCGCCATTTCCTCTGCCATCAGTTCCGACATCACATTGCGGTGCTTTGCCGGGGCCTGCACGTTCTGCGGTTTGGTATCCACAGGTTTTGCATCCGCCGGCTGCGGCTGTTTGGCGGTTTTAGTAATCACTGATTAAATTTTCCCAGAATGCCGTGCATGGTGTACAATAGGAACG
>CAVFVI010000003.1:0-28739 GCA_963626055.1 Acutalibacteraceae bacterium
TTGTTAGTCTACGGCTTTAGCAGGGCATCCTCCAATGTCTGGATCGCGCTCTGCTGGCTTTGGGTATAAGTTCCTGCCCGCAAAATATCCAGCAGGGTGCGCACCGCCGCCACCGTAAGCACCGGGGCTTTGGCCGCAATGCGGGTAGTATACTGGGCCACCGCATAGGATTCCGGCTGGATTTCCAGGTTCGTGGCCACCCGGAAGTAGGCGGTGTTTTCCGGCATTGTCACCGCAAAATCGGTCAGCACCTCACCAGCGGCATTGTTGGGGGCCTGGCGGTAAGCCAGCACACTGTTGTCCGCCGCATAGATCACATACAGTGCGTTGTTCCAGTTGGCAGAGCAGCTCAGGCGGTAGGTATCCCCTGCCGCAGCAGCAACTTTTTCGCTGATGCGCCGGTCTGCGCTGGCATAGTTGACGGTCGAGCCTGAAATTTTAAGCACATAGTTGGCGTGCCAGGCAACCGTCAGGCTGGTTACCTGCTGCACCAGGTTTGCCGCGCTGACCAGCTTGACGGCGGGCAGCGCCTGATACAGGTTGCCCGCCACGATCAACGTGGCCGCCCCCTGCGGCACGGCCACTGCCTGCCGGGTCAGGGTATTGCCGCCCACAGCATAATCGGCATCGGCCGCTTTTACGGCAAGGCAGGTACCCGCCGCATCAAAGAAAGAATACAGTGCAACCCCCGCATACGCCCAGGCGGTTACCAGCACCTGGGCCGCCCCGCTCACATCGATTGGTTCCGTGACCCGGAACCCGGTATCCGATGTTTTGATTGCATTGCCGGTGGCAGTGGAAATTACATACCCGCTTTGCAGGGCCACCCCCACATTGGTAATGCCATCCGCCGGGCGCAGGGTTTCCAGCGCGTTGGTCCAGGCGCGGCCATCCGCATCCACCACAAAAAACGGTTCCGCTGCATCCATGCCCGGCTTTTGGTAGTTCCCCACTTCCACCACGTTGCCGGTAGCATCCAGCGCATCGTACAGATCCATCAGCTCCGCACCGCTGGCCCGGATATAATCCACCAGCTCTTTGAGCTGTGCAGCATCAAAGGTCGTGTACCAGGCGTGGGTCATCAAGATCAGCCAGCCGCCATCCTGCACGGCTTTGTCCACCCATGCTTTCACACCCTCCAACGTGTAGCTTTTGTTCTTTGGGAACACCTCCACGCGCTTCATGCGGCAGCTCTCATACGGGATCTGGTTGATGCCTTTTTCCACCGTAAGGCCCAGGTCAAAATGCTTTTTTACGGTGTTCAGGCAGTCCGCCTTATAGCGCCCGTTCACATAGGCATAGCTGCGCACCCCGCGGATGCCCCAGCGGCGCATTTCCGATTCAAACTGCTGGAGAGTAGCTTCCAGCGTTTCGGGGGTATCCTGCTCCATGTCGGTCTCGGTCATCGTGTGGCATGCCACCGTCACGCCGCTGCGCACCATCTCCTGCAGCTGTTCTACCGTCATGCGGCCGGTTTTGCCCATAAGCCCTGCCGGGCAGGCCACCGTATAAGGCATGCCAAGTTCCTGCACCAGCGGGAACAGTACAGTGTACGCCTCGCTGCGGCAGTCATCATCCACAAACGAGATGATGGCTTTCTTTTTGCTGCGGCCTGCGTTGGTCAGCATACGGGGCGTGGTTTCCACCTGGGCTGTAGTGCTGTCTGCCCAGTACAGGTCCATATCCTGTTCGGACGCCTTGGCCAGCACCTGCCCGGTACTGCCGCCTGCGGGGATCAGCTTATCCGCATACTGTTTCCACACACTCTCTGTTGGGTCAGCCTGCTGGCCGGGCACCGGGGCATGGTTCAGCACCAGGTATGGGATGCTGCAGCTGATGCACTGCACGCCATCCCGCACGCCGCGCACGGTAACGCTGCCGCTGTTGGTTGCCTGCGCTGTGGCGGCAGGCGGCACCGCCACGGTATCCCCCACATCCGCCAGCACGGTTGTGCCTTCGGTTTGGGGCGCGGTGGTAAACGTAACATCCAGCGCAAGGCCATCCCACCCGGTGCCGCGCCGGAAATGCAAAACCTCCGTGCCATAGCTGGCCTTGGTGCCAAGGCACAGCATACGCATGGGGCTGCCAAGAATTTTTGGGTAATACCCTTCCAGTTCAATTTCGTGGGTCATTCCATTCCTCCTTATGGTTCACATGGAACCCGACAAGTTACTTTGGATTCAAAAGAAAGCGGCCCTGCTGCCGCCGCTTTGCTGTTGTTTTCTCTGGTTTTGCCTGTTTTGCAGGCATAGCAGAACATTTGTTCTTGAAACTTATCAGGTTACACACAGAATAGCATTCTCATTGTAACTTGTCAAGTTATTTTTATCATCTTGTAAACCCACAGGTTTTTTGCTATACTTTTTATGAGGTGATCCGCATGACCATTGGGGAACGCATCCGCGAAGCACGCACCGCCAGAGGGCTGACACAGGAACAGCTGGCCGAACAGGTGCATGTGACCAAACAAGCGGTGTATAAATATGAAACCGGCATTGTGACCAACATCCCGCTGGATAAGCTGGAAAGCATTGCCGCCTGCCTTGGCGTTGCCCCCGGCTACCTGGCCGGGTGGCAGGGCTCCCCTGCCGGGGCGGAACTGGACGCCCTGATCCAGGACGAACCGATTGCAGCCTACCAGAACCTGAAAGACCAACTGACCCAGGCCGACAAAGAAGATATTGCCCGCCTGATCCAACTGCGTGCGGAACTGAACCGCAGCAAAACCTGAAAGTGAGGAAGAATCTATATGCTGGATTGTTTGCCCATTTACCACTGGTTCCACTGCGGCAACCCGTATTCCGGCGCACAGGGCGGCATGCGCTATCTGGTAGCCCCCGCAAAAAAGGCTGACCCCGCCGATGAAAGCGGCAAGCGGAAAATCGAATACCTGACCGCCACCATCTGGCCCGGCCCGTGGAGCTTGGAACACACCGCCGATGAAAAGCAGGAGACGGCAGAGTTCCCCGGCAATCAGGAAGGGCTGGATGCCGCCGTTGCCTGGCTGCACGAACGGTACGAAGCCGAACCGGATAAATGGGCCAACATTCCCTCGATTCTGGACTGTGAACCGGATAAATAAACCAATAAACAAACAGCGCCCGACAGTTACGCTTAAACCGTCGGGCGCTATTTTTACATTCTAATTAAAAAAGAATAAATAATAATGAATAATGGTTGTGTGACGCCCGCGGCGTCACATTTTAATCAGGTCAGCCGCTCCGGCAAGAAGCATTCCAGCCAGAGTTACCAACCTATTTTATTCGCACCGCCGCGGGCGGCGCACCGACATTATTCTTTATTCATTATTATTTATTATTTTGGGCAAAGCCAATTAAAGCTTTTCGCCAGGCCCTTTTTTCAAAAAGGCCGCGCTGGTTACTGGACATCCTTGTAGATATCGGCCAGGTTCAGCAGGATCTCGGTTGCTTTGTCCATGGATTCTACCGTGATGCCCTCGCACGGGCCATGGTAGTTGAAGCCGCCGGTGCCAAGGTTCGGGCAGGGCAGGCCCATGTAAGACAGGGTCGCGCCGTCTGTGCCGCCGCGGATGGGCGTTTCCAGCGGTTCCAGGCCAGCCTTGCGGATGGCAGCGCGGGCGTTTTCCACCAGATGGAAATGCGGCTTGATCTTTTCGATCATGCTGAAATAGCTGTCTTTCAGCTCCAGCTCCACGGTGCCTTCGCCATACTTTTCGTTCAGCAGCTTGGCAATGTGGCGCATGGTCTCCTTGCGGGCAGCAAAGCTTTCGGCACTGTGGTCACGCACAATGTAGCCCAGCTTGGCGCCGGTCACATCGCCTTCCATGCTGCACAGATGATAGAAACCCTCGCGGTCCTCGGTGTATTCGGGGCGGTCGTAATACGGCAGGGCGTTGTGGAACTCAATGGCAATATTCTGCGCGTTCTTCATGGCGTTCTTTGCGCTGCCCGGATGGACCGAGAAGCCGTGCACCGTAACAAACGCAGCGGCAGCATTAAAGTTCTCATAGCTGATCTCGCCCGCTTCATCGCCGTCCACCGTGTAGGCATAGGCTGCGCCAAAATGCTCTACATCAAACAGGTCCGCACCCTGGCCAACCTCCTCATCGGGGGTAAAGCCGACGCAGATCTTGCCGTGGGGGCGGTTTTCCTTCTGCAGGGTTTCCAGCATGGTCATGATCTCGGCCACACCGGCTTTGTCGTCCGCACCCAGCAGGGTGGTGCCGTCGGTGGTGATCAGGGTCTGGCCCTTGAGCTTTGCCATAAACGGGAACTGCTTGGTGCTGAGCACTGCGCCGGTGCCAGGCAGAACCACATCGCCGCCGTCATAGTTTTCATGGATCTGGGGCTTTACGTTCTCGCCTGGTGCGTCGGGGGAAGTATCCATGTGGGCAATAAAGCCCAGGCCCTTGGCGGCTTCATGGCCGGGGGTTGCGGGCAGCGTGGCGTAAACATAGCAGTGCTCGTCCACATGGGCATCCGCAAGGCCAAGGTCCTGCAGCTCTTTGACCAGCATGTGGGCCAGGTCAAACTGGCGGGCAGTGGTGGGGTGGGTATCGCTTACGGGGTCAGAGGTGGTATACACCTTGACATAATTCAGCAAACGTTCATAGGCGCGCATAAAATCTGATTCTCCTTTATTGTGTAATGGTTGCACTGGGGGTATTGTACCACAAAAAACAGCATTTTCCAAGGTCAGGCCCTTTTCAAGCTGTAACTTTTATGTTAGAATTGGTTGTATATAGGGGAAGTGTTGGCTTTATGGGCATCGGAAAATGCCCGGCGCTGCTGCGCCTACCACCAAAAGTTCGTTCCCTGACAGGAGGAAACCATGGCAGATACCATTTTCAAAGATAAAACCTTGTTGATCACCGGCGGCACCGGCAGCTTTGGCCACACCGTGCTGAAACATTTTTTGACGACTGACATCGGCGAGATCCGCATTTTCAGCCGCGATGAAAAAAAGCAGGACGACATGCGCCACGAGCTGCAGGCCAACTATCCTGACTATTACAATAAAGTCAAGTTCTACATTGGCGATGTGCGCAACATCCAGAGCCTGCGCGATGTAATGCCCGGCGTCAACTTTATCTTCCATGCCGCTGCGCTCAAGCAGGTTCCTTCCTGCGAGTTTTTCCCCATGGAGGCTGTGCGCACCAACATCGAGGGCACCGACAACATGCTGCACGCTGCCATTGAAGCGGGCGTGGAGCGCGTGGTCTGCCTTTCCACCGATAAAGCCGCTTACCCCATCAACGCCATGGGTATCTCCAAGGCCATGATGGAACATGTCATCACCGCCAACGCGCGTGTCAGCGCACAGCGCGGCGGGCCGGTCATCTGCTGCACCCGTTACGGCAACGTGATGTGCAGCCGCGGCAGCGTCATTCCGCTGTTTGTGGAGCAGATCAAGGCGGGCAACCCCATCACCATCACCGACCCCAACATGACCCGCTTTTTGATGAACCTGGACGAGGCCGTTGACCTTGTCATGTTTGCCTTTGAGCACGCCAATCCGGGCGATCTGTTCATCCAGAAGTCCGATGCTTCCACCATTGGCGACCTGGCCAAGGCCGTGCAGCAGCTGTTTGGCGATACCGGCACCCGCGTGATCGGCACCCGCCACGGCGAAAAGCTGTACGAAACCCTGATGACCAAGGAAGAGCGGATGCGCAGCGAGGACATGGGCAACTATTACCGTGTTGCCGCCGATAACCGCGACCTGAACTATGATAAATACTTCATCAAGGGCCAGGTTCACACCCAAGCCGATGAAGATTACACCAGCCACAACACCCGCCGCCTGGATGTGGAGGGCACCATCAAAAAGATCATGACCACCGAATACATCCAGGAAGCACTGAAAGAGGCAGGCAAGGCATGAACATTCTTGTCACCGGGGCAAAGGGGTTTGTAGGGCGCAATCTGTGCGAAAACCTGAAAAACATCCGCGATGGCAAAAACCGCACCCGCCCGGCCCTGAACATTACCGATATTTTTGAGTATGACCTGGACACGGACCCGGCACTGCTGGATGAATACTGCGCCAAGGCGGATTTTGTATTCAACCTGGCCGGGGTCAACCGGCCAAAAGTGGAAAGCGAGTTCATGGCGGGCAATTTCGGCTTTGCCTCCACCCTGCTGGATACGCTGAAAGCTCGCGGCAACACCTGCCCGGTCATGCTGTCCAGCTCCATCCAGGCCACGCTGATTGGCCGCTATGGCCAAAGCGATTATGGCAAGAGCAAGCTGGCCGGGGAAGAACTGTTTTTTGAATACAGCAAAACCACCGGTGCCCCGGTGTTGGTTTACCGCTTCCCCAACCTGTTTGGCAAGTGGTGCCGCCCCAACTACAACAGCGCAGTGGCTACTTTCTGCCACAACATTGCCAACGGCCTGCCCATCACCGTCAATGACCGTGCAACTGAACTGGAGCTGCTGTACATTGACGACCTGGTGGAAGAAATGCTGGACGCGCTGGAAGCTGCGCCCCACCGCTGCAATTATGACGGCCTTGCCCCGGTGCCCGCTGTGGACGGCCATTACTGCTTTGCCCCCATCACCCACAAAGTGACCCTTGGGGAGATTGTGGACCTGTTGGAACAGTTCCACGCCCAGCCCGCCACGCTGGTGGTGCCGGAGATTCCGGCAGGCAGCTTTGCCAAAAAACTGTACTCCACTTATCTTTCCTATCTGCCGAAAGAACGGGTCGCTTTCCCCTTAAAAGTCAACGCGGACGAGCGCGGCAGCTTTACCGAACTGCTGAAAACCGAAAGCTGCGGCCAGTTCAGCGTGAATATTTCCAAGCCCGGCATCACCAAGGGCCAGCACTGGCACAACACCAAGTGGGAATTTTTCATCGTGGTTTCCGGCCACGGGCTGATCCAGGAGCGCAAAGTTGGCAGTGACGAAGTGATGGAGTTTGAGGTCTGGGGCGATAAGCCCACCGCCGTGCAGATGCTGCCCGGCTGCACCCACAACATCATCAACCTGAGCGACACCGAAAACCTTGTGACCCTGATGTGGGCAAACGAACAGTTTGACCCCGCAAAACCGGACACGTTTTTCTTAAAAGTGTAGTTTTTTGAAAGTAATATACTCAGGTAGGAGTTAGGAAGTAGGAGTTAGGAGTTTTGAAAACTGGGCAAGGTAAATGCCTCAGTTCTCAAAACCAGTCCCTGCGAACCATTTTATAAATCGTAGAAGACACTAAAACCAGCAATCGTTCTTCAACTCCTAACTCCTCACTCCTACCTCCTAACTGTATAAGGTGTTTTTTACAATGAACAAGCTCAAACTCATGACCATTATCGGCACGCGGCCGGAGATCATTCGGCTGTCGGCTGTTATCAAAAAGTGCGATGTGTATTTTGACCAGATTCTGGTCCACACCGGCCAGAACTATGATTATAACCTGAACCAGGTATTCTTTGAGGATCTGGGCCTGCGCGCACCGAATTTTTATCTGGATGCCGTCGGCAAAGACCTGGGCGAGACCATCGGCAACATTATTGCCAAATCCTACGCCCTGATGGTGGAACAGAAGCCCGATGCTCTGCTGATTCTGGGCGATACCAACAGCTGCCTTTCCGCCATTGCGGCCAAGCGGCTGCACATCCCCATCTTCCACATGGAAGCCGGCAACCGCTGCTTTGACGAGTGCCTGCCGGAGGAAACCAACCGCCGCATTGTGGATCACATTTCCGATGTGAACATGTGCTATTCCGAGCATGCCCGCCGCTACCTGAACGCCGAGGGCACCGCCAAGGAGCGCACCTTTGTGACCGGTTCCCCCATGGCGGAAGTGTTGCACGCCAACCTGGCCAAGATCGAAGCCAGCGATGTGCTGGAGCGCCTGGGGCTGGAACCGCACAAATACATGCTGCTTTCCGCCCACCGCGAGGAGAACATTGATACCGAGAAGAACTTTATCGACCTGTTCACCTCCATCAATCACCTGGCCCAGACCTATGATATGCCCATTCTGTACTCCTGCCATCCGCGCAGCAAAAAGCGGCTGGACGCTATGGACTTCCAGCTGGATGAGCGCGTAAAACTGCACGAGCCCCTGGGCTTCCATGATTACAACCACCTGCAGATGAACGCCTTTGCCGTGGTCAGCGATTCCGGCACCCTGCCGGAGGAATCCAGCTTCTTTACCAGTGTGGGCCATCCGTTCCCGGCTGTCTGCATCCGCACCTCCACCGAACGCCCCGAAGCACTGGACAAAGGCTGCTTTGTGCTGGCCGGTATCAGCGAGGGCGGCGTGGAACAGGCTGTTGCCACCGCCGTTGCCATGAACGCCAACGGCGACAACGGCATCCCCGTGCCCTACTACACCGAAGACGTTTCCACCAAAGTCGTCAAGATCATCCAGAGCTACACCGGGGTGGTTAATAAGATGGTGTGGAGAAAATATTAAGTTAGGAGGTAGGAGTGAGGAGTTAGGAGTTTTGGGGGCTGGGGCAGGCTGAATGTGCCGGAACGGTCAAGACCGTTCCCTACAGAGCATTTTATAGATTGCAAAAGACCTCAAGTCTAGCAGCCATTCTTCAACTCCTAACTCCTACTTCCTACCTCCTAACTCTCGAAAGGTGTGTGCCCTTTGCCCTCTCAAAAAAAGATTCTTGTTGTTACGCAGCATTTCTGGCCGGAAAATTTCCGCATCAATGATATTGTGGAAGGTTTTTTGCAGGATGGCATTGCGGTGGATGTGCTTTGCGGGCTGCCCAATTACCCCAAAGGTGAGTGGTTTCCCGGTTACAGTGCCGCCGGTCCTTTTGAAGAAGAATGGCACGGTGCCCACCTGTACCGCTGCAAAGAGATTCCGCGCAAAGGCAACACCTCGGTCAACATCTTTTTGAACTATGTCAGCTGGCCGTGGTACGCCGCCCATGCGCTGCACCGCCTGCCGGGCAGGTACGATGCGGTGTTCTGCTTTAACACCAGCCCGGTGCTGATGTGCTGGCCCGCCATCCGCTATGCCAAAAAGCATCACATTCCCTTTACCAACTATGTGCTGGATATCTGGCCCGAAAACCTGTACAGCGTGCTGAATGTGAAGAACAAAGCCCTGCGCGCGATTGCCCAGGGTGTCAGCGACAGTCTATATAAAAAGGCTGACCGGCTGATTGCCATGAGCGAGCCGCTGCAGCAGCGGCTGTGCCAGCGCACCGGTATGCCGCCGCAGAAAGTTGCCGTGATCCCGCAGTATTGCGAGGATTTTTATGCTGTTCCCCAGCCGGATGCCGCTTTGCAGGCGCAGTTCGGCGGGCGGTTCAACCTGGTATTTACCGGCACATTTACCCCCGCCCAAAGCCTGGAGACCGTCATCACAGCGGTGCAGGATGCGCGCAGCCGCGGGGCGGATACCCTGCACCTGCTGCTGGTGGGTGATGGCATGAGCCGCGCCGCGCTGGAAGCCAAAGTAAAAGAACTGCACGCCGAGAACGCCGTTACGTTTTACGGCAGTGTTCCGGCAACGGATATCCCCAAGTTCACCGCGCTGGCGGATGCCTTGATCGTCTGCCTGTCGGATTCGCCGGATCTGGGGCTGACTGTACCGGCCAAGGTCGCCAGTTACATGGCCGCCGGGAAGCCTGTCTTGGCCAGTATGGACGGTGCAGGCAACGCAGCGGTTGCTGCGGCGGGCGGGCTGAGCTCCCCTGCCTGCGATGCCGCCGCCCTGGCGGACAACCTGCTGGCGCTGACCCGCATGGATGCCGCCCAGCGCGCCGCCATGGGCCAGAGTGCCAAGGAATATTATCTTGCGCACTACCGCCGCAGCGAGCTGCTGCGCAAACTGGAACATTTTATATTGGAAGGCCGCGTTTGATGCCAAACCGGCTGTTCCCCTGATGTGAGGTGCCCTTTTGAATCACCCTGCCAAAATTCTTGTTATCATTCCCTGTTATAATGAGGAAGCCAACATCGTCAGCACCGTGGAACGCCTGCGTGCCACCTGCCCGCAGGTTGACTTTTTGATCATCAACGATTGTTCCACCGACCGCTCGGCCGAATTGCTGGCGGAACATGGCTACCCGTTTTTGGATCTGCCGGTCAACCTTGGCATTGGCGGCGGCGTGCAGTGCGGCTACCGCTATGCCCGCGCCAACGGCTATGATGTTGCCGTGCAGATGGACGGTGACGGCCAGCACGACCCCGCTTATCTGATGCAGGTCGTCCAGCCTGTATTGGACGGCAAACTGGATATGTGCATCGGCAGCCGCTTTATCAAGTGTGAAGGCTTCCAGACAAGCTTTATGCGCCGGGTCGGCATTCGCTTTTTAAGCTGGCTCATCCATATTCTCTGTGGTCAGCGCATCCTGGATGTCACCAGCGGGTTCCGCGCTACCGGTGCCCAGATGACCGCCTATTTTGCGGAGCATTATGCTTCGGATTATCCGGAGCCGGAAGCCATTCTGGCCGCCACACTGGCCGGGTTCCGCGTGGGCGAAGCCCCGGTCGTCATGAAAGAACGTCAGGGCGGCGTTTCCAGCATTCGCAGTTTTAAGAGCGCGTATTACATGATCAAGGTTTCCCTGTCTTTGATCATTGACCGCCTTTCCATCAAGAAAATCCACCAGCCGAAAAGCAAATAAGGAGGCGCAACGCCCATGACGGCACATTTCCAGTTTTTTATGATTTTGGGTGCGGCCATCCTGCTGCTGATTATTTTTGCGTTGCTGAAAAAAGGCCAAATGAGCGTGAAATACAGCCTGCTCTGGCTGGCCCTGGCCGTGGTTCTTGTCATCTTTGCGGTATTCCCCTATGTTGTTTATGTCCTGCGCGATCTGCTGGATGTACAAATGCCGGTCAACCTGGTATTTATGCTCATGTTCTGCTTTGTGCTGCTGGTGCTGCTCAGTTTAAGCATCGGCGTCAGCCAGCTTGCGGATAAGTGCAAACGCCTTACCCAGGAAAATGCCATCCTGGAAAAGCGCGTGCGGGATTTGGAGAAAAAACTCAGCGGCAAATAACCCCGCCAAAGGAGTTTGAGGATGGAACTGACAACACTGCTATTTCTTGGCTTTTTTGCGGCAGTGGCGCTTTTGAACTATACCCTGCCCCGTGTTCTGCGCCCTTACTGCCTGCTGGCTGCCAGCTACCTGTTTTACTGCTGGGGGGCCAACGACCGCCTGCTGGTACCGGTTTTGATTGCGGCAACGCTGGTCACATGGGGCTGCGGGCTGGTGATCGGCAAATGCCGGGTACGTCCCGTGCGGGTGATTTTTCTGCTTTTGGCGGTGTTCACCTGTGTGGGGCTTTTGTTCTATTACAAATACTGGAACCTGTTCGCCACGGATATCCTGGGCGGCACGGTATTGCAGCCCCGCACGGATATGGTCACCCCGCTGGGCCTGGGTTATTTTACCCTTGCTGCGCTCAGCTACACCATTGATGTATACAAGCGCCGCTGCAAGGTGGAGCTGAACCCGCTGCATTATGCGCTGTTCGTCAGCTTTTTCCCCACCATGACCACCGGCCCCATTGAGCGGTACCCCCATTTTCGGCCGCAGATCCACAAATCCCGCCGGTTCAGCTACACCCGCTGCGCGGGCGGTGCGTTCCGCATGCTGTGGGGCTACACCAAAAAGATGGTCCTGGCGGACAACATGAACCTGTACATCAAGATGGTGTACGATACCCCCGCTGAGATGAATGGTCCCAACCTGGTGGCTGCCACCCTGCTGTTCAGTCTGCGGCTTTACCTGGATTTTTCCGGCTGCTGCGATATCGCCATCGGTGCTGCCCGCATTCTGGGGTATGACCTGCTGGAGAACTTCCACAGCCCGTTTGAGGCCACCAGCTTTGCCGGGTTGTGGCAGCGCTGGCACATGAGCCTGACCGGCTGGCTGCGGGATTATATCTACATTCCCCTTGGCGGCAGCCGCTGCAATGTGGTGCGCCATATGCTGAACACGCTGATCGTGTTTGCCGTCAGCGGCCTGTGGCACGGGGCTGACCTGCGCTATCTGGAATGGGGCATTGCGTGCGGAGTGATTTCAGTCATTGCCCAGCTGACCAAAGCCCCGCGCAAAGTGCTGTGGCGCTATAACCCGCTGTACCGGGAGCCTGCCGTGCAGACCTTTATCCAGCGCTGCATCACCTACCTGCTGTTCAGCTTTACGATGGTGTACTTTGCTTCCGCCATTTATAACGCCGCCCCCGGTGAGGTATTCGCCGGGATGCTGCAGGGCTGGCAGGGCGGCTTTGCGGCAGGTTGGCAAAGCGTTGCCAACCTGGTCACCAGCAGCGGCATTGACGGCCGCCTGCCGGTGGTGCTGACCTGCGGCACCGCCATTGTACTGGCCATGGAACACAACGGCAACAATGTTGCCCGCTGGATCCGCAAGCAGTGCTTTGTGCTGCGCTGGACGGTTTATTATGCCGCTGCGGTATCTATCTTGTTCTTTGCCGCGTTTGGGCAGTCGGCGTTTATTTACCAGCAATTTTAACGGGGAGGGAGATCAATTATGCCAACACAGACCTCTGCTTCCGCCCCGCACGGCACCCAAAGGGTCAGCCGCAGCGCTGTTGCCGCCCCGGCCCGCAAAGCAGCGCCCACCACAAAGCGAAAAAAATCCGTTCCCCCACCGCGCAAACGCCCCAAAAAGCCAAATATCTTCATCCGCTTTTTGCATGGTTTGGTCCGCCGGTTATACTTTGGCAGCAAAACGCTGTTCAAGTTTGCCCTGTTTGTTCCCATTCTGGTTTTCATGGTCTGGTTCAGCTATACGGTGGACCGCAGCGGCCTGTTTCAGGGCGAGCTTGCCCCCCGCCGCATTGTGGACCTGATGCTACAGGGCTATGATGTGAGCAACTTTGAGCAGATGAACGAAATCGAGCGTGAGGTCGTTCAGCTGTTTGCACAGGATGTTCCGGACACCCCGGAAGTGATCGGCATTGGCTCCAGCCGCGTATTGCAGTTCACGCGGGAACTTGTCGGATCCGACAGCTTTTTCAACATGGGTGTTACCGGCGCAGATGTGCGCGATAACATGACCAGCTATTACAAGATGGTCTGTTACGGCAAAGCGCCCAAGGTACTGATCTGGAGTGTGGATCCCTGGGTGCTGTACGGAGACGAAGCCGCTTTTGATAAGCGTGCCGATGTGGAGCTGTACAACGAATTTTTGACAAAAGTCCTTGGCGTTGAAACCGACTATGAGGAAGAGGACCGCGTGGCGCTGTGGAAAGCGCTGGTGGAACCGGCTTACTTCCAGGGAAATGTGGACTATTACTTAAAGAACCGCGGCCAGAGCGTTGTGACGGATGACGACGGCAACCCCATTGACTTCAATCCGGTGGACGGCGACCCTTACGAGCAGCCCACCACCATCAAGCGCTCCGACGGCAGCGTGCTGTATGACCCCGCATTCCGGGATGCCAACACCGACCAGGTGCGTGCCCTTGCCGCCGAAGCCTGCCCCACGTTCAACAGCGTACATATGGAAGGGTTTGACTCGCTTTCCCCCAAGCAGGAAGAAGCGTTCGACAAGTTCATCCAGTATGCGCAAAGTCAGGGCACCACGGTGATTTTGGCTCTATCCCCCTGGCACCCGTACCTGTATGACTTTTTGCTGACCGAAACCGACCAGCATCAGGGCTTTTTTGAAACCGAAAACTGGATCCGCCAGTACGCGCATGACCACAACATTCCGCTGTACGGCAGTTACGACCCCACCTGCATTGAGGGGCTGGATGAGACCGACTTTTTTGATGGCCTGCACTGCAAGGGCAGCGGTATCGCCAAGTTCTTTCCCGGTGTGCCGCAGGTATTGCAGGATGTGGAAAACAACACCCTGCCCGACCCCACCAGCGTGACCCCGCGCACCAGCCTGCCGGTGGACGGTGAGGAGAACGTTGAAAACGCTGGGTAAGCGTTCTGCTTCTTTCACCACCTGTTTTCCTCCCGTTTTTTCACCTTTCACAGTCAACTCACTTTCAACGATAAAAACAGCCGCCTGCTTTGTGCATTGCTGCACGGCAGGCGGCTGGTTTTTATGTTCGTTTATTATCAAGGGGAAAATAAGAAGTGTGAGAAAGTGAAAGTGTCAACTGCCGATCATTCCGCTCTGCGGTAAGGGTACGGCACCTGCACCACGGCACTTGCGTGCTCGGTCCATTCAATCAGGGTGTTGCATGCGGTGCGGGTAATGGCGGCATCCTCTTTGATTTCGGCAATATCTTCGGCCATGGAATCCAGGCGGGATTCCACGTTGTCCAGACGTTTTTCTACACAATCCAGGCGAGTTTCCACTCGTTCCAGACGGGTTTCCATGTTATCCAAACGGGTCTCTACTCTGTCCAGGCGGGTTTCTATCGCATCCAGGCGTTTATCAATTTGATTCAAATGGGTATGAATCGGTGCCAGCGCACTGGTCATCAATTCCGATATTTGCTGCAGATCCTCTTTCGTCATGGTTATCTTCCCCCTTTTGCTTTTCCGGCGGTCATTCACTGTGCAACTATTATACCCTGTTTTTATATGCCATGCAATGCCGCAATATACCCAAATTGCGGGGCCGCTTTTTTCAAAATTCTGCCTGCATTGTTTGGCTGCCGGTTCCGCGCAGCTGCATTATTTTTCCCATGGGCTGCGGATAATTTCACCGCTGTCCACTTTCGTGCAGCGTTCCACGGTTGCCCCGGCTTTGATGGTTGCGCGGGGGGCAGCATGCACGCCGTCTTCCAGCACGGCGTTATGGTCCACAATGGCACCGGCATTGATGATGCACCCTGCCCCCACTTTGGCCCCTGCGCCCACAAAGGCAAACGGCAGCACCACGGTTCCGGCCCCCAGGGCTGCGCTGCTGCATACTTCTGCCGCCGGGTGTTCAAACACCGGGGTCTGGTAGCCCGCAGCCACCAGCTTTTGCAGCCATTGCAGCCGCAGTTCATTGTTGCCAAGGCCCACAAAAGCTGCGGTGCAGCGTTCCCGGATGGTGGGGTCCAGGTAATCCGCCAGTTTGCCCGCAGCGTCCGGTGCCTGGTCATCCAGGTACAAAATACGGGAATAGCCGCCGGCTTCCGCCAGCATTTCCCCCAGCTGTGTGCCAAAGCCGCCCTTGCCAAGCACAAGGGCCGTGTGGAACAATTTCATTGCGATACCCCTTTCCCGTTCTGCCTTGTGGCAGTATTTTCTGGTATGGCTATTATAGCACAAAAATCCTTGCCAAAAAAGTCATACTTCACCCCATTTTTCTCCATCAACTTTGACAAAAAGCCCTATCTTATTTTAAGCACAATAGGAAGTGCGACAAAAAAAGTTTTGGCTCTTGCTTTTTTGCGCCGCACGCTTTACACTTTAATTACAGAGATTTTCCGTATGGGCATTTTGTGTGCGGTTTTGTACACAGCCCGCCGGGGGATCCAGCCATACATTAAGGATGGAGGGCGGCTTTGTGCATTACACGAATCTTTTCGGACCATTCCCGGTCGGTTTGCGCAGCTGTGTTCTCCATGCGGTGTATTATAAGCAGAATAGCCTTGTATAAGCGCAGTGTACCCGTGTACACCGCGCTCTTATTTTTTGAAGGAGGATCTGTAACATGCCGAACCGTAAAAAGGTTGCCATCATCATGGGTTCTGACAGTGACTGGCCGGTTGTAAAAGGTGCCTGCGGGGTGCTGAAAGATTTCGATGTACCGTTTGAGGCACACATCCTTTCCGCCCACCGCACGCCGGAAGCCGCCGCTGCCTTTGCAAAATCTGCCCGCGCCAATGGTTACGGCGTTATCCTGTGCGCTGCCGGTATGGCGGCCCACCTGGCCGGCGCCTTTGCCGCCAACACCACTTTGCCGGTGGTTGGCATCCCGATGAAGGGCGGCGCCATGGACGGCCTGGATGCTCTGCTTGCTACCGTGCAGATGCCTTCCGGCTTCCCGGTTGCCACGGTTGCCCTGAACGGTGCCAAGAACGCCGCTTACCTGGCCGTTGCCATCCTGGCTGTTGCCGATGATGAGTTGGCCGCCAAGCTGGACCAGTTCCGCGCCGACACCGCCGCCGCCATCGCCAAAAAGGATGCCGCCATCGCTGCCGAAGCCGCAGCCATGTAACGCAGGGTATCCCTGAAACATCCCGGTTTGATTTGCTGTTGTTTTATCCCTTTTATAAAAAGGATTCCATAAATCAATTCATGAAAGAATATAAAGGAGCGTATTACAATGAACGTTGAAATTAAAGAACAGATGTACGAAGGCAAAGCTAAGCAGGTATTCGCAACTTCTGACCCTGAAATCGTTATGGTTCATTACAAGGACGATGCCACCGCCGGCGACGGCGAAAAGAAGGGCACCATCCGCGACAAGGGCATTGTCAACAACAAGCTGTCCAACGCTCTGATGCAGAAGCTGGAAAAAGAGGGCATCCCCACCCACTATGTTGAGGAGCTGAACGACCGCGATACCCTGGTCAAGAAGGTTCAGATCGTTCCTCTGGAAGTCATCATCCGCAACGTTGCCGCCGGCCACTTCAGCCTGCGCATGGGCGTGCCCGAGGGCAAGGTGTTCAAGACCCCCATTCTGGAGTACAGCTACAAGAACGACGACCTGCACGACCCGTTCATCAACCATTATTACGCCCTGGCCCTTGACCTGGCCACCCAGGAAGAGCTGGACACCATCGCCAAGTACGCATTCAAGGTCAACGAAGTGCTGAAGAAGATCATGCTGGAAGCCAACATCCGCCTGGTGGACTTCAAGCTGGAGTTCGGCCGCCTGTCTGACGGCACCATCATTCTGGCTGACGAGATCAGCCCGGATACCTGCCGTTTCTGGGATGCAACCACTGGTGCCCACCTGGATAAGGACCTGTTCCGCCGCAACCTTGGCGGTGAAGCCGATGCCTACCAGGAAGTTATGAAGCGCCTGCTGGGCTGATTGAACCGAACTTAGTCCCGCCAATGTTCAGGGTGTACTGGAACCGCCGTTCGCTCTTCCGGTGCACCCTGCCATCGTTTGAAACAGGAAACGGAGAACGGAATGAAGGAACTTTGTCCCGCCGAAGCACTGCATGAAGAATGCGGCGTATTCGGTATCTATGATTCCACCGGCAAGACCAACATGGTCAGCGCCGTGTACAGCGCGCTGTATGCCCTACAGCACCGCGGCCAGGAAAGCTGCGGCATTGCCCTGAATGTGGACGGCGTGCTGACCGGCTACCGCGACCTCGGCCTTGTCAGCGAGGTGTTCACCCCGCGTGTGCTGGCTGACCTGCCGCAGGATGCCAAGATGGCCACCGGCCATGTGCGTTACGCCACCAGCGGCCAGCGCACCCGCGCCAACGCCCAGCCCATGGTCCTGCACCATTGCAAGGGCGCCATGGCCATCTGCCACAACGGCAACCTGACCAACGCTCCCCAGCTGCGCCACAAGCTGGAAATGAACGGTTCGATCTTCCACGGCACTTCGGATACCGAGGTCATCGGCTATCTGCTGACCCAGAACCGTCTGATCAGCCCGGATATTGAAACGGCTGTCTGCCGCACGATGGAGCAGATCGTGGGCGCTTACAGCCTGGTCATCATGACCCACACAAAACTGATCGCCGCGCGCGACCCCAACGGCTTCCGCCCGCTCTGCATCGGCCAGCTGCCGGATGGTTCCGGCTGGGCTTTTGCTTCGGAATCCTGCGCGCTGGATGCTGTGGGTGCCCGCTTTGTGCGCGATGTGCTGCCCGGCGAGATTGTGGTGGCAGACTACACCGGCCTGCGCACCATCCGCACCCACTGCGGCACCGCACCGCACACGATGTGCGTGTTTGAGTACATTTATTTTGCCCGCCCCGATTCCCTCATTGAGGGCACCTGCGTGCATGATGCCCGCCTGCAGGCCGGACGCTTTCTGGCGCAGGAACACCCGGTGGAAGCCGATGTTGTCATCGGTGCGCCAGATTCCGGCCTGGATGCCGCCCTTGGCTATGCGCAGGAAAGCGGTATCCCCTATGGCGTGGGCTTTATCAAAAACAAATATGTGGGCCGCACGTTCATCCAGGGCTCCCAGGCCCAGCGTGAAAGCAGCGTGCGCATCAAGCTGAACGCCATTTCTTCCACCGTTGCGGGCAAGCGCGTTGTGCTGGTGGATGACTCCATCGTGCGCGGCACCACCAGCGCCCGCACCATCAAGCTGCTGCGCGATGCCGGTGCCAAGGAAGTACACTACCGCATTTCGGCCCCGCCGTTTGCCCACCCCTGCTATTTCGGCACCGACATTCCGGACGAAAAGAACCTGATCGCCACCGGCCATACGGTGGAAGAGATCCGGGAAATTGTGGGGGCTGATTCCCTGGGCTACCTGAGCGTGGAGCATGTGACCCAGCTGGCCATCCACAGCAGCTGCGGGTTCTGCACCGGCTGCTTTACCGGCACTTACCCGGTGCCCGCCCCCAACGAAACCATGGACATTGTATACGATAAACCCCTGAGCCAGTCCCAGACCAAAAAACGCCTGTAAGCTGATAAGGAGAGAAACATAATGGAAAAAAGCTATTCTGCAAGCTATGCTGCCGCTGGTGTTGATATTACCGCCGGTTACAAGGCAGTTGACCTGATGAAGCAGCACGTTGCCCGCACCATGAACGAGCACTGCATTGGCGGCCTGGGCGGCTTTGGCGGCCTGTTTGAGCTGGACTGCACCGATATGCCCCACCCCGTGCTGATTTCCGGCACGGACGGCGTTGGCACCAAGCTGCGTATTGCCCAGTACATGAACAAGCATGACACCGTTGGCATTGACTGCGTTGCCATGTGCGTGAACGATGTGATCTGCGCCGGTGCCAAGCCGCTGGTGTTCCTGGATTACATTGCCTGCGGCAAAAACGTGCCGGAGCGCATTGCCGAACTGGTTGCTGGTGTGGCCGAAGGCTGCGTGCAGGCAGGCTGTGCCCTGGTTGGCGGCGAAACCGCTGAGATGCCCGGTTTTTACCCGGAAGACGAATACGACCTGGCCGGTTTTACCGTGGGTGCTGTGGACAAGAGCAAGATCCTGGACAATTCCACCATGCAGCCCGGCGATGTGATCATCGCCCTGCCTTCCACCGGTGTGCACTCCAACGGCTTCTCCCTGGTGCGCAAGATCTTTGACCTGGAGAACAACCCTGATGTGCTGAAAAAGACCTATGACGGCATGGACAAGACCCTTGGCGAAGCCCTGTTGGCCCCCACCAAGATTTACGTCAAGCCCGTGCTGGCTGTGATGAAGGAAGTTACCGTCAAGGGTGTTTCCCACATTACCGGCGGCGGCTTTTACGAGAATATTCCCCGCAGCCTGAAAGCCGGCTGCTGCGCTGTGATCAAGAAGAGCGATGTGCGCACCCCCGTGCTGTTTGATGTGCTGGCCAAAGAGGGCAACATCCCGGAGCGCGATATGTTCAACACCTTCAACATGGGCGTCGGCATGATCCTGACCGTGGCTGCCGAGGATGCCGATAAGGCCATTGAGATCCTGAAGGCCAACGGCGAGGATGCCTACCGCCTTGGCGTGATCGGCGAAGGCAGCGGGGTGCAGCTGGTATGATGAAGATTGCTGTGCTGGTTTCCGGCGGCGGCACCAACCTGCAGGCCATCCTGGAAAGCGAACGCCGCGGGGAGAACCCCAACGGCAAGGTGACCCTGGTGGTTGCCAGCAAGCCCGGCGTGTATGCGCTGGAGCGCGCTGCAAACTTCGGTGTGGAAACCGCCGTGGTGCGCCGCAAAGATTACGCCACCAGCGAGGAGTTTGATGCCGCCCTGCTGGGTGTGCTGAAAGACCATGGCATTGAGCTGGTGGTTCTGGCCGGATTTTTGAGCGTGCTGGGCCCCAGCGTGATTGCCGCTTACCCCAACCGCATCCTGAATATCCACCCCAGCCTGATCCCCAGCTTTTGCGGCCCCGGTTACTATGGCCTGAAAGTGCATGAGGAAGCGCTGAAGCGCGGCGTGAAAGTGACCGGCGCTACCGTCCACTTTGTCAACGAAGTGTGTGACGGCGGGCCCATCCTGCTGCAAAAAGCCGTGGAAGTGCAGCCCGGCGATACCCCCGAAGTGCTGCAGAAGCGCGTGATGGTGGAAGCCGAATGGAAGCTGCTGCCCCAGGCCATTGCCATGGTGTGCAATGGCGAAGCCTGACCGAACAAGGAGGATTCCCGCATGAAAAAGAATCTTTATACTTATCTGGCCGGTAACGAGTACCCCGGCCGCGGCATCTGCATCGGCCGTTCGCCGGACGGCACCAAGGCCATGATTGCTTACTGGATCATGGGCCGCAGCGCCAACAGCCGCAACCGCGTGTTTGACGCCATCCCCGGCGGCATCCGCACAGTGGCCGCAGACCCCGCCAAGCTGGAAGATCCCCACCTGATCATCTATAACCCCGTTCTGACCCTGAACGATACCACCATCGTGACCAACGGCGACCAGACGGATACCATTTACCGCTACATGCGGGATAACCTGTTCCCCGGTTACGGCTTTGAGGCCGCCCTTGCCACCCGCACCTTTGAGGACGATGCCCCCAATTTTACCCCCCGCATTTCCGGCGTTGTGGATATGCGCCGCGGCGGCTACAAGCTGAGCATCCTAAAAAGCTGCGATGGCAGCCCCGCCAGCGTGCAGCGCCAGACCTTTGATTACCCGCAGCCCGTTGCAGGCGAGGGCCAGCTGATCACCACCTACCAGAAAAACGGTTCCCCCATCCCCAGCTTTGCCGGTGAGCCGCTGCGCGTGACGCTGGACCAGAACGATGCCGACGAATTTGCCGGGAAACTGTGGGAAGCCCTGAACGAAGACAACAAGGTCAGCCTGTTTGTGCGTGCCATCACACTGGAAACCGGCGATTATGAAGATGTAATCCTGAACAAATACAACACGGTGGAGGGCTGAACTTATGAACGAATTCCAGCTGAAATACGGCACCAACCCCAACCAGAAGCCTGCCCGCATTTTTATGGCAGACGGTTCTGACCTGCCCGTTACCATTCTGAACGGCAAGCCGGGCTATATCAACTTCCTGGATGCGTTCAACAGCTACCAGCTGGTGCGCGACCTGAAAAAAGCCCTGGGCCAGCCCGCCGCCGCCAGCTTCAAGCATGTTTCCCCCGCCGGTGCTGCCATTGGTCTGCCACTGGACGAAACGCTGAGAAAGATGTATCATATTAGTGCAGAGGCAGAGCTTTCTCCCCTGGCCTGCGCTTACGCCCGCGCCCGCGGTGCGGACCGTATGTCCAGCTTTGGCGACTGGATTGCCCTGTCTGATGTGTGCGACCTTGCCACCGCCAAGCTGATCCAGCATGAAGTTTCGGATGGCATTATCGCCCCCGGCTATGATGCCGATGCCCTGGAAGTGCTGAAATCCAAAAAGAAAGGCAACTACAACATCGTTGCCATTGACCCGGATTACACCCCCGCCCCGCTGGAGCGCCGCACCGTGTTCGGCGTTACCTTTGAGCAGGGCCGCCAGGACCTGGAGATCAGCGTGGATACCATGCTGCAGAACTTTGTGACCGAGAACAAGACGGTAACCGACGCCCAGAAGCGCGATCTGATCATGAGCCTGATCGTGCTGAAATACACCCAGTCCAACTCCGTCTGCTATGTGCAGGACGGCCAGACCATCGGTGTCGGCGCAGGCCAGCAGAGCCGCATCCACTGCACCCGCCTGGCAGGCCAGAAAGCCGACAACTGGCAGCTGCGCCATATGCCCAAGGTGCTGGATCTACCGTTCCGCGATGATATCTCCAAGCCCAACCGCGATAACGCCATTGATGTTTATATCGGCGATACCCCGGAGGATGTGATTGGGGATGACGTTTGGGCCGAAACCTTTACCGTGCAGCCTGCCCTGCTGACCGCCGAGGAAAAGAAAGCCTGGCTGAGCAAGGTAACGAATGTTGCCCTGGGCAGTGACGCATTCTTCCCCTTTGGGGATAACATCGAGCGTGCCCGCCGCAGCGGCGTGACCGCCATTGTGCAGCCGGGCGGCTCCATCCGCGATGACCAGGTAATTGCCACCTGCAACAAGTACGGCATTGCCATGGCGTTCTGCGGCATCCGGCTGTTCCACCACTAAGCAAAAACGAAGTTTTTGCTAAATAATAAAGAATAAAGAATAATTAAGAATGAAGGTGTGCCGCAAGCGGCACGGTTTTGGATATTAGAGTTCTAATATTTTTTAAGCGGTGCGCAGCAACGCGGTCCACCTTCATTATTCTTTATTCATTATTCTTTTTTCATTTCAAGCTAAGGAGTTTGCCATGAAAATTCTGGTTGTTGGCGGCGGCGGGCGTGAACACGCCATTATCCGCGCGCTGAAAAAAAGTCCCGACTGCGGCGAAATCTGGTGTGCCCCCGGCAACGGCGGCATTGGGTACGATGCTACCTGCAAAAATATCCCTGCAACGGATGTAGACGCCATGGTCGCCTTTGCCAAGGCAGAAGCCTTTGATTATGTTGTTGTTGCACAGGACGATCCCCTTGCCCTTGGCATGGTGGACGCTTTGGCCAAGGTGGGTATCCCCGCTTTTGGCCCGGATGCCGCTGCCGCCCGCATTGAGGCCAGCAAGGTGTTCAGCAAGGACCTGATGAAGAAATACGGCATTCCCACCGCCGATTATGAAACCTTTGACGACCCCGCCAAGGTGATGGATTACATCCGCAGCAAGGACAAGTACCCCGTTGTGATCAAGGCGGACGGCCTGGCACTGGGCAAGGGCGTGCTGATCTGCCAGAACGAGCAGGAAGCCGCCGATGGCGTAAAGGAAATCATGCTGGACAAAAAGTTTGGCACTTCCGGCAACCATGTTGTGGTGGAAGAATTTTTGACCGGGCCGGAAGTCAGCGTGCTGTCTTTCTGTGACGGCAAAACCGTCAAGCCGATGGTTTCCAGCATGGACCACAAGCGCGCTTTGGACCATGACGAGGGCCTGAACACCGGCGGCATGGGCACTGTTGCCCCCAACCCCTGCTATACCCCCGCCATTGCCGCCGAGTGCATGGAGAAGATTTTCCTGCCCACGGTTGCCGCCATGCAGGCAGAAGGCTGCCCCTTTAAGGGCTGCCTGTACTTTGGCCTGATGCTGACCCCGGACGGCCCCAAGGTGATTGAATACAACTGCCGCTTTGGCGACCCCGAAACCCAGGTGGTGCTGCCCCTGCTGGAAAGTGACCTGCTGGCCGTGATGCAGGCCTGCACCAACGGCACGCTGGATAAGGCCGAAGTCAAGTTCAGCGATGGCGCTGCTGCCTGCGTGGTGCTGGCTTCCGGCGGGTACCCCGTTGCCTATGAAAAGGGCAAGGAAATCACCGGCCTGGAGAACGGCCAGGTGCCCGGCGCCGCCGATGTGACCGTGTACCATGCCGGTACCGCCATCAAGGATGGCAAGCTGGTTACCAGCGGCGGCCGCGTGCTGGGTGTAACGGCAACCGCCGCCACCCTGCCCGAAGCCCTGAAAAAGGCTTACGCCGCTGCCGACTGCATCCATTTTGACAAACTGCACCGCCGCAGTGATATTGGTGCCCGTGCCCTTGCGGCAATGAAAGCACAGGAGGGTTAAACAAGAATGGTTTACCGCATTTATGTAGAAAAAAAGCCCGGCTTTGACGGCGAAGCCCAGGGCCTGAAGCATGAACTGGTTGAGCTGGTTGGCATCAAGGGCCTGAAAGACCTGCGCCTGCTGAACCGCTATGATGTGGAAGGCATTGACCGCGACCTGTTTGAGAAAGCCATCCCCACCGTGTTCAGCGAACCGCCGGTCGATGTGACCTATACCGAGCTGCCCGCCGCCAAGACGGTGTTCGCTGTGGAGTATCTGCCCGGCCAGTTTGACCAGCGTGCAGACTCTGCCTCCGAGTGCATCCAGCTGTTGCGCCAGGGCGAGCGCCCGGCGGTGCGCAGCGCCCGCATCTACCTGCTGGACGGCGAGCTGAGCGCAGAGGACCTGGAAGCCATCAAGAAGTACGTCATCAACCCGGTGGAAGCCCGCGAGGCCAGCCTGGACACCCGCGATACCCTGAAAATGGAATTTGCCGTGCCCACCGCTGTGGAAACCCTGAACGGCTTCTGCGCTTTGGATGATGCTGCACTGGAAAACTTCCGCAATGAAAAAGGCCTGGCCATGGACCATGCCGACATTGTGTTCTGCCAGAACTACTTCAAATCCGAACAGCGCGACCCGACCATTACCGAGATCCGCCTGATCGATACCTACTGGTCTGACCACTGCCGCCACACCACCTTCGGCACCATCCTGAACGATGTCAAGATCGATGACGAAGTTGTGCAGGCTGCATTTGACCGTTACATGGCCCTGCGTGCCGAGACCGGCCGCGACAAAAAGAACCGCACCCTGATGGATTTGGCCACCATCGGTGCCAAAGCCCTGAAACAGCGCGGCATTCTGCAGAATCTGGACGAGAGCGAAGAGATCAACGCCTGCACCGTCAAGATTAAGTGCGATGTGGACGGCGAGCTGCAGGATTGGCTGTTCCTCTTCAAGAACGAGACGCACAACCACCCCACCGAGATCGAGCCGTTTGGCGGCGCTGCCACCTGCATCGGCGGTGCTATCCGTGACCCGCTGTCCGGCCGCAGCTATGTTTATCAGGCCATGCGCGTGACCGGCGCTGGCGACCCGCTGAAGCCGGTTGCCGAGACCATGCCCGGCAAGCTGCCCCAGCGCAAGCTGGTTACCACCGCCGCTGCCGGTTATTCCAGCTACGGCAACCAAATCGGCCTTGCCACCGGCCAGGTTGCTGAACTGTACCACCCCGGCTATGTGGCAAAGCGCATGGAGATCGGCGCCGTTGTGGGCGCTACCCCGGCCAGCCATGTCCGCCGTGAAGAGCCCCAGCCCGGCGATGCGATCATCCTGCTGGGCGGCCGCACCGGCCGTGACGGCATTGGCGGCGCTACCGGTTCCAGCAAGGCCCACAAGCTGACCAGTCTGGAAACCTGCGGTGCCGAGGTGCAGAAAGGCAACGCCCCCATCGAGCGTAAGCTGCAGCGCCTGTTCCGCCGCGAGGACGCCTGCCGCATGATCAAGCGCTGCAACGACTTTGGCGCAGGCGGTGTTTCCGTTGCCATCGGCGAGCTGGCCGACGGCCTGAACATTGACCTGAACAAAGTAACCAAGAAATACGAGGGCCTGGACGGCACCGAGCTGGCCATCAGCGAAAGCCAGGAGCGCATGGCTGTTGCCGTTGCTGCCGAGGATGCCGATAAGTTCATTGCCCTTGCCAACGAGGAAAACCTGGAAGCCACCGTGGTTGCCACCGTTACCGAGGAAAAGCGGATGCGCGAAAACTGGAACGGCGTTGCCATCGTGGACCTTTCCCGCGAGTTCCTGAACTCCAACGGTGCCGAGCGCCATGCTGATGTGCATGTTCTGCCCGGCACGGTATGGCAGCCCCAGTGGGCCGGTTCCACCTTTGCCGAAAAGCTGGAAAACCTGGTCGGCGACCTGAACGTCTGCAGCCAGAAAGGCCTGGGCGAGCGGTTTGACTCCACCATCGGTGCTTCCACCGTGCTGATGCCTTACGGCGGCAAATACCAGCTGACCCCCACCATGGCCATGGCTGCCAAGCTGCCGGTGGATGGCGAAACCACCACCTGCTCCGGCATGGCCTGGGGCTTCAATCCCTATCTGACGGAAGCAGACCCCTACCGCGGCGCTTACATGGCCGTTGTGGAAAGCGTAACCAAGTTGGTTTGCGCCGGGTTCCGCCACAAGGATATGTACCTGACCTTCCAGGAATATTTCGAGCACCTGAACACTGCCCCCGAACGCTGGGGCAAGCCGCTGGCCGCCCTGCTTGGCGCGCTGGATGCCCAAATGGGCCTTGGCATTGCTTCCATCGGCGGCAAGGACAGTATGTCCGGCAGCTTTGAAGGGTTGGATGTTCCCCCCACGCTGGTCAGCTTTGCCACCGCCATTGGCAACACCGCCAATGTCATGAGCCCTGAGTTCAAGAAAGCCAACAGCTCCGTTGTCATCCTGAAGCCGCAGTACAAGGACGGCATGCCGGAGATTGGCAGCCTGCTTTCCATCTACAAGATCGTGGAGCAGATGATCGATGAGGGCAAGGTGCTGGCCGCAGCAACGCCGGGTTACGGCGGTGTTGCCGAAGCACTGTTCAAGATGTGCGTCGGCAACCACGTGGGCCTGTCCCTGAGCCGCGATATCAAACTGGACGACCTGTTCAAGCCCTGCTATGGCGCAGTTATTCTGGAACTGCTGGATGCTTCCGCTGGTGAGTTCCTCGGCTCCACCACCGTGGATTACGTCATCAACGCCAACGGTGAAAACATCGACCTGCAGCACCTGCAGGATGTTTGGGAAGCAAAGCTGCAGCCCGTCTTCCCCTACCTCAAGGCTGGCGAGGAAGTCAAGCCGCTGGAATACAAGGTCAACTGCTTCCAGCGCGTTGCCCCGGCTGTGCGCCTGGCCACCCCGCGCGTTATCATCCCCGTGTTCCCCGGCACCAACTGCGAATATGACACCGCACGCGCATTCCGCCGCGCCGGCGGCGACCCGCACATTCTGGTGCTGAAGAACCTGACCCCCGCCGATGTTGCTGCCAGCTGCGAAGCCCTGGTGAAAGAGATCGACCAGAGCCAGATTTTGATGCTGCCGGGCGGTTTCTCCGGCGGCGACGAGCCGGACGGTTCTGCCAAGTTCATTGCGGCGTTCTTCCGCAACCCGGCTGTGGCCGATGCCGTCAACCGCCTGCTGAACCAGCGTGACGGCCTGGCACTGGGCATCTGCAACGGCTTCCAGGCATTGATCAAGCTGGGCCTTGTGCCTTACGGCGAGATCCGCCCGATTACTGAGAACGACCCGACCCTGACCTTTAACACCATCCACCGCCACCAGAGCATGCTGGTGCGCACCCGCGTGGCTTCCAACAAGAGCCCCTGGCTGAGCGAATGCAATGTGGATGATGAGCACCTGATCGCCATCAGCCACGGCGAAGGCCGCTTTGTCTGCAACGATGGTCTGCTGCAGCAACTGATCAACAACGGCCAGGTTGCCACCCAGTACGTTGACCTGAACTGCGTGCCCACCATGGATATGCGCTACAACCCCAACGGGTCTGTGCTGGCCATTGAGGGCATTACCAGCCCGGACGGCCGCGTATTCGGCAAGATGGGCCATTCCGAACGCAGCGGCGAAAACCTGTACAAAAACGTTACCGGCGACAAGTACCAGCCGATTTTTGAAGGCGGCGTGAACTACTTCAAACTGTAAGACATGCTGTAAGAAAGGAAACCCGACCAATGGCACATGATCGTTATATTTCTCCGTTTTCCACCCGTTATGCTTCCGATGAGATGCAGTACACTTTCTCGGACGATAACAAGTTCCGCACCTGGCGCAAGCTGTGGATCGCGCTGGCCAAGGCCGAACAGAAGCAGGGCCTGGATATTACCGATGAACAGATTGCCGAGCTGGAAGCCCACAAGGATGACATCAATTACGAGGAAGCCGCTGCCCGCGAAAAGCTGGTGCGCCACGATGTCATGAGCCATGTTTACGCTTACGGCCTGCAGTGCCCCAAGGCAAAGGGCATCATCCACCTGGGTGCTACCAGCTGCTATGTTGGCGATAACACCGATGTCATCATCATGCGCGAAGGCCTGCAGCTGGTGCGCAAAAAGCTGATCGGCGTGCTGGCCAACCTGGCTGATTTTGCCGAGCAGTACAAGGATATGCCCTGCCTGGCTTACACCCACTGCCAGCCCGCCCAGCTGACCACCGTTGGCAAGCGCGCTACCCTGTGGATGAACGAGTTCTACATGGACCTGCAGGAAATCGACCATCAGATCAGCCAGCTGGCGCTGCGCGGCGTTAAAGGCACCACCGGCACCCAGGCCAGCTTTATGGAGCTGTTCAACGGCGATTCCGCCAAGGTCAAGGCTGTGGAAGCCGATGTGTGCGCCCAGATGGGCTTTGACAAGGTTGTGCCCGTCTGCGGCCAGACCTACAGCCGCAAGGTGGACTACAATGTGCTTTCCGCCATTGCCGGTCTTGCCCAGAGCGCGATGAAGATGGCCACCGACATCCGCCTGCTGGCCAACTTTAAGGAGATGGAAGAGCCGTTTGAAAAGAACCAGATTGGTTCTTCCGCCATGCCGTACAAGCGCAACCCCATGCGCTGCGAGCGCATCTGCGCACTTTCCCGCTATCTGATGGTGGATGTGCTGAACCCCGCCATCACCGCCGGCACCCAGTGGTTTGAGCGCACGCTGGACGATTCCGCCAACAAGCGCATCGCCATGGCCGAGGGCTTTTTGGCCGCCGATGCCATCCTGAACATTCTGCTGAATGTTTCGGATGGGCTGGTGGTTTACCCCAAAGTCGTCCGCAGCCGCGTGATGGCCGAGCTGCCGTTCATGGCCAGCGAAAACATCATGATGAAAGCCGTCAAGAAGGGCGGCGACCGCCAGGAGCTGCACGAGCGCCTGCGCGAGCACGCCGTGGCTGCTGCCGCTGTGGTCAAGCAGGAGGGCAAGCCCAACGATATGATTGCCCGCGTGGAAGCTGACCCTGCATTCGGTCTGACCCGCGAGGAGATCGAAGCTGAGCTGAGCCCCGAAGATTTCACCGGCCGCGCCCCGCAGCAGGTGGAAGAGTTCCTGGCCGAAGTCATCCGCCCCGTGCTGGATGCCAACAAAGAGGACCTTGGCCAGCATGTGGAGCTGAATGTCTGATAGGGTTGGGGAACGATACGGTAACAACAAAATAGTTATCAAATAAAATAAGCAAAGGCTGTCTCTTCTATTG
>CAVFVI010000003.1:28749-121770 GCA_963626055.1 Acutalibacteraceae bacterium
GATGAGACAGCCTTTGTTTTTTGATCGCACTTATTTGGTGAAGTTTGATTTTTGGGAAAGAGTGAAAACGTGGGGGTGTAGAAAATGGATTTTATGCCGGATTTCAATCACACGCTAGAGCGGCCATCTGACCGCCGTTATATCATTCCATTATGGTATCAAATCCATGGGTTCGGAACGGTCAAGACCGTTCCCTACGGGCTATTTTATAATGTGTCATCGCTATTTGTCACATATCCACCCGTAGGGGCGCACATTGTGCGCCCGCAGCCATTTGCCATATGCAGTGATGAATGCTTAGGCACAGCCCATCATGCGGGACGATGCAAGCATCGTCCCCTACAAATTTGCGGCGTTTGCCGCAATCGGCAAGGTTTCTCCGCGGCGGGATGAGGGCATCCCGCCCTACAGATTGTGTAAGGGTGTGTTGCCCGATTATAAATTGTTTTGTAGGGAACGTTCTTGACCGTTCCGAAACCATAGATGTGATACCATCATGAATTTTATTGCAAGGCCCACCCGGCGGCCAGAGGGCTCTGCGCCCGCAGGCGCGTTTCGGAGGTCCGCTTGACGGACAATGTCCGTCAGTTTGCAGAGCAAACCCGCTCGTGCAGTTGCAAAACCCACTGGGTTTTGCATTGCTCGCCATCACATTTTCGTAAACTCAAATGTGACCTGTTGGCTCGCAACCCCGCAACCGCCGCTAGGCGGCTCTTAGGCCGGAGATGGCCGCCCTACTGTGCTGACTATATTATAACACTTCAAATCTCCCCCGCCGCCACATCGCCGGATTCCACACATTGGGCCAGAGCGGTTTCATACGGGATGTCCCTCTGGATCATCGTCACATCATAGGTGGCAAAATTGTAGCCGTTTGCTTCGCAGGCGGTTTTTATTTTTTGCAGGGCGGGCTGCAAATCTGCCTGCTGGGGCTGCGATGTGGTTTGAATCGTGACCGCCAGCTTAGCCGGCACATGCTGCAAGATGTCTTTTTCAAACGGGGCGTCCAATGGCAGCCATTGCTGGTATTCCATGCCCAGATCAGAGATATTTTTCCCTGATTCATACGGCAGAATCACCATCACACACTGCTGCGCTTCATCGTATGCAATGTCATATTCCGGCAGAGCATCGACCAGAGCCGGTGCCAGGTCATCCCGCGCTTCCTCATTCATGCGCCAGGCGGTGTTGAGCCGGGCATCCACATACTGGGTGTGGTCAACGGTATGGGTATCGCTGGTAAAAAGCCAGAAGCTCGTTTCCACATAGAACCGGGTATCCCGGCTTTGCTGGGACTGCACGCTGGCTGTATAGCAGAATCCCCGCATCGAACCTGCGTTTTCTGCCGTAAAAGTCTGGCCCGGGTAAAGTTTTTCCGCAAACTGTATGGCCCGGTGCATGGCCCAGCGCTCGCTGATGGGGTCGCCGTTGATGCAGTCAAAGGCCAGCAGCACCAAAGCAATCAGCACCACCGCCAGAATGCCCGCCATCTTCCGCTTACTTTTCTTTTTCATGTTTTTTCTCTCCTTTCCCGCTGGCATAGTTCAGCAGCCAGCCAATCAGGCAGCCAACGCCGCACAGCCCCAGCATAAAAACGCTGTACACAATTAGGGTGACCGGGTACTCCATCAGGGCAGCCCCATACTGCCAATAACGCACGAAGGTCCGCAGCAGCGCGCAAAGGGCAATGCCTTCCCCCACTGCCATCAGCAGTTTCCACATCTGGGGATCCTGATACACGGCCGCAGCACACACAAACGGGAAAATCAGGATGATCCAGTTGGAATGTTCACCGTAACTCGTCAACACCCCAAAGCCCATGCCCAGCGCAGCAAACATCAGCAGGCCGGTATTGTATTTGTGGCGGATCTTTTGCAGCAGGCGGGCATCATCGGGTGCGGGCAGGCTTTGGGGCAGGGCCTGCCCGCCGCCCGCCTGCCACAGGGTGCGGCATTCCGGGCAGGTTTGCAGGTGGGCCTTCACCAGTGCTTCACTTTCCGGGCTGGCAACGCCATCCTGTACCAGCGGGATCAAATCCCGGCAGACCGCGCAGGGAATCTCGGTTTCTGCTTTTCCCTGTTCCGTTTGCCGGTTTGTTTCTTTTTCTTGCATCATTCGTCGTATCCCTCCTTTTGCAGGGTTGCTTTCAGCCAGGCACGGGTACGGTGCTCCACCACCCGCGCAGATGCTTCGGTTATTTGCAGTTTCTGGGCAATTTCCTGGTACGAATACCCCTGCGCCCGCAGGTATACCACGCTGCGGGTGCGCTCGTCCTTTTGCTGCAGCAGGGCCTGCACGCGGCACAGCTTTTGGCGGGCGGCGGTGGTTTCGGTCAGGGCATCATCGGTTATGTAGCGCTCCATCAAATCGTCCAGGCTGACGGACTGGTGCCGCCTGCGCAGGCTTTCCAGCCAGATATTGCGCGCAATGCCAAACAGCCAGGTTTTTACCTCGCACTCCCCACGGAAAGTGGGCAGACGCTTGATGACCCGCACAAAGGTTTCGCTCAACAGGTCCTCCGCCTGCACAGGGTCGTGGGTCAAAAAGCAGAGGTAGCGGTACAGATCCATCCGGTAGCGCCGGTACAATTCTTCCAGTTCCGGCAGTTTCACGCTTTGGCCCACCTCCTTTCGCTTTGTTCAGGCGCCTTACATGATATTGGTGGCCGCGGCCGCCGTTTTGTTACAGGCAGCGATAAAAAAATCCTGCCGCACCGTTTGGAAACGGCATCGGCAGGATCGGTTGTTCTTTTATTCCTGGTTTTGGGTGTCATCCTGGGGCGCATCGGCAGTCAGGCCTGCACCATCTGCCGCTGCATCGGCGGCATCCGTGGTATCCTCCGCCGGGGGTTCCGGGGTCGGCTCCGGGGTGGCCACAGGGTTTTCCGCCGGCAAAAAGCGCGGCTGAATGGTGCCGTCCGTCTGCTGGTCCGAAACATCCAGCGTGCCGCGGTCACTGCTTGCCAGGCCATCGCCGCCGGTATCCAGAATGATATAGGCGGCAAACCGGATCTTGTAATCCAGATTGTTTGCCGTGCCCAGCTGCACGGACACGCGCCCCTGGTACAAAAAGCTCAGCTCGGTCATATCCTGCATGGTCAGCACCGTGGTGCCATCCAGCAAGCCATACTGGTCCAGTTCACCCAGCAATTCGTTCAGCACCTCGTTGGGGGTCTCCTGCGCCGTATCGGCTTCGTCCGCATTTTCCGGCGTTGCGGTGCCGCTTGGCATGGCTGTTGCCAGGGCAGTGGGCTCGCTGGGGGCATCCAGTGTAAGGAAACTGCCCGGCGTGGTGGCCGCGCCTTCTGGCAGCAGAGCATCCAGCTGCACCAGATTATCCGGCTCTGCCGGCTCCACACGCAGCACTTTCAGCTGTTCGCTCAACACCAGCCAGCTGCCGTAATACTCCATCTTAAAGCGTTCCACCGCAGGCTGCACCCGGATGATCACGGTGCCGGGGGCCTGGCGGGTGACAACTGCCACATCCAGATACGGCATTTGCGCCAACAGCTGGTCAGATTTTTCTTTGGTGGAAAATCCGTACAGGTTATCCCCCACCTGAATACCGGTTGCATCGATCAGCTGTTGTTCGGTATAAATGCCGGTATTGGCGGGGGTGGTGCGGTCCGCATTTTCCACCCGGAAATCCGTCACCTTGAACAACAAATTGATGGAAAGCACAATGCCGACCACCAGCACCGCCAATACGCACAGCACCCCGATGATTGCCTTGCGGCGGCGGATGCGCAGCTGTTCTGCGCGGGTAACGCGGCGCTGCACCTGCGGTGCGCTGGAGCGGTACCCCGGCTTTTGGGGGTTCTGCTGGGGGCGGGGGCTCTTTTGCTGCTGTTTGGACGGTTGGCGGTTGGGCTGTTTGGCAGCGGGGCGTTGGTTATTCCCCTTTGGCTGCTGCCGCTGCTGGCTGCCCGCCGGGCGGCTGCTGCGCTGCGGCGGGGTATTCTTGGTATTGCGGTGGCTGGGCTGACCCTTGCGGGGAGGTACACTTTTTTTCTGGTTTCGGCTGCGCTGGTTGCGGTCCATGGGGTGTACCTCCTTTCTGTGTTTCAGCTTTCATTTGCTGCCGGTTTGTTCCGGCAGGTTACTTTCCGTTCACCAGTTCCAGCAGCTTTGCGGTAATCAGGTCCAGGCTCTTGGGGTTGCCCAGGGTCTTGGCGGCGGTGCCCATTGCCGTCAGTTTGCCGGGCTCTGCCAACAGGGTATGCACAGTTTCGATCAGCTTGGCACCGGTCAGGTCTTTTTCTTCAATCACAATGGCGGCACCGGCGTTTTGCAGCTCCAGTGCATTGTAATACTGGTGGTTTTCGGCCACATTGGGGCTGGGGATCAGGATGGACGCGCGGCCCATGGCTTCCAGCTCCGCCAGCGTCAGTGCGCCGGAGCGGGAAATAACAAGGTCCGCCGCGGCCAGCAGATCCGGCATGTTATCAATGTATTCTTTCACCACAAGGTTGGCACCGGGGGCAAAGTGGTTCCTGGCTTCCAGGTCCTCAAACAGCTTTACGCCGCGGCTGCCGGTGGCGTGCAGGTGCAGAACCGGCAGGTCGTTCGCCTGCTCCCATGCGCACAGCTCCGCCACGACCTCATTGATGCGGCGGGCCCCCAAAGAGCCGCCGAAGCTCAAAATCACGGTGCGGTCCCCTGCGTGCACAGCGGCGCGGGCGGCGGCACGGTCACGGTTCAAAATTTCCGGGCGGACGGGGTTGCCCACCACAAGGGTCTTATCCGGTGCGCCGAGCTTTTCCACCGCGGCAGCAGATGCGGCAAACACCACATCCACATCCTTGGCCAGCAGCTTGTTGGTCACACCGGGGAACGCGTTCTGCTCATGGATGGCAGTCTTGATGCCCTTTTTGGCGGCCGCGCGCACCACCGGCCCGCTGACATAACCGCCGCAGCCGATGACCAGATCGGGCTGGACTTCTTTCAGGATCGCCGCGGTGCGCGGGCCGGACAGGGCCAGGTGGTAGAGCGCTACCACGTTGCGGCCCAAATTTTTCAGGGTCGGCTTGCGCTGGAAGCCGTTGATCTCAATGTGATGGAACGGGTACCCGGCTTTGGTTACAAGGCCGTACTCCATGCCCTCTTTCCGCCCGGCAAAGTGAATCTCGGCCGTGGGGTCAGCCGCTTTTAAGGCACCGGCAATGGCAAGCGCCGGGTTGATGTGTCCGGCCGTACCGCCGGCAGCGATCAAAACACGCATAGTGGTTCCTCTTTTCTCCGTAAAATCAAACGCTTAAATTATATCTGAAACCAAAAGAAACAATCTTTTCCGCAGGCATGCAGGGGTTTTCAGTTGCTGTGCAGGGCCTTGTGGGGGCGGCGCTGCGGGTTCATCCGGCGGGCAAGTTCTTCATGGGAGCGCTTGCTGCGCGCCGCGTTTTGCGCATTGCCCGCCCGCGATATGCTTAGCATAATGCCCATTTCACACAGCAGAATCAGCAAACTGGTACCGCCGGAGGAGAAAAACGGCAGGCTGATGCCGGTATTGGGGGCCACGTTGGTAACCACCGCAATGTGGATCATGCTCTGCCAGGCAATTTGCGACATAATGCCAATGCCCAGCATGGTGCCAAAATAATCCGGCGAGTTCAGGGCGATGATGATGCCCTGAATGATCAGTGCAGCAAACAGCCCCATGCAGATCACCGCGCCGATAAAGCCCAGTTCCTCGCACAGAACGGAAAAGATAAAGTCGTTGCTGGCTTCCGGCAGCCAGAGGTGCTTTTGGCGGCTGTTGCCAATGCCCAGGCCGGTCAGCCCGCCGGACGCAATGGAATACAGGCTCTGCTGGGTCTGGTACAAAATTTCGCCATCGTCACCGTTCCATGCGCCAAGGCGCTGCTGAACATAGTTATCCTGGCCGGTCAGCATTTTATAAATCACAAACACCGCCGCGCCCGCCGCTGGGATGCACCAGAACCGGCCCACGCCGCCGCACAAAATCATGCTGCCCGCAATCAGCAGGATCAGCAGAATCGCGGAGTTGTGGGGTTCCTTGTACAACAGAAATACCACCGGCAGCAGCGGCAACACGGGCAGCACAATGCCGTAAAGCAGCGTGCCACGTTTTTCATAGTACCGGTCCGCAAAGCAGGCAAGGCCCAAAATGGCCGAAAACTTTGCCAGCTCCGAAGGCTGCAGGGTTGTGCCAAACATGTACACCCAGCGGTAACAGCCGTTGTACGGCTCGCTGAACAGGGCCCACACCAAAAGCAGCAGCGTTAAAATGTATAAGTACCAGTTCATGTGGCGCAGGCTGCGGTAGTTGATGTTGGAAATCAGATACATCAGCACCAGACCCACCACCGCCAGAATCGCCTGCGGGCGGATAAAGTGGTAAATATCCCCCTTGAAGCGGTAATACCCGGTGGAATAACTGGCGGAGAACAGCATGATCAGCCCATAAGTCAGCACAAGGATCAGCGTGCCGACAAAGCCATAGGAAAGTTTGCCGCGTTCCTCTTTTTTGAACGCGATCTCCTTAAAAAACCTGCCAATGTTGCCAAAGGCCAAATCGAAAAGCTGGGCAAGCGTCATTTGCGGCACAGCCCCCTTTCTGAACGCTAAGAATATTTTATGCCATGTAAACGTACATCAGGCCCAGCACCACGCCGATAATGGCGATCAGGCTGAAGAAGAAGTCGATCTTGACTTCTTTCCAGCCGCGCATCTCGAACGCGTGGTGGATCGGCGTCATGCGGAAAATACGCTTGCCGTGGGTCAGCTTGAAGTAAACGCGCTGGATCACAACGGTCATGGCGTCCCAGATATACACGATGCCAAAGAAGAACACCAGCTCCGGCCGGCCCATGATAAAGGCAAGGGCCGTTACCATACCGCCCAGGAACATGCTGCCGGTATCGCCCATGAACACCTTGGCCGGGTAGAAGTTCCACACCAGGAAGCCCGCCGCAGCGGCAGCCGTTGCCGCCGCCAGAACGGCCACATGATAAAAGCTGAGCATGCTGGCGGCCAGCAGGTAGCCCAGCATGGAAACAAAGGTCACGCAGGAGCAAAGGCCGTCCAGACCATCCGTCAGGTTGACGGCGTTGACCAAAAAGATGATGCCGAAGAACGCAATGGGGTAATACACCCAGCCCAGGTCCACCGCACCGATAAAGGGCAGCATGATGATGGTGGTCAGCAGGCCCTGCATGTGCAGCCCCACCAGGAAGCCACCGGTAACGATGAACTGCATGATGAGCTTTTGCCAGGCAAGCAGGCCCAGGTTGCGGTGCTTGACGACCTTGATATAGTCATCCAGAAAGCCGATAAAGCCGGAGCCAAACGCCAGGAACAGCGCCAGCAAGGCGGCGCGCACCTGAACAATGCCCAAAAGATCCTGTGCATAGCGGTAGAACCCGGCATACACCAGGCCGCAGGCCACCAGGATGCCAAAGATAAAGCACAGGCCGCCCATGGTAGGCGTGCCCTGTTTTTTGTTATGCCAGGTCGGGCCGGATTCCCGGATGGTCTGGCCAAAGTGCAGCTTGTGCAGTGCCGGAATTACAAAACAGCCGGAAAGTGCCGTAACGGCAAACGCACCGATTGCCGCGGCAACCAGCATCCAAGAAACGATCATTCCCATGTGATATTCCCCCAAAATGTGCAATTATGCGTTTGGCAGCGCCGCGTAAAGCTGCTTTAATACATCATCCAGTTTCATGGCGTGGCTGGCTTTGGCCAGCACAACATCGCCGGGGCGGACGTTCTGCCGTAGATATTCTACTACTTCCTCTGCTGCTTGGCAATGGACGGTTTGCAGCCCTTTCTGGCGGGCCGCTTCGGCCATGGCTGCGCTCAACGGGCCGTAAGCCACCAGCAGGTCCGCGGCATCCGCGGCCCATTCGCCGGTCTGACGGTGGCCGGGTTCACTGGCTGCGCCAAGTTCCAGCATATCGCCCAGAACGGCAACGCGGCGGCCACCGGGGCCGGGCTGGCGGTCATGCAGGATCTGCAAAGCGGCTTTCATGCTGTCCGGGCTGGCGTTATAGCAATCCTCAATAAAGGTCACACCGCCGTGCTGCACAATGTTCTGGCGCATGCCGGTGGTCTGGTAGCTGGCCAGCGCGCGGGCGGCGCGGGCACGCTCCAGCCCAAGGCGGGTGGCTGCGGTATAGGCGGCAAGGGCATCATACACCGTGTGAACGCCTGCCGTGGGGATGGTAACGCTGAACTCATATGTTTCGCCGTCCACATTATCCACCAGGGTAAAGCCGGTGCCCTCCCCCACCGTATGGATATTGATGGCGCGCACATCGGCGGAGCTGGAACGGATGCCGAACCACACCGGGCGCAGGCGGCCGGGGATTTGTGCGGTGGGCAGCAGGTCATCGTCCGCATTCAGCACCAGCGGGGCGCCGTCCGGCAGGCCCTGGCAGATCTCCATCTTTGCCTTCAATATATTCTCCCGCGTGCCCAGATTTTCCAGGTGGGAAACGCCGATCATCGTAATGATACCGGCGGAGGGCCGCGCTGCGCGCACCAGGCGGGCGATCTCGCCCAGGTGGCTCATGCCCATTTCCACTACAGCGTACTGGGTGGTATCTTCCAGGCGGAACAGCGTGTTGGGCAGGCCGATCTCATTGTTCTGGTTGCCCTCTGTTTTTAAGGTGTTGCCAAAAGCTGAAAGAACGGCGTAGCAGAACTCTTTGGTGGTGGTTTTGCCCACGCTGCCGGTCACACCGATCATCAGCGGGCTGAACAGCGTGCGATAGTTGGATGCCATACGGGTCATGGCAAGGTAGCTGGATTCGCAGATAACAAGGTGGTCCTCCGGCACGCCCTCCACCGGGTGGTTGGCGATGATATACTCGGCCCCAGCCTGATATGCTTTGGCGGCGTAATCATGGCCGTCCACACGCTCGCCGGGGAAGCAGACAAAAATGCAGCCCGGCTGCACCTTGCGGGAGTCCGTTACAACGGCGGTGATGGGCACCGGGCGGGCCAGCGCCAGCCCGGCCAGAAGTTCGTTCGCGTTCATGGGTTTCATGGGAACACGCTCCTTTTGGTTGGTTTATTTATGGCACGTTTCAATTTGCTGTGGGGTTCCCCAGCCTTTTCCGGGGTATTATCCTTCCTGGGTTTGTTCCGCGTTATCCTGGTTGGTATCCCCGGTATCGTCTTGGGCTGCATTGTCCTGGCTGGTGTCATCCTGGGCGGTATCGTCCTGCGGGGTGGTTTCTGCATCCTGCGGGGCATCGCTGCTGCCATCGGGTTCTGTGGTCAGGGTAACGACTGTGCCATACGGCACCACGCTGCCAACCGCAATATCCTGGCTGACAACACGGTCTGATGCACTGCCCGAAATGGCCACGTTGACGCCAGAAGCCTTGAGCATCTGTGCGGCGAAAGTTCCGGTTTTGCCGGTGGCATCCGGCACGGTGGTGGTTGCGTCCGTGGTGGACTGGGTATACAGGTAAACGGTGGAGCCTGCGGGCACCGTGGTGCCGCCTGCGGGGTACTGATACACAACATCACCATCGCTGGTATCCACAAACCGGTGGGAAAGCCCGGCGGCGTTCATCTTGACCTGGGCGGAAGTCCAGCGGGTGCCAATGGCATTGGGCACCTCCACACTGCCGTTGCTGTCATAAGAAGCATCCCGCTCAATGCCAAGATACGGCGCAATCTGGCTGATGATGTTGCCGGTGACAGGGGCCACGATCTGGGAAGCATAGTCAAAGGTCCAGCGCGGGTCATCCATCATGACCAGGATCAAAATTTCCGGGTCATCCGCCGGGAGGATGGCGGCAAAGCTGATAGCCTTGCGGTAGTCGCCGTCCGGGCGGTATTTGTAAGCGCCTTTCCAGTCCAGCTGTTCTGCCGTGCCGGATTTGCCGCCGATGCGGTAGCCCGCCACATAGGCGCTGGCGCAGCCGTGATAATCCAGGTCATTGCTGGTGCCGGTGTGGCCCACATTGTTTTCCATCATGGCGCGGATCTGCTCGCTGACTTCCTCGCTGACGACCTGGCGCTTGATGTCGGTTTCTGCCTGCCACACCACGTTGCCGGTTTCATCCGTCATGGAATCCACCACATAGGGGGTCAGCAGGTAACCGCCGTTGACGGTAGAGGCCACCGCGGCAGCCATCTGGATCAGGGTCAGCTTTTGGGACTGGCCGAACGCAGTGGAATACAGGTCGGTTTCCACCTGCTCCATCTCCTGCTGCGTTTTGGAGATGCCCTTTGCTTCATACGGCAGGTCAATGCCGGTGGTCTGGGTCAGGCCAAAGGCCTGGAAGTAGTTATAAAAGAACTCGGCGCTCATTTTTTCCGCAACCTGAATAAAATACAGGTTGCAGCTGTGGTTCAGCGCCCCGGCCATATCCAGCCAGCCGTGGGCGTTGCCCTCGGCGCAGCGGTAGCTGTGTTCCCACTCGGTATTAGGGAACACCGTCAGGTTGCCGCCGCAGTAAAACTGCTGGTCCGCACCCATCAGGCCGGAATCCAGTGCCGCAGCAGCGGTCATCAGCTTAAAAACAGAGCCGGGGTAATACAGTTCGGTCACGGCCTTGTTTTTCCACTCGGCTTCACGCATCATACCCTGCAGCTGGCTCTTTTCGCTGGGAACGTCGATTTCGTTGCCTTCTTCGTCGGTGGTTTTTGTTCCGTCCGGGCTTACCACGCCGTCCGCGATGATATCGGCAACGGCATCCTGCCCCAAGCGGCTTTGCAGGATCGAGATGTCATCCGCCGTCAGTGCTGTCCCGGCATTATCCAGGATGGCCTGCAGCTTGGGTTCGGTGATGGTATACGGGTCGTTAGGGTCAACCTGCGGCACCGTTGCCATGCCAAGAACAGCACCGCTGTTTACGTTCATCACAATGGCGCTGGCACGGTTCTGTACATTGTAGTCATCAATCGCGTTGGAAAGCTCAGTTTCCAGCACCGTTTGGATGGTATCGTCGATGGTCAGGTTCAGGTTATAGCCATTGATAGCCGCATGGGTATCGCTTTCCTCGTTGGCCAGCTCATAGCCCCAGGCGTTTTCGCTGCTGATGCTGCGCCCCGGTGTGCCGGCAAGTTTATCGTTATAGGATTTTTCCAGGCCGTACATACCGTTGCCGCTGTCATCACAAAAGCCCAGCACCGAAGAAAGATACATGCCGTTGGGGTATTCCCGCGTGGAGGAAGATTCCTTGTACATCGAAAGCACGGTTTCAAACTTGGCGTCCGGGTCGTCCGCCGCCTTGCCGTTGGTAACGCGCTTGGTGTTGGCATAGTCAATAATAGCCTGCGCCGTTACCATGTCAATGCCCCTGGCGATCACGCGGTACTGGCTGTTCGTTCTGCTCAGGTCTTCCTGAATTTTCTCGGCGGTAACGCTGCCGCCCAGCAGTTCGCTGATTTTTTGGCTGGCTTCCGCCACATAAGCCTGGTTGCACTTGGACGGGTTGGCGATGATGTTCCACACCACGGTGCTTTTTGCCAGCAGCTTGCCGTTGGCAGAATAGATCGCACCGCGCGTGGCGGGGATCTGGGTATCGGAAAGCTGCTGTTCCGCTGCCTGGATGCGGTACTGCTCGGCATCCCGGATCTGCAGAATGTACAGGTTATAAATCAGGATGCCGCACCCCACAGCGATAAAGGCGACCACCAGCAGCAGAACCATAATGCGCCCGTACAGCGTAAGGGCATGGTTCTGCTCCTGGGCCGGGCGGCGGCTGCGGCGGTGCGTGGGCTGATGGTTGCGGTCGGGTTGCTTTGGCATAGGTTTATTCCTTTATTGAAAGACAAGATTACATGGATGCGCGCGCCCGCCCATGATGGCAAAAAAAGCGTGCTCCTGTTGGGATGCACGCTTTGGCGCAATGTAAACGCAGTGGGTTACGGATCAAAACTGCCAAGCAGACTGAGCGCTGCGGTTTTGATGCTGGCAAAGAACTTATCCGCCGTGCCGGCTGCACGCTCGATCACGCTCTCATCCTCCAGCCGGACATAGGTTACCTGGCTGGGGTCCACTTTGACCAGCCCCAGCCGGTCTTCTGCCTCCTGCTGGACGCTGGTGCTGTTGGTGATCTGGTCCATGGTGGTGGACAGATAGTCGTTATAGCTCTGGGCGTTGGTCAGTTCCGACCGGACGGAATCAATTTCGCCGGAAAGCTGCGTGATGCGTGCCTGGCTGGCAACAATGCTGGCAAACAGGCCAAAAAAGATAGCAATCACCAACACTGTTCCCGCGGTGCGGGCAAACTGGCGTGCCTTGCTCAGGCCGTAGCGTCCGCCCTTGACAACGCGCACCCGCGGTGTGCGGGTAGAACCAGAGCTGGAATGATGGTTGGTGGGTGTTTCTGCTGCTGCGGAAGCCATGGGCGCCGCCCCCTTTCTCATATCGCAAAATTTCGGGTTTCCTTCATTGATTGAAGTGTAAGCTGTACGGCATGGGCACAAGCACCATGCCGCGCCATTTTGGGTTTGATCCGGTCCGCCTGTTACAGTTTTTCCAGCACGCGCAGCTTGGCGGAACGGCTGCGGCGGTTTTCTTCCAGCTCGCCAGCGTCCGCTTCAATCGGCTTGCGTGTGATCAGTTTGGCTTTGGGCACCCCGCCGCAGGTGCAGATGGGCTGCTCCGGCGGGCAGGTGCAGCGCTGGGCCCAGCGGCGGAACTTCTGTTTCACCAATCGGTCTTCCAGGCTGTGGAACGTGATGATGCAGAACCGCCCGCCGGGGGCCAGGCGGCTGAAAATGGCCTCCATCCCCTCATTCAGGGCATCCAGCTCCCCGTTTACGGCAATGCGCACCGCCTGGAAACTGCGGCGTGCAGGGTTCTTGTTCTTGCGGCGCTCCGCAGGCGGCACAGCGGAAGCAATCAGGTCTGCAAACTGCAGGGTCGTCAAAATCGGGGTTTCCTCCCGCGTTTTCACGATCTTGCCCGCGATCTGCCAGGCATACGGTTCCTCGCCATAATCGCGCAGAATGCGGGTCAGTTCCTCGCGGTCCAGGGTGTTCACCAGGTCCGCTGCGGTGGGGCCCTGCTGGCTCATGCGCATATCCAGCGGGGCATCCGCGTGGTAGGAAAAGCCACGCTCGGCATCGTCCAGCTGGTGGCTGGAAACGCCAAGGTCCAGCAGCGCACCGTTGATGAACGGGATCTCCAGCTCATCCAGCACGCGAGCGGCTTCGCGGAAGTTGGCCTGAACCACCTGGGCGGGCAGCCCCGTTAGCCTTGCGGTAGCGGTTGCCACCGCGTCCGGGTCCTGATCCAGCGAGATCAGCCGCCCGGTGGTCAGGCGTTTGGCTATTTCCTTTGAGTGACCTGCCCCACCGGCCGTACCGTCCAGATAGATCCCGGCAGGGTCAATAGCCAACCCATCAAGGCATTGGTTAAGCAAAACGGGGATATGACTAAATTCCACGGTGTTCTCCTCTTTCCCCGTTTCACACGGTTTAACATGCAGGGGTGCGCCCCTGCTCAAAGTGTATCTTAAAAATCAAGGTCTTCCATTGCGGCGGTAAAATCTTCATCACTTTCCGCCTGGCGGGCTTCCCAATCCTGGGTGTTCCAGATCTCGGCAAAGTTGCGGTTGCCGATCACGCTCACATCATGGTCCAGGTTGGCGTATTCCCGCAGTTTTGCGGGCAGCTGAATGCGGCCCTGCTTATCCGGCGTTACTTCCACCGCAGAGGAATACAGCATGCGGCTGACATTGCGGCCCTTTACCATACCTTTTTCGGCAATGCGCTGGGCTACTTTTTCAAACTCCTCCGACGGGAACGCGGCAAGGCAATGGTCCAGCCAGCGGGTCACAATAAAGGTTTCGCCCATTCCATCCCGGAACTTTGCGGGGAAATTCAGGCGGCCTTTTGTGTCCACTGCGTAGTCATACTGACCCATGAACATTGCCGAACCCGCCCCCTTCCCGGTTGGATGTGTCGTATTTTCAGCGTTTCAGCGGCATTTTGCGGTTAATAACCCTGTGGAATGTGTGGATAACTTGCCACTTTAACCCCAAACCGCCCACTTTTACCCACTGGAACACTTATATAGTACCAAATCGCAGGGCAAAAAGCAAGCCCGCAGCGCCAAAAAGCGCTGCGGGCCATAAAGTTTTCACAAATGCGGTCTTATTTGTTGTTGTACGGGGCAGGATCCATGCGGGCTGCTTCCACAAAGCCCGCACAGGAGCCGATTTTACAGGTTCGGTTTCTGCGGGCCGTGGGGACCGCGGCTGGCCAGGTTGCGCAGGTTCATGCGGGTATTTTTGATATCCGCCACGCTGCGGGCCAGAACTTCCTCCGAATTCTTAAGGATATTCTCGCAATAAGCCGCGGAGGCATTGTTGATCTTTTTTGCCTGTGCCTGTGCGGCGTTCACCAGCTCTACCGCGGCTTTCTGGGCGCGCTTGGTGATCTCTTTATCCGATACCAGCACCCGTGCGCGGTCTTCGGCCTGCTTGATGATGTTATCCGCATCGGTCTGGGCGTTCTTCAAAATCTGCTCGCGGTCTGCCACGATCTTTTTGCTGTCGCGCAGTTCATCGGGCAGGTTATTGCGCACCTCGTCCACAATATCGCGGCAGCGGTCCACATCAACCACACGCTTGGCGGCGGCAAACGGCACAGCGGTGCCCTCCTCCAGCGTTTCCTCCAACATATCCAGCAGTTCCTCAACGTTCATAGCTGTTCCTCTTTCTCATAGCGGCTTACCAAAATTTTGCCGTACTTATATTGCTTTGCCAGCACAAGCCCCTCAACCTGTTCCGGCAGCTCGGCGTCCAGTTCTGTTTCGCACAGCACCACACCGCCGGGGGCCATGTGTACGGCCAGCTGCGGCAGCGCTTTGGCTACCGTGCCATGGTGGTACGGCGGATCCAGCAGGGCAAGGTCAAACTCTTCCTGCGTGGTGGCCAAAAAGTGGAACGCATCGTCCGGGATGACCCGGCTCTGCGCAAACACGCCTGCCGTTTTGCAGTTGGCCAGCACGATCTGGATTGCCTCGCGGGAAGCATCCAGGAAAACACAGCGCTTGGCCCCGCGGGACAATGCCTCAATGCCAAGCTGGCCGCTGCCCGCAAACAAGTCCAGCACGCGCGCGCCGGGCACAAGGAACTGCACGCTGGAGAACATTGCCTCCTTTACGCGGTTAATGGTGGGGCGGGTAACATCCTCCCCCGGTAGTGCAGCAAGATTTTTGCCGCGGGCTGTACCTGCAATCACACGCATCATGTTGGACCGCCTGCCTTTCGTTTATTATATGGCAGCCGCCCATCCCGCCGGAAAACTCAAGCCAGAGCGTTCCCATTCGGGATAAACAGTTGCACTTATACATTATGGATGGTTCAAATCCGCTTGTCAAGGGAATTTACCGTCATTCATTCTTATTTTACAACCTAATCTACAACCTAGCCGGGGGTCTCCCCTTCCCCACCGTTACTGGCGCAGAGCATTATAAATGTTCTCCGCCTTGGCGTGGCTGATGCCCTTGACCTCTTCCAGGTCCGAAATTGACGCCTGCTTGACTGCCGTGACGGTTTTGAAATGTGCCAGCAGTGCAGCGCTGGTTTTGGGGCCAACGCCGGGCAGTTCTGTCAGGGTTGCCGCATAGGACTTTTTGTGCATCATCCGCTTGCGGTAATCGTTGGCATAGCGGTGGGTCTCATCCTGGATATTGGTCACAAAGGTAAAGATGTTGCGGTGCCGGTTGATGGCGATTTCCCCGCCCGCATCATCCACAATGGCGCGGGTGCGGTGGTGGTCATCCTTGACCATGCCAAAGGTAGGCACATGTTCCAGTGCCGTACCGCGCAGCGCCTGCTTAACGGCGCTCACCTGGCCGCGGCCGCCATCAATCAGCAGCAGGTCCGGCATGGTGGCAAACTGGTTGCTTTCATTATCCGGCTTTTCGCCGCGGCGGGCCGCCTCGTACTCCGCTGCCCGGCGTGAGAGCGTTTCCGCCATGGAGGCATAGTCGTCCGTGCCGGCAACGGTGCGCATCTTAAAGCGGCGGTAGCCGGTGCGGTAGGGCTTGCCATCCTTGAACACCACCATGCCGCACACGCTGGAGCCATCGCCCCAGTTGGAAATATCATAGCTTTCAATCACCCGCGGCGGGGTTTTCAGGCCCAGCACCTGGGCAGCTTCTTCCAGCAGCTTTTCTTCGCGGGTATAGCGGCCGCTCTCACGTCCCAGGCGCTCCACAGCATTGGTGTAGGCCATTGTTACCAGCTTGGCCACATCGCCGCGCTGGGGCACATACAGCTCCACCTTGCTGCCGCGCGCTTCGTTCAGCGCCTGGCTCAGCGCTTCGGCGTCCGGCGGCAGGGTATCCACTGCAATGGTTTTGGGGATTGTTTCGCCATCCAGATAATATTGGGGCAAAAATTCTTCCCGTACCTCTTCAATATCGGTCGTATCATGGAACATGAACTCCCGCTTATCGGTCAGGCGGCCATCCCGGTAGCGCAGCACCGCCGCGCACACCGCGCGGGTGGTGCCCGCCAGCGCAATAACGTCCATCTCCGTTCCGGCATCCATGACCACCTTCTGGCCCGCCGCCACACGGTCAATGGCTGCGATCTGGTCCCGCAGCAGGGCGGCTGTTTCAAAGTCCAGCCGGTCGGACGCCGCCTGCATCTTTTCTTTCAGCTGCTTGACGATATCCTTTTTGCCGTACCGGATCATGCGCAGCGCCCCCTGCACAGCTTCATTATAAGCTTCGCAGGTGATTTTGCCGCCGCACACGGCCATACACTTGCCGATATGGGCGTTCAGGCAGGGGCGGCCCTTACCGATATCCCGCGGGAACTCTTTATTGCAGCGGGGCAGCAAAAAGCAGTTCTGGGCGGTTTCCACCATCTCACGCACCGCAAAAGCCGAGGTAAACGGGCCGATATAATCGGCGTTTTCATCATCCTTTTGCAGGGCAGCGGAAATACGCGGCCAAGGGCCGTGGGTAATTTTCACATAGCTGTAGCCTTTATCATCCTTGAGCAGGATATTATACTTCGGTGTATGGGCCTTGATCTGGCTGGCTTCCAGCACCAGTGCCTCAAACTCACTCTGGCAGACGATGACATCGAACGCGAATGCGTGGTTGATCATCTGGGTGACCTTGGCATCATGGGGCACACCTTCGCGGAAATACTGCGAAACGCGGATGCGCAGCCGCTTGGCCTTGCCGATATAGATGATGGTATCCGTTTTATCGCGGATGATATACACCCCCGGCAGCAGCGGGAGCATACAGGCTTTTTTGTAGAGTTCTTGTTTTGTCATGGTGTTTGTGTGTGATGGTGGAAAAGATTATGGGAGAATGGTAAGCCTTTTTTGTCTGCGTGGCATGGCCGGGTTGTGGAATTTATCGACCCCTGTAGCTTATGCGCATTGCATCATGCGCGGCTGCTGGCGCAGCGCGCGGGTAGGTGGTAGGGCAAGAGGCATAGCCTGTTGGGTGGTAAGGTTAGGTCCAAGCCTCCACCCAATCGCCGCCTTTGGGCGGCGGAAGTACAGAGGAACATCCTATCTCCGCGCCAAGTGCCGCCTGCGGGCGCAGCGCTCAGCGCTCCGGCTGTTTTTTGCATCGCGCTTTGCGCGATTGCGCGGCATAGCCGCGCAGACAAAAAAAAGCGGGTGACCAGTCACCCGCCGCAAAAACAAAGATCTGATTATTCAGAGAAGCCGGAGTTGACCAGCTTGACCAGACCATCCACAGCAGCCTGTTCATCGGTGCCGTCAGCAATGATACGGATGGTGGTGCCGCCCACGATGCCGAGGCTCAGAACACCCAGCAGGGACTTGGCGTTGACGCGGCGCTCTTCCTTTTCGACCCAAATGGAAGACTTGTACTCGTTTGCCTTCTGGATGAAGAAGGTGGCCGGACGAGCGTGCAGACCTACCTGATTCTCAACGGTAACTTCTTTAACGTACATAATTATTCTCTCCTACTTATATGAAAAGATACGCCCAAGTTCTCTACCGCGGGCTTCTTTCAGGCGGTATTGCACAATCAGTGCCGCCTTGATTGTTTATATTTTATCCCATTTGTTCGACTTTGTACAGTGTAAATTTGCAATTTTGTCAGGATTCCGCATTTGGCACAAATCGCGCCGGGCCAGCTTGTGCAACTTTACTAGTTTATTTTCAACCAGATTGTAGATAGACTACAAAACCTGTACGAAAAACCGACAGAATACCGCCGGTTCAGCCTTGATCCTGGGGCTGATAGCGCATAACAAGCTCTTTGCAGGGCTTGCTGAATGCTGCATCCACGCCCGGCTGGTACACGTTCCGCACGCCATCCGGCAGGTAGCCCATGCGCCGGTAAAGCCCGATGGCCGCCGTGTTGGTGTCCAGCACCGCCAGCCAGGGCTGGGCGTGTTCCGCAAGTTTTTTGCGCGCAAAATCCAACAACTTTGTGCCCACGCCGCTGCCGCGGGCGGCCTGGGTAACAAACAGGTGGCTGATCTCCCCCGTTTTGTGGCAGACCCCCACCATGCCATCCGGCACATCGGCCGTGGTATGCAGGTAGAACGCCCAGCCCGTCTTGCGCTCTGTTTCCAGGCGCTGGCGCATGGCTTCCGGCGTATATTCTGCCAGGCCCGCTTCGGTGCACACATCCTGGCAGACGGTGCGGCGGCCTTCGGCAAACAGGTTTGCGGCGGCATCCAGCTGGGCATCCGTCTTGATCAGCTGGGCGCGCTCGGTGCGTTTCCAGCGTGGGATCTGGGTGATGGGGTGGGTGGCGCACCACTGGGCATACAGGTCTGGGCGGCGCTGGCGGGTGCGTTCCCGGCTTTGGCGGCCGCGCCAGGCATCAATTTTATTATGGTCACCGGTCAGCAGCACCGGCGGGATGGCCTGCCCTTCCCACACTTCGGGGCGGGTGAACTGAGGGTATTCCAGCAGGCCGTCCCAGTAGCTTTCGTCCTGGTAGCCTTTTTCTTCGGCCAGCACACCGGGCTGCAGGCGCAGCACGCTGTCCGCCACCACCAGGCTTGCCAGCTCGCCGCCGGTCAGCACATAGTCGCCGATGGAAATTTCCTCATCGCCAAAGGTATCGATCACGCGCTGGTCAATGCCCTCATAATGGCCGCACACCAGCGCAAGGCTTTCATAGCTGGAAAGCCGACGGGCGGTTTCCTCGTTATAGGGCTGCCCGGCAGCAGTCAAAAACACCACGTGGGGCTTGGCGCGGCCCTGCTGGGCGCACTGGTCGGCCACAGCGCGCAGGCAGTCGGCAATGGGCTGGGCATACAGCACCATGCCGCAGCCGCCGCCATAGGGGTAATCGTCCGTCTGGCGCTGCTTATTCTTCGTGTAATCCCGAATCTGGTGGCAGTGCGCTTCAAACAGATTTTTGGCGCGGGCACGGCCCAGAATGCTGGTGCTCAAAAAGCCATCGCACAGTTCCGGGAACAGGGTAACAATATCAATGCGCATCAATTACTCCTCGTCGCCGTTGACCGGCTCATCAAACATGCCCGCAATGGGGCGCATTTTTACCGTTCGGGCTGCGATATCCACATCCACCACAAATTCCGGCACAGCGGGGATCCAATGCTCCTCCCCCGCCGCATCGCGCACGATATAGATATCCTGTGCGCCGGGGTGGTCCACCTTTGCCACGGTGCCAAGGGTGCGGCCATCGTCCGCGTGCACCACGGTGCAGCCGATCAGGTCGTCAATAAAATAGCGTCCCTCCGGCAGTTTGGCATCCGCCTTGGCGAAGTAATAGGTTTTGCCCACCTGGGCGCGGGCGGCGTCCATATCTTCCACGCCAGCCAGTTTGACCAACAGCATATTGCCCTGGGCGCGCACCCCGCGCAGCGCCACCTCGCCGCTGCCGTTTGCGGCAGCGTACAGGCGCTTGAACTTAGCCAGGAACTGTGCGCCATCGCACAGCGGCAGGGCTTTCATTTCGCCGCGGACACCGTGGGTTGAAACGATTTTGCAGGCGGGCAGATAGTTTTGCATAAAGGGGACCTCCTAGAATGAGTAGCAAAAAAGCAGCGGCAAACAAAAAGCACCCTGCGCGCAAAGCGGCAGAGTGCTGTGTGGCAAAAATCAGCCGATTTCCACCACGACTTTTTCGTTCTGGCGGACGGCGGCGGCACGCATGACAACACGGATTGCCTTGGCAATGCGGCCCTGTTTGCCAATCACGCGGCCCATGTCGCCTTCTGCCACCGTGAGATGGTACACAACGGTACCGTCCTCACGCGCGGGGTCAACCGTTACCTGCACCGCGTCCTTATCTTCCACAAGGCCACGGGCAACGGCAATCAGCAGTTCCTGCATGTGGCGTTCCTCCGTTTAATTACAGGATGTTCTCTTTCTTCAGCAGAACACGAACGGTATCGGTAGCCTGAGCGCCGTTAGCGATCCACTGCTTAGCCTTGTCGGCATCGATCTTGATGACGCTGGGCTCTTTGGTCGGATCGTAGTAGCCGATTTCTTCGATGAAACGGCCATCACGAGCAAAGCGGCTGTCAGCAACAACAATGCGGTAGAAAGGAGCTTTCTTGGCGCCAATGCGGCGCAGACGAATCTTAACCATGGTAAATATCCTCCAAAATTTTGTTTTTACGGCCCCGTGGTTTTCCCTCGTGGGCTTGCATTTATATATCACCCTGGGGCCAGAGAGGCTTACGGGTCATATCCTATCAATAGCGGCGCTGCTTAACGCATGCCTTTCATTCCGCCAAGGCCGCGCATAAAGCCCTTGGGGTTGCGCTTGACCTTTTTCATCATCTTCTGCATGGCTTCAAACTGGCGCAGCAGCTTATTCACATCTTCAACCGTCTGGCCGCTGCCCGCTGCAATGCGGCGCTTGCGCTTGGGGTTGATGATGGAAGGATGCGCACGTTCTTCCGGCGTCATGGAGTAGATGATGGCTTCGATGTGAGGCAGTGCCTTATCATCGATCTGATCCAGCTGTTCAGAGCTGATCTGGTTGGCGCCGGGCAGCATGGCCAGCAGTGCGGATGCACCGCCCATCTTGCGGATCTGGGCGAACTGGGTCAGCATATCGTTCATATCGAACTTGTTGGCCATCATTCGCTTGGCGGCTTCTTCGGCTTCCTTGTCATTCTGCAGGGTCTGGGCCTTTTCGATCAGGCTCAGCACATCGCCCATGCCAAGGATGCGGCTGGACATACGCGCCGGGTAAAACGGCTCCAGCGCGTCCAGCTTTTCGCCGGTGCCCTGGAAGTAAATCGGCTTGCCGGTAACTGCCAGAACCGAAAGTGCCGCACCGCCGCGGGTGTCACCGTCCGTCTTGGTCAGGACCACACCGCTGATGCCAACCTTTTCGTTAAAGGTCTTGGCAACGTTTACGGCTTCCTGGCCGGACATTGCGTCCACAACCAGCAGGGTCTCATCCACTTCAACGGCCTGCTTGATGCGCACCAGCTCGTCCATCAGCTGGTCATCGATCTGCAAACGGCCTGCGGTATCGATGATAACGATATCATAGCCGTGGTCTTTGGCGTATTCAACTGCCTGCTTGGCGATTTTTTCCGGCTTTTCGGTGCCCATCTCATAGACGGGAACGCCTGCCTGCTCGCCCACAATGCGCAGCTGGTCAATCGCCGCGGGGCGGTAGATATCACAGGCTACCAACAGCGGGCGGCGGCCCTGGGCCTTATAAAAGCGGCCCAGTTTTGCCGCGTGGGTGGTTTTACCGTTGCCCTGCAGACCGCACATCATCATAACGGTCTGGCCCTTATTTTTGATGTGCAGGGTCTGGGGTTCCTCGCCGCCCATCAGCTTGGTCAGTTCCTCGTTGACGATCTTGACGACCTGCTGGGCGGGGGTCAGGCTTTCCATAACTTCCTGGCCCATGGCGCGCTCCGAAACCTGCGCGCAGAAATCTTTTGCGACTTTGTAGTTGACGTCCGCTTCAAGCAGCGCCATGCGGACTTCCCGCATCGCAGCCTTGATATCCGCTTCACTCAGCTTGCCTTTGCCGCGCAGTTTTTTGAAAACGCCGTTCAGGCGCTCGCTTAAAGATTCAAATGCCATCGGGCAGTTCCTCCTGCGTATCAAGGCGGTGAATAATGGTCAGCATCTCATCGGTAGCCCGCTGAACGCGGGTATCCGGTTCAAACAACCCGGTATTGCACACGCGCACTTCGCTGACAAGCTCTTCCAGCCGGGCAAGATCTGCCCGCATGGCTTCGGTCCGGCGGGCAGTGCCCAGCTTTTCCTCCATCTCCGTCAGGGTCGCTTCGCCATGCTTGATGGCGTCCCGTACCCCCTGGCGGGTTATGCCGTAATTTTCGGCAATTTCGGCCAGCGAAAGGTCATCGTTATAATATTCTGTCAGAATATTGCGCTGTTTTTCCGTCAGGACCGTGCCGTAATAATCCAGCAGGATGGAAAACCCAAGGTCCTTACCTGCTTTGGCTGCCACGGCCGCGCCCCCTTTGTGTTGTTTGTTGATTCAGCTGCTGTAAAGTGTTTTTCTTTACAGCTTTTGAATTATAACACTCTAAAGTAGTACTGTCAAGGCCCAAAGGTGCGGTATCCGGCTGTTTTTTGCGCTTTTTTCAACTTTTTGTGCCCGCCCGGCGTTTTTGCCATAAAAGCTGCGGCAAAATATGTTTTTTTCATGTACAAAGCCGCGCCGGATATGCTATAATATGTTGTATATTGGGTGAAATTTACAGAACGGGGCGGATTTTGCGGACTGCGTATTCTCCCCTGCCTGATTTTTGCAAGGAGGTCTGCCAGGCTATGGCAATATTGCAGAGCTATTATCAGGACGTGTACCGTTCCCCGGTGGTGCGGCTTTCGGGGTATTCCGGGCGGCACGAACTTGCTTCCAGCATATTGGCATATCTGGATTTTGGCGGCGCTACCGGTACCTGTAAGGACGGCTTGGCCGAAACCATGCTGGCTTTTGCCACCGAGCGCGGCACATTGCAGCCCGGCATGCCGGTGGTGGAAGCCAGTTCCGGCAGCTTTGGCGCTGCCCTTGCGGTAAGCTGCGCCACCACAGGCCACCCCTGCATTCTGGTGGTGCCCAGCAGCCTGCCGCTTTCCCGCAGGCAGCACCTGCAAAACCTGGGGGCGCGCATTGTGGTGTGCGGCAGCGGCGGCCGCCGCGCGCTGGAACAGGTTGCCAAGGACACCGCCGCACGCTATAATGGCTACTTTACCAACTACTTTGCCAACGATGACAACCCCGAATACCACCGCCGCGTAACCGGCCCCCAGATCTTGAAAGCCGCCGGGGATGCGATCGACGCTGTGGTGATCGGCGTGGGCAGCGGCGGCACCATTACCGGCGTGGCCGAATACCTGAAAGCCTGGAACAGCATGATCCGCATTGTGGCCGTGGAGCCCAGCGAATGCGCCGCCATTTCCGGCGGGTTCATTGGCCACCACAGCATTGCGGGCATCGGGCCCGGCTTTGTGCCGGAAAACTATAACCCCTATGTGGTAGATACCGTGCTGACGGTCTCCTCGGCCGATGCAGAGCGCGCCGCACGGGAGGTGCTGTTTTATGACGGCATCCCCGCCTGCTCCAGCGCCGGTGCAACCCTGTGCGCCGCCACCCAGCTGATGGGCACCGGCAAGTGCAACCGCCCCCTGTGCATCTTTGCCGGGCGGCGCACCTATGAATAATCAAAACAAATCAGGCCGCATGGCTGCCGCCATCCCAAGATGGCGCAGGCTGTGCGGCCTTTGTTTGTTCTATGTACGTTGTGAGAGGCATTGTTGAAAGAGTGGGTACAAAAGTGGGTACTGATAAACCAAAAGAGCGCTGAACCATAACGATTCAGCGCTCTTTTGGTTGGTGCGGAAGATGGGACTTGAACCAAAATTGCTTCGATTTACCGTTGAAATGTCCTGCACAAAAGCCGTCACGACAGCATTTTCGCTGTACTAAATCCTATGGATAAAATATAAAACTTGTCTGTAAGAATCAAAAGTGTGTTCAAATATGTGTTCAGATTACGCCTGTTTCAGTACCCGCAAGAACACATTGTTGACGGCCTGCGCCGTATTTTCCGCGTCACCTGTTAAGGCGTGGCTGTACACGCCGAACGTGTCCATGTTCTCACTATGCCCTACCAACGGCCGGACTTCCCCAGCTGGCAAGGTCTTGACCACACTTACAAAAGTATGGCGCAGCTCGTAGGGACTGACCGCCTGTAATTCGTTGACACGGCAGTAAATATGCCAGCGGTAATAATAGAATTGCTCCGACTTGATACAGAACACAGATTCTTCATTCCCGGTGATGCTGCGCTGTTCATCCAGAACACGCCTTGCCACATCGGACATGGCAAACGAACGGACAGCATTTCCATTTTTGCCGTGTGTCTCTTCATCATCTACGTTTATGGAGCGGGCCAGAAAGACCGTGTTGCCGTGTATATCTGCCCAGCGCAGCCCTACAAGTTCGCCAGGACGCAGACCTGTAAGTACCTGGAAACGGTAGGCGTTTATGAACTGATCGCGGACAACAGCGCCTTTGTAGGTCGTAGTATCTGTATTAAACAGCTTTATCATATCGGTAGGCTGTAAGACCTTTTTACCTTTGAAGCGTGCGCCCGCCGGAATAGTCAAGTCTTCAGGCGTGTAGGTAGACAGCTTTGCTTTACGGCAGTATTTGCAGAATGACCGCATATCGGCAGCTAACAACATGAGCGTTTTCTTGCTTTTGCCTGCCACATGGGCGTTGTTTATGACCGTCTGCAAGTCCTGATCGGTAAGCGCATTGATGCGTTTCTTGCCCAGCACAGGCAGCACCCAGCAGCGCCAGCGGCTTTCTAATGGACGATAGTTCGTGCTGCTGGTAGTTATCTCTTTGTCGTGCAGCCATGCCTTGCAGACATCCTCAACGCGCCCGGCGCGGGCAGCTATACCATCATCTAACCAGGCATCGGCCTTTGCGTTTGCTTCACGCTGACCTGTACGGCCCGGCTTGCTGCTGTAAAACTGCTTGCGCACACCGTCTTTTTGTACACTAACACGCCAACGCTGTGTTGATTCTATCCACTGCGCTGTGTTTGTTCTCTTGCCCATAGTGCACCACCTTCCCACCGTCTGTGATAATGCAGGCGGCTTTTATTATGCCTGTCAGCCCGCGAGAGATGGGCTATAACGGACTTGACGTTGCAGACGTATAATTTCATTAAAAGCGCGAAAAAACGGCAAATAGCGGCTATTTTTCGTCCTCTTTTTGGTATTGGGGAGTATCTGCCAGCTGTTGAAGGTAGGCAATAACCTCTGGAACTGCTTCTTTGTCAAGGTGCCGAAAAAAACACCGCGCGGCCGCAAACTTTCCAGAATCATTTAACAAACTATACAGGTAAGCTATTTTGTCATCATCTGATTTGAATTGTATAAAACCTGATTTCACCATTTCGGACTCAGACATTTTGTGCCACTTTGCGGTAGTTTTCTTAGGATGATTTATTACATTTCCATCCTTGTCGAGTATCGAGATACCCGCTCGGTCCGAAATGTCATATATAATGCCTCTTGACTGTTCGTGCGGATCATCGGAGTACAGCTCAAACCATTGCACATTAAGAGCAACAGCTATTTTTTTTAGTGTTTCAGTTTTTGGATTGCGGCGGTTATTCTCCCACGCCTGAATCATCTGATAAGAAACACCGACTTTTTCGGCAAGCTCTTTTTGTGTCATTTTTGAATTTTGTCTTGCCTGCTTTATAAGTTCACCTGTTGTCATGCGGCTTCCTCCTATTCTACTTATAAGAATAACATGTGCGCAAGAAAAACACAAGCAAAAAAGATTGTGTTTTTACATTGACACAATCTGTTGATTGTGCTATTATAAGTACACAAGCTAATGCTTGCGCGAAAGTGAGGTGAACACAAATGAGAATCGACCGAGTGAAGCTGATTTCCGAAATGGTGCGGCAAGATCTGACCGTCAAAGCACTGGCAGAAAAAGCTCTTGTCTCTCGAATGACCGTATCGGCCATGCGCTGCGGAAAATCCATCAATGAAAACAGCGCTCGTCACGTCGCCCGCGCTCTGGGCGTGGACGTGGCGGATTTGCTGGAATCAAAGGAGGCGTAAATCTATGCGACAGAAATTTTTCAATCTTCGGGTCAAGCTCTTGGAGCACGACCTAACCCAGGAGGAGGCCGCGAAGATTGCGGGCATAAGCCCCAGCGCAATGGTAAACCGCATGAGCGGCAAATATCCGTTCGATGCGTGGGAAATGATTTACAACGCCCAAGAGCCTGACGGAAAAAATGTCCTTGCTCTTACGGTCGAAACCGTACAACGCGGCCCTGGATACCTTACGGTTGAACCAAAACCCGTGCAGGGCGGGTCATATTATATTACTGTCAAAACCGAGACCGTAGAATAACCAACGCACACAGTCGTGCTGGATATCATCGAATAAAATACATAGCTGCGCTAACGACTTGACGGGCTTGCGAGGTATTGAAAATGGATTACACTAAAATTGTGAAGCTTCTTTCGTTAGCAGCAGCAGGAAATGACTTCAATGCAGTTATTGACGAAATGAGTAAAAAAGAGCTTGAATATCTGCTTGAACTGTGCCAGGCAGAAAAAGCACGTCGCCAAGCTGCAAAGAATGGGGGCGCTTGCAATGAATACTAAAGATTCAGAAACCATTGAAAACTTAATATCCGCATTACTGACCTTTTCCCCTGACCAAATGGCCGCGTTTGTGGCAGGTGCGCGGGAAATCATCGCCCAGTACAAGTAACTATAAGGCTGTGCTATCAGGCCATACGGGCTTATGAGGTGTTGAAATGAAAGATTACGAGCAACGCGAACGTGACTTAGCCAACATGGGACACGAAGGCTTAATCAGTTTTATGCGCTTTGCCTACAACTGGTTACTCGCTGATGGCATGAGTGAAAGCGAACTTGAAGTGAGCCTTGCAAAATTCGGACTTTGCAAGGAAAATCTTTTCGGGAGAGGTGAACCGACTTGAAGATTAAGCTGACCTTCACCGACCAGGAACGCGCCGCCTTTGAGCGCATCCGCGCCGAGCTGCTGCAAAGTCTGCCCAATGTGCGGCAGCACAGCAGCACCGCACCGAGCGGCGTTCATGTGTTCTACTTAACCACTTGCAAAAAGTGACGCTTTGTGGTATAATATTATAAACAAGAGTACCGCCGCGAGGTAAAGCTACACAGGCTCAGGGAAACGTTTACCGTTTCTTTGGGCCTGTTTTTTGTGCATGGGCGCAGCCTCCGGCGCATCTCCTTTGCAGGTTTTTTCTGGCGGTGAACGTTTCCCTGTACCTATGTGGGAGCCACAGCGGTACAAATACGCTACGGCAGCGGTAAAGCCGGAAAGGAAACCTCCATGGAAAACACAAATATCAACGAAACGCAGACCACCAACGCCACCCAGACGGAATCTGGGGAAAAGTTCTTTACCCAAGAGCAGGTCAATCAGATCGTGAGCGAACGGCTCGCACGGGAGCGCAGCAAGGCCGCCACAGAGCAGACGACCCTTGACAGGGAAAAAGCCCTTGACGCACGGGAGCAGGCTCTAAAATGCCGTGAGCTTGTGGCAGCGGATAAGAAATACCCTGCCAAGCTGCTGGACGTGCTGGACACTGCTGACTTCGACAGCTTCAAAGCCCAGGCTGATAAGTTGCTGGAAGTATTCCCGCAAGTCGGCTACACTATCACGACAGTAGGAGCCAAGACGGCGAACCCGCCCGCGCACAATGGGCCGGACGAAAGCGAACTGATTAGAAAAGCGTTTCTCAAAAAGTAATTGAAAGGACGCTTTATATATGGCGATTACTCTTACCGAAAAATTTGCACCGTACACCGATGAACAGTTCAAGAATGAAAGCAAGCGCAGCCTTGTGACCAATCAGGACTTCGACTGGACGGGCGCACATACCATCAAAGTTTACAAAATTCAGACCTCCGAGATGCAGGACTATGGCCGCACTGGCCCGGAAAGCGATAACTTTAGCCGCTATGGCTCTATCGCCGATCTGAACGCCAGCACCGAGGAGCTTGCCTTGAAGAAAGACCGCAGCTTCATTTTCAACGTGGATAAGCTGGACACTGACGAAACCCAGCGACAGGTTGAAGCCGCCACCGCACTGGCCCGCCAGAATCGTGAGGTCGTTATCCCGGAAGTTGACAGCTACACCTACGGCGTTATGGCTACCAATGCAGGCACTAAGCCTGCTGCAAAGGCTCTTACTGCCGAAACCATTTACAGCGATATTCTGGCCGCGTCTACCGCGCTGGATGATGCAGAGGTGCCGGAGACTGACCGCGTGCTGATCGTGACCCCGGCCACTTACCAGCTGATGAAGCAGAGCGAGAGCATTGTTCTCAACTGTGACGTGGGCGAGGAGATGCGCCAGAAAGGCGTTATTGCAAACATTGACGGCATGAACGTGCAGAAAGTGCCTGCAAACCGTCTGCCCGCCAAGTTCGGCTTTATGGTCGTTCATCCATCTGCTACTGTGGCCCCGGTCAAGCTGGAAGATTTCAACGTCCACAACGACACGATCTACAGCAGCGGTGCAGTTGTGACTGGCCGTATTTGCTACGATGCTTTTGTTCTGGACAACAAGGCCAAGGGCATTTACTATCAGGCCACGACTTAAGCAACTATACAGCGGCGCAGGCTACGGCTTGCGCCGTCTTTTCGTATGAGGTGATATATGACCGCAAACAAAGAAAAAGCCATTGCAGCGCTGCTTGCCTATCCGTCAATAAAGGCGGCAGCGCAGGCAGTAGGATTAACAGAAAGCACAGTACGGCATTATAAAAAAGACCCGGAATTTATGGCGGAGTACAAACGACGCTGCACGGCTATGCTGGAAGCCGCAACCAATCAGGCAAAAGCGGGCCTGCCGCCTGCCATTGAACGGCTGAACACGATTGTACAGGATGATAACCAGCCCGCGCAGCAGCAGATTGCAGCAGCCCGCGCAATGTTGGAATACTCGCTTCGGCTGATTGAAGCAACGGACTTTGAGGCTCGCCTACAGGCTCTTGAAACAGAAATGGGGAAATAATATGGAACTGCGCAGCAAAAACAGACTTGACGCACTGGAACAGGCGTTGAAACGCAAAGACGGCGTTTTGATGGTCGAACAGGTTGAGGGCGGCTATGAATTGCCCAATGGCGAGATTGTGAAAGACCTTGCACCGCTGCATAAGCGTTATGCCGTCATCCTTGTAGATGATGTGAAATATCATCTTGACCACCCTGAAGAATGGACGGACTTTGATTGCTTTTGCCAGGAAGAGAACCGGCGCTTAAACCCTCAAATGTACCAATAAACAAAAAGACACGTCACAAGGCTTGCGTGGCGTGTCGAAATATGATATTCTAAATATACCGCTTCGGCGGTAAGGCGCTGCACACAACGGCAGGCGGTTGGTCGCACTTCCCGGAAGGGGGTGAGGCAATGCGTATTACGATTCATATCGGCATCTTCACGGTGACGATTATCATCAAAAAACGCAAGAACCGCCACCCTGCACGGTGACGGTTCTTAGATGAACCCATAATCCAAAAGGGCTAACCGCTTGTCGCAGCGCCTTTTCTATCTTTATTATAGCAACGAGGGAAAGACCTGTCAAGATATGAAAGCAAACATGCCGTACTTTATGAAAAATAAGGATTGGTACTATTTTGATGAAGCAGATTTCTGCTACAAACTGACAAAAAAGCTCCGCCAGAAGCCGTACAATCCTATGATGCGTTTTATAAGGATGAAAGCTATACAGACGAAACCGGCGAGGCATGGCTTATTGAATGAAAGTCGCGGGCTTTTAGCAATGTCTAAACGCAATGTGTGTTCAAAAACGTGTTCAAGTAAAGCAAAAGAGCGTAAGAATCAACGTTCCTACGCTCTTTTCTTTGGTGCGGAAGATGGGACTTGAACCCACACGTCATAGACACACGCACCTCAAACGTGCCTGTCTGCCGATTCCAGCACTTCCGCATAAGGCAATGACTTGGCATTGCAAAAGGTATTCTAACATACCCGCCGCAAAAAAGCAAGGGCTTTTTTGCGCTTTTCTTTAAATTATTAACCGTTGCACCTTCTCGCGCGGAAATTGTTCGTTATACAGCATTTTTCACCTCGTTTCACTGCATTAAAGCAAAAAACTTTAATTTTTTTCAAAATAGGGCTTGCATTTTTGGTTCAGCTCTGATATACTAATCAAGCACTGTTAAGGCAGGCGCACAAATGAATATGGGAGCTTTCCCGAGTGGCCAATGGGGACAGACTGTAAATCTGCTGCTTAATGCTTCGGTGGTTCGAATCCACCAGCTCCCACCAAAGAACTAGACGCTAGAACGTATGTTTTGGCGTCTTTTCTTTTTGTCTGACCGCACTTTTGACCGCATTCTTTGCTTTATGCGTTCAGAATCCTGCTGAACGCGTTTGTCATGGCCGTGGCGGTTTCATACTCTTCCCCTTCGATGTGGTGCGAATATGTCCCGCGCGTATCCATATTCTTGCTATGCCCCACAAGGGCCTTTAACTTGCCGTCGGGCAGGTCTTGCGCCATTGATACGAACGTGTGGCGCAGCTCATACAAGGATATGTGTGGGATGCCGTTTGCGTCCTGATAGCTCCGCCAGTGATTATAAAGGGACTGCTGGTTAAGAAGCTCTTTCTCTCGCTCGGTCAGGTTCATTGTGCAGCACCTCCTTTGCGGCGGGCGCGGTCCTTGCGCTTCCCGCTGATCTCTCCGGCCAGATAGGCGGAAAGCATCATAGATACCAGTGCAGAAAAGCTTTTGCGGTCAATGGGCCGCGCCTGGTAGGTATCCATCAGGTCGCGAATAAAGTCATAGGTCTTTTCGTCTAAGGAGAACGTCCGCCCGGCGGTCAGGGCCTCCGACAGTGTCACCCACGGCGCATTTTGTATCATTGGTGTGTTACCTCCTGTTTGTCCTGCCATCATCAGCACCGGGGCGGACAGTCCCCGGCGGACTCTCCACGGTCTGGAGGGTTTCGGCTTGCTGAGGTCGGATTGTTTTTCATGGCGTGGATGTGCCAGCATCCTTTAGCCTGCCATCATCAGCGCCGGGCGGCTATTCCCGGCGGACGCCCTCGCGGGCGTTTCGGCTCATTGCAATAGTTTGTGGTAGATTTCGCGGCTTTGGTTGTATACGTCGCGTTGCAGCTTTGCAATGGTTGGCGATGCCAGGGTCTGCATAAGGCTTTCGAGCCGCTGCGCCTCGCCCAGTAGCAAGGCTTGCAGGTGGATGCGTTCGTACTCGGTCAGGGTGATGGTGGTCATGGTTTTGTGCCCTCCTATGTGGTGTGGTTGTTTCGATGATTCTATTATACATGCTAGCATGACTGCATTCAACATGCTAGCATGAACTTTGTAGAGGTGCACAAGAATGCTAGCATGAAAATGTAAACTTTGTACATGCTTGCATGATTCGCCATGACATGGTATAATTGCAATCATCATATAATGAGGAGGTGGGCAAATGTCTACCGATGCAAAAAGAGCAGGCAACGCACGGTATTTGGCAAAGCTCAAAACCATTACGGTAAGAATGCGCCCTGAAACTGCGGCGAATGTTCGACAGGCAGCAGATGCCGCCGGGGAGAGCCTGAACGCTTATATCGTGGGCGCAGTGGCGCAGCGTATGGACCGCGACGCCAGCGCCCCACAGAGCCCCGCGGACGATTTGCCGCCAGAGGTTGAGCACATGTTGGAGTGAAACACAGTGCCTTGTGGTGGGCTGTATTGTATGGACGGAGGGGAACTTTTGGAACCAAAAGAACTTGACGTCGTTCGCTTGAATGATGGGCGTGAGGTCGTAATCCTGGAAGTTTTCGATTCAGGCGCAGCTTTTTATGTAGAGTGCCCAGACTTCACCACGGGGGACAGTGATTTCTTTGTGGTCGCTCTGGCACAGATTAAAACAATTATTTGGCACGCATAGCACCTGCCAAAAGCAGGATGCCACCAGCGCCCCGGAAATGGCTCTAGAATCAACGCAAGGCGAAAACGACAAACTACCAACATGAAACACAAAATGCCCCACGGCGCACAGTCCCAAGCGCTGCGGGGCATTGTTGTGCTTTTCGGTTGTCTTTTCCATGACGCGCGCCGCCATCGCGGTGCTTGGCTGTCCGGCTATTTCAGGGCTTTGGAAAGCAATTCGTCCAGATCATCGGCCACGATGTGGAAATAGTGGCAGTGTTGCCGGGCCGCCTCTTCCACACTGGTAACGATCACTTTACCCGCCGGGGTGCGGCAGCAGATTTGCAAAGGCTCCCGGCGGATATCCTCGACTTGCTCCAGCAGATCATCAACTTTCATCTGGCAGCCCTCACAGTGTGGCCCACGGTTCTGCATCGCGGGCGATCATGTTCCAATACGCGTCACCGCGGGCCGGGTTGGTGGAATCCGCTTCAAGCACAGCATTGCAGCGCTTGATAAAGTCATCAAACAGCTTGATGCGGTCATCCGCGGATTTGTAGTATTTTTTGGCATACGGGGCAATGTTGCCGTTGCGGTTGCCGTATTCAATCGCAGCGCGCAGCAGTGTGGGGTTGTTCTTGTTGCGCTCGCACAGTTTCTGATACTCTTCCACGCTCATGGGAAAGTTAGCAGACAGCAGGGCATAGTCTCCAGACTGGAGGGCGTGCCCGTCCGGCATGTCTGCCTTTTTGGCGGCCCCGGTGAACTGCTGGGCCAGCTGTGCCAGTTTCAGCCCTGCCGCCTGGCGCAGCTGCAAGGCTTCGGCGTCCGCGGATTTGGTCAGCTCGCGGGCGTACCCCTCCGTGATATGCCCCTGGCGCTGTTCGTCTGCTGCTTCACGGCGCAGCTGCTCCGATGGTTTCAGGGCGGCAAAGTGGTCAGTAATAATCTTGCGGGCTTCGTTGATGTAATCCATGGTTTTCCCTCCTAAAAATCTCCGTCCCAACGGCTAGTGCGTGGGGCGATGTTGTAATGATTGCGGATATAGCGTTCTGCTTCACTCCGCTCTTTGAAATGCAATATGCCGCCGTCAGGTTCTTCCACCTGCCAGCTAATGATATAGCCGTTACGGGAACGGCTCACCAGGCGCAGGGTGTTGTCTTTCAAACTCTCCACAACGGACACAGTAACGTCCGGGTCTGTGTGGTGGTGCAGCTGGTGCAGCAGCAGACGGGTGTCAGCCATTATGCTTGCCTCCTCTCTTTGGCAATTCTGGTAGATCATCAATTAGCAGGAGCCCTTGACCGTGCAGGCGCATGTAGCTGTACACATCTGGCAGCGGCAGCAGCTCCCCGCCGGGCAGCTTGTACAGCTTGCCGGTGGGCGTTACTATCTCGGTGACGATCAACAGCTTATCGCCAGGGGTGCCACGCTCCAGCGCTTCAAGCCGGGCCAGTGCGTTTTTCATTGTGGGCCCTCCCTCACAGCTGCACGCGGTCCGTGTATCCCATAATATCAGAGGCTTCCCGGCGGGCCTTTTCCCAGCTGGTGGAATACGGCAGCACAAGGGCTTGACGGTCAAGCCAGCCACGGGCCACAAACGCAATGTCCCGGTCGGGCAGGGTGGTGGGGTCAGCATCAAGTACAGCCTGTGCCAGCTTGGCAAACTTGGTAAAAGCCGCCTGCCGCTGCTTTACGGTGTGGCAGTATTTGGCGAATACCGCCAGCCAGTCAGCGCGGCCATTGGCAGCGGCCTGCATAGCAGGGTACAGCCCAGCATGGCCTTCATGCCATTTACAGAGCCCCGTAAACTCTTCCAGCGTCAGATCATCCGCAGCCAGACGGGCAGCGGGAAGCCGGTCGGGGTACATTTCATCTTCGGCGGGCTTGGGGGCAGGGCGGGCGGCCCAGTCCTGCAAATGGCCAGAATAGAAGTCGCACAGCTGGTCAAACTCTGCCTGCCAGCGGTCGTGCGCGGTGGGGTCGTCGGCCTGTTGCCGGATGTAATGCCGGGCAACGGCGTCCAGGCCCTCGGTAAACAAAGCATAGTAAAGCATTAAAGCATGCCCTCCAATCTATCAAGGCGCTTGTTGATATCGGTCATTTCTGCGTATTTTAGGCCGTACTCCAGCAGGGCGCGGGCAGCAGCCACGCGGGAAGCATCCGGCGTGTCGGGGTTCTGTACGATGCCCTGCAAAGCGTCCACCGTTTCGGAATACCCGGCAGCAATGCGGTGGGCAGCATCGGCCAGGGCCTCCCGGCGGCCACGCTCCAGGGCTTCCGCAAATTCCGGGATTTTTTCATAGTCCTGCAAGGTGCGCAGGCCCAGCCCACACCGGCGGGATGCCTCCGCGCGGCTCTTACTCACCAGCAGGGCAGCAAGGGCACGGCGCTGGTTGGGTGTCAGCATAGTGCATCACCTCCGCCGGATTCCGCCGGGTTCTGCCACAGCATAGCCAGCCGCCGGGCTTCCAGCAGTCTGGCCGGGCGCTGTGTGGCGGCGTAGTCGACAGCTTCATCAAGGTGGCGCAAAATAAAGTCCTTCCTCCAGCGCTTGCAGAGGTACGCCAGCGCGTCTTCATGGCTGTCAAAGTATTTTCCGCTGCCCCCATACTGGACGCAGTACCCAAAGCGGGGCGCGGGGATGATCTGCCCGGTGTCGATCATCGCGGCCAGCTCCGCCACGGTGGCGGGCGGGGAAATGTTGCCAGAGAGCCACAGCTCGCGTTGAAGCTCGATGTCTGAACGGCGGGTGTACCAGATGCCCACAGGCATAAAGAGCCGATATGTTGAATAATCCATGCTTAAAATCTCCAATCTGTAAATTTAACGTTATATCGATAAGGTGAAGGATGGTGAAGGCAAATACATAAAACTCTAATTTTCAAATTTTTTGCTATATAGGGTTTTACTAAATAGCCTTCACCATCCTTCACCTTGACGATGTATCGCGCTATTGTGGTGAAAAGTCAGAATGCAGCCGTAAACCCGTGTAAGCGTTGCCTTTTTTTGGTGTGTTTCAGCTCAAATCCCGCGCTCTTCATCGCGTTTGCAAAGTCCCGGCTGTCCCGGCGGTAGTCGCCGCTTGCCTGACAATAGGCCGTGTATCGCTGGTAAAGCTCCTTGCTGCTTACTGCGTAGTTTTCGCCCAGCTCACAGCATTCTTCCATGAAAGCCCCTAGCCAATCGTTGCTCTTGCGGTAGTCTGCAAGCGCTTCCTGCACGACTGTGGGCGGGGTCAGCTTGTAACCATTGGCGATAAACCGCCGGGCTCCCTCAATCATCCAGGCCAGCACCGCGCCCCCTGCCTGTGTGAACAGAATTTCCGCATAATCTTTTCGCTCCCCGGCGGTGTCGCGCAGGTGGGCGTTGAATGGCAGCACGGTCAAGCGGGACCATGTGCCACGGTCAGAGCTTCCAACGCGAGGGAGGAAGTTGGTATACAGGACAAGCGTGTGGGAGGGTGTAAAACTAAACGGGTCCTTATACTTTGGGTTTGCGGCGACGCGGTCGGTGCTGACAAGCCCCTTAACGGCAGCGCCGTCAAGGCGTTGTCCTTCCTCGGTTTCAGCAGCCAGTGCCAGACGCACACCGCGCAGAGCGGCCAGTTCCGCGCCATTGTTGGCGTTGCCGGTCAATAACAGCGCAGGGCGCACGCTGGCGGCATAATCGCCCAGCACGCGGGCCAGCGTGTTGAAAAATGTTGATTTGCCGTTGCCGCCGTCGCCGGTTGCAAGCAGCAGCGTTTCCGTGAAAACCTGTCCCAGCGCAGCCATGCCGGCCACTGTCTGGAGGTAGTCAGCTAGATCAGCATCACCGCAACAAACCGTGTCTAGAAAGCGGTTCCACAGCTCCGCGCCGTCATCACATGGCCCCACGGCTGTGACCTTGGTGCAGAGGGCAGCAGGGTCAGAGGGGCGCAGCACTCCCGTGCGCAGATCGACAATACCCGCCGGGGTGTTCAGGGCAAACGGGTCAGCGTCCAGATTATCAACATTGCAAGCCAGATGCGGGGCGGCTTCGGTCAGCAGGTGGTTCAGTCCGTTGGTAGATCGGCAGCGGTTTACGAACGTAAGCAGGGCTTTTGAACGCTTCGCTTTGGCGGCAAGGTCACCATTTTCCGGGTCATTGGCAGCGGCCCCGGCGGCTTGCTGGTAATCTGCTTGCGCGGTGTGCTGCTGCTTGCCGGTGAACTTTTGCGCAAGCAGACGGGCTTTGCTGTTGTCTGGTGCGAACCGGCACCCGTCCCAAACCAGCCAATCAAGTGACGCATTCCACAGCAGTACCCCGGCGGCATTTTCTGCGAATAGCTGACCTTCGGCAATTTCCGATAAATCGGAAAGTTTCAAGGACAGCACTTCGACGGGAAAGCCCTGTGCGTCATATTCCGCCGGGGTCAGATAGCCGGGTTTGTTCCAAATCTTGGCGGGGGCGTTCTGCACCGCATAGCGCCAAATCGTGGATAACTCACCGTCTGATAGTGGCGGGCTGCATTCTTCTGCACGTTGCAAAAAAGCAGCTTCCGCTTCGGCGATGCCCTCCGGGCCGAATTTTTTCAACACGGTGAAAGCATAGGCGGAGAGGGTAGCGTTTCGTTCCCCGGCGGGAATCTCTCTTTCTTTGGCGGTAGGCAGCGCCGCCGGGGTGGCAGACGCTACGCTTTGGTGCTTCATGAACTCGTCGATCGTCAGTGTGCCAGGCACTGCTTCGCCTTGCGGATTTTCGATGCCAAAATAAAAGCGGCCCAGGTCCTTGCAAGCGGGGTCAAAATACGGGTATGCTATAACTAAAGTGTTCAGCAGGCTTTCAACCTCTGTAGCCTCGAAAAGCAAGCCGGTAGGAAAGTATACGTGAAAGCGCGGTGCGGCGGGCTTGCCGTCCTTTGGCTGGTTATGGTGGCGGCTGAACACAATGTAGTGTGCGACGTCGGGAAAGTCCTGCTTGATTGTTTCCGGGGTTACAAGTGGGCCGCCGTCGGTGTTGTCAACATCCAGTACAACGCATTCCGTGCAGCGCCAATTTGCTTTTGACCTCTGCCCGTCTGCAAAAGTACCGGGCACATGGTCATGTGTGACGGCTTCCAGCAGCTCGGCAAGGGAATGTATTGCGCGGTCGTCGGGGTAACGGGTGTTCGTTTGCTTTCCGCGTACCTTGGCGCAGGATAAAGTGAAAGAGGGGATTTGTTGCGGTGCGGTCATACGTGTTTGCCCTCCAGCCCGGCGGCAGTGTCGGCAAGGAACACGTCGAAATAATCAGCGGGCGCAATGTCCAGGGCCTTGCCCAGTTTGACAATCTCCCCGGCGGAAAATTCAGCCTTACCGTGCATGCGAGCGGACATTGCAGCATCACAGATACCAGCAACGCGGGCAGCATCTTTCTGTTGAAAATCGTGGGCAAGCAGTGCCTGCCGCAATAAAAGGAACCTCTTCATCGTTTATTTACCTCCGCATATGGATTTGTTATTTTTGGGGTACAATTTAATTTTAGCCTGGGTCAGACATGGAAAAGTGACAAGCTTTTTGTCTTTTTTGTGCCCTCTACTAATATTTTAACGCTGCTTTCGGGGGCAAATGTGACAAGTTTGCCCAAGTTGCAAACTTTTTTGCGAAAAGAGCTTGACAGCTACTTGCGTTGATTTTGCCCCACCGGGCAGGGTCATTTCTGACCGCACTTTTGACCACACTTTTACTTTTACAATAGAAAAACCGCATACTTTGCCGTAAAGAATTTTACGGTAAAAGCACGCGGTTTCATGGTCTGTAAATCGAATATCAAACGTATTGTCGTTCTATGGTCGTTCGAATCCACCAGCTCCCACCAAAGCGAGGTACTTGAAAAGCTATCTCGCTTATTTTGTTATATAATTTTTTGCGGGGCATCTCTGCTCCTACCTGAGGAAATTGCTTCTCATGTTTTCTTTCCCATATATCAAAAATCGCTCTTCCGCTGAATATTGCGGAAGAGCGATTCGCTTTATTTGCCTTTATTGTTCCGGTTCTTTTTATCAGGTTGCCTCCCGGCGGGCAAAGTAGGAGCCTACTGCGGTGATCTGTTTGGGCAGGTCGGGGCGGTAGAGGGGGGAATCCGGGTAAAAGCTGTTGATCACAACGCCGTTATCCCCTGCCCGCGCGGTGGAATGGATGTATTCGCCGTTGCCCAAGTACAGCGCCACATGGCCAGGGAAATACACCAGGTCCCCCACGCGCATATCCGAAACATGGGCCAGGTGGATGGGGTAGCCCTCTTTCAGTTCGGAATCCCGCCAGATGGAGATGCCGCACAGCAGGTATGCCATGCTGCACAGGCCGGAGCAATCAATGCCCGCCGGGGTCTTGCCGCCCCAGCGGTAGGGCGTGCCAAGGTAGCGCTTGGCCGCCTGGGCAATGGCTGCACGCAACTTTTCCTGATCCTGCTCACAGGGCTGGGTATACAGCGGTGCCAGGGCATCCGCACGCAGGCAGCCGGTGCGGCCATCCGGCAGCGTTACAGCCTTCCAGCCGTCTTCCGGCTCACCCTGCACGGCCACACGGGCACCAAGGGGCAGGCCAGCGGCCACGCAAGCCCCCTGCACGCGGGGTTCCGCCAGCACATCTGCCCAGCGGGCTATGACCACCATCTGCGGCTGGGCCAGCCATTCTTCCGCCCTGGGGCCGGTCAGCAGGGCATCCTGCGCCACCCAGCCGGTATAGCCGTAAAAGGTACGCACCGGGGCCATGCCCTGTTCGGCTTCGCCGGTAACTTCCACCGGCATGCCCAGCAAAAGTTCATCCGCTAGGTGGGATTGCTGCGGGTTCTGCGCCCAAAGGGCCTGGTTTGTGGTAAGCGGCACTATGGCCGCGTTGATTACTGCCTGCATTGTTGTTTCCTCACTGTTTTATATCAGTCCCAGTTTTCGCCTGCGCGGTGACAGGCAACCATACGGCCATCGCATTCCCGCAGCTCCGGAACCTCGGTGCGGCAGCGCTCCGTTGCGTAAGGGCAGCGGGTATGGAAGCAGCAGCCGGACGGCAGGTTGACCGGGCTGGGCACTTCGCCCGTCAGCACACGGCGGTGCTGGTTGCGGCGGTGCGGGTCCGCCTGCGGGATGGCATCCATCAAAAAGGCGGTATAGGGGTGCATGGGGCGGCTGTAGAGTTCTTCCTTGGTGGCAACCTCACACACATGGCCCAGGAACATCACGCACACGCGGTCCGCAATAAAGTTGATGACCGAAAGATCATGCCCGATGAAGAGATAGGTCAGGCCGTACTGCTTTTGCAGATCTTTGAGCAGGTTCAGCACCTGGCTTTGCACCGAAACATCCAGTGCGGAGACCGGTTCATCGCAGACGATCAGGTCCGGCTGTAGGGCAATGGCACGGGCAATGCCGATGCGCTGGCGCTGGCCGCCGCTGAACTGGTGCGGGTAGCGGTTCAAAAACTCTGCCGGTACGCCGACCGCCTGCATCAGTTCCAACACCCGGTGGGTGGTTTCGGCTTTGGTTTTGCACACATGGTAGGTTTCCAGCGGTTCGGCAATGATATCCCGCACCTTCATGCGCGGGTCAAGGCTGGCATACGGGTCCTGGAACACCATCTGCATGCGGCGGCGCAGGGGGGCAAACTCTTTGTCCTTCATGGCAGTGATGTTCTGCCCCTCAAAGGTCACGCTGCCCTTGGTTGCGGGCAGCATGCGGATCAGGGTGCGGCCCAGGGTGCTTTTGCCGCAGCCGCTCTCCCCTACCAGGGCCAGCGTTTCGCCGCGGTACAGGGTCAGGTCCACATTGGTCAGCGCATGGACGGCCTGGTCTTTTTTGCCGGTTTCAAAGTTTTTATAAATGCCTTTTGCCTGCAAAAGAACTTCGTGTTTTACCTCGCTCATTGATGTTCCTCCTCACAGCGGAAGCAGCGCACCTGATGGTCCGGTGCAGCCGGATGCAGCTGCGCTTTTTCCGTGCGGCAGTGGTCGGTGGCATATTCGCAGCGGTTGCTGAACGGGCAGCCCTGCGGCAGGTGCAGCAGGTTGGGCACCACACCGGGGATGGTATGCAGCCGCTCGGCGTTCTGGCCAATGCGCGGGATGGAATCCAGCAGGCCCCTGGTATAGGGGTGCATGGTATGGTCAAACAGCTCAAAGGTTTCGGCCTGTTCCATAATTTTGCCCGCGTACATCACATACACATAATCGCAGATTTCCGCCACAACGCCCATGTTGTGGGTAATGATCAGCACGCTCATGCCGGTTTCGTCCCGCAGTTCTTTCATGAGGCGCAGGATTTGGGCTTCGATGGTCACATCCAGTGCGGTGGTGGGTTCATCCGCAATCAGCAGCTTGGGCTTGCACACCATGGCCATGGCGATCATCACGCGCTGGCGCAGACCGCCGGAAAGCTCGTGCGGGTAACAGTCATAGCGCTTTTCTGCTTCGGGGATTCCGACGCGCTTGAACATTTCCACCACGCGCTGTTTGGCTTCCTCCTTGCTCATGGCAGGGTTATGCACCAGCAGCGTTTCCCGCACCTGGCGGCCCACTTTGAGCACCGGGTTCAGGCTGGTCATCGGCTCCTGAAAAATCATCGAGATATCATTGCCGCAGATTTTGCGCAGCTCTTTATCCGAAAGTTTGGTCAGGTCCCGGTCTTCTAACAGGATGCTGCCGCCCGCCACACGGCCGGGGTATTTCAGCAGGCCCATAATGGATTTGGCGGTCATGCTTTTGCCGCAGCCACTTTCGCCCACCAGGCCAATAATTTTGCCCTTGGGGATATCCAGGTCCAGGCCATCCACCGCCGGGGCCACGCCCTTTTCGGTAAAGAAATAGGAGTTCAGGCCGCGGATCTCCAGAACATTATTGTTATTTTCCATCTTTTACTTCTCCCCCGCCGTTACTGGTTCTTCATGTAGGGGTCCAGCACATCGCGCAGACCATCACCCAAAAAGTTGAACGCCAGCACCACGATCATGATGGCGATGCAGGGTGCCAGGGCCAGCCAGGGCTGGGTGAACAGGAACTGCTTGGACTGGTTGACCATCAGGCCCCAGGATGCCGCCGGGGGCTGTGCGCCGATGCCCAAAAAGCTCAGCGAGCTTTCGGACAGGATGGCAGAGGGAACGTTCAGGGTGAACAGAACGATGAGCGAGGGGATGCAGTTAGGCAGGATATGCTTGAGCATGATCTTGCCCTTGCTGACACCAATCGAACGGGCAGCCTCCACATATTCGCTCTCTTTCAGGCTCAGGGTCTGGCTGCGCACCACGCGGGCCACGCTGGCCCAGCTGGTGAGGGAAAGCGCGATAAACAGGTTGACGGTAGACTGGCCCAGCGTGTACATAACCACCATGGCCAGCAGCAAGGACGGGATGGACAGCATGATATCCGCCAGACGCATGATAACATAATCCACCCAGCCGCCAAAGTAACCGGCCAGCAGGCCAAAGAAGATACCCACCACCAGCGAGATGATGCTGGGCAGGATGCCGATGGTAAGCGAGAGGCGCGAACCATACAGAATACGGGAAAACACATCGCGGCCCAGTTCATCCGTGCCAAACCAGTGGGCAGCACTGGGGCCCTGCAGGCGGCTGATCAAATCCTGCTCGGCCTCGCCATAGGGGGCCAGAACGGGGGCAAAGACTGCCATCAGGATCACGACCAGAATCAGCACAGCCGAAAAGGCAGCCAGTTTGTTCTGGCGGCACATGCGCAGCAGCTGTTCTTTCAGGCCGTCCTGCTCGCCGATCTGGCTTTCCAGTTCCTGCGGCTGGGCGTTTTTTAACATTTCGTCTGCCATGGCTTATGCCTCCTTTCTGATGCGCGGGTCCAGCACAGAGTACAGCAGGTCCGCAATCAGGTTGCCTGCAATGACCAGCACGGTGGTAAACAGCACCGTGCCCTGCAGCACCGGCATATCACGGTTCTGGATTGCCGTGGTGGCAAGGCGGCCGATGCCGGGGATGGCAAAGATGCTTTCGGTAATCACCGCGCCGGACAACATGCCGGAGAACTGCAGCGCCATCATGGTGATGACCGGCAGCATGGAATTTTTGAGCGCATGGCCCAGAATGACCGCCTGCTTGCGCAGGCCCTTGGCACGGGCGGTATCAATATAATCCGCCTGCATCACTTCCAACAGGCTGGAGCGCGTCATGCGGGCAATGCTGCCTGCGCTGTTCCAGCCAAGGGCAATGGCGGGCAGAATCATGGAAAGGAACGTTCCATCCAACGTCAGCGGGAATACCTTGATTTTGAAGGCAAACAGGTATTGCAGCAGCAGCGCTACCATAAAAATGGGCATGGAAACGCCAGCCAGCGAAAGCCCCATGAACAGGTGGTCCACAATGCTGTTCTGCTTGATGGCGGCCACAATGCCGGTGCCAAGGCCCAGGATCCAGGCAAACAGCGCCGCCAGCAGGGCCAGCTCCAATGTATAGGGGAACGCCTCCATAATCATATCCGTAACGGCGCGGTTATATTTATAACTGATGCCCAGGTCCCCATGAACTGCCCCGGCCAGATAATCAAAGAACTGCACGATCACCGGTTTATCCAGCCCCATCACTTCGGTTAGGCGTTCAATGGTGGCCTGGTCCACATGTTCACCCAGCAGCATGGCTGCCGCATTGCCGGGAACAATGCGCAGCATGATGAAGATGAGCAGCACCACGCCGATCAGCACCGGAATGGTGCCAAGAATGCGTTTTAACACGCTTTTCACACGGAGTCACTCCCCTTTTTCCCTCACAGCCGCTGTTTCCAAGCTGCCAGTCTGTTAAAACCATGCTCTGTGCGGGCTAACATTGTTTCCCACGCGGGCGTTGCTTCGGCACAGCGCTTTTATAAAAAGCGCTATGTTTTCAGGTTTGCGGGCGCACAATGTGCGCCCCTACGGTCGCCAGGCAGAATGCAGTTTTACCATATGGACAGTCTATTTGAGCGGCTGCATATTTTTACACTTTTATGCTGTAAAATATACAAGCATTTAAAATTATAACATAAAAAATGCAGGCTGCAACCTGTGGTCGCAGCCTGCATTGCATTATTTGTGACTTTTTTGCTCAAAAATTACTTCAAAGTAACGTTGATATACTGGGTATCGTTATAGCCGGCCCAGTGCGGGGTGAAGGAAGCGATCCGGTCGCCCTTAACAAACAGGTGGGCGCGGCTGAACATGGGCACCCATGCAGCGTCCTCTTCCACGATCTGCTTTTCCAGTGCGGCATACTCGGCCAGGCGCTCGGCATCATCCACAATGCCGCGGGCAGCAGCAACACGGCTCATGGCATCGGTGTTAAAGTAGTTCAGGCTGCGCACGTTGCTCTTTTCGGGGGTACCGAAGAAGGTGTAGATGAAGTTATCCGGGTCGTTATAGTCTGCCGTCCAGGAGCTGACAAAGCTGACCATATCGCCGCTCTTGCGCAGGTCCAGCCAGCTGGCGGGGTCATAGCTCTTGATCTCGGCGGTAATACCGATCTGCTGCAGGTACTGCTGCACGATCTGGATGACCAGCAGGGTGGAATCGCTGCTGGAGTTATCGGCAGCGATCTCCATGGTAAAGCCATCCGCATAACCAGCCTCGGCCAGCAGGCTCTTGGCCTGTTCGGGGTCGTACTTCAGCCAGCCCTCGTTATCCTCGGTGTAGCCGATCAGACCTTTGGGGTAAATGCCGTCCACCAGGGTGCCATCGCCGTTATACACGGTATCCAGGATGGTCTGGCGGTCAATGGCCATCTGGATGGCCTTGCGGACCTTGACATCGTTCAGCGGCTCCACGTTCTCGTTCAGGGCCATGTAGGTGGTGCCCAGACGGCTGGAAGTTACGATATCATCGGCATACTGGGTCTTGTAGGTAGAGTTCACAACGGCAGCGTCAATATAATCGCAGTCGAGAATATCCAGCTCACCGTTCTGGAACATCATGCTCATGGTGGAAGAATCCGGCACGATGGAAATTTCCACATGCTGCACGTTGGGCGTTTCGCCCCAGTAGTTCGGATTGGCATCCAGCACAATGCTGCTGTCGCGGGTCCAGCTGGTGACCACATACGGGCCGGAACCGATGGTCTTGGAGCAGTCCATACCAAACTGGTCGCCTGCTTCTTCCACGTTCTTCTCGCTCATGATGGAGCAGGAAGCGGTTGCCAGCTCATACAGGAAACCGGCAAACGGCTCCGACAGGGTAACGGTGAAGTGGGTATCATCAATCACCTGGATGCCTTCCAGCTCGGTGGCGGTGCCGTCCATCACGGCTTCCGCCCCAGCAATGGCAGAACCGTAATCCGTCTGCACGCTGTCCGGCAGGGCCAGCATACGGGTAAAGGTATACTTGACATCGTTGGCGGTCAGCGGGGTGCCGTCAGAGAAGGTAACGCCGCTGCGCAGGGTGAAATCATAGGTCAGGCCGTCGTCCGAAACGGTGTAGTCTTCCACCAGGCTTTTTTCCAGCTCGGTGGAGCCGTCCGCGTTGGTTTTGATCTCAAACAGGCGGTCAAAGATGTTCAGCGGCACCATGTAGTCGTTGTTGGTCTTGTGCACATCCATCGTCTGGATATCGGCATTCATGGCAACATGCAGCGAACCATCTGCTGCGGCCCCGGTGGAAGCGGCAGCTTCGGTAGAAGACGCCCCGGTATCGGAGGCAGCATCAGCGGAGGAAGCCGCCGGGGTGGTGGATGCGGAGCTGCCGCAGGCAGCCAGCATGCTGGCCAGCAGTGCAGCGCTCAGCGCAGCGCAGGCAAATTTTTTCATAATTCTTTCCCTCTCTTAATTGGCGCAGCCATCCTGCCGCGCCCCTGATTGTTTTGGGGCTGGACCCCCGGCCCCAGGCAGTTAAAACGCACATGTTACCGCCTGAACCCGCAAAAGTGCAAAAAAGGGCAGCTGTATTGATAGCTGCCCCTTTGCATCTCATGTTGGTTATAATACCACAAATCCTATCCGATTGCAAGCGCAAATTCTGCCGACTGCGGTGCGCCAACCCGGAACAGCTTAAACGTTGTTCGGGCTGTTTTTCAGGATAACGTCATGGCTGCCGCCCTCCACGATAGAGGTGGAAGAAACGACCGTCAGACGAGCTTTCTGCTGCAGTTCCGGGATAGACAGCGCACCGCAGTTGCACATGGTGGAACGCACCTTGTACAGCGTGGTCTGCACGCCATCGGCCAGCGGGCCGGCATACGGAACGTAAGAGTCAACGCCCTCTTCAAAGCTCAGCTTCTGGGCACCGCCAAGGTCATAGCGCTGCCAGTTGCGGGCACGGTTGGAACCTTCGCCCCAGTATTCCTTCACATAGTTGCCGCCAACGCGCAGCTTGTTCGTGGGGGATTCATCAAAGCGGGCAAAGTAACGACCCAGCATGACAAAATCAGCGCCCATGGCCAGTGCCAGGGTAATATGGTAGTCATGCACAATGCCGCCGTCGGAGCAGATGGGGATATAGATGCCGGTCTGCTCATAGTACTCATCACGGGCTTTGGCAACTTCGATAACTGCAGTTGCCTGGCCGCGGCCGATGCCCTTGGTTTCGCGGGTGATGCAGATGGAGCCGCCGCCAATGCCGATCTTGACAAAGTCTGCACCGGCTTTTGCCAGGAACAGGAAGCCCTCGCGGTCTACCACATTGCCTGCGCCGACCTTTACCTTATCGCCGTAATGCTCACGGATCCAGGCGATGGTGCGGGACTGCCATTCGCTGTAGCCTTCGGAAGAGTCAATGCAGAGCACATCCACACCGGCATCCACCAGGGCGGGCACGCGCTCGGCATAGTCACGGGTGTTAATGCCGGCACCGACAACATAGCTCTTGTTGGCGTCCAGCAGCTCGTTGGCATGTTCCTTGTGGGAATCATAGTCCTTGCGGAAGACCATATACTGCAGGTTGCCCTGGTCATCCACCAGCGGCAGAGAATTGATCTTGTTATCCCAGATGATATCGTTGCAGTCATGCAGGCTGGTGTTGGCCGGTGCGGTAACCAGCTTGTCCAGCGGGGTCATGAACTCGGTCACTTTCAGATCGGTGCTCATGCGGGACAGGCGGTAGTCACGGGAAGCTACAATGCCCAGCAGCTTTCCGTGGGGGGTGCCGTCAGCCGTGATGGCAACGGTGGAATGGCCGGTGCGGGTTTTCAGGTCCAACACGTCAGCCAGGGTAGCCTCCGGCGGCAGGTTGGAGTCAGAGGTAACAAAGCCTTTTTTGTAAGCCTTGACACGGCGGACCATATCAGCCTCGGACTGAACGGACTGGGAGCCGTAAATGAAAGAAACGCCGCCCTGCTTAGCAAGGGCAATGGCGAGCTTTTCACCGGAAACAGACTGCATGATGGCCGAAACCATGGGGATGTTCATGGTCAGGGGGCAGGCTTCTTCGCCCTTGCGGTACTTGACCAGCGGGGTTTTGAGGCTGACAGCCGTGGGGATGCACTCCGAAGAGGAATAGCCGGGGACGAGCAGATACTCGCCGAAGGTACGGGACGGTTCACTAAAATAATACGCCATTTCGCAATTCTCCTTTACCCTTTTCGTTGCCTAGTTTGCTTATTGGTTATTGTACCACATTCGCGTACAATATGCAAAATTTGTTGCATTAAATCTTTTTTTGGCCTTTTGGGCAAAAGTTGTATAAACTGCACCATCCCCAGGCGCAAGAGTACGACTAATCAAGATATTTTGCGCGTAACCGCCTGCCCGCCGCATGATGGAATCGCAAAAGCCGTTCCGCCAGGCCACACGCTGAAGGACTATCTCCCCTGCTTATCCCCCAAAATTCAGAGTAATATCCCCCAGCGCGGCATCCAGCGTTACGGTGTTGGCGGCACCGTTGTTGGCGCTGTAGGGGCTTGTCTGCTTGGTGCCATCTGCCGTAATGCTGCCAAGGCCGCATTTGGCCTGCACGCTGTAATCCGCCGCGCTGCCGCCCAGGGTCAGGGTAATGCTGCCCAGCTGGTCGGTTACCTGCACCTGGCTGGCCCCCAGCAGGCGTTCGATCGTCACATCGCCCTGCGCGTTTTCAATCGTCACGCGGTCTGCCTGCACGGTGCCAAGCTCTGCACTGCCCAGGGCAAGCGTTGCATCCAGCTGCCCGGTTTGCAGCTCATCCGCATACAGGCTGCCAAGGGCAAGGTCCGCCGTTACACGTTTGGCTTTCAGTGTGCCAAGGTCAACGCTGCCCAAGTTCAGATTCAGCTCCACCTGTTCCAGCTCCATTTCCGGCAGGGCGATGGTCAGTGTGGGCGTGGGGTCGCTGCCGGAAATATAGCCTTTGGGCAATTTGTACTGCACCGTAAAACTATCCTCGTCCACGGTGCGCTCCAGCCAGCCGGAATAGAAATTTTCAAACCGCAGTGTTGCCTCATCCGCTGCATTGCTGCGCACAAAAGCAACCTCGCCACAATCCAGGTCCACCACCAGCGTTTGGAGCTGCTTTGCATCCAGCGTCAATGTGCTGCTTTCCAGCTGGTTAGTACTGCCGCTTTTTTCATTTTCCCCGGCGATGGTTGTTTCGGTGCTTTCATCCGCACTTTCTTCTGCATTTTCGGTTGCTCCCCCTGTGGTTTCCTCGGCAGCTTCTCCGGTGTTTTCCTGCGGGGGAACTTCCTCTGCTGTTGCGCTCTCTGCAATTTTGTAATGGTTCACTGTCACAACTCCAAAAAAGTCAGCACTCCCAGCAGTACAGCAACCACCGCTACAATGGCAACCAGAACAATCCACGCCGGGCTTTTTCTCCGTCTGCTGCCTTGCTCCGGCATGTTGTTATCCGGTATCGGCGTGCCGGGCTGTGTCCCAGTGCCCTCCCATATTTTTTCTGCCACATCCTGGGGGCTGCCCAGCTCCTGGATGGTCTGGGCCTCTTTTTCGGGGCCTGCAGCATCAAAGTATTCCTCGTAATAATCCAGGGCGTCCCGGCGTTCGGCTTCCGGCATGGCGGCCAGCAGGGCTGCCAGCTGCTGCATATATTCCTGCCTTGTCATCTTGCATCCTCCCCAAAAATATGGTCCATGTTGGCGGCGTAAACTTTCCACTCTGCCTTGTAGCCTGCCAGCTGCTGCCGCCCCAGCGGGGTGATTTTGTAATAGCGGCGGTTGCGGCCGTTGAACGGTGCATCGTAAATGGTCAGGCAGCCATCTTTTTGCAGCCGCCGCAGCACCGGGTACAGTGTCGATTCGCTCAGTTCCAGCGCCTGCTTGATCTCCTGGGTGATCTTGTAGCCGTAAGTGCCTTCTTCCTGGCGCGATACGACCGCCAGCACCACGGCATCCAGCAGCGCCGCGCCTGTGGTAAAGCTCATGCGGGTGCCCCCCTTCCCTGTTGTATTGGCCCGGCAGTGCCGTCTGTACGGCGGCTGCCTGGGCAGGTACTATTTTGTTCTATATATTATATACCATATAATATTATGTCAGTCAATATGTTTTGCCCGGTTCTCCCCCCTTACTTCAAAAAGTGGCAGCAAAAATGCCGCAGGCACACAGCCCGCGGCACAAAAGCAATGCTTATTCTGTTTTAGCCGACCTGATGCTGCTCGATCCAATCCGCCACCGCGCGGGAAAGTTCGGTCAGGCTGCCCTTGGTAAAGGGTGCTTTCATCCCGGCGCTTTCGGCCAGCTCGGTATAGGTTGCCATACCGGCCAGGTTGGTCAGCTTCATATAACGCTGCCAAGCATCCTTGTGGTCGTTCAGGCTGGCCACAAAGAACTGCAAAGCAATGGCGGTTGCCAGGCAGTAATCAATATAATAGAACGGGCATTCAAAGATATGCAGCTGGCGCTGCCAGCCTGCGCCGCGGCCATAGAACGGCAGGTCGCCGAACTTGTTCCAGGGGCGGTATTTCTTTTCCAGTTCCAGCCAGACGGCGTTGCGCTCGTCCGGCGTAAGGTCCGGCTGCTGGTACATAATGTGCTGGAATTCATCCACCATGCAGCCATACGGCAGGAAGATAAAGCTGTCCTCGGCGTGCAGCAGCTCATACTTATCGGTATCTTCCTTAAAGAAGAGGTGGTGCCACGGGGCGGTCAGGAACTCCATGCTCATGGAGTGGATCTCGGCGCTTTCCATGCCGGGGCACTGGATATCTTCAGGGATATTTTTGGGGCTGCGGGCAGCCAGGTAGCCTTCCAGCGCATGGCCGGCTTCGTGGGTCAGCACATCCACATCCCCCGCCGTGCCGTTCCAGTTGGCAAAGATGAAGGGGGTCTTGTAGTCTGGCAGCATTTCCTCGTAACCGCCGCTCATTTTGCCGGGGCGGCTGAGAACGTCGAACATCTCGTTATCCTGCATGAAGTCAATGAATTCTGCCGTTTCGGGGCTGAGCTCATGGTACATCTTGCGGGCACCGGCCATCAGTTCATCATAGCTGCCGTGCGGTACGGGGTTGCCGTCCGCAAAGCTGATGGTGCTGTCCCAGAACATGGGGTCTGCAATGCCGGTGCGCTTGTTGCGCAGGGCCAGCACTTTCTGGATCATGGGCACCACCTGCTCCACCACTTCCCGGCGGAACGCGGCGACCTCCGCCGGGCCGTAGCCGATGCGGTTCATGCGGATATAGCTCAGCTCACTGTAATCGTTGTAGCCAAGGATGCGCGCCTGCTCGTTGCGGTTCTTGACCATCTTATCATAGATCTCGTCAAACTCGGCACGGTGGGCGTCAAAGTAGACGGCTTCCGCCTCATAGGCTTTGCGGCGCATGGCAGGGTCGGTGCTCTGCTTATACAGCGTCAGCTGCGGGATGGTCAGCTGTTTGCCGTCCAGTTCCGCCATCGCGCCGCCGTACAATTTCTGGTAAGCGCTGGTCAGGGCATTTTCTTCTTTCTGCAGTTCGATCACCCGGTCGTCCATGCTCAGCACCAGGTTGCGCAGACTGGGCAGGATGCGGGTGCCGAACGCTTCTTCCAGCGCTTTGGCGTGCGGGTTGGAAAGGATCGCCTCCGCAATATTGCGTGCTACATTGCTGACCGCCGGGCCGGTTGCATCGAACCACTCCTGTTCCCCGCTCCAATATTCATCGCGGGTATCCTGGGTATAATGGATGGATGCCAGGCAGGATGCCGTGTGGTAGTGGGCCATCATGGCATTTTCTTCGCGGTAAAGCTGCACCAGTTCCTCGCCGCTCTGGGCAGCGGCCATCTTTTTGGCGTACTCTTCGCACTGGGCCAGAACCTGATTCAGATCCGGGCGCTCGTACTTCATTTCTGAAAATTTCATAGCTGTTCCTTTCTATTGTTCATCCGTTTTGGGGATACCGGAAAACCCAAAAATCCGCCGCGTTGCAGAAACAGGCCAAATTTTTGCTTTTTTCGGCTTCTCCCACGGATAAGTTTCTATTTTTCCGTACAGGTATCGGCATTTGGGCACAAAACCTTGTTATGCCTTGTTATGCCATTAACAATATCATAGCACACCGGCGGGTATTTGGGTAGCCCCCCTGCGCGGCGGGCAAATTGCACTTGCGGGTTTGCGGCAAATAGGCTACAATGGCAATGAGCAAACACTGCGGCTTTTTGCCGCCACAAAGGAGCAAACGACCATGACGTATAACGAAGTACTTACCGCAGCGCGCGGCCAGATGGGCCCCTGCAAAGCGTGCCCTGTGTGTGATGGGCGTGCCTGCCGCAACACGGTGCCGGGCCCCGGTGCCAAGGGCGTGGGCGATGTTGCCATCCGCAATTACAGTGCATGGCAGAATGTGCGCGTGAACATGGACACCATTTGCGAATCGGGTGAGCCGGACACCACGCTGGAGCTGTTCGGCCACAGTTACCGCATCCCGGTTTTTGCCGGGCCGGTGGGTGCCATGCAGCTGCATTACGGCACCAAGTACACTGACCTGGAGTACAATGATATTCTGGTTCCCGCCTGCCACGATGCCGGGATCCTGGCTTTTACCGGTGACGGCACCAACCCCGCCGTTATGGTGGGTGCCTGCAAGGCGGTAAAGGCCAACGCCGGGTTTGGCATTCCGACCGTAAAGCCCTGGGATGCCGGGACGATTGCGGAAAAGATGGCCCTTGTGCGTGACACCGGCGCTTTTGCCGTTGCGATGGACATTGACGCCGCCGGTCTGCCGTTTTTGAAGAACTTGAACCCGCCCGCCGGCAGCAAAACGGTGGAGGAGCTGCGCGGTATTATTGCGGATGCCAAGGTACCGTTCATCATCAAGGGCGTTATGACGGCACGCGGCGCGCTGAAAGCGGTGGAAGCCGGTGCTTCGGCGATCGTGATTTCCAACCACGGCGGACGCGTTCTGGATCAGGTGCCCGCCACAGCGGAAGTTCTGCCGGAAATTGCGGAGGCCGTCAAGGGCCGCTGCAAGATTCTGGTGGATGGCGGCATCCGCACGGGTGTGGATGTATTTAAGGCGTTGGCCCTTGGCGCAGATGCGGTGCTGATTGCACGGCCCTTTGTGAACGCTATTTACGGTGCCGGTGCCGAGGGTGTGCAGGTATATGTGGACAAGCTGGCCGGCGAGCTGGCCGACACCATGAGCATGTGCGGCGCACATTCCCTGGCCGAGATCACCCGCGACATGGTGAGAGTGTGACGGGGGATTACGGGGGTTTGTGTTCCTTCTTTGAAAAGAAGGAACCGAAGAAACTTTAATACAATTATATATACAATTAAGGGCAAGGCCCGCTGCACAGGATTTTGGGGTGCAGCGGGCTTTATTGGTCATGATGGCACTTTTAATTGCTCTGTAGGGAACGGTCTTGACCGTTCCGGAACGTTGGGGTAATCTATCTCGTGCTCATCGTCACACACCCCGCGGAACGGTCAAGACCGTTCCCTACAAATGGGGCAGGGTTTCCACCTTATTTTAATATCATACAAACGATACACAAAACACAAAATAAAATAACCGCCCACACGCCGGAAGTTGTCGTTCCAGGCATATGGGCGGTTATCTTATTTTGTCTTATCCGCTTCCGATTCTTGTTCTCTCGCTATTCTGCCAACTCACTGCGCGTGGTTGATGGGTTCCATGACGGCATGCACCACAAAGCGCTGATTGTTGGAAGCATAGGCGGAGCGGCAGGTGGAAAGCGTCAGGATATGGCTGCCGCTGGGGACCTCCACGCCGGTATCGTACAGCGAAAGCTCTTTCAGATACCGCAAAAAGGCATCGTAATCTTCGCCCTCGCTGTAATCCAGCGCATAGCAGGGATCGTCCGACTTGGCATCATGCGCCGAGAAGATACGGCACAGATAATCGCCATCCGGCGTGTACAGGGTGAACGTGGGGTTTGCGCTGTAAAAGTCCTGCTTGCGGTAAGCATCCAGCTTGCCGAACATAGCACCGTTATGGATGTTGTGGCCATGGATCACATGGCACAAACCGTCCGCCCAGCTGGTAGAATCCCACGAAGGACGGATCAGGCAGCCATCGTTGCTGCTTTCGCCGGAAAAGCTGCGGCGCAGGTAATAGGTGGAATCTTCGTTCTGCACCACCGGCAGCGAAAGTTCCAGTCCCGGCACACTGAGCCATGCGGTAACGTCCGGGTTCTGCTCTTTCAGTGCGGTAAAGTCCAGGCGGGATGCCGGGGCGTTATCGCCGCCGGTGCTGGTATCCACCCAGACAAGCTGGGTGCGCAGGCTCTGGTATTCTTCATCACTTTTCCGGTAGCTCGTCCACTGCCAGAAGAACAGCAGCAGGAACACCACCGCGGCAGCCAGCAGAGCCGGCACAATAAACTTGGAAAGCTGCACTGCCGTTACGCCATCCGTACTGCGCTGGCGGCGCGGCTTAGGTTCTTTCTCCGGCGGCTCGCGGTACATCGTATACTGTTTGCTGCTTGTTTTGTGGTGGGTGCTGCTTCCGGTAGAGCGGCGGGGCTGCCCGCTATAAGAGGGATTTTGTCTGCTCATGCTTACCCCCTGTTGGAATGCGAGGCATCATCGCCGTTTTCTTTCTTTTTGCGCACCACGGTCACGCCAACAGCTGCGCCAACGCACACAATAGCCAACACCAGGAAGATCCACATCACCGGGCTGTCACCGGTGGGCAGGCCGTACTGACCGTTTGCAAAAGCCGGAACATTCGGCGGGGGTGTGGGGCCGGTCTTGGGGGTTCCATTGCCGTTGCTGGGCATCGGGGTCGGGCCATCATTCGGGTTGGGCGTTTTGTCCGGGTTATCCGAAGGATTGCTCGGGGTCGGCGCTGCGCTCGGCTGGTCCACCATCTTGACCAGGTGATAGCCGCAGTTGGGGATGGTGCCATCGCCGTTGAAGTAGAACTCCACATCCGCAGCCTGGGCATAGCCCTCCGGCGCGCTTTCCTCGTGCATAATGTAAGTATGGCCTGCCACCAGCACTTCGCCGGTGTTGCCGGTCATCACCAGCTTTTCCGGTTCCGTGCCGGAAACCCAGCTGTGAACCAGCTTGCCGGTGTTCTTATCCGTCAGCGTCATGGAAGCCCCTGCCAGAGAGTTGCCGTTGGGGTCCACCTTGGAAAGTTTGACTTCCAGCGGCTGGTCAATAACGGTCAAGGTCTGGCCGTCCAGCTTGCCCGATTTGGAAGTTACGGTAACGGTATAATCCGCATTGATGGTAAAGGTAATATCGCTGGTCATGGCATAGCCTGCCGGGGCATAAGTTTCACGCAGCAGGTAGTTGCCGGGCGAAAGCTGCATCTCGTGCGGGGTGCTCTCGGTTTTCCAGCTGTCGATCTCGCTCTGGGCACCATCGGAACCCACGCTGTAAACCACCAGCTTTGCGCCGGGCAGTTCATCGCTGCCGGTGGCGGACTTTTTGCTCACGATGAGCTTTTGCCGCTTGGCATTGGTAAAGGTAAAGGTTTTGCCGTCATCGCTGGTGGTCATGGTGGAAACGTAGCCATCCAGGCCTGTCATATCCTCGCTGATGTTGCAGTTGGTCATGCCCTGGCGGATATCAAAGTAAGCGGTGCCATCCCCCGTGATGGTACGGGTAGCACTGCGCTGCTGGCCGTCCTGGGTATAGGTCAGCACAATTCTGGCCGGGCCGTGGTTGCTATCATCGGTAATCCACTTTTTCTTGACCGTGATGCGGCCATAGCTGCTGATGTTGCCGGAGTAGCTGTTTTCCACATGTTCCTTGACCGTAACGTACACGACCCAGCTGGTGCGGGTGCCGAAGAAGTAGTTGGTCACCGGGATGGTAATGCTGTCCATCGTGCGGGAAAGGGTTGTGGTAATGGTAAAGTAACCATTTTCGGCATAGGTATCATTGCCGATGCCGTGCGGGAAGTAAACATACAGATAGCGGTTGTTCTCGCCGCCCTGATAAAAGCTGACGTTGCCATCCGTATACTCGATATTATAGTTGCCGGGGCAGGCATCCAGCAGCCAGCCGATATCCATGCGCAGGTAGCTGTTGCCCTTGGTGGTGTTCTCCTTCATCAGGCTGGAGTCATCCAGGATCGCCTGGCTGCCTGCCGCCACCGTTGTGCCGTCCAGCATGGTTGTATCATGGGTATAGGTCACATAGGTCGAATTAGACTCATCCACCAGCGTGGCGTCGTTCGGGTCATACGCACGGCCCTGCAAACCAAACAGCACGTTGAAAGAGATGGTATCGCCAACCGCATGGTCAGCGGGGTCCCCTGCTGGCGCATCTGGTCCAGCTGGTTCAGTGTGTAGTCCACACCGTTGACCGTAACGGTAACACGCTTAACGTAATTCATCAAGTCCACGCATCCATTGGCCGATGCATCGTAATTGGGATAATAGTAATTATCCTGTGCCGCATGGGCCCCCGTTGCAAAGGCAAGTACCAACAAAATCAGCAGCAGGCAGTACCGCACGCCGTTCCGCAGGTATTCCATCTTCTGATTCAACGTTTTCAACCTCAATCACCTGACATCCTTTTTTGATTTTCAACACAGACGTTATAACGTGCCTTATCATTTTATAACGCCTAGTTGTCACATCTTACTTTATTTATGTAGTTCATTTTATCATATCTTTGTACTGCTTTCAACCTGCAAAGCCGCCAAAAATTACACTTTTTTGTCACACTTTCCTTGTCATGTGCCGCCGTATTGTTTGTTTTTCAGGCCAGGCAATACGCATTCAGTTTTGTTACCGCTGCTGTTCCATATCGCGTTATTTTTTGCAATCAATTTTCATATGCAGAAAACGCAAAAAAGCCGGCGGCCCCTTTTCAGGCAGCCGCCGGCTTGATTTCACTCTGTTTTACTTGCCCCAAACCGTTTCCGCAATCTCTTTGACCAGCTTGAGCTTGTTCCACTGTTCCAGTTCGGTCAGTTTGTTGCCGATCTCGCAGGAGGCAAAGCCGCACTGCGGGCTCAGGCAAAGGCGGTCCAGCGGGATGTACTTTTCCGCTTCATGGATGCGGGCGATCACGGCACCTTTGTCTTCCAAGCGCGGGGATTTGGTGGTCACCAGGCCCAGCACAACCTTTTTGCCATCGGCCACATACTTCAGCGGCTCAAAGCTGCCGGAGCGCTCATCATCAAATTCCAGATAGAACGCATCCACATTTTCCTGTGCAAACAGGAACGGGGCGATCGGCGCATAGCCGCCCTGGCTGGCCCAGGTGGAATGGTAGTTGCCGCGGCAGACATGGGTGGTAACGGTCAGGCCGTCGGGGCGTTTTTCCAGCGCCAGATTGTTCAGGCGCAGGTACTCGGCGGCAACATCCTCCACCTTGGTGTTGGTTTCTTTCAGGAAGTTCTGGTAGTTCGGGTCGCAGATCATACCCCAGGTGCAGTCATCAAACTGGATGCTGCGGCATCCCGCTGCGTACAGTTCCTGAATAACCGTGCGGTAAGCAGCGGCGATATCCTGCAGCAGCTGCTCGTGGTCAGGGTAAACGGCATCGGTATTTTTGCCGTTATCCTCGCGGTAGAGCTCCGCCAGCAGCTGGGCCGGGGCGGGCATCGTCTGGCGGGCGATGCAGCTTTCATCCTCAAACTGTTTTACAAACTTGAAGTGCTCCACAAAGGGGTGATTCTCGCCGCTGATTTTGCCGCTGACCTTGATGGAACCGTGGGTGGTTTCCTCGCCGTGGAAGAAATAGCCGTGGTCCAGCTCCACTTCATCAATGCCGTGGAAGCCCCACATAAAGTCCAGGTGCCAGTAGCTGCGGCGGAACTCGCCATCGGTGATAGCATGGTACCCGGCGCGCTTCTGCTTTTCGATCAGGCGGGTGATCTCTTCATTTTCCACCGCGGTCAGGGCTGCGCGGTCGATTTCACCTACCTTGAACTGGGCGCGCGCTTCTTTCAGCGCGTGGGGGCGCAGGAAGCTGCCCACAAAATCATATCGGAACGGAGACTGCAATGCTGCCATATTATAAAACCCTCTCTATCTGTTATTTTGCTGCCTGTTTTTGTGTTCTTTGCTTGTGGCAACAGTATACCGCCAGAGCGGGCTATTGTAAAATACCAAAGTCATGCAGCTTGATATAGGTTAAAGCTATACCTGTTCCGTATACTTTTTCAGAATTTCGATATAACGCCTGCCAAACCGGCCCGGCTGCACCTGCCGGTGGGTGAGATAGCCGATCTGCATCGAATCATTGACCAACAGCGGGACTGCCCGGATGTTGGGGCCGTTCAATGCTTCGCTGATAACGCCGCTGCAAATGGTGTACCCGTTCAGGCCGATCAACAGGTTGAACAGTGTGGCACGGTCGCGCACCAGAATGTCCTTTTTGCTGTCCAGCGTGCTTAAAATTTCCTCCGAGAAATAAAACGCGTTGTGTTCCCCCTGCTCATAGGAAAGGCGGGGGTACGGTTTCAGGTCCTCCAGCGTCAGGGCGCTTTTTTGTGCCAGCGGGCTGGCCGCGCTGACAAACACATGCGGCTTTGCGGTAAACAGCGGCGTAAAGGTCAAATCGTGTTCCCGGATGACCTTGCGCAGCACCGTTTCGTTATCATGGTTGAGGTAAAGAACGCCGACCTCGCTGCGCAGGCGGGCCACGTCCTCAATGATCTCATAGGTCTGGGTTTCCCGGATGCGGAAATCATATTCCTCGCCGCCGTATTCTTTCAGCAGCTCCACAAAGGCTTCCACTGCGAAAGAATAATGCTGGGCCGAAACGCAGAACTGGTGCTTGACCGGGGCGGTGCCCAGGTACTTTTCCTCAATCAATTCCATCTGGGCCAGCACCTGGCGGGCATAACCCAGGAACTCCTCCCCTTCCGGGGTCAGAGCCACGCCGCGGTTGGTGCGGTGGAAGATGGTCAGCCCCAGTTCCTGTTCCAGCTCCTGCACCGCGTTGGTCAGGCTGGGCTGGGAAATATAAAATTGCTGTGCCGCCTTGCTGATGGTGCCCGCATCTGCAACGGCAGTTACATAGCGCAGTTGTTGTAAGGTCATAGCTGTTCCTTTCGCGGGGTTTTCCCCTATGCATTCGTCTGGCTTTTCTATCATCCTAGCGCAGAAGCGGGAAAAATACAAGGGAATATGAAACGGGTACGGCAGCAAACAGGATCCAAACATATTTCCGTCCGTGGGGAGCACTCTGCTTCCCATGCCGCTATTGAAATTATGAGCTGCTCATAATTTGGCACATATCTTGTTGATTCCATGTTGCTCTATTATAATGGCACCCGAAATGGCCGATTGGCCAGCACATATTTTGATTGGAGGCTGTTATGATGAACGAATCTGTAAAGAACCTGCTGAAAGCAAGCATATGGGACCTGGCCACCTGTGCAAACGGTGAGCCGAATGTTGTGCCCGTTGCCTTCAAAGATGTAACCCCGGACGGCAAGTTGGTGGTTGGTGATGTGTTCCTTGACACCACCCTGAAAAATCTGGCCGCGAACAGCGGTAAAATTGCCATCTCCATTTACGATGCAAAATCCCTGGAAGGCTACCAGATCAAGGGCACAGCGGAATATGTCACCGAAGGTGAGATCGTCAAAACCTTCAAAGCGATGGTTGAGCAGATGTTCAACGGCGGTGCTACCGCAAAGGGTGCCCTGATCATCACGCCGGAAAAGGTCATTGTCACCACCCCCGGTGCGGACAACAAGAAAGAGCTGTAACCCAGCCCGCGGGCACGGATGTTATCTCCGCGCCCGATTTTTATACTCATAAACTTCATAGTAACTTCCGCATTGCAATGCAATATGCTAAACTAGGGTATACCTGAAAAGTGGAAGGGAGGCAGCCTTATGTATCAGAAAAAGCTGGAAAAAGACATCCGCTGCCCTTTGGAATATGGTTTAGGCGTTTTTGGCGGCAAGTGGAAATCCCGGATCATCTGTGTTCTGGCTGCAAAGGATACGCTGCGCTACAGCGAGCTGCGCAAGGAAATGGCGAACATTACCGATGCTGTTCTTGCCACCACACTGAAAGAGCTGATTGCAGACGGCATTATTACCCGGCGGTCTTACGATGAAATTCCGCCGCGGGTGGAATATTTTTTGACCGAAAAGGGAAAGTCTGTGGTTCCGATTTTGCAAAGCATCTGCCATTGGTCCGGCATTTTTTACAAAGAAGAAACCAACACGCCGCTTGCCCAATGCCAGCGGTGTGATTACCGATAACAAGGGAGAAACTCCATGTTAAAATATACCGAGGAAAAAACTTTTACCCAGGAGCAGGTACAGCAGTTATTCCTGTCCGTTGGCTGGGTATCCGGCCAGTATCCGCAGCGGCTGTACAAGGCGCTGATGCACTCCTCCACCGTATTGACCGTCTGGGATGGCGACAAGCTGGTTGGGCTGATCCGTGTATTGGATGACAGTGAAATGCTGGCGCAGATTCATTACGTGCTGGTACACCCTGACTATCAGGGCCAGGGCATCGCCGGAAAAATGCTGGAACGCATCAAAGAGAAATACAAGAACTACCTGTACATTGAAGGGATGCCGGAGGACGAGAAGAATGTCCCGTTTTATGAAAAGCATGGCTTCCAGCGGATGGAACACGGTGCCGCCATCCAAATCTGCAATTATTCCGATAAACGATAAAGCAAACAGGAGGTTCCTTTATGAAAATTGCAATTCCCTATGAAAACGGCCAGGTGTTCCAGCACTTTGGCCATTCGGCGCAATTCAAAATCTACGATGCAGAAAACGGCCAGATTTTTGCCAGCGAGGTTGTTTCCACCAACGGGCAGGGCCACGGTGCGCTGGTGGGGTTCCTTACCCAGCATCAGGTCAATGTTGTTCTGTGCGGCGGGATTGGTGCCGGTGCCCAGGCGGCCCTTGCGCAGGCCAGCATCCAGCTGTTCGGCGGCATTTCCGGCAGTGCGGATGCCGCTGCCGCCGATTATCTGGCAGGCAGGCTCGTTTTTGACCCCAATGTTCGCTGCAATCATCACGACCACGAAGCCGGGCACACCTGCGGGTCCCATTCCTGCCACTGACCGATACAACTTAGCAAGCGCCGCATTCCGGGAGCAAAACCGGGATGCGGCGCTTCTTTGCTTATTTTTTGAAAAAACAAAAAATCCGAACCTCCCCCACCGGGAAAAGGTTCGGACTATTTTGTTCAGTGCGGATAACAGGACTTGAACCTGCACGTCGTAGACACTGGACCCTAAAACCAGCGCGTCTGCCAATTCCGCCATATCCGCTCAAAATACCTTTGTATTTTAGCAGGTATCGCGCTTTTTGTCAATGCAGGCGGGCGGGGATTCAGGTCAGGCTTTGCAGGTATGCCTGCGGACCGGACTGGTACAGGTCGCCGCCGTGGGCGTCCAGCAGAACGGTAAGGGGCATATCCTCCACTTCCAGGCGGCGGACAGCCTCGCACCCAAGGTCCGGCCAGGCGATGATCTCGCAGCTTTTCACACTGCCCGACATCAGGGCACCCGCCCCGCCGATGGCCGCCAGGTACACGGCCCCGTTGCGCACAACGGCGGCCTTTACGGCTTCATCCCGCTTGCCCTTGCCGATCATGCAGGCAAGGCCCAGATCCAGCAGGCGCGGGGTAAACTTATCCATGCGGCCGGAGGTTGTGGGGCCCGCCGCACCAATGGCACAGCCGGGGCGCTCCGGCGTGGGGCCGACATAATAGATGGCCGCGCCCTTGATATCGAACGGCAGCGGTTCCCCGCGGTCCAGCGCTTCGTTCATACGGGCGTGGGCGGCATCGCGGGCGGTATATACGGTGCCAGTCAGCAGCACGGTATCCCCCGCGTGCAGCGGGGCAAGGTCCTGCCGGGTAAGCGGCGTTGTTAAACGTACCTGCATATAAAAATCACCCTTCCTGCTGCACACGCGCGCGGCGGTGCTGCTCCCTGACTTCCTCATGGTGGCGGTTTACAATTTCCATTTCGGTTTGCAAAATCTGCCCCGATGCCGGGTCCGGCTGCGGTTTGGGCGGCTGGCCGTCATCCAAGGGGATGTCGATCTTGCTGCCCGGTTTACGCTGGGCCGGTTCCCCCAGCGGGATATCGATTTGCGGTTTGTTTGCCAATTTGATCTCTTCCTTAAAAAATTGCGTCTTGCTTTGGGGCAGCATGTTATTATGCTGTCTCCCCTGTTTTGGGTTTTGGCGGTCTTGCCTGCGTCACGTCCTGCGGCTGGCGCCGCCTGCATTTCCACGCTCCGCAGTTAATTATCCACTATTTATTCCCATACGGTTGAAAGTTTCTTCGGTCCCTTCTTTTCAAAGAAGGGACAAAAACTCTCGTAAACTCCCGTAAAACCCCATCACACCTCAGTGCTGGCGCGGCGGGTAACGTGGCAGCTTACGTTGACCGCCACCGGCAGGCAGGCCACATGGGTGGGCAGCTGCTCAATGCAGACCCCCAGGCAGGTGGTTGCACCGCCAAAGCCCTGCGGGCCAAAGCCGGTCGCGTTGATGGCATCCAGCAGTTCTTTTTCCAGCGCGGCATAATAGGGGTCCGCGTTGGGCTGGTCCAGTGGGCGCAGCAGTGCCTTTTTGGCAAGGGCAGCACACTTATCAAAACTGCCGCCAATGCCAATGCCCAGCACAATGGGCGGGCAGGGGTTGGCCCCCGCCTGCTTGACAGTTTCCATCACAAAATCTTTTACGCCCTGCACGCCATCGGCGGGTTTGAGCATGGTCAGGCGGCTCATGTTCTCGCTGCCCGCCCCCTTGGGGGCCACGGTAATTTTGCAGCCATCCCCCGGCACAAGATGCACCGTTAAAAACGCAGGGGTGTTATCCCCCGTGTTCACACGCTGCAGCGGGTCCGCGGTGATGGACTTGCGCAGATAGGCTTTCTCATATCCGCGGCGCACGCCCTCGTTCACGGCTTCATCCAGATTGCCATTGATATGCACATCCTGGCCCAGCTCAATGAACACGCAGGCCATGCCGGTATCCTGGCAGATCGGCAGGTCTTTTTCTGCCGCAACGCAAAGGTTCTGCTGCAGCAGTTCCAGCGTCTGGCGGGCCAGCGGCCAGGGTTCGGCCGCGTGGGCGGCATCCAGCGCCTGTTTCACATCCGGCGGCAGCTGGGTGTTGGCGCGGATGCACAGTTCTTCCACCGCATCCGTAATGGCGGCGGCGTTTACTTCCCGGATGCTCATACCCGTGCCACGCCACTTTCCCGTGCAGCTTGCGCCACAGCGTCAGCCACAGCCGGTGCCACACGCGGGTCAAAGGCCTTGGGCAGAATATTTTCCTCGTTCAGCTCGTCCTCCGGGATCAGGCCGGCGATGGCTTTTGCGGCAGCCATCTTCATCTGGGGGTTGATATCGCGCGCGCGGACGGAGAGCGCACCCTTGAAGATGCCGGGGAATGCCAGAACGTTGTTGACCTGGTTGGGGAAATCACTGCGGCCGGTGCCAATGACCCGCACACCGGCTGCCTTGGCGGCATCGGGCATGATTTCCGGGTTGGGGTTGGCCATGGCAAAAACGATGGCATCCGGTGCCATGGTGGCGGCCATTTCGGTGGTCAGCGCACCGGCAACGGAAGTGCCGATAAAGATATCTGCACCGCGCACAGCATCGGCCAGGGTGCCGGTCAGGTGTTCGGGGTTGGTCACGGTTGCCAGCCACTCCTTATGGTCGGCAAGGCCCGCCGGACGGCCGGGGTACAGGATGCCGTGTTCATCCACGGCAACAATGTTTTTGGCACCGGCAACCTGCAGCATCTTGATGATGGCGGTACCGGCAGCACCGGGGCCGTTCTGCACGATCTTGACATCTTCCAGCCGCTTGCCAACAACTTTGAGGGCGTTGAGCACACCGGCCAGCACGATAATTGCGGTGCCGTGCTGGTCATCATGGAAGACAGGGATATCCAGATCGCGCTCCAGCTCCGCTTCAATATCAAAGCATTCCGGGCTGCGGATATCCTCCAGGTTGATGCCTCCGAAAGTCGGAGCGATGGCCTTGACAGCGGCGATGACTTCCTCGCGGGTGGAAGCATCCAGGCAGATGGGGAACGCATCCACACCGCCGAACTCCTTAAACAGAACGCACTTGCCTTCCATGACCGGCAGGCCGGCTTCGGGGCCGATGTTGCCCAGGCCCAGCACAGCAGTGCCGTTGGTGACAACTGCCACGGTGCGGCCCTTGAAAGTGTATTGATACACATCGTCCGGGTTTGCCTTGATCTGGCGGCAGGGTTCGGCAACGCCGGGGGTGTAGGCAGTGGACAGGGCGTCACGGTCCTTAACTTCAAACAGGCTGTTAACGGTCAGCTTGCCGGGGTATTTTGCGTGCATTTCAAGTGCGGCGGCATTGTAATCCATGGTAGTTGCTCCTTTTTTCGTATTCCTGTATGGTTATTGCTTCGTTCAGGTTTTATTTCAGTTTGGCGTAAATCGGTTCCAGCTGGATCACGCAGAAGTGGTCCGGCCAGCGGTCCGATACCGCTTTGCGCAAAGCGGCCGGGATTTTGTTGGCGCGGTGGTCCTTGGCAGCCAGCCAGTCTGCGGGCACAGCGCAGTCAAAAATTACGTTGGTATGGGTGGGGCCGGGCACAATGCGCAGGTCGTGGATATCCGCTTCCGGCGCAATTTCGGCCAGCTGTTCTTTCAGGAAATTCCGCAATTCATTGATATGCGGGTCATCCGTTACCACGGGGTCAAAGTGGATCGTGACTAGCAGATGGTCGTGCACCTGGAAATCCCGCTCAATAGAATCGATCAGGTCATGGCTTTTCATCACATCGCTGTCAGCGGAAAGCTCAATATGGAAGCTGACCAGCTTGTTGCCGGGGCCGTAATCATGCACCATCAAATCATGGATGCCCAGCACGCCGGGGTAGCTCAGGGCTTTTTTCTCAATGTAATCGATCAGTTCCGGGTCGGGGGCCGCGCCCAGCAGCGGGCTGATGGTATCCCGCACCAAGCCGATGCCGCTCCACAGGATAAACAGCGCCACACCAACGCCCATCAGGCCATCAATGCGGTCAATGCCGGTCAGGTGGGCCAGAATGGTAGCGGCCAGAACGGTTGCGGTGGTGATGACATCGTTGCGGGCATCCGCCGCGGTGGCCATCAGCGTTTCGGACTTGATGCGGCTGCCGATGCTGCGGTTGAAAGTGCTCATCCACAGTTTGACCAGGATGGAGACCATCAGCACCGCAATGGTCAGCGCGCTGAAAGTGACCGGTGTGGGGTGCAGCACCTTGAGGAAGCTTTCTTTCAGCAGCTCAATGCCGATGACCAGGATCATGACCGAAACGGCCAGGCCGGCCAGGTATTCGTACCGCGCATGGCCGTAAGGGTGCTCGTCATCGGCAGGTTTTGCCCCCAGGCGGAACCCCACCAGGCTGACCACGTTAGAGCTTGCATCGGACAGGTTGTTCAATGCGTCCGCCGCAATGGCCACGCTGCCAAACAGGGTGCCCACGGCAAACTTGCCCGCAAACAGCAGCACATTGCACACAATGCCCACCAGGCAGGCCAGGTTGCCGTAAGCAGTGCGCACGGTGCGGTCTTGGGTATTGGCCGGATCACGGATAAAAAGTCTGACCAGAAAATTTGTCAAAAATCGCTCTTCCCTTCCCCTACAGATATCGGTGTTCGGAATTTGAGGTAACGGACAAGTTCAATAGATAATTTACAAAAATGGCGGACCGATGGGGGTCCGCCATTTTGTCATTTCAGGTTCAAGCAGCGTTCCTGCTCATCATCTTATGCAGATCAGTCACGAACGATGCAGGCATCGCGCTCCGGGCCAACGGAGATATACTTGATCTTGCAGCCAACGGCCTTTTCCAGATATTCCACATAGCCGCGGGCAGCTTCCGGCAGGTCCTCGTACTTGCGCACGGAGGTGATATCGCAGTGCCAGCCCGGCAGCTTGACGATAACCGGCTGTGCATCATCCAGGGTCTTGCCGGTCGGGAAGCGGTCGGTCACGGTGCCGTCAGCCAGCTTGTACTGGGCAACAACGGGAACTTCTTCCATGTAGTCCAGAACGTCAAACAGGGTCAGGGCCAGTTCGTCACAGCCCTGGCACTGAACGCCGTAACGGGAAGCAACCACATCGAACGGGCCAACGCGGCGCGGGCGGCCGGTGGCAGCGCCATATTCGTGGCCAGCTTCACGCAGCAGGTGCTTTTCCTCTTCGGTCATCGCCAGCTCGGCGGTAAAGGGTCCATCGCCCACGCAGGAAGAATAAGCCTTCATGATGCCGATGGACTTGTTCAGCTTGCGGCCGGGGATGCCAGCGCCAATGGGTGCGTAAGAGCCAATGGTATTGGAAGAAGTGGTGTAGGGGTAAATGCCGTAATCGATATCACGCAGGGCACCCAGCTGGGCCTCAAACATAATCTTCTTGCCGGCATCGTCAGCATCTGCCAGGTACTGGCCGACATCGCAGATGTAAGCGCCGAACACTTCCTGGAAGTGCTTGCACCAGTTCCACATTTCGTCCACATCGACAGGCTTCTGGTTATAAATGTTGACCATGGTCAGGTTCTTGGATTCCACCAGGGTTTCCAGGCGCTTGCGCACACCGGCATCCATGTGGACCAGATCGCCCATGCGCAGGGTTTTCTTCATGTACTTATCACCGTAGGTGTAAGCAATGCCGCGCTTGGTGGAACCAAACTGTGCGCCCGTTTTGGCAAGGCGGGCTTCCTCCAGGCCATCCTGCTCCACATGGAACGGCATGGTGATGGTGGCACGGTCAGAAATTTTCAGGTTGTCCGGGGTGATCTCAACACCCTGTTCGCGCAGGTCGGCGATCTCTTTTTCGAGATGTTCCAGGTCAATGACCATACCGCCGCCCATAACGCAGACGATGCTGGGGTGCAGGATGCCGGAGGGCACCAGGTTCAGCACGAACTTGCCCCGCTCGTTTTTGACGGTGTGGCCGGCGTTGTCGCCGCCCTGGTAACGGGCAACGATGTCATAATCGCGGCAGAGCAGGTCTACCATACGGCCCTTGCCCTCGTCGCCCCAGTTGATACCGGTAATTGCAGTAAGCATGAAAAATAACCTCGCTTTGGCAAAATGTACAGCCTTTTCCGTTCAGCCCGCCGGTTTGGCTGGCTGATTTCTTGTAGCCGGGATTCGCCGCCAGTTATATTATAGCAAACCGGTTTGCAAATTCCAATACCCCGGCACAATTTTGTGCAAACCACACAGCCCCGCGCCGGCCGGGCCGCCACTTTGAACAGGGGTTCAGTGGCGCACCTGCAGCTTGCGGCGGGTGCCGTCCGGCTCAATCACCGTGGTGTGCTCCAGCTGCTCAATAACAGAAGCGCGGATATCGGCCAGGTATTCCTGCCGCAAGGCGTCACGCTCCGCCAGTTCGGCTTCGGTCAGGCCGGAAGTTTTTGCTTTATGGGCCAGCGCATTGATGCGCGCGATTTTTTCTCTTTCCATGGGGTTCTATTCCTTTCCTTATATAAGGATATCCGGGCAGCGGTTCTGCCGCCCACGGCAGAACATTGGACACCCTGCCACGGGTATTATAGCACACCCGTGCGCCTTTTGCGAATACAGGGCTGTACTTTTTGCAAAAAAGCTGTATAATAAAAAAGTGTCCGTTTTTGCGGGGGTGTTTTTCCCCTGTTGCGGCGCACGATGTATTTTTTCAAAAAGACAGGAGACAACCCATGAAAAACACCAACCTGACCCGCGCTGCTGCCAGCCTGCTGGCTTGCGGCATGGTTTTTGGCCTGACCGCCTGCGGTTCCAGCGCATCTTCCAGCGAGGCGACCGCTGAGAGCGCGGCTTCCAGCGAAGCAGCAAGCGAAAGCACTGCTGACGATGCTACCGCAGAAAGCGCGGCGGATGATTATGCATACCTGGCCGATTTTTCTTTCAGCGATGGCTATGACGAGAACGGCTACCTGAAAGGCGTGACCGCACTGGATTACGTTACGCTGCCGGAAACCGAGAGCTTTACCCTTTCGGATTCTGCCACCACCGTGAGCGACAGCGACATTGACGATTACATTTCCAGCAACATCCTTTCCAACTACAAAACCACCAACGAGATCACCGACCGCGCAGCTGAAAACGGCGATACCGTGAACATCGACTTTGCCGGTTCCATTGACGGCGTTGCCTTTGACGGCGGCACCGGCAGCGATTATGACCTGACCCTGGGCAGCGGCACCTTTATTGACGGCTTTGAGGACCAGATCGTTGGCCACATGCCCGGCGAAACCTTTGATGTGAACGTCACCTTCCCGGAGGACTATCAGGCATCCAACCTTGCTGGCAAGGACGCTGTGTTCTCCACCACGCTGAACTACATCAACGAGGATGTGACCCCCGACCTGACCGATGAATGGGTCAGCAGCAACCTGGCCGATTCCATGGGCATGAACAATGTGGCTGAACTGAAGAACTATGTCAATAACAGCCTGCTGTTCAACCAGGAAGCCAACGAGCTGTACGGCCAGCTGTACGATGCTGTTGAGGTCAACACCGATGCCCTGCCCGAAGATGTGCAGCAGTATTTCACCAACACCGTGCTGTACCAGCCGTACCTGTACGCCCAGATGTACGGTGTTTCGCTGGAAACCATGCTGACCCAGGCCGGTTACAGCAGCGTGGATGAATACCTGGAAACCAGCGAAAGCTCCAAGCAGAACATGATCAAGCAGATCCTGATCATGCAGGCACTGGCAGAAAAGGACAACATCGTGTGCGATACCGATGTTCTGAACGCCGAGTTCTCCCGCTATTTCGGTTCCACCGATATGAGCAGCTTTGTGAGCTATTACGGCGAAAATTATGTTAAGACCAACATCCTGCATGACGTTGTGATGCAGAACCTGATCGACAACGTTGCCTAAGCTGTTCGGCATACCCTGACCATTAAGTTTTAACCATACCACCCGCGCCCGCTTGACAAAGCCGTGTGCGGGCGGTATATTGTGGCCAAGATATTTAGACGTTTATCTAAATATATAATTCTTGTGATTTTCCGAAAGGGTGTATGGTATGAGCACGATGATTTCTTCGCAGACCATTTTGTGGAGCGCCCTAGCCGCCGCAGCCAGTATCGGGCTGCCCGTTCTGGTTCTTTTGGTATGGAAGTTCAAATTCTGCCGCAGCGCAAAGTTGTCCCCTGCTGTTGTCGGCGCAATCACCTTTGTGGTGTTCTCCCAGGTATTGGAGGGTGTCCCCAAAAATATTTTCTTTGGCGGCGGCACCGGTGTTTCGCAGTATGTGCTGACCCATGCGTGGGCTTACACGCTGATCGGCTGCCTGCTTGCGGGTGTGTTTGAGGAAGTCGGGCGCTATCTTGCGTTCCGCTATCTGCTCAAGCGCTACACCAACCGGTGGGACGCCGTAACCTATGGCATCGGCCACGGCGGGATTGAGGCGATCCTGGTCCTGGGGCTCACCGCCATCAACAACATTGCGATCGCGCAGCTTGTCAACAGCGGCAGCATTGAGAGCATAACCAACGGGCTGACCGGCGTGCAGCTGGACCAGGTACAGGCACAGATCGCCGCTGTTGCCAGCTTTGGGGCGGCCAACCTGCTGCTGGGGCTGGTGGAGCGCGCGATTGCCATGACGCTGCACATTTCCCTTTCGGTGGTGGTGTTCCGGGCCGTTCGGCAGCATAAAGCTAAGTATCTGGTGCTGGCCGTTGCCCTGCATGCGCTGTTTGATGTGCCCGCTGCCCTGTACCAGTGCGGCGTCATCCACAACATGCCGCTCCTGGAGGGGTTGCTCCTGGTTCTCTGCCTGGGCTGCGCGGCTTACGCCAAAAAGCAGTATTGTGCATTGCAGGAACCGGAACAGCAGGCGTTATAAGATAAGGAGGAAAGCTGACCTATGGTAGGCGATGCGTTTAAGGCCTTGGGGGACCCCACCCGGCGGCGCATTCTGGAACTGTTGAGCGAGGGCGAGATGAGCGCCGGTGATATTGCCGCACACTTTGATATGGCAAAGCCATCCGTGAGCCACCACCTGAACATTTTGAAAAATGCCGGGCTGGTAACGGATGAACGCCGCGGCCAGAACATTGTGTACTGCCTGAACTTGACTGTGTTCCAGGAAGCTGTCAAGTGGTTTTTCGATTTCGGCTTTGTGAAAGGTGGACCTGATGATGAAACGAAATAAACTGTTTTGGGGGCTGCTGATTTTTTGCGCCATCAACTTTGCGGCACACCTCTGCTTTTATGGTTCCCTGCCGGATGTTGTGCCCACCCACTGGGGCGCGGACGGCCAGGTCAACGGCTGGGGGCCAAAATCCACCGTGCTGATTATGGCGGCCCTGCCCGCCCTGATGCTGGCTTTGATGGCAGTGCTGCCCCGCATTGACCCCAAGCACCAGAACTATGAAAAGTTCAAAGGCGTCTGGAACGCCTCTCTCACCGCCCTTACGCTGTTTATGGCAGCCATGAGCTGGTTTTCGGAGCTGAGCGTGTTCGGCCTGATCCCGGAGGGCAGCAGCCTGGTCGGCATTCTGGTCTGCGGCGGCTGCGGGGTACTGTTCATCTTTTTGGGCAACTATATGCCGCGCATCAAGCAGAACTATATGTTCGGCTGCAAAACGCCCTGGGCGTTGAACAATGAACACAACTGGAACCGCACCCAGCGCATGGGCGGCATTGTATTTGTTATCATGGGTGCTGCCTTGATCGTAATTTCGCTGCTGGGTACTGCCCTGGGCGATACTGCCACAATGATCCTGCTGCTGACCGCTGTCTTTGGCGGCTGCGTCTGGATCTACCTCTACTCCTACCTCGTCTACATCGGCAAAATGAAATAAGTAAGCGCCCCCACCCGGAGCCACACTCTTTATCCTGCATCGCGCCTAATATCTAAAAAAGGCGCGCAGCGCCCACCACCATTCTTCTTTATTCTCTATTCTTTATTCATTCAAAAAATCTCCCTGCCCCATGTGCAAACAAACTGCACAATGGAGCAGGGAGATTTTTTGCTTTATTCCTGTGTTTTCTTTTCGGCGCGTTCCGCTTTCATGCGGATGCGCTCGCGCTGGGATTTTTCCAGCTTTTTGTAGCGGGCATAGCTTTCGGGGCGCACGGTCTCAACGCAGCGGGCAAAGTTCCAGTGCAGGCCGTCCCGGCGGTTCAGCTTAAAGCGCAGGAACCACGGGCCGTGGTCCGGGCAGGTGGCTTCGGTATAATAGCCGGTATTGCCGCGCTTGAGCCAGATATCGTTCAGCGCCAGCGGCTTGCCGCAGAACGGGCACCCCACCTGATACAGCGCCGGGTCATTCTTGTAAGCATCATGGTCCAGGCGGTTAAAGTAGGTCTGGATATCGTACGTTTCGGTATCGGTATTGTTCAGCAGGGCGGCCGTCAGCTGGGCGGCGGGGTCCGGGTATTCGGCAATGCCCTGGGCCAGCGGCAGGCGGCGGCAGATTTTTGTGGTATACAGGGCATCGTCCAGCGCATTGTGGAAATCGCCGTCATGCTCAATGCCAAGGCGGTCCACCACACTTTCCAGCGTCAGGCCCTCGCCTTCCCCACGGGGGAAGGTTTTCAAAAAGATTTGCTGCAGGTCATACCAGCGGGTGGGCCAGCTTTCATCCATATTATAAAGGAACAGGTTCTGTTTCAGCACCGGCACATCGTCCAGGCCCCACTCGGCAAATTCGGCATCGGGGCCGGCCCACTCCTGGAATCGGCGCAGGCCTTCGGCAATGGGCACCCCGGCTTCCAGGTCGCCCTGGCTCAGGCCGGTCACCTCCGCAATGCGCCAATGCAGCTTGCGGAAAATGCGGGGGCGCAGGGTCATCTCAAAGGTATCCAGCACATCGCCGTTCTCGTCCACCCGCGCCGCGCCGATCTGGATGATCTCACCCCGCAGGGTCAGCTCTGCCCCATGATAATTAAAGGTTTTGGGCGCATTGCCCATGTTCCATTCCAAGTCAAAAACGATCAGGTTCACTGCGGGTCCTCCAAGATGAATTTTTCAACGGCCAGCCCTACCCCGTCATGCTCGTTATCGGCGGTAACGTATTTGGCTGCCTGCTTTACTTCCGGCACAGCATTGCCCATGGCAACGCCCATGCCCGCATAGCGGATCATGGGCAGGTCGTTCCAGCCATCGCCGCAGGCCATCAGGTTTTCGGGGCCAAGGCCCATGTTTTTCAGCAGCAACGCCAGCGAGGCGGATTTTTCCACCCCCAGGGGCATCGTTTCAATAAAGAACGGTGCCGAACGGTAGATGGAAAGCCTGCCCGCAAATTTTTGCTGCATCAGCTCCTCCACATGGGGCATATCCACAGGGTCGCCCACCAGCAGCAGTTTGTTGATGGGCCACTGGATCTCGGCGGGCAGGTTTTCCACCTGGCGGGCCGGGATCTTGTTGATGCGGGCTTCCTCGCCGACATAGGGGTTGGCGGCATCCTCGGTCACAATGCCTTTGGCATCATAGGTCAGCGGCATCACGTTCCAGTAGCGGGCAAAGGTGCACACCGGGTCAATCAGCTCCGGCGGAAACTCATGCTGCACCAGCGTTTCGCCGGTTTTGCAGTCAATGATCTTGCCGCCGTTATAGCTCAGGATGCAGCCGCCGCGGCGGTCCAGCTCCAGCTCTTTGGCAAGCGGCTCAATGCCCACGGTGGGGCGGCCGCTGGCCAGCACAATGCGCACGCCGCGGTCCGCCGCTGCCTGCAGGGCAGCTTTGGTGCGCGGGGTGATGACTTTGGCATTGTTGGTCAGTGTGCCATCCAGGTCCAGTGCCAGAACTTTATATTGCATAGTATCCCCTGTTTCTTTGTTTTTTCGTCTTTTTATTTTACCCTATCAGCCGCCATTGCGCAAGGGGGCGGCAAAGATTCCGGCTATTTCTGTCTGCATTGCTCTTTGGGGCGCAGCGGGCTGATTTTGCGGTGCAGCACACCCGTTTTTGTGGCAAAACACGGCAAATGACCGGTTTTTTAGCAGTTAGCAATAACTAACGTATTGACAACAAATTTCCCGCATGGTACACTATTCAGGCAATAAGGGAGTAGTCGGCGCGGCACTGGGCAAGAGCAGCCGTGCAGTTTTGCCAACACAATGAGCTAACAGCAAAGGCTCTGGCACTACTTGAAATGACGAGACTTATCCGCACAGGGTTCACCTGCATGCTGTGTGCAGGCGCTGGGCGGATAGGTCTTTTTTGTTTGCCCGGCGCTGCCCTTGGATTTGATTTGGAGGTATTTGGGTATGAGTTTGTTTGACTTGATCATGATCGGCATCAGCCTTTCGATGGACGCATTTGCGGTTTCCATCTGCAAGGGGCTTTCGGTGCGCAAAGTGCAGCTGTCCCACGCGCTGATCTGCGGCGCCTGGTTCGGCGCGTTCCAGGCCATTATGCCGTCCTTGGGCTATTTCCTTGGTTCCCGGTTCGAGCACCTGCTCAACAGCGTTGGCCCGTGGGTCGCCTTTATCCTGCTGGCTGTGATCGGCGTAAACATGGTGCGCGAAAGTTTTGGCGGCGACGAAGCTGTGGACAGCGATTTTTCCGCCAAAGCCATGCTGCCGCTGGCCGTTGCAACCTCCATTGATGCCTTTGCCGTTGGTGTTGGCTTTGCCGCAATGGAAGCCAACATTGTGGTTGCCGCCCTGCTGATCGGCTGCACCACCTTTACCCTGTCTGCCATCGGCGTTAAGGTCGGCGCTGTGTTTGGCGATAAGTACCGCGCTATTTCGGAACGCATTGGCGGCGTTGTTCTGATTTTGATCGGTCTGAAAACCTTGATTCAGAGCTTCCTGTAAAATTTGGGTTTCGCTCATTTCCGTTATCCTGATAAAACAGCTGCCCGTATGCTTTCCGATTTTTGGCCGGAGCGATACGGGCAGTTTTCTTTGGAATTGGTCCTGAACAAAAAAGTCCCGCCCGGCAGCGAGGGGTGCTGCGGGCGGGACTTATGTTTTATCAGGGGGTATCTGACGCTTTAGAACAAATTACTTTCTGCTGCGCTTTTTGCGGGGAGCCTTGTGCTTAGCGGCGGGCTTGGCAGCCTCAACAACCGGCTTTGCAGCTTCCACAACGGTCTTAACGGCTTCGTCAGCGGCCTTAGCGGCAGCCTTAACAGCCGGAGCTTCGGCAACTTCCTTCACGGCCTTGTCGGCAGCTTCCACAGCAGCCTTGACAACGGGCTGCTCGGCAACTTCTTTCACAGCCTTCACAGCTTCATCGGCAGCGGCTTTCACGGCGGGCTTTTCAGCAACTTCCTTGACGGCATCGGTGGCAACGGCAGCAACGGCGGTAGCAGCCTCGGCAGCCTTCTTTGCGGTGGTCACAGCGGATTCAGCAGCCTTTTTGGTGCTGGTCTTGCGGGTAGCCTTCTTGGCAGTCTTAACAACCTCAGCGGCGGTTTCGGCAACCGGCTTATCGGCAGAAGCCTTCACGGCGTCAACAACCTCGGTAGCAACTTCGGCGGCAGCCTTGGCAGCGGCGTCAACGGTCTTGGCAGCGCTTTCTGCAGCGGCTTTCACTTCAGCCTTTGCCTTAGCGGCGGTAGCCTTGGCGCTGGTCTTGGGCTTGCGGGTCACTTCGTTGATGGTCCAGTACTGGTTATCGCCGTTCACATCAGCCCAGATCTGCAGAACTGCGCCGTTCTCGGTGTTCATGTTGACCAGGTCCAGGCACTTGCCTGCCAGGTTGGACTTGATCTTTACGCGGCCATCGTTGGCGGGCTCCACGATCCACAGCTGGCTGGAAGCGTTCGCGCCCTCCCACTGGTGAACATGGGTGCCATCGGTCACGCCGGAGCAATCCAGGTCCATCATCTTGCCGGTGAAACGGTTCTTGATGCGGTACACACCCTCGCCGGCGCGCACAAAGCTCCACTGCTGCCATTCGGCGTTGGCGTTATCCCACAGCTGGATCTGAGCGCCGTTTTCGGTGTTGTAATCCTTTACTTCAACAACCTTGCCGTTTGCAGCGGCGATGGTGTAAAACTTATCCTCAGTAATAACGGTCTGAGCAACTTTCTTGGTAGCCATGTATAAGCTCTCCTCTCAGTTTATCGTGTTGATTGGTTTGTTTGTACGCCTGCGGCTGGCAGTGTTCTGCGCAGTCCCCCTCCAGAGCGTCATCTATATAAAAAGGAGCGCTGTGTTGGTTTCAGCCTCCTTGTCTTCCTCCCTATTATAGCCAATTATTCCCACATCGTCAAGTTTTGTGCGGCGCAACGGCATTTTACACAAAAACGCCGGGAAGGGTGGAATCCTTCCCGGTATTTTTATGGGGATTTTTCCGTTTTTATGCCGGTTGCGCTTTTGTTGCACTCTTATCCGGCAGAAAGGCTATTTCAGGAGTTTTCCGCAAAATTGCCGGTGTACAGGCGGTAGTACCGGCCCTTTTGGGCAATCAGTTCATCGTGGGTGCCGCGCTCAATAATGCGGCCCTGTTCCAGCACCATGATGCAGTCCGAGTTGCGCACGGTGGAAAGGCGGTGGGCGATAACAAAGGTGGTGCGGCCATACATCAGGCCGTCCATACCCTGCTGCACCAGGCGCTCGGTGCGGGTATCAATGCTGGAGGTTGCTTCGTCCAGGATCAGCACCGGCGGGTCCGCAACAGCGGCACGGGCAATGGCAAGCAGCTGGCGCTGGCCCTGGCTCAGGTTGGTGCCGTCACCGGTCAGCATCGTGTTGTAGCCATCCGGCAGGTGACGGATGAATTCATCGGCGTTGGCCAGCTGGGCGGCGGCGCGGCATTCCTCATCCGTTGCATCCAGGCGGCCATAGCGGATGTTATCCATGACCGTACCGGTAAACAGGTGGGTATCCTGCAGAACAATGCCCAGCGAAGCGCGCAGGTCATCCTTATGGATATGGGTCACATCAATACCGTCATATTCAATGGTACCTTTCTGGATATCATAGAAGCGGTTGATGAGGTTGGTGATGGTGGTTTTGCCTGCGCCGGTGGAACCGACGAAAGCGATCTTCTGGCCCGGACGGCCATACAGATTGATATCGTGCAGGACGATCTTGCCCGGATCATAGCCAAAGTCCACATCCTTAAAGACGATATCGCCTTTCAGTTCGCGGTAGTCTGCGCTGCCGTCGGCGTTCACACGTTTCCAGGCCCACAGGTTGGTGCGCTCCTTGGTTTCGGTCACGGAATCATCCGGCAGGCGCTTGGCGTTGACCAGCATAACCTTGCCCTCGTCCACTTCCGGCTTTTCGTCCAGCAGGTCAAAGATACGCTGGCCGCCGGCCAGAGCCATGATGATGGCGTTGAACTGCATGGAGATCTGGCTGATGGGCATGTTCAGGGTGCGGTTGAAGGTCAGGAAGCTGGCCAGCTTGCCCAGGGTCAGGCCCGTCATGCCGGACAGCGCCAGGGCACCGCCGATCATGGCGCAGAACACATAAGAAAGGTTGCCCAGCTGGGTGTTGGCCGGGCCGCCGAGGTTGGAGTAACGGTTGGCCTTATCTGCGCTTTCAAACAGCTGGTCATTGAGCTTATCGAACTGCTCAATGGCTTCTTCCTCGTGGCAGAAGACTTTAACGACCTTCTGGCCGTTCATCATCTCTTCAATGTAGCCGTTCACCGCGCCGATATCACGCTGCTGGGAAACAAAATACTTGGAAGAGTTGGTGGTAAGATACTTGGTGACCAGCAGCATAATGCCGACCATGACCAGGGTGAGCACCGTCAGCGGCACGCTGAGCACGATCATGGAAACCAGCACGCTGACAACGGTAATGGCACTGTTCAGCAGCTGCGGCATGCTCTGGCTGATCATCTGGCGCAGGGTATCGATATCGTTGGTGTACAGCGACATGATATCGCCGTGGGCGTTGCGGTCAAAGTATTTGATGGGCAGCGTCTGCATATGGGTGAACATTTCATCGCGCAGGCGCTTCAGGGTGCCCTGGGTAACGTAAGCCATCATACGGGCCTGGGCAAAGGCGGCAATGATGCCGATGGCGTAAAAGCCAGCCGTGCGGGCAATGGCATGGGCCAGGCCGGAGAAATCACTGCTCTGCTCTTTCAGCAGGGGCAGGATGTAGCCATCGATCAAAGTCTGCATGAACAAAGTGCCCTGCACATTGGCGAACACGCTGACAAAAATGCAGATGACGACCGCAATGACCTGGATGCGGTAGCATTCCATCACATAGCGCAGGATGCGCATAAAGATCTTGCCGGGGTTCTGGACTTTGGGGCGCGGGCCGCGGGGGCCGCGGGGGCCAACCTTAACCACTTTTGCTTTCTGCTCAGCCATTGTTATCGCCTCCTTTTTCGTCAAAGTCGCCGGAGCCCTTGGTCTGGCTGTTATAAACTTCCTGATAGATGGGGTTGGTGGCCAGCATTTCGGCCGGGGTGCCGTAACCGCTGATCTTGCCGTTATCCAGCACGATCACATGGTCGGCGTTTTCCACGCTGGAAATACGCTGGGCAATGATGAACACCGTGGTGCCGGGGATTTTTTCGGCAAAGCTCTTGCGGATTTTGGCATCGGTGCCAGTATCAACAGCGGAGGTAGAGTCATCCAGAATCAGGATGCGGGGCTTTTTCAGCAGGGCGCGGGCAATGCAAAGGCGCTGTTTCTGGCCGCCGGAAACGTTGGCGCCGCCCTGGTCAATGTGGGTGTTATATTTATCGGGGAAGCGCTCGACAAATTCATCGGCGCAGGCCTGCTTGCAGGCATCCTCGATCTCGGCATCGGTGGCATCCTTATTGCCCCAGCGCAGGTTTTCGGCAATGGTGCCGCTGAACAGTTCGTTTTTCTGCAGCACCATGGCAACGCTGTTGCGCAGGGTCTCCAGGTCATAATCGCGCACATCCACGCCGCCAATGTACACATGGCCGGAGGTGGTATCATACAGGCGGGGCAGCAGCTGCACCAGGCTGGTTTTTGCGCTGCCGGTGCCGCCGATGATGCCGATGGTCTCGCCCGAACGGATGTTCAGGTTGATATCAGACAGCACATCGCGGCCCTCGGCCTTATAGCGGAAGCAGACATGGTCAAAGCGGACAGCGCCGTTCTTGACTTCCATAACCGGGTTTTCGCCGTTGGACAGGGTGCTTTCTTCTTCCAGCACTTCGGCCACACGCTTGGCGGAAGCAGCGGACATGGAGATCATGATGAACACCATGGACAGCATCATCAGGCTGGTCAGGATGTTGGTGCAGTAGGTCAGCATGCTCATCAGCTCGCCGGTGGTAAAGCTGGTAGCGCCAGACAGCACGATCATGCGGGCACCCAGCCAGGAAATGAGCAGGATGCAAGTGTAAACGGTGGTCATCATCAGCGGAGCGTTGAAAGAAAGAACTTTTTCGGCGCGCAGCAGCAGGTTCTGCACATTGCCGGATGCCTTTTTGAACTTTTCGCTCTCGTAATCTTCGCGCACATACGCCTTGACCACGCGGATGGCGGAAACATTCTCCTGCACGCTCTCGTTCAGGTCATCGTACTTTTTGAATGCGGCGGAGAAGTAGTTGCTGGCGCGGGACATGATGAACACCAGGCAGCCGCCCAGAATGATGACCGCCACCAGATAGATGGAAGCCAGCTTGGCGTTGATGGTGAACGCCATGATCATGGCAATGACCATGCTGGACGGCGCACGGATGGCCATGCGCAAAATCATCTGGTAAGCGTTCTGGATGTTGGTCACGTCGGTGGTCATACGGGTGACCAGACCGGCGGTGGAGTATTTATCGATGTTGGCAAAGCTGAAGGTTTGGATATTGCGGTACATGGAGCGGCGCAGGTTGCGGGCGTAACCGGTGGAAGCACGCGCGCCAAACACACCGCCCAGCACGCCGAACAGCAGGCCAAAGGCCGCTGCCACGATCATCCAGCCGCCAATGCGGTAAATGTGGGAAAGGTTGCCGGCGGTGACGCCATCATCAATGATGGAGGACATCAGCTTGGGGATGATCATTTCCATGACCACTTCGCCGATCATACACAAAGGGGTCAGGATGGAAACCAGCCGGAACCCCTCTGTTTCTTTGTAAAGTGTCTTAAACATATGGTATCTCCTGTTTGGCTGCCCTGGGGCAGCGCCTGAACTTCTTGAGCCACAGCATTGCGGACTGCCTTAGTTTTTGCCGCGGATGGCTTTTGCGTTTTCAATCAGCTTGTGCAGGGTGCCCTGGATGGCTTCCAGCTCCTGCGCACTGATCCCGTTTTGCAGGTCATGCTCAAAATCCGAAATGCTCTGTTGGATGGCGGCGGCGCACTGGCGGCCCTTCTCGGTCGGGACCAGGCTTTTGAGCCGGGCATCCTTGGCAACAACTTCCCGCGTGATAAAGCCGGACTGCTCCATGCCCTGCAGCATGGTGGTAATGCTGGAGCGGTTGGTGTGGAACCGGGCTTCCAGGTCACGCTGGTAGATTTGCTTGCCGTTTTCCGTTTCCTGCATCAAAAAACCCAGCACCATACCGCGCATACCGGTCAGCTCCGGGCTGACCCTGGTGCTGATGTACGCATCCAGCGCGCAGGAAATCTCCCGCGCGGCATAGTTTAAGGTGTGGCCCACATGCACAAAGCCGTGGTCATCCTGTTGGTTGCAGTTCTGCGTTTGGATCACCTCACTTCCAATTTGTTTGATTGTTAATCGTTCGAATTAAAACAGTTTGATTTACAACAGTATGATTATAAACAAATCCCGCCGGTTTGTCAACCAGCGGGATAGAATTATTTTCAAAGAAAATTGTGAAAAGTTTGTGATGGTTTATTTTTTTATGGGAACGCCGCAAATCCGCACGCCTGGCGCATGGCTTCATCGCTGGCGAAACCGTAAATCTTTACGGTTTCATCCTCATAGATCAGCGCATCTTCCGGCATGGCATCGGCAAGGGCCTGGGTGGTGGGCTGGCGCTCGCCGTATGCTTCCCACTTGGAGATGACAAAGAAAATTTTGCCCTGCGGCGGGGTTTGCAAATGGCTGGTCACCTGCAGCCAGGGGCGCAGTTCCGGCACGCTGTTGGGGGTCAGGGTCCACACATTCAGGGCACCGTCCGTCAGCTCGGTCATCACATTGCCGTCCCAAAAAGAAGCGTACCCGTCCCGGTAGCCGTTCTGCACCAGGAACTGTGCCGCCCCCAGGTTGGGGTTGGTTTCCACCGCCGCGGCGTGGTAGTCTGTTCCGGCACGCAGCAGCAGGACCGCCGCCAATAGGGCCGTCAGGCCGCGGGCGTCCGGGCGGTGCTGGGGGGCGCAGTCCGCCAGCATGATTTCCAGCAGCGGCACAAACAGAATGGCCAGCGGCAGCAGGTAGCGGTCCGAATGGCCGCTGTTGGTCAGGCCGTACAGCAGCGCAAAGCAAACTGCTCCGGCCAGGAAAAATGCTCCCACCAGCCGGTGGCCCAGCGGGTAGCGCGCCTTGCCGCGCACCAGCCGAACAGAAAACACAAAGCAGAAAAGGATCAGCGCCGCAGCCGCAAGGTTAAACAGCGCAGCCAGAGAGAACACTTTGCCCTCCTGCCAGCCAAAGGAAGCCAGCAGCGCGTTGGCAAACCATTGCAGGCGTTCCAGGTTCAGCCCGGTAAAGGCCACATACCCCTGGTCCTGGAAGTGATATTTTTCCGTCAGCACCTTTGCGTTGACCACATACCCCGCCAGCGCGGCGGCATCCGCCGCAAGGGTGGGCACCAGCAGCGCCCCGCCGGGGGTGCGCCAGGCATTGGCCAGCTTTTGGCGCAGGGTATCCGCGGGCGGGGCATCCAGCCAGCAGAGCAATGCCGCCGCCACGGTAAGCGGAATGTTCAAGATGAACAGCTGGCGCGGCCCGCCCAGCGCCGCCGCAAAGCTGAACAGCACCATGCCCGCCGCCGGGGCCAGCCGCCGCCAGCCGCGCAGAATGCGCACCACGCACCCCAGCACCACAAAGCTGATGGCAATGTGCGGAATGTAATAAAGGCCCTCCAGCACATACTGGCGGTACAGCGCGCCATAGGGCAGCACCAGCAGCCCGGCCCCCAGCAGGCCGCTGTACTTAAGCTTTGCACTGCGCCCGAACCAGAACCACGCCGCAAGATACAAAAGGATCAGCACCATGCTGCCCACCACGCGCACCGTGTGCCAGCTGGCAAACAGCCGGAACAACGGTGCCATGACCAGCTGGGTATTCAACACCCGCAGCTCAGTGGAATAGTACCAGTTGGCACTCATTGCGCCGCCCTCCTGCGCCAGCAGGTTGGCAAGCAGCTGTTCCGATGCCATATCGGCATCCAGCCAGTTGGGTGCCCAGCGGCACCAGTCCGTTACCAGCAGGGCAAGGCAGCCCGCCGCCCAGAGCAGTAATATAATATAGGTAACTCGTTTTTGTTTTGCGCCGTTTGTTTGCAGCTTTGGCAAGCGGCTCCCCTCCCCTTTTGGGATAATTTGAACTTTTTATTATTGTATCGCAAATGGGGCGGGGGCGCAACCATTCGGCGTTATCCTTCGTCCGCCGCCGGGTCCAGCTGGCCGGTGGTATCCAGTTGGATGGCGGAACCGCGCCGCACGGTGGTGCCCACCCGCGGGTATTGGCTGGTGATCCGCTCGCCCTGCCCCAGTACATCCGCGGTCAGGGTATATTCGCTCAGCTTTTGGGCGGCGGCTGTGGCTTTCCAGCCGGTCACATCGGGCACGGTGGTAAAATATTTTGCCTGCTCTTCTTCCGTATAGCTGGGCTGGATACCCAGCCGCGGCAGACTTTTTTGCAGCACTTCCGCCGCCACGGGGCCGGAAAGCGCGCCGCCGCTGGTGGTCCAGCTGTGGGGTTCATCCAGGCAGATGAGCACCGCAATTTTGGGGTTTTCGATGGGTGCCACTGCCACAAAGCTGGCAATGCGGGCGCGCTCGTTCTCACTGTCCAGCTTTTGGCTGGTGCCGGTTTTGCCGCCCACGCGGTAGCCCGCCACCGCGCCGTTCTTGCCGGTGCCGGTGGTCACAACGCCCTCCATCAGCTCACGCATGACAGCGCTGGTTTCGGGGCGGATGACCTGCGCTTTTACGGTGGACTCCACCTGCTGCACCGTGTTGCCCTCGGCATCACGGATGGACTGCACCACATGGGGCTGCATCAGTTTGCCGCCGTTGACCACCGCGCAGACCGCCGTGATCATTTGCAGGTAGCTCACCTTGCTGCTTTGGCCAAATGAGCAGGAAGCCAGTTCCACCGGGCCCATGCGGTCGGCAGTATAGTATTCACTGCGTTTGATCTCGCCGGGCAGGTCAATGCCGGTTGCGGTGCGCAGGCCAAAGGCGGCAAAGTAATCGGAAAAATTCTGTTTGCCCAGCCGCGCCCCCACCTGGATAAAGCAGGGGTTGCAGGATACCGCCAGCCCCTGGGCCAATGTCTCGCTGCCATGGATATGCCCATTCGCGCAGCGGAAATTTGTGCCCGCCACATTGATCTTGCCCACACAGACAAAGCGGCTGTCCCGCGTGACGGCACCGGTATCCAGCGCGGCGGCGCAGGTGATGAGCTTGAACACGCTGCCGGGTTCGTACAAATCGGAAATTGCCTTGTTGCGCCACTGGGCCTGCTGGGCAGTCTGCAAGGCTTTGCTGCGTTCTTCCCCGCTCAGGGCGTTCACCTGCTGGCGGATGGTTTCATCCACAATGGTGCGCGGGTCGTTGGGGTCATAATCCGGCTTGGTGGACATGGCAAGGATCACGCCGGTATCCACCTCCATCACAATACCCACCGCACGGGCCGCCACATGGTGCTCCGCCACGGCGGCACTGAGCGCACTTTCCAGATAGTGCTGGATGTCCGCCCGGATGGTCAGGGTAATATCATTTCCCGGCACGGCATCCTGCAGTGTGCTGTAATGGGTGGGCATATCGTACCCCCAGGCATTTTTTGCGGTCAGGATAGTTCCGTTCCGGCCGGTCAGCTGGGTATCATATTGCAGTTCCAGCCCCCAAAGGCCCTGGTTATCCACATCGGTAAAGCCCAGCAGGCAGCCCATAAAATTCCCCTGCGGGTAAACACGCTTGGTATCCTGCAAAATCTGGATCCCCTGGGCATTGTTCTGTGCGCACCAGTCCCGCACGGCGTCCGCTAAATCGGCATCCACCCGGCGGCGAAGCAGGCAGTCATTGCTGGCGCGCTTGCTTAGCTTTTGCAGGGTGGCGTCATAGTCAATGTCCAAAATTTCACTCAGCGCTTTGGCGGCGGGCTGCACCAGCTCATCCGCCAGTTCCCGAGGGGAGGCCCGGATGGTCCAGCATGTTTTGCTGGCGGCCAGGGTAACACCATCGGCGGAATAAATTTCGCCGCGGGCGGCGGGCAGCGTGGTATCCCGCAGCTGCTGGGCCGCGGCGCGGTTGGCATAACCGCCGGGGTCCAGTATTTGCAGCGTAAACAGCCGCGCCAGCAGCCCGCCAAAGCACAAAACCGCCACCACCCCGGCCAGCACACGGGTGCGCCGCCGCATGTGGCGGTTCTGCGCGGGGTAAATGCTGCGCGGCGGGCGGTGGTTCTGTTTCATGGTGCTCTGCCCCCTGTATCTAATCTTCACACAAGGGTATGCACCGGCGGGGCGTTTTATCCCGGTTTTGTGCGTCTGCATTGCAAAATTGTTTCCTTGCCGCACTGAAATTGCCCGGTGTTTAATGCCGGATTTTGCCATCAGTCGATATTTGTTTTTATCTTTCTTCTTTTATTTCAGAGCAAACATCGCTCAGCCGCTGTTTTCATTGTCGCCTTTCGTTTCAGGCACCCCTGCAAAATCTATTCGTTTTTTGCTTTTTGAAAACGAAATTGCTCATTTGCAAGGACAATATCGTTTCAATTCGCACAGATATTGCTTTTCTGTTTTTCTCGTCTTATAATGATAGGCAGGTAAATTTTTCGTAAAGTGAATAAGGAGTATAGGGAACGAATGAGCAACACAAAAAGCGCAGCTGCTACCCTGTCGGAGCCGATTTTTAACCGCCAGGCATTGGTTCGGTTGATTTTGCCGCTGCTGGCGGAGCAGTTTTTGTCGGTGGCTATGGGCATGGCGGATACCCTGATGGTATCCGGCGTGGGCGAAGCCGCCGTGTCCAGCGTCAGCCTGGTGGACAGCCTGAACATCCTGATCATCCAGATCCTGTCCGCCCTGGCAACCGGCGGCGCGGTCATCAGCAGCCAGTATCTTGGCCGACGCGATGGTGAAAAAGCCGCTAAAAGTGCCGCCCAGCTGTACACTGTTCTTGCGGTCAGCACCATCACCGTCATGCTGGTCATCATGGTGCTCAGCCGCCCCATTCTGCGCATTGTGTTCGGCCGCATTGATGACGATGTGATGAACTTTGCACAGACCTACTTTTTGATCAGCGCTATCTCTTACCCCTTTATCGGGTTTTACAACGCCGGGGCCGCGTTGTTCCGTGCGCAGGGCAACAGCCGCATTTCCATGCTGGCCAGCCTGGTTATGAACATCATCAACATCTGCTTCAACGCCCTGTTTATTTATGGGCTGGGCATGGGGGTGCTGGGCGCGGCGCTGGCCACCCTGCTGGGGCGCGTGTTTGCCGCGGCGTGGGTGTTCTGGCAGCAGCAGCAAATTGAAAACCCGCTCTGCATCCGCCATATTGCGGATATGAAGCCGGACGGCGACCTGATCCGCCGCATCCTTGGCATCGGCATCCCCTCCGGTTTGGAAAACGGCATGTTCCAAATCGGCAAGCTGTGCGTCAGCAGCCTGACTTCCACGCTGGGCACCTCCGCCATTGCCGCCAACGCAGTGGCCAACACCATCAGCGGCATTGCCAACATTCCCGGCAGCACCATGAGCCTTGCCATGATCCCGGTCGTCAGCCGCTGCCTTGGCGCGGGGGACAAAAAGCAGGCCAAGCACTATTCCAAAATGTTTATCCTGATGGCAATGTTCGGTTTGTTCTGCACCAACGCCTGCCTGTTCTTTACAATTCCTTACATTGCACGGCTGTTCAGCCTTTCGGATGCTGCGCTCAACATGTGCGTTACCGTTATGCACTGGTTCTCTTTGTTCAGCGTTGTCTGCTGGGCCACCAGCTTTACCCTGCCCAACGCCCTGCGCAGCGGCGGCGACGCCCGCTACACCATGACGGTGAGCATTTTCAGCATGTGGCTGTTCCGCGTAATTTTGAGCTACATCTTTGTGCTCAAGCTCAACATGGGGCTGACCGGCGTATGGTTCGGTATGTTTATTGACTGGATCTGCCGCAGCGTGTTCTTCATGATCCGCTTTGTCAGCAACAAATGGATGGACCACAAAGTGATTTAACGTTTTTCTTCTTTGCCTTTTCCTGAATCCACATTCAAGACGATACAAAAAGCGGCGCAGAGCCGGGGAGTTATCTCCTCCGGTTCTGCGCCGTTTTTGTATATTGATTTACAGGATATCCCATTGCACGGGGGTCAGGAACAGCTTTTCTGCCTCGGCACGGTCAGTGGTCTGGCCCAGCACCCACATCAGTTTGACCGCAGTAGCTTCGGGGGTCATATCGTGCGCTTCCAGCACGCCGGGCAAGGCTTTGGCCGCGCGGCCAACTTCGTACACGGCAAGGTCGCTTCCTTCATGCGGCACCTGGGTGGTGAACACGGCCAGGTGCCCCGCGCCGCACCAGTCCCGCACGGCGGCAAACATGGTGCCATCATCCCCGCCGGGCAGGCCGCCCACGCCAAAGCTTTCCAGCACCAGGGCGCGGTAACGGCCCTCCAACATGGGGATGATATCCGCCCGCATACCCGGCACCAGCCGCAGCACAAACACATTGGGGTCCAGCGCGGTGTTGAACACCGCATGGGTATAATCCGCCGGGCGCTGCAGGAACTGGATCAGGCGGCGGTCCCGGAACATGGCGGTTTCGGGGTAGTCGATGCTGGAAAACGCGTTGAAGCTTTTGGTTCGGGTCTTGCGGGCGCGGGTGCCCAAAATCACCTTGTTGTCAAACACGATTTGCACACCCCAGGCATCCGGGTGGCAGGCATAGGCCACGGCGCGCCACAGGTTGTTGCGGGCGTCGGTATCGCGGTTATAAATCGACTTCTGGCTGCCGGTCAGCACAACCGGCTTGGGGCTTTTGCGGATCATGTAACTGAGCGCCGCCGCGGTATAGCCCATGGTATCGGTGCCATGGGTGATGACAAAGCCATCATAGCGGTCATAATTTTCCTGCACAGCGGCGGCAATGCCCTGCCACTGTTCGGGGCCCATGTTGGTGGAATCCAGGTTATAGAGCTGGATGGCATCAATGCGGCAGAATTCCGCCAGTTCCGGCACGCAGGAAAGCAGCTCTTGCGAGGTGATGGCCGGGGCCAGCCCGCCCGCCGCCGTTGGGCGCGAAGCAATGGTGCCGCCGGTTGCAATCAGCAGGATCGTTCTCATAAGTGGCTTCTCCTTTTATTTTTCACTGCACGGTGCCTTGGCTCAGGGGCGGGGCACCCTTGTGCATAATATTCATAAGTGCGCTTATTATACCATCTGTGTGCGCGGAAGGCAAACATTTTTTACAGGGGTTGACAAGTTTGGTCTATTGTTATAGACTAGGTTTATAGCAATAGACCAAATTAGAGAAGGAGCACCCCGAAATGGAACAGGATTACCGCCTTGCGGAAGGCGAATACCGCTTTGCCTGCCTGGTGTGGGCCAACGAGCCGCTGGGCAGCGGCCAGCTGGTAACGCTGGCAAATGAAGCCCTTGGCTGGAAAAAGAGCACCACCTATACCGTGCTGAAAAAGCTGTGCGAGCGCGGTATATTACACAATGCAAACGGCACCGTGACAGCGCTGGTCAAACAGGCTCAGGTCCAGCAGGAGGAAAGCGCCGCCGTGGTGCAAAAGACCTTTGGCGGCAGCCTGCCCCGCTTTGTGGCTGCTTTTTTGAACACCAGCTCCATCAGTGAGGAAGAAGCCGCCGCCATCCGCGCCATGCTGGATGACGCCCGCCGCCAGGACAGCGATACCTGAATATTGTTTGCTTACTGCTTAACGGAAAGGAAAACGCCATGATGTTCAGCATTCGTTCCTTTGTGCTGTATGCCGTTGGCACCAGTGTGTGCGGCGGTGTGCTGGCGCTGCTCTGCCTGCCGCTGTGCGCGCTGCTGCGCAGGCTGCGGGTACCCAGCAAACTGCTGTGCCTGCTTTGGCTGGCGGTTGGGCTGCGGTTTCTGCTGCCGGGCGGCATCCCGGTATCCATCCGGCAGCCGGGCAGCGCGGCCCCCATCCAACAAGCCGCTGCCGCGGTTCAGGCGCTCACCGTGCCCGCGGCACTTCCGGCGCAGGCTTTGCCGGGCGCGGCGGGCAGTGCTGCCCAGCACAGCAGCACATTTACCATCTGGGCAGCTCTGGCAGCGGTCTGGGCCGCCGGGCTGGTAGTTTTACTGGTGCGCGCAGCGGCTGCTTATTGCCGCCTGCGCCGCATGGTAGCCCTTGCCTGCAAAACGCCGGATGGCTGCTACACCTGCGCTGCGGTTGCCACGCCGTTCACCCTTGGCATGCTGCGCCCCCGCATTTATATGCCGCAAAGCTTGCAGGGTGCCCCGCGCCGGGCGGTGCTGCTGCATGAGCGCACCCACATCCGCCGGGGCGACTCCATCACCAAGCCGCTGTACTATCTGGCCGCCTGCCTGCACTGGTGGAACCCGCTGGCGTGGCTGGCGTTCCGCCAGTTTGAGCAGTACATGGAACTTGCCTGTGACGAAGCCGCCATCGGCACCGCCCCCGCTGCTGAACGTGCCGATTACTGCGAAAGCATTCTGCACTTTGCCACGGCACGCCAGATACCCGGTGCCCTCGCCTTTGGGCAGGGCCAGGTAGCCAAGCGGGTGGCCCATCTGCTGAAATACCGCAAGCCCGCCCCGCTGCTGTTGGCACTTGGCTGTGTGCTGGTTGCACTGGGCTGCGGTGCCTGCGCCCTGCGCCCCCAAGCGGAAACTACCGCGCCGCAGGCCAACCCGGTTTCCGCTGCGGCAGAATCCACGCCGGAACCTGATGATATGCTAACCGACAGCGCCGCGGAACCCACCGCACAGCCGGGACAGCCCCAGCCCACTGCCGAGCCGCTGGTTTTCGGCTGGCCGGTGGCGGATTTCCATTACATTGCCCGCTTTGTATCAGACTATCACCGCGGGGCAGATTACAGCGCTACCAAGGGCACGCCGGTGCTGGCAGTGTATGACGGCACCGTGGCGGCTGCCAACTACAACCACCCCAGTTACGGCAATTATGTAGTGATCGACCACGGCACCCTGCCGGACGGCCACAGTTACCGCACGCTTTATGCCCACCTGGATACCCTGAGCGTGGCAGCTGGCGATACAGTGACCCAGGGCCAGCAGCTTGGCACCGTGGGTTCCACCGGCGAAGCAACCGGCAACCACCTGCACCTGGAGCTGTTTGTGGATGGAGCCTTGACCGATACCCGCACAATGATTCCCTATGATAACACTACCTCCCCGGACCTGCATTTGACCACCACGCTGGATTTTATCTGCCCGCTGCAAAGCTACACGGCAGTTTCTGCCCCCTTCCGCACCGATGATTCTGACACACCGCCCCACCTTGGCGTGGATTTTGCCGCCGCGGGCGGCACACCGGTACTGGCTGCGCAGAGCGGCGTTGTGACCCAGGCGGGCTGGGATGATGACCGCGGCTACTTTGTAACCATCTACCACGGTGCAAACACCGCTGCCAACAATGACGGCACTTATCCCGCCAACTATGCCACCAGCTATGCCCACCTGCAAAGTGAACCCGCCGTGCAGGTGGGACAGCAGGTCGCGCAGGGGGATGTGATCGGCTATGTGGGCAGCACAGGCAGTTCCACCGGCAATCACCTGCATTTCCAGCTGCTTGTAAACGGCACCCCCGTTGACCCGCTGGCCATGCTGCCGCAATAAGGCGAACCAAATGACAATGAAACAGTTTTTTGTAAGGGCTGCTGCAGCTGCGGCGGCAGCCCTGCTTTTTTTGTACCCATTCCCCGCCCACGCAGCGGATTCCGCCGCTTTGCAGGGCCAGGTGAGCGCCGCGCAGCGCGAATATGAGAGCGCCGCCAGCGTACTGGACGACATGCAGCAGCAAGCCAGCGACACCCGCCAGCAGGTCAACGATCTGCAAAACCAGACCGTTGCACTGCGCGGCCAGCTGGGCAGCATTGTGGCCCAGTTGGAACAGAGCCGCACCGAACTGGCCGAAGCCCAGAACCAGGCGGCCGCCGCGGCCCAGGCGCTGGAAGAAAAGCAGGCCGCGTTCCGTGCCCGGTACGACAGCTGCAAGCAGCAGCTGACCGCCATGCAGCTGCTGAACGAGGGCGGCGGCATCAGCCTGTTGATGCAGGCGGACGATCTGTACGAGCTGCTGACCTTTTGGCAGGTGCTGAACGATTTGACCGAGCACAACAAGCGGCTGCTGGATGAATTGGAAGCCGAAGCTCAGGCTCTGGACGCCCAGCGCCAGCAGGCCGAAGCCGCTGCGGCACAGGCTGAGCAGGCAGCCCAAGCCCTGCAGGCACGCCAGGATGAACTGACCCAGGCGCAGACCCAGCTGGAACAGGCCTTGCAGCAGGCCAGCACCACGCTGGACAGCCAGCAGGCAGCCGCCGAAGCCCAGGCCGCCGTGACCGAAGAAAAGCGCAAAGCTTATGAACAGGCCACCGCCGCGCTGGATGCCTACCTGAAAGCGCAGAGCCAGAAATACCAGGACCCCACCCGCCATTGCAGTTTGGATTTCACCTGTCCCCTGCCCAGCGTGGGGCGCATCAGCACCTACTTTGGGGAAGCGGACGCCGTATACGGCAAGCCGCACACCGGGGCCGACATGCCCGCCGCCAATGGCACTCCGATTTACGCCTTGGCGGATGGCGTGGTCAGCGCGGCATCCGCCCGGCCCAGTTACGGCAACTGTGTGCAGATCGACCACGGCACCGCGGATGACGGCAGCAGCTATGCCACCCTGTATGCGCACATGTCCAGCTTTTGCGTCAGCGCGGGGCAGACGGTGCACAAGGGTGATGTGATCGGCTATGTGGGCAACACCGGGGATGTACGCGGTGCCAACGGCGGCTACCACCTGCATTTGGAGCTGCGCATCAACGGCACCCGCACCGACCCGCTGCAATATATCCCGCACTGATTGACTGGATAATGAACAAAGCAAACACGCTATGATTGACCTTGAGCACAAAACACCACGCACATACTATGTTGGCCTGCGCCAGCTGCCCGGCTGGCACAGGGCTGGCGATTTTTTATATTTCATCGGCTTTTTAACGGAATATTGGCTCATCTGCCTGGCCCGCAAAGCGGTTGCTGTCGCGCGCGCCGGGTGGGATGCCGCACGGCGCCTTGTCTGGCTGCTATTGGCGCCAACGCTGGAATTGTGCCACGCTTTTTGCACCGCGCTGGCTGGGCCGCATCGGATGCGGCAGCTGGTGCCGTGGCTTGCCCCCTGCGCCGCCGGGGTGGTGCTTTGGGCAGTGGTTGCCCACGGGCTGAATCTGCAATTTACTTTGCAGGTAGAAGTAAACGGCAAAGTGGTTGGCAGCGTTGCCTCCGAGCAGGATTTCGACACCGCCCGCGCGGAGCTGCAGGCCCGCCTTGCCGCCGCGCAGCAGCCGGCGGACCAAGGTTCCGCTGCCCTGCCGGTGCTGGAGCCGAGCTACACCCTGCACATTGGCGGCACCCCCATGACGGAATTGCAGCTGACGGACGCCATTCTGCGCGCCAGCGGCAGCTCCATTGTGGAGGGCACAGCGGTGTATCTGGATGGCAGCCTCGCGTTCGTTACGGTAGAGGGCGACCACCTGCGCAGTTTCTTCAACCAGCTGCAGCGCCCCTGGCGTGCCCCAGGGCAAAGCAATGTGCGCACCGCATTTCTGCACAAGCTCCGGCTGGTGGATGGCATCTATCTGGCAGGTTCGGTGCGGCCTTACGGCGAGATCGTTCAACAGCTGCAAAGCCGCGATCTGTTGCAGGTCAAAACCGTGTACACCCATGCGTATCAGGAGCCGATCCCCTATGACCAGCAGACGGTGGAACGCAGCGACCTTGGCTTTGGCGTGGTGGAAACCATCCAGCAGGGTGTTGACGGCACCCAGCAGCTGACCGAGGAGATCACCTATGTGAACGGGGTACAAACCGCCGCCGAGGTGGTGCATATTGATGTATTGACCCCCGCGGTGCCGGAAATCATTGCCCGAGGCACCCACCTTGCGCCGGGCATGACGGCAGAGCTGGACGGGCACAGCTTTATCTGGCCGGTGCCGCAGTACAAGCATGTAACCCGCTGGATGGGCGGCAGTGACAATCACAAGGGTGCGGATATTGCCGCGCCGCGCGGTACGCCCATTATTGCTTCGGCCAGCGGCACAGTGGTAACGGCCACCTACCACAACAGCGTTTTCAGCTATGGCAACTATGTGATCCTTGACCACGGGGACGCCTACCGAACGCTGTACGCCCACATGAGCGCCTTTGCCGTCAAGCAGGGTGATACCGTGCAGCAGGGCCAGGTGATCGGTTATGTGGGGGATACCGGGTATTCTTTCGGCTGCCACTGCCACTTTGAAATGTTCGGCCCCGGCGGGCGCTTCAGCGCGCAGCTGCTGTTCCCCACTTTATAGCACTGCTTTACATTCTTATAAAATTTTGCAATCCACTTTACCTTTTCCGTTTTTTGTGTTAGAATTTTAAGTAATTTATGGGGACAATGTCGTCCGCCCTTGTTGGCGGCTGCGTTGTTCCCCTTTTTTATTTATAATAGAGGTGGATGGTATGGACCGCATTGACCGCAAAATTATTGATATCCTGCAAACAAACGCACGCGCCCCGCTGAAAGAAATTGCCGACCGGGTGTTCCTGTCCTCCCCTGCGGTTTCGGCCCGCATTGCCAAACTGGAAAAAGACGGCGTGCTGACCGGCTACCAGGCGCAGGTTGCCCCGCTCAAACTGGGGCAGCTGGTCAAGGCGTTCATCAACCTGGATATGGACCCCAAGCTCAAGCCGGAGTTTTACCCCTACATCCAAAGCTGCGGCAACGTTGTGGAGTGTAACTGCGTGACCGGCGATTACAGCATGCTGATCGAAGTGCTGTTTGGCACCACGCAGGAGCTGGATACCTTTATCAACCATTTGCAGCAGTTTGGCCGCACCCGCACGCAGATCGTGTTTTCCACCCCGGTGGAGCACCGCGGCCTGCCGGTGAGCGAACCGGAGGAAGAACCGGCGGCGGAAGGCTGATACCCTTGCTCCACGTTTTGCATCCCTGCTTCTTTACGGAAGCAGGGATTTTTTATTTTGCCTGTTGACAGCTGTGTATATCGTGTATATACTGTATATATAGCATATGAACAGTTCAGATTGCAAGGAGGAACACGGCATGGAGCTGTATATCTCCAATTCCGGCCAGGAACCCATTTACGCGCAGATCACCCGGCAGATCAAAGCCAAAATTTTGAACGGCGAGCTGCGGGAGGGCGATGCGCTGCCCAGCATCCGCCTGTTGGCGAAGGAGTTGCGCATCAGCGTGATCACCACCAAGCGCGCCTATGAGGACCTGGAAACCGATGGCTTTATTACCACCATGCCGGGGCGCGGCAGTTTTGTTGCGCCGCAGAACCCGGCGCTGCACCGGGAGGAAAGCCTGAAGCAGGTGGAAGAGCACCTGCAGCACGCCATTGATGCCGCGCGGCGCGGCGGCATTACCAAAGACGAAATGCGCGAAACCCTTGACCTTTTGTGGGAGGAATCATAATGGCTGAACCTTTGGCCGCCGCACTGCATGGTGTGGCAAAACATTACCACGGTTTTACCCTTGGCCCGCTGGACCTGGAAATTCCCGCCGGGAGCATTGTTGGCCTGATTGGCGAAAACGGCGCCGGCAAAACCACCCTGCTCAAGCTGCTGGCCGGCGTAAACCGCCCCGATGCCGGTACCGTGGAACTGCTGGGCACTACCCCGGGTGATGCCGCCGTGCGCGCAAAAATCGGCGTTGTGTTTGAGGATGCCTATTTTTATGAATCGATGACCCCCGCACAGGTTGGTGCCAGCCTGCACGGCATGTTTGGTCCGGCGTGGGATGCCGATTATTTCGCCGCCCTGCTGGAGCAGTTCCACCTACCGCCGAAAAAAAGCATCAAGGAGCTCAGCCGCGGCATGCGGATGAAGCTGAACCTTGCCAGCGCTTTGGCCCACCGGCCGGAACTGCTGGTGCTGGACGAAGCCACCTCCGGGCTGGACCCCGCCGCCCGCAGCGAAATTTTGGATCTCCTGCTTGATTTTATCCAGGATGAGCACCACAGCGTGCTGTTGAGCAGCCACATTACCACCGACCTGGAACAGATCGCCGATACCATTGCTTACCTGCACCACGGCCAGCTGCTGTTCGCCAAAAACAAGGACGACCTGATGGAAGAATACGGCATTCTGCGGTGCAGCCAGCAGGACCTCGACCGCCTGCCGCCGGAATGGATCGCCGCCAGCTGCCGCACCGCCGCCGGGTGCGAAAGCCTGGTGCACCCGCGGGCCAGTGTTCTGCGCGCATTGCCCGGCGCGGTATGCGATGCCGCCAGCATTGATGACATCATGCGCCTGACCAGCAAGGAGGGGTAACAATGAAAGGACTTTTGTGCAAAGACTGGGCCATTTTGGTGAACAGTTACAAGAAAAATTTCCTTATTATGGTTGCGCTTTACCTTGGCATGGCATTTTGCCTGCATATGGATTACCTGTGTTATGCGCTGATTGCTGTCTGCGGTATTTACGCATCCAGTACCATCAATTTTGACGATTCCGCCCACTGGGATACCTATGCCCGCACCCTGCCGGTCACGCCGGGGCAGGTTGTGGGCTGCAAGTACCTGCTGGGGCTGCTGTTCACCCTGTTTGGCAGCGCCTGCGCCGCGGTGGGGATCATCCTTGCGGGCCAGCACACCAATATCGCTGAAGCTGCCTCCTCGATTCTGGTTATCGCTGTGCTTTCCCTGTTGCTGTTTGCCATCAACATGCCGCTTTCTTACAAGTTCGGCGCAGTGCGTGCCCGCACCTGGGTGTATCTGGTAACGTTTTTTGCTGTTTTTGCCACAATTTATGTGATGGAGAAACTGCCTTATCTGCAGCGTTCTGCCGTCACTTCTCAGCTGGACACCCTGGGCAATGCCCTTACCACGCAGCCGGTGCTTTTGCTGCTGCCCTGCGTTGTTGTGCTGCTGGTTTACCTTGGCAGCTGGGCTGTGAGCGTACAAATTTATCAGCGCAAAGAATATTGATTCGCGCTTGAACCTTTTGTCCGGCAGACTAGGAAAGCTGGCCGAAAATGGACTGCAATCAGCAAGTTGAGCCAGACTGGCCAGAAACTGGCCAGAAACCGGCAATCCACTATTGACAAACCGACACCCGTGCGGTAGAATAATCAAGTATCCAATGCGGGTGTCGTACAACGGCTAGTACATCAGCCTTCCAAGCTGAGGACGAGGGTTCGACTCCCTTCACCCGCTCCATAATAAAAAGCACCTGAGAACATATGTTCTCAGGTGTTTTTTATTGTATCGTACAAGTGCGTATAAATAGGAACGGGGAACGGCATCTGAACCGTTCCCCATCGATTGGCATTTGGCGGGTGTGCCCCTTCCCGCATTTCTTTTGGCCCAAAGGGCGTGTAGCAGCACAATCTCTACTTCAAATGCCTTTCTTACCCTATGCCTATTGTAACAGGCAAACTCTTTTGTGTAAAGAATCTATCCCAGTTTTCCCAATCTGATTTTGTCCAATAATCCAAAAACAGGCAGTGCCCTTCTCCCCTTTTCCGGGAGCAGCACTGCCTGTTTTCTTGTGTTGTATTAAAGTTTCTTCGGTTCCCTTCTTTTCAAAGAAGGAACCAACTCCCCATAATTACTGCTGCTGTTCGGCGCGCTTTTTGGCGATGGCGGCCAGGGCATCCTTGCGGGACAGGTTGATGCGGCCCTGCTGGTCGATATCGGTTACCATAACG
>CAVFVI010000003.1:121780-142554 GCA_963626055.1 Acutalibacteraceae bacterium
GGGCGTCCTTGCGGGACAGGTTGATACGACCCTGCTCGTCGATCTCGGTCACCATGACGAAGATCGGATCGCCGACAGCGACAACATCCTCAACATGCTCCACGCGGTGATCGTCCAGCTTGGAGATATGGACCAGGCCTTCCTTGCCCGGTGCGATCTCAACGAAAGCACCAAAGTTCATCAGGCGGGTCACGCGGCCCTTGTAGATGGCGCCCACTTCGGGATCTTCCACAATGGTCTTGATGGTGGAAATTGCGCGCTTGGCATCGTCCTGATCCACAGCGGAGATAAAGACATGGCCGTCCTCTTCGATGTCGATCTTGCAGTTGAAGTTGGCGCACATTTCCTGAATGACCTTGCCGCCCTTGCCGATGACGTCCTTGATCTTGTCAACGGGGATCTGCATGCTGAACATCTTGGGTGCATACTTGGAAAGCTCTGCGCGCGGCTCGACAATGCAGGGCTTGATGATCTCGTCCAGGATGAACAGGCGGCCCTTGCGGCACTTTTCCAGTGCTTCGGCCACGATATCATAGGTCAGGCCGTCCACCTTGATATCCATCTGGATCGCGGTGATGCCGCGGCGGGTACCGCCGACCTTAAAGTCCATATCGCCGTGGAAGTCCTCCACGCCCTGGATATCCAGCATGGTCATCCAGCGGCCGCCGTGCAGCGGGTCGCCATCGGTGATCAGGCCGCAGGAGATACCGGCAACCGGTGCCTTGATGGGCACACCGGCATCCATCAGGGCCAGGGTAGAAGCGCAGATAGAAGCCTGAGAAGTGGAGCCGTTGGAGCTCATGATCTCAGAAACGGTACGGATGGTGTACGGGAACTCTTCCATGCTGGGCAGCACGGGGATCAGGGCGCGCTCTGCCAGGTTGCCGTGGCCGATCTCGCGGCGGCCCGGGCTGCGGGGTGCGCGGGCTTCGCCGGTGGAATACGGCGGCATGTTATAGTGGTGGATGTAGCGCTTGAGCGGGGTATCGGACAGGTCGTCCATCGTCTGGGCGTCCTTGGTGGAACCCAAGGTGCAGATGGTCAGGGCCTGGGTCTGGCCGCGGGTGAACAGACCAGAGCCGTGCACACGGGGCAGCACGCCGACTTCGGCGGCCAGCGGGCGGATCTCATTGATGCCGCGGCCGTCAACACGCTTGCCTTCTTCCAGCAGCCAGGTGCGCACAACCTTTTTCTGCAGCTTGTAGCTGATCAGATCCAGGTCAGCGGCGTTCAGTTCGGGATGTTCCTCAGCAATGGCATCCATGATAGGCAGCATGGCGGCATCGCGAACGTTCTTGTCATCGGTGTTCATGGCTGCCTTGACATCTTCCAGATGCTTGGCGTACACCTCCGCCAGCAGGGCGTGGTCCAGCTCCACCGGGGTAAAGCTCTTCTTCGGCTTGCCGATCTCTGCAATAATGCCGTTCATGAAGGTGAGCAGCTTTTTGATTTCCTCATGGCCAGCCTTGATGGCATCCATCATGACCTCTTCGGTCACTTCGTTGGCGCCGGCTTCGATCATGACGATCTTTTCCATGCTGGCAGCCAAGGTCAAGGCCAGGTCAGAGCGCTCGCGCTGCTCCTTGGTGGGGTTCAGCACGATCTCGCCGTCCACATAGCCGACAGCCACGCCGCCGATGGGGCCGTTCCAGGGGATATCCGACATCGCAATAGCCAGGGATGCGCCGTTCATACCGGCAATCTCCGGGGAGCAATCCGGGTCAAGGCTCATCACGGTCATGGTCACGCAGACATCGTTGCGCATATCCTTGGGGAACAGCGGGCGGATGGGGCGGTCAACCACGCGGGAGGACAGGATGGCGTGTTCGCCGGGGCGGCCTTCGCGGCGCATAAAGGAGCCGGGGATGCGGCCAGCGGCGTACAGCTTTTCTTCAAATTCCACGCTCAGGGGGAAGAAATCCACCCCTTCACGCGTTTTTTCGCTCATGGTCACATTGCACAGCACGCAGGTTTCGCCATAGCGGATCATTGCGCTACCATTGGCAAGGCCGCAGAGCTTGCCGGTTTCCACCACAAACGGGCGGCCGGCAAAAGTTGTTTCAAACTTGCGGTAGTTGGGGAAGGTTGCCTTACGGGATGCAAATTCCAGTGCCATAGTAATTCTCCTTCTGATATAATTTTTGATACCTGGTGGGAATATGCGGTTCAGGCAGCCCCATGCTTTGAGCAATAAATCCAGCGGCGGAACAGCTGTTTGCTCCGGCGTTCGATTTACTGCACAAACCATGCGGGCGGCCAAACACATTAAGTTAGGAGGTAGGAAGGAGGAGTTAGGAGTTATTGCGGCAGGCCAAAGGCTTCCAGCTTGTTACGTTTTAGAGGCAGTGGGGGTGTAACGGGCTGGCAGAATGCTTTGGAGCGCAGGTTATGTTTTTCTCCTTCGGGGGCCTAACTTTATCCAATACTATTACTACAGGTTAGCGGCAGTTCTTGATAAGAACCAATGCCGGAATACCTGTTAAAATATAGAAAATGGGCAGGGCGCACAGATAGCGCCCTGCCCGTTTTGCGAATTACTTGCGCAGACCCAGTTCAGCGATCAGAGCACGGTAACGATTGATGTCCTTCTTCTGCAGATAGGCCAGCAGGTTACGGCGGCGGCCGACCATCTTGAACAGACCACGACGGCTGTGGTTGTCGTTCTTGTTGGTCTTCAGGTGCTCAGTCAGGTGGTTGATGCGTGCGGTCAGCAGCGCAACCTGAACTTCCGGAGAACCGGTGTCACCCTCATGGATGGCGGCTTTTGCAATGATGGGCTGTTTTTCGATAGCAGACTTCTGGCTCATAGTAGTAATACCTCGCTTTATAATATTTGCCTACGGCGCAGCAAAGGGCAATCAAGGTTCCCTGATGCAGGGCATACACCCAAAGCCGGGCCGCGGTAACATTTAGATTATATCATATCCGGCATAGCGTGGCAAGCCGAAACAGCAAAAAAAATGCACAGATTTTGCCATGCTTTTCCGGCATGGGTCACAGGGTCACGTTTTTCAGATTGCGCAGGTCCCCGCTTTCGCGGAAATCCTCGTAATCCAGGCTCAGGTTCGGGTTATAATAGGGGTCGCGCAGGATGTTCTGCTTGCCGTGGACTTCATACAGGCGGGCCTGCTCCTTGGCAAAGCGGGCCTTTTTGGCGGGGTCTTCCTCGTCCGAACCGCGGGATTTGCTTTCGTGGTGGTACAGTTCCGCATAGGGGGTCCACACAATGCGCCAGCCTTTTTCCCGCAGGCGCAGGCAGAAATCCACATCGTTGAACGCCACGGTAAAGGCTTCATCCAGCCCGCCGATGGCATCATAAGCCGATGTGCGCACCAGCAGGCAGGCGGCGGTGCAGGCAGAATAATCCTGCACGGTGGCCAGGCGGAACATGTAGCCGCTGCCGCCGCGCTTGTGGTACTTGTGGCTGTGGCCCGCATACCCGCCCAGGCCGGTGATGATGCCCGCATGCTGGATGGTGTCATCCGGGTAGTACAGCATCGCGCCGCAGGCCGCCACGCCGGGCTGGCTGGCTTCGGCCACCATCTGGGTCAGCCAGTTCCCGCTGATGATTTCAATATCGTTGTTGAGCAGCAGCAAGAACTTGCCGTTGGCAAACTTGCGGCCAAAATTGTTGATGCGGCTGAAATTGAACCCACCGCTGTAAGCCACCACACGGCAGTTGGCATAGCGGTCCGGCAGCTTCTCATAATAGGCTTTTGTGGCGGGGTCGGTGGAGTTGTTTTCGATCACGATCACTTCAAACGCTTCGTACAGCGTTTTGGAGTACAAGCTGAACAGGCATTTTTCCAGGTCATCCACATGGTCCTTGTTGGGGATCAGGATGGACACCAACGGTTCCGGCTCCGGCAGCTCCCACTGCACATGGCAGGTACCGGGGAAGATGCCCTCCTCCACCCTGCCGCTGCGGCCCGTTGCCGCCAGGTGGTCCGCCACGGCCTTTTGCGCCGCTTTTACCACATAAGGTTTGGCATCGGTGCCGCCGGAGGTGGAAGCCGCGTGCACCCGCCAGTAATACAGCACCTGCGGGAGATGCAGCGGTGCGGCGCTGGCATCATTGGCCTGCATGGCATCGATCAGCCGCAGGAACAAATCATGATCCTGTGCGCCATCGCACTCCAGGCGTTCCCCGCCGATGGCATCAAACAGGCTTTTGCGGAACACTGCCAAATGGCAGATATAGTTGCAGGCCATCAGGTACTCCGGCGCATAGTCCGGCTTAAAGTGGGCCACATGGGCCGCCTTGGGGCTTTTGCGGAAAAGGGCTTCATCGCTGTAGGCAAAATCAGCCCCCGTTTTTTGCAGTGCTTTGCCCATGCAGTAAATCGCGTGCGGGGCCAGAATGTCATCATGGTCCGCCAGGGCCAGATATTCCCCCTGTGCCAGCTGGGCCGCCGCATTGGTGTTGGCCGCAATGCCCTTGTTTTCAATTTTTACATAGCGAATGCGCGGGTTTGCCGCCGCGCGCTTTTGCACCAGCTCCCCCACATAGGCGTGGGCATCGTCCGAAGCATCCGCCAGGCAGAGCTGCCAGTTGCGGGCGGTCTGGTTTTCCACACTATCGAGGAATTCGGTTAAAAAGTTTTGCGGCGTATTGTACAGCGGCGTTAAAATGGAAATGATGGGGAACGTTTCTGCCGCGGGGTCATTGCGCTGGGCTTCCAGCGCCTGGTTGGACGGCCAGTACCGCGCCCGCTTACCGAAAAAGCGCCGTTTGAAAAAGCCCGCCGCGCGCACGCACATGGGGCCAACGCCCTGTTCTTTCGTCAAAGTGCGGGCATAGCCAAATAGTTCTTTGATGCGCTTGGCCTGCTGGTTCATAACGTTACGTCCTTTCGGGTGTTAGATTGTTGGGGATATTCTGGATTCGGGCCGGGTTCAGGCAGTCTGTTTTCCAGGTTTGGGGGTTGGAATCGATGTATAACCAAATCGTCTCATAATCCGTTTGGGTACGGATAACGTGGTCATGGAATGATTTTTGCCAGATGGGGCGGGAGAGGTGTTTGGTAACGCAGCTCTTTAATTGTTGGACGATATTGGAAACCGTAGGGGCGCGCATCCAGCCATGCGAAAATAATATGGTGAGATATATAGCAAGACCCGCCCGCCGGGACGATGCAAGCATCGTCCCCTACAAATTATTTGCAGCGTTTACGGCGCATGGCATAGTTTCTCCATGACGGGGTGAGGGCACCCCGCCCTACAGAACATTTTTATGTTTGTCGCACATTATAAAATGATTTGTAGGGAACGGTCTTGACCGTTCTGGAGCCATGTGGTGAACGTTTTTAGCTTTGCAGTTACCTCCCCTGGAGGAGTGGTTTCCTGTCCAGAGCCCAATAATTTTTACCCGTCCAGCCCGTTTGCCTGGCGCTCCATGTTTTCTACAATGATTTTGTGCAAATCACCCTGGCTGGCGGCGTATTCCAGCACTTTCCACGGGGTATCGGTATGGTAATGCACTTTTACCACTTCCTCATCCCCTACCACGATCAGGCAGTCGCCCTCGGTGCTGGCCATGATCCCGGCGCGGATATCGTCCTCGTCCAGGTTATTGCCTTCGATCAAGAACTGGGTATCAAACTTGTTTACCATTGTTTTATCCTCTGCCCCGCCTTATTTCAGCCCAAAGTTTTCAAACAGGTTGTTGAAATGCGGGTTGTAGTACGGGTCATAATTATCAATATATTCGTGATACTTGGCGTAAAAATTTGCCTTTTCGCAGGCATAGCGGGCGGCGTTTTCGGGGGTGGTGTCCAGACCGCGGCTCTTGCTCTCGTAATGGTAGGCTTCAGCGCGTGGGGTATAGACATTCAGCAGGCCCTTTTGCCACAGCTTCAGGCAGTAATCCACATCGTTGTAGGCCACGGCAAACTTGGCTTCGTCCAGGCCGCCCGCCGCGCGGTACAGCTCCGTTTTGGTCATCAGGCAGGCACCCGTTACGGCCATATAGTCCTGCGTGGTGACAAGGCGGTACAAATCGCCCACTGCCTTGCGCGGGTAACTTTTGTGGCTGTGGCCCGCACTGCCGTTGATGCCCATAATAACGCCAGCATGCTGGATGGTATCGTCCGGGTAATAGAGCTTTGCGCCCACCGCGCCCACGTCCGGCCGCTGGGAATAGCTCAGCAGTTCCCGCAGGAAATCCTGGCTGAGCACCTCGATATCATTGTTCAGCAGCAGCAGATGCTCGCCCTTGGCAAAGCGCGCGCCAAGATTGTTGACGGCAGAAAAGTTAAACGGCCCCACATAAGTCACCACCCGGCTGTTGGGGTAGCGCTCCGGCATGGTTTTGTAGTAGTCGAATGTTTCCTGCCGTTCCGAGTTATTTTCGATAACCAGAACTTCAAAGTTATCATAGCCCGCATTGGCATACAAGCTTTTCAGGCAGCGATCCAAATCGTCGATATGATCCTTGTTGGGGATCATGACGCTGACCAGCGGGTGGCCGGTCAGTTCATACCGCACCTGGAACGCACCGGGCGCGCCTTCCACTTCCATGGCTTTGCCGGGCAGGTTCAGCCGTTGGAGCTGGGCATCAATAGCGCGCACACCGGCCGCCAGAGCATAGGGTTTCGCCTCCATGCCCGCCGCGGTGGAACCCGCATGGCCGCGCCAGATATAAAGCACCTTTTTGATATGGGCGATCTTATCCCGCGTGGTCTGTTCGGTCAGGCGCAGCATCAGGTCATGGTCCTGCGCACCGTCATACTCGCTGGATTCATACGCACCGGCGCGGTCCAGCAATGCGCAGGAGAACACCGCCAGATGGGTGATGAAGTTGACCCCGCGCAGATAGTCCGGCGCAAAATCCGGCTTGAAATGGTAGCCCCCCAGCTGTTTCAAATCAGCCGAAAGCACGATCTCATCGCTGTATACCAGCTCGGCCCCCTGGCTTTGCAGGGCTTTCACGCTTTCATACAGCGCATCGGGGTACAGCACATCGTCATGGTCCAGCAGGGCGATATACTCCCCCGCTGCCAGCGCAAAGCCCGCCGTGGTGTTGGCCGCAATGCCGCCGTTTTCCACTTTTTTATACAGGATGCGCGGGTCCTTTGCTGCGGCCTTGCTGGCATGGGTGCTGAACGCAGCGTGCGCTGCATCCGAAGCATCCACCAGCACCAGCTGCCAATGGGGGTAGGTCTGCTTTTGCACGCTGGCCAGCATCTGGCCAAAGAACTTTTCCGGCGTGTTGTACAGCGGCACCACAATGCTGACCACCGGCCCCGGCTTGCCATCTGCGTACTCAGCGCGCTGGGCTTTCAGCTCCCGGCGCAGGGGCAGGTCTGCCCGGTGCTGCCAGGAATCATGGTGGAACGCCAGCCCCACGCGGAAGGTCACATCGCGCCACAGCTGCTCGGCCCCCTGCTCTTTCAGGGTAGCGGCACTGCGGCGGGCAAGGTCTGCCAGGTGGGCGGGGTTCAGCAGGCGTTTTGCCATGCCGCCCACACTGTCCGCCTGGGCCACATCCGCCGGGCGGTTCTGGTTCGGGTCCTGTGCCATGCGCCTTATCCCTCCACTTTGTCCGCCTTCATGGCGTCCTTCTTTTCAAACTTGCGGTATTCCGCCGTTACCTCTTTGGTGGGGCCAAGGCGGCGCAGATGGCCATGGTCCAGCCAGGCCACCTTGTTGCACATGCGCTCGATCTGCTCAATGGAATGGCTGACTAGAATCACCGTGGTACCGCCGGAAAGCAGCTCCGCCATGCGCTTTTCGCACTTTTCCTGGAACAGGAAGTCGCCGACTGAAAGGATCTCGTCCGCAATCAGGATATCCGGCTTAGTCATGGTCGCCACGGCGAACGCCAGGCGCGCCACCATGCCGGAGGAATAGTTTTTCAGCGGCACATCCAAAAATTCCTGCAGCTCGCTGAACTCCACAATATCGTCAAACTTGGAATCAATATACTTGGGGGTATAGCCCAGGACCGTGCCGTTCAGGTAGATGTTTTCCCGCGCGGTCAGGTCCATGTCAAAACCGGCCCCCAGTTCGATCAGCGGCGCAATGGTGCCGTTCACCGTTACTTTACCGGCGCTGGGCTTGTAGACACCGGAGATGACTTTCAGCAGCGTGCTTTTGCCGGAGCCGTTCAGGCCGATCAGGCCGTAAAAGTCCCCCGGCATAATATCAAAGCTGACATCCGAAAGGGCGAAGAATTCATCAAACCGCACGCCGCCATGCAAAAGAGCCACAAAGTATTCTTTCAGGCTTTCGTGCTTTTCTTTGGCCAGGTTAAAGCGCATCGAAACATGGTCAATGGAAATAATGGGCTGTTGCTTCTGTTCGCTCATCTTGCAGCCCCCTTACATATACAGGACAAAGTTGTCCTGGTTCTTTTTGAATACATACACACCGATGCCCAGGCTGAACGCAGAGCACAGGAAAGGGATCAGCACCATGTTCAGGGTCAGACCGGAGCCCCACATCACGCAGGAACGCACCGAAGTGATGTACCAGTAGATGGGGTTCAGGTTGATGACGGCCTGCATCCAGGATGCCATCTGGCTGGGGTCATAGAAGATGGCGCTGCCGTATACCAGCAGGGTGCAGAAAACCTCCCAGATGTGCATGATATCGCGCACAAAGACATACATCGTGGACAGGATCAGCCCAATGCCCAGGCTGAAAATGAACAGCATAACAATGGGATACACCGCCAGCAGCACCGTGCGCAGCGAAATATGGGACCAGGTGACCAGCGCCACAAAGAAAAGCGCCACCAAACTGAAAAAGAAGTTGACCAGCGCAAAGCAGCATTTTTCCAGCGGGAAAATGTACTTGGGGATATAGACCTTGCGCAGCAGCGGGCCGTTTTTCAGCACGCTTTCCATCGCCATGCTGGTGGATTCGCGGAAGAAGTTGAACATCAGCTGGCCGATGATCAAAAACAGCGGGAAATCCTCAATGCCGTCCCCGCGCTGGTTGAACAGCGCGCCGAACACAGCCCACATGACAAGGCAGGTCAGCAGCGGGTTGAGCACGCTCCAGGCAACGCCCAGCACGCTGCGGCGGTACTTGAGCTTGAAATCCCGCGTGATGAGGTTTTGCAGCAGGTAGCGGTATTTCCAGAAACTTGCAAACGAGTTTTTCAAATTCTGCACGTTGGTTCCCCTGAATCAGTATTTTTCAAAGTATTCAAACTTCTGCTCGGCAAAGGGCGTGTGCTCCTTGTCCTTGGCGCTGGTCTTATGCTCACAGCCGCAGTCCGGCCACTGGACGTTAACGGTCGGATCATCATAGGGGATGCCGCCCTCTGCGGTCGGGTCGTATACATCGGTGCACTTATAGCAGAACTCTGCCACGTCAGACAATACCAAAAAGCCATGGGCAAAGCCTTCCGGGATATAGAACATCTTTTTGTTTTCGGCGGAAAGGGTCACGCCCACCCACTTGCCAAAGGTTTTGCTGTTGGGGCGGCAGTCCACGGCAACGTCATACACTTCGCCCATGGTCACACGCACCAGCTTGCCCTGGGTGTGGTTCTTCTGGAAATGCAGGCCGCGCAGCACGCCCTTGGTGGAGCGGCTCTGGTTATCCTGCACAAAGGGCTCGTCGATCCCGGCGGCGGCAAAGTCATCGATCTGATAGGTTTCCATAAAATAGCCGCGGTCATCGCCAAACACGGTCGGTTCGATCACAACAACGCCGGGGATTTCGGTTTCAATAAAATTAAACTTACCCATTTTTCATATTCTCCTTTTATCGTTCGGGCTTTGCCCGCAAAATAACATAATAATACAGGTACATTATATTCTGTTTGCAGCTTTTGCGCAAGACTTCCTGAATAAATGGCCGCCCCGGTGTAACAAACGGGCGGAAAGTTCCGTTTGTTTTAGTAAGAGGGTATCGTAAGATGGAAACCGACATCGTTCTTATCTTTCCCTCCCCCGCAAAATTATGTTACAATGGATGCGAGGTGAACGTGATGACAAAAACGGAGGCACGCGCGCAGGCCAAAGCGCTGCGCAAAGAGCTGGACCTGCACGCTATCGGCGCTGCCATGGCCCGGCAGCTGTTTGCTCTGCCGACATGGCAGCAGGCGGGCACAGTGTTCTGCTTTGTTTCCATGCGGGACGAACCGGATACCACCGCTATTTTGCAGCAGGCCCTGGCCAGCGGCAAACACCTGTGTGTGCCGCGCTGCCTGCCGGGCAGTGACGGGCGGATGGAACTTGTGGAGATCACCAGCCTGAATGACCTGCAGCCGGGGCGGTATGGCATCTTGGAGCCCTGCGGCGGCCGCACCATCGCCGCATTGGAGCCCGGCGCGCTGGCCCTGATCCCCTGCCTGGCTGTGGACAGGCAGGGGGTGCGCCTTGGCCGCGGGGCCGGGTATTATGACCGGTTCCTTGCCCGCTTTGGGCAGACCGACCCCAAGCTTTTGCTCTGCCCGGAGGCACTGGTCTTCCCCGCGCTGCCTGCGGACGAATGGGATGTTCCCTTTGCCCCCGGTGAAATATTGACGGAGAACGGGGTAAAATAACGGCAGCCGGGTATCTGCCGCGCTCCCCTTTCATTCTTTTTTCGCCGCGCATTCCAGCAACACAACCTACGCGGCCCCGCATTATACAGGGCCGCGCAAAATAAAGGAGATTTTTTATGAAAAAGCTGACACTGTTTTTGGCTGCTGCCCTGCTGGCCGCCAGCCTTGCCGCGTGCGGAAATTCCGGCGCGTCCTCCTCCACAGCGCCGGAGCCGACCGCCATCCCGGACGATATTCTGAACGCCCCGGCCACCAAGCCGGACCCGGACATGGAGATCGATCCCGGTTTTGGTGTTGATCCGGAGGACAGCAGTGCTGCGCTCCAGCCGGAACCGGATGCCGAGCTGAGCAGCATTGTGGACCAGATCTATACTGCACACCCGGTTGACCTGATAATGGTGGAAACGACCGCCGTGGACCTGACCAACGCCGAGTGGTACCCCTACCAGACCGGCCTGAACGAGGAGCAGATCACCAAGGTGGATGCCGCTGTAACCAGCGAACCGGGTGTTGGCAGCCAGGCTTACTGCATGGTGCTGGTGCGCCTGAAAGACAAAGCCGATGGCGACGAGATTGCCGAAGCCATGCTGGACGGCATCGACATGCGCAAGTGGGTCTGTGTGGCGGCTGACAAGGCCAGCGTTGCCACTTTTGACGACAAAGTTCTGTTCGTTATGGCTGACAGCGAACTGGTGGATGTGGATGCCCTGATGACGGATGCCGCCAGCGCCCTTGGTGTGACCTTTGGTTACAATATGAGCAAGGAATCCGCCGAAGATTACGGCGAACTGCCGGATGAACTGCTGGCCGCCCCCGCGGTTGTCGGATGATTTTAGAGAAATAATAAATAATAATGAATAAAGAATAATGTCGGTGCGCCGCCCGCGGCGGCGCGAGTAAACCAGGTTGGCTGCGCTGGCCGGAATGCTTCTTGCCGGAGCGGCTGACCTGGTCAAAATATGACGTTGCGGGCGTCATACAACCATTATTCATTACTCTTTATTCTTTTTTAATTAAATCTAAAAGACCAGCGCTATAGGCAAAGCTTTTGTTCATCCCTGCCTATCGCGCTGGTCTTTGTTTGTGTGCGGAAAGCTGCCTGCCGATTACAGCATTTTTCCCATCTCAACCCTTATCTCGTGCTGTTCCGGGTCGGTATTGGAGTAAGAATACAGGTCGAACCCGATCACAGCAAACCCGTTCTTTTTATAAAATGCGATCGCGTTCTCATTGCAGGATTGTGTTTCCAAAACGATCATCCGCGCCTGAGCGGATTGCGCTGCTTTCAGCATCTCCTCCATCAGTCTGCTTCCAATTCCACCGCTGCGCTTTGCCTTATCGAAAATGCAGATATTGCTGATGCGGAACCGCTTGTTCCAGGTTTCCATGGAGCCCTCGGCGTATCCAATCAGCCGCCCATCTTCAAACGCACCAAAGGCAATCGGGTTTTCCAACCACTCCCCGAAAAACACATCATCAAAAGATTTTTCGACCGGTGCATCAAACGGCATATAGTTTATTCGGAACCCGTCTTCTACAGCGCAAATATCATAATACCCGTTTGTCGTGTAGTGCGCAGTAAATTTTTTGCCTGCATAATCGCTTTTATTCAGCGGCTTAATTTCCATATCGCATCCCCTTCCCTGCATTTCCTTTCATGCAATTCGGATTTGTTAAGCCAAGTATACCATACCGCCGCTCCAAATGCACCTACTATGCAAAAAGCCCCATGCCTTGCACCATTGCGGTGCAGACATGGGGCTTTACTTTTTGTTTGGCGGGGATTTCTATCACCGCGCTTAAGCAGCTGCGGTTATTACCAAGCCTTTACGGCTTTCCCTGCCAGTGATGCCGTCCTCTATGATTACAGGAAGATGTACTTCAGGATGAACAGCACGGTCAGGACATACATCAGCGGGGTGATCTTCTTTTCCTTAGCCTTGCCGGACAGCAGGTTGATCAGGGTCCAGGAAACAACGCCGATTGCAATGCCTTCGGAGATGCTGTAAGCCAGCGGCATGACCAGGATGGTCAGGAAAGCCGGGATGGCGTCAGTCATATCGTCGAAGTTGATCTTGGCAACAGCGCCCATCATGTAGAAGCCGACAACGATCAGGGCCGGAGCAGTTGCAAAGGAAGGAATGGTCAGGAACAGGGGGCTGAAAATGCTGGCCAGCAGGAACAGCACAGCGGTGGTGGCTGCGGTCAGACCGGTGCGGCCGCCCTCGGTAACGCCGGAAGCACTTTCAACATAGGTAGTGGTGGTGGAAGTACCCAGCACAGCACCGGCGCTGGTGGCGATAGCGTCAGCCATCAGAGCGCCCTTGATGCGGGGCAGCTTGCCCTCTTCGTCCAGCATGTCGGCCTTGGAAGCAACGCCGATCAGGGTGCCCAGGGTATCGAACAGGTCAACAAAGAGGAATGCAAACATGACAACGATGAAGTTGCCAATGTTGAAATTGGTGAAATCCAGGTTGAACACCTGGCCGAAGGTTTCGCCCAGAGAGCTGAAGTCAAAGCTGACGAAAGCGGTGGGGATAACAGAGTACATGCCAGCTTCTGCATCCGGCACATAAATGCCGGTCAGCTCGCAGATGATGCCCAGCACCCAGGTCAGAATGATGCCGTACAGGATAGCACCCTTAACGTTCTTGATGAGCATAACGGCGATCAGCAGCACACCGATGAGGGTAAGCAGAGCGCCGATGCCAACGCTGTGGAAGGTCTCGCCCTTGAAGTGCTGGTAGGTCAGCAGAGTGGAATCGCTGTTGACGATGAGCTTGGCGTTCTGCAGGCCAACAAAGGCGATGAACAGGCCGATGCCAACGCTGACAGCGGATTTCAGCGTCAGGGGGATGGCATTGAAGATTGCTTCGCGCACATTGGTCAGGGACAGCACGATGAAGACAAGGCCTTCAACAAAGACGGCCAGCAGAGCCATCTGCCAGGTGTAGCCCATAGAGAGCACAACGGTGTAGGCAAAGTAGGCGTTCAGGCCCATGCCGGGTGCCAGTGCAAAGGGGTAATTTGCCAGAAACGCCATCAGCATGGTGCCGACAAATGCTGCCAGAGAAGTGGCAATCAGAACGGCGTTTGCATCCATACCGGCTGCAGACAGAATGTTGGGGTTGACCGCAAGAATGTAAGCCATCGTCATAAAGGTCGTGATACCGGCCATGACTTCGGTTTTTACATCCGTGTGGTTCTCTTTCAGGTGGAAGAGTTTTTCCATGATGTACCTCCGTTTTTTGGTTATATCGTCCTGTTGCGCCCCATTGGAACCGCAAAGAACGCAACATTTTTATTGTACACCCGGAATACACATTTGTAAATGGGCAAATACAGATTGTTGTGGGGGCGGATTTCCTATCCGCCCAGGCAATTAAAGGCCGAAAGTTTTTGGCGGCAGGTCAATCCCAAGCATTTTTCCAAAGGCTAACGTCCAGCGGATAAAATTGTAGGATACAGAGGTAACAACGGTATCAGACTGAATGTATCCGTCCGGAACCGGATTTTCAAGGTTTGCATCCCAACCGGTCATCAGGGCAAGGTCATCTGGTGTGTACCCTTCCTCGAACAGTTCCTCCGGGTTGACACCGGCCATAAAAGGCTTTCCCTTCAAAAGCCCCGCTTTCAGCAGGAGCAGCGGCGCAATGGAAATTGCACCAATGGGCATACCGTTGAACTGCTTGATGAAGTCCAGAATTGCTGCGTCCTCAATGGCTTCCCGAATATCCATCGCACCCGGAAGAAGCAGGCTGTCGTATTCTTCCACGTTCAGCTCGTTAATAGCATTTTCGGGAAGAACGGTCAAGCCTTCCTCGCTCCGTACAGGGGACAGCGTTTTGGCAAAAATGGTGATGGGCTTTTGCGCCATTGCCAGCATTTCCAACGCTGGTGCAATCTCAAAGTTACAAAATTGGTTATAAATCAGTACAGCAGTTTTTTTCATCGCTTTCCCCCGATATATTTTTTAATAAAAATGCAGTATATCATACGGACACAGAAAAAGCCATCGTGCGGCAAGAAAGCAGTCAGTTGCAGGAAAGCTGCATGCCGGGCATGCCCGGCCCCTACGGAACAAAAGGCGGCACGGCAATAACGGTAAAGCTCACGGGAGAGATGAATTTTCCCCTCCCCTGCGCCAAACAAAAAACACCCCACTGCCTTTTTCGGCAATGGGGTGCTGCTATATCAGGCTACAATCAAGCCTTGGCGGCCTTGATTTCTTTGATCAGTTCGGGAACGACCTTGTACAGGTCGCCCACGATGCCATAGGAAGCAATGCCGAAGATGGGGGCATTCTCGTTCTTGTTGATGGCGATAATGGTCTCGGAATCCTGCATACCGGCAACGTGCTGGATGGCACCGGAGATGCCCAGAGCAACGTAAATGCGGGGATGCACAGTCTTGCCGGTCTGGCCAACCTGATGGTCAGCAGACAGCCAGCCTTCATCGGTAACGGCACGGGAAGCACCGACAACGCCGCCCAGGGCGCCAGCCAGTTCTTCGGCCAGAGCAATGCCCTTTTCGGGGTCAGAGCTGATACCACGGCCAACGGAAACAACCACATCAGCACCGATCAGGTCAACCAGCTTCTTAGCGCTCTTCTTGATGTCCAGAATCTCAACATGGATATCGTCAGCGGTCAGAGCGGGGGTAACCTTCTCAACAACAACCTTGGCAGCACCGGCTTCGTCGAACGGCTGGGTCTGCATAACGCCGGGGCGCACGGTGGACATCTGCGGGCGGAAGCGCGGGCAGATGATGGTAGCCATCAGGTGGCCGCCAAATGCGGGACGGGTCATCTTCAGGTTGGTGTTCTCTTCAAACTTGGTGTTGTCCACATCGATGGTGGAGGTGGTGCGCAGGAAGTCCTTGTACTTGGCAACATCCACATCCAGGTGGGTGCAGTCAGCAGTCAGGCCGGTGTGCAGGCGGGCTGCGCAGCGGGGGCCAAGGTCACGGCCCAGGTTGGTAGCGCCGATCAGCATGATCTCCGGCTTTTTCTCCATGATGAGGTCGCACAGAACCTTGGCATAGCCATCGGTGGTGTAGTCCTTCAGCAGGGGGCTGTCGATATAGTAAACGCGGTCTGCGCCGTAGCCGCCGAGAGCCTTGAGGTAGTCCTCGTTGACCTCGCTGCCCATCACAACGCCGCACAGCTCAACGCCGAGGTCGTTGGCCAGCTTGCGGCCTTCGCTCAGCAGCTGATAGCTGATGGCCTGTACCTGGCCTTCGCGCTGTTCGCAGAATACCCACACGCCCTTGAAGGCGGCGGTGTCCATTGCATTGAATTCAGCCATTGTACTTCTCTCCTCTCTCAAATCAGGTGCTTGTCGTTCAGGATGCCAACCAGCTGGGCAGCGTCCTCAACCATCATGCCGGCGCCCTTGACCGGGGGAGCAAAAGACTTGTAAACGTTCGTCGGGGAACCCTTCAGGCCGATGGTATCGGTCTCGATGAGGGGATCATCCTTCAGAGCATTGTAGTCGAACACTTCAATGGGCTTATCATAGCACTCAAAGATGCCGGAAACGCTCATGTAACGCGGGGTGTTCAGCTCCTTGATGCAGGTCAGCAGGCAGGGAGTGTTCACCTTCAGCTCCATGTAGCCGTCCTCAAGCTGGCGCTTGACGACCAGGGCGTTGCCGTCCTTCTTGATATCGGTAACATAGGTAACCTGGGGCAGGTGCAGCTTTTCAGCGATCTGCGGGCCAACCTGTGCGGTGTCGCCATCGATAGCCTGACGGCCACAGAAGACGATATCCTCCGGGCCAACGCCGATCTTGTTGACGGCAGCAGCCAGGATCTGGGAAGTTGCGAAGGTATCGGAACCGCCGAACTCACGGCCGGATACCAGCACGCCGCGGTCTGCACCGCGGGCGATCAGCTCGCGCAGCATGCCTTCTGCCGGCGGCGGGCCCATGGTAACAACAACAACTTCGCAGCCGGTCTCATCTTTCAGCTGCAGGGCAGCCTCAACGGCGTTCAGGTCGTCGGGGTTGGTGATGGTTGCCATCGCAGCACGGTCCATGGTGCCGTCAGCCTTGACAGCAACCTTGCCCTGTGTATCGGGAACCTGTTTGACACAAACAATAGCTTTCATTGTACGTCTTGCCTCCTTACTTCAGCAGCGCGCCGGAGATGACCATCATCTGCACTTCGCTGGTGCCTTCGTAGATCTCGGTGATCTTGGCATCGCGCATCATGCGCTCGATGGGGTAGTCACGGGTGTAGCCGTAACCGCCGAACAGCTGCAGGCAGCGGCGGGTCACATCGCTGGCAGTGCGGGAAGCGATCAGCTTCGCCTCGGCAGCCTCGACGCTGTAACGGACCTTAGCGCCGTTCATGGCCTGCTGCTTTTTCAGGCCAGCCTTGTAAACCAGGTACTTGGCAGCGTCAACGCGGGCTTTCATCTCAGCCAACTCGAACTGGGTGTTCTGGAACTGAGCGATGGAACGGCCAAACTGCTTGCGTTCCTTGACATAGGCAACAGTCTCATCGATTGCACCCTCTGCGATGCCCAGGGCCTGTGCGGCAATGCCGATACGACCGCCGTCCAGGGTAGCCATAGCCAGCTGGAAGCCCTTGCCCTTAACGCCGAGCAGACGATCCTTGGGGATGATGCAGTCTTCCATGATCAGCTCGCAGGTGGAAGAACCGCGGATGCCCATCTTATCTTCGGGCTTGCCGACCTTGAAGCCGGGGTCAGTGCGCTCTACGATGAAAGCGGAGATTTCCTTCTGCTTGCGGCCGCGCTTGTCGGTCACAAAGCCGGTAACAGCAATGATGATGAAGACATCAGCATAGCCAGCATTGGTGATGAAGATCTTGGAGCCGTTCAGCTTCCAATGGTCGCCTTCATCCACAGCAAAGGTCTGCTGGCCCTGTGCGTCGGTGCCGGCGCCGGGCTCGGTCAGGCCGAAAGCACCCAGCCATTCGCCGCTGCACAGCTTGGGCAGGTACTTTGCCTTCTGGTCTGCAGTGCCGTTCTCATAGATAGGAGCAGCACACAGGGAGGTATGGGCAGACAGGATAACACCAGTGGTGCCGCAAACCTTGCTCATTTCCTCAACAGCCATCACGTAGGAGAGCACATCGCCGCCTGCGCCGCCGACTTCTTTGGGGAAGTAAATGCCCATCATGCCCAGCTTTGCCATCTTTTCAACGGTCTCTTTGGGGAAATATTCCTCAGCGTCAACCTTTTTGGCAAGGGGTTTGACTTCGTTCTCAGCAAATTCTTTGTACATTTTCTGTACCATAGCCTGCTGCTTGGACAGAGTAAAATCCATAACGGTATCCTCCTTATCTAACAGTGCGCCCGCCGCCCCGCGGCCAAAGCCGCAAGGGCAGGTTTACAGGCGACTGAACAAATCAATCCTGACGGAGATTTTGCACTCCGTCAGGAGAGATTGTTTCAAATTTTACAGGGCGTCAACAGCGGTCTTGGTGCGGTCTGCGTTGTAAACGTAGAAGCCCTTGCCGGTCTTGCAGCCCAGGTTGCCGCCGCGAACCATCTTACGGATGAGCGGGCAGGCGCGGTACTTGCTGTCGCCGGTCTCCTTGTACAGAACGTCCATGATGGCCAGGCAGATATCCAGGCCGATGAAGTCGCCCAGCTCCAGGGGGCCCATCGGATGGTTGGCACCCAGCTTCATAGCGGTATCGATGCCGGCAATATCAGAAACGCCTTCCATCTTGATGAAAGCAGCTTCGTTGATCATGGGGATCAGGATGCGGTTGACAACAAAGCCAGCAGCCTCGTTGACCTGAACGGGGGTCTTGCCGATCTCAACGCTGATCTTCTTGATGGTCTCAACGGTCTCGGCGGGGGTGTTCACGCCTGCGATGACTTCGATGAGCTTCATGCGATCAGCGGGGTTGAAGAAGTGCATGCCAACCAGGGGACGGGTCAGACCCTTGCCGATCTCGGTGATGGACAGAGAAGAGGTGTTGGAAGCGAAGATGCACTCCGGCTTGCAGATTTTGTCCAGCTCGCCAAAGGTGGTCTGCTTGACCTTCATATCCTCAAAAGCAGCCTCAACGATCAGGTCGCAGTCAGCGCACAGTTCTTCTTTCAGGCCAGCGGTGATGGCAGCCATGCGGCGGTCAACTTCAGCCTGGTCCAGCTTGCCCTTGGCAACCAGCTTTGCGTAGCCGGCTGCGATCTTTTCCTTGCCTTTATCGGCCCATTCCTGCTTGATATCACACAGGGCAACGGTGAAGCCCTCGGTCTGTGCAAATGCCTTAGCAATACCCTGGCCCATAGTGCCAGCGCCAATAACGCCAACTTTCATAGTTGTGCCTCCTGTTAAAAATAATAATGAATAGAGAAAAAAGAAGAATGAAGGTGTGCCGCAAGCGGCACGATTTTAATAATGAACTGATGTGGACCACAGTTCCCGGCCTTTTTTTGAACAGCGCGCAGCGCTGTGATCCACCACCATTATTCATTATTCTTTATTCATTTTTCTTTCAAATCAGTTGTTGGTAAACACTGCCTTGGGTTTCGGCTTTTCACGGCTCAGGAAGCACTGCATGCCTTCCACCTGGTCGTGGGTCTCGAAGCAATCGCCAAACAGCTTTTCTTCAACCACAACAGCCTCATTGATGGGCTTGGAGATCCCCTCGTTGATAGCCTTCTTGCAGTTGCGGACTGCGATGGGAGCGTTCTTGGCAATCTTGTTTGCCAGCTTCATCACGTTCTCCATCAGCTCAGCCTGCGGGTAAACAGCGTTGACCAGGCCAATGCGCAGGGCTTCGTCTGCCTTGATGTTCAGGGCAGAGTAAACCAGCTGCTTTGCCATGCCCATGCCAACCAGGCGGGCCAGGCGCTGGGTGCCGCCGAAGCCCGGGGTGATGCCCAGGCCAACTTCGGGCTGGCCGAAGACGGCATTATCGGAGCAGATGCGGATATCGCAGCTCATGGCCAGCTCGTTGCCGCCGCCAAGGGCAAAGCCGTTGACAGCTGCGATAACGGGCAGCGGGAAGCTTTCGATCTCCAGGAACACATCATTGCCCAGCTTGCCGAAAGCTTCACCCTCGGCCTTGGTCATGGTGGACATGGAGCCGATATCAGCACCGGCAACAAAGCTCTTGTCGCCTGCGCCGGTCAGAACAACGCAGCGCACGGTGTTCTGGTCGATGGCTTCAAAAGCAGCCTTCAGGTCAGCCAGAACTTCGGGGTTCAGTGCATTCAGGGCTTTGGGACGGTCAATGGTGACGATCGCAACAGCGCCCTGAATTTCAGTCGTAACAAAGGACATGGTCAATTCCTCCGTAAATTACATTTCCACGATGGTGGCGCAGCCCATGCCGCCGCCGATGCACAGGGTAGCCAGGCCCTTGTGTGCGCCGCGGTGCTTCATGGCGTACAGCAGGGTAACGAGGATACGAGCGCCGGAAGCACCAACGGGATGGCCCAGAGCAATAGCGCCGCCGTTGACGTTCAGCTTATCCTGGTCAAAGTGCAGAGCCTCACCAACTGCAACAGACTGAGCAGCGAAAGCTTCGTTGGCTTCGATGAGGTCCATATCTTCAACAGTCAGGCCGGTCTTTGCCATAACCTTCTTGGTTGCAGCGATGGGGCCCAGACCCATGACTTCCGGCTCAACGCCAGCCAGAGCGCCGCCGACCCAGGTAGCCAGAGGCTCAACGCCCAGCTCCTTGGCCTTCTCTTCGCTCATGATGACCAGAGCAGCAGCGCCATCGTTGATGGCAGAGGAGTTAGCAGCGGTAACGATGCCGTCCTTTTTGAAGCAGGGCTTCAGCTTGCCCAGAACTTCCATGGAGCTCAGGCGGGGGCCTTCATCGGTATCAAACACGGTGTCGCCCTTCTTGCCCTTGATGACAACGGGAACGATCTCATCCTTGAAAGCGCCGTCAGCGATAGCCTTGGCTGCCTTTTCCTGAGAATGGAAAGCGAACTCGTCCAGCTTCTCACGGGTGATGGGGCTGTAGCCGTACTTCTTCTGGTAGGTTTCATTGGTGCAAACATTCTCGGCGGTCATGCCCATGTGCATGTTGAAGCCGGTTGCATCCCACAGAGCATCGTTGACCATGGTGTCAACCAGCTCGCTCTTGCCCATGGGGTAGCCCATGCGGTAGCCGTAACGGCCCTTCATCATAGCGAAGGGAGCCATATCCATGTTTTCCATACCGCCTGCAACAACGATGTCAGCATCGCCTGCTTCGATCATCTGGGCAGCCATGTTCACGCAGTTCAGACCGGAGCCGCAGACAACGTTGACGGTGACAGCGGGGGTCTCGA
>CAVFVI010000004.1:0-127685 GCA_963626055.1 Acutalibacteraceae bacterium
CAGGATTTTTACCGCAGTTTCAATCAGGATTGCGAACTTGTTTCGCAATTACCTACATAGGTTTCAATGGCCTTGGCAACGCCGTCATGGTTGTTGTCATCTGTCACATAGCGGGCGGCGGCCAGGATTTCCGGCGTGGCGTTGCCCATCGCAATGCCGTACCCGGCGGCCTGGATCATGGCAAGGTCGTTGCCGGAATCGCCGCAGGCCATCACCTGGTCCATCGTCAGGCCCAGGGTATCGGCCAGCGTTTTTAACCCGCTGCCCTTGGTCACGCCGGGGGCGTTGATCTCCATGTTGTTGGGAATGCTGGAAGTGATCTCCACAGTAAACCGGCTGGCAACGGCCTGCCAGGCGGCATCGCGGGCGGCGTTATCCCGGTAGGTGATGCTGAACTTTTCCACCTCGTGCGGGTGGGCGGCGAACACTGCATGCATGTCATCCACCACAATGCGGCTGTCGCGCAGGTAGCGGCGCAGGGCAGGGGGCATCAGGGCAAGGCCGTCATTGGCGCCGAAATAATCGGTATAAGCTTTGCCGCCGATGAAAATGCCCATGGCACCGCCCGTTGCGGCCACGATGTCATAAATGTCGCTGGCAAGGGCGGCATCAAACGGCAGGTTGACCAGCGGTTTGCCGGTGGCAAGCTCCACCACGCTGGCCCCGTTGGAAGTCAGGGCATACCGCACACCGGGGATGCGCAAAAACGCTTCCGGCACGCCCGATGCCACACGCCCCGTTGCGGGGATGACATCGACCCCCTTGGCGATGGCAGCACGGATGGCTTCCAGCGTGCGGGGTGTGATCTCTTTTTCATCATTGAATACGGTGCCGTCCAGATCCAACGCAACAAGACGGATATCGGGCATAGCGGACCCCTCCTTTGTATATTTCACCAAAGATTTTAGCGCATTTTCGGTCATTTTGCAAGGGAACCTTGCATTTGCCCCGTAAGATATGGTAAAGTGGAAACAGCTCCCGCACAGCTGTATGGGGGGCAGGGAGGGGAAAACGATGCAAACCGAACAACAGCCGCTCCGCGCTGTGGGCGGCCAGCGCTTTTGGCAGATCGACGCCCTGCGCGGGCTGGCACTGCTGAATATGCTGGTCTACCACGCCATGTATGACTGGGTGTATATTTTTGGCCATGCCAGCGGTTGGTACGATATCTGGTCCACGCACTGCCATGTGTGGCAGCAGTATATCTGCTGGAGTTTTATCCTGCTTTCAGGTTACAGCTTTACCTTGTCCCGCCGCCCGCTCAAGAACGGCCTGCTGACGGTGGCATGTGCGGTGGTGCTGACCGTGGTAACGGCCGTTGCCATGCCGGAGGAAGTCATCTGGTTCGGCGTGCTGCACCTGCTGGGCTGCGCGGCCCTGCTGACCTGTTTGCTGCGCCCGGCGCTGGAAAAGCTGCCCCCGCTGGCAGGGCTTGCGGGCAGTGCGGTGCTGTTTGCTTTGCTGAATCAGCTGCCGCAGGGCTGGCTGGGGTTTGAGGGACTGCGGTTGGCCGCTCTGCCCGCTGCCTGGTACAAGCCGAATATTTTCTGGCTGGGCCTGCCGGATCTGACGGTGTTTTCCTCGTCGGATTATTTCCCGCTTTTGCCGTGGGTGTTTTTGTATTGGGTGGGGTACTTTTTTGCGCGGTGGTTCCGCGCCCGCTGCACCGCACAGCCCGGCCTGCCGCCCAAAGCCCTGCGCCCGCTGTGCGCCATTGGCAGCCGCACGCTGCTGATCTACATGCTGCACCAACCGGTGATTTACGGCGCTCTGCTGGGGCTGCACGCATTGGGGTTGGCATAGAGTTTGGGGAAAGAAAAAAGAATAATGAATAATGGTTGTGTGACGCCCACGGCGTCACATTTTTATCAGGTTAGCTGCTTTGGCAAAAAGCATTCCGGCCAGAGCAGTTAACCTATTTTATTTGCGCCGCCGCGGGCGGCGCACCAAAATTATTATTTATTCATTATTACTTGTTATTTTGTACAAACTATTGCCAATACCCCGCGTATGAGGGCAAAAAACTGAACTTTTTATGAAATTTCAAAAAGTAGGCCAGAACGCATAAAATCGTGGTTGACAGGAGCCTATAAAGTATAGTATAATTTCAGTTACTGGTTGATTGTAATTTTGATTGACCGGCAAACTCCTGTCTCAGACCAAGGGAGGGAAAAAGATGTCGGAGATCCGTGTCAAAGAGGGCGAATCCCTTGAGAGCGCCCTGCGCCGTTTCAAGCGCAGCACTGCCCGCAGCGGTGTTCTTGCTGAGGTGCGCAAGCGCGAGGCTTATGAGAAGCCGTCTGTGCGTCGCAAGAAGAAGTCCGAAGCCGCCCGCAAGCGCAAGTTTAAGTAATCCGGAGCCATCGCAGCGGCTATGCCGCCGTTTTCGATAACCGTGTTTACCCAAAGGAACGGCAGAACAGGTTCGCAGAGATGCGGGCCTGTTCTTTCTTTATGTCTAAAAAAGGGCGGCGCATGCCCGCTGCCCTGTGCTTATAATAAGGTGGTTTGTCTATGCTTCTTACCCCTGAATACATTTTCCGTGCCATTGAGGCCATCACGCCGGAGTTCCTGCGCCAGCACGGCATCACCGCCCTGGTGCTGGATGTGGATAATACCCTGACGGGGGATGGCAGCCAGCAGCTGGATGCTACCGTGCAGCAGTGGCTGGATACCATGCGTGCCGCGGGCGTGCGGCTGACGATCGTTTCCAACAACACCCCGGCCCGCGTGCAGCCTTTTGCGGACCGTGTGGGCCTGGCCTGGGTGCCGCTGGCCTGCAAACCGCTGCCGGTCGGCCTGGCCGTTGCCCGCCGCCGCCTTGGCGTGCGCAAAAAACAGATGGCTATGGTGGGCGACCAGATCTTTACCGACCGCCTTGCCGCGGGGCTGTACGGCATCCCCTGCCTGTACACCATGCCGCGCGGGGGCGACCACCAGCGCGGTGTGCAGTTCAAGCGCAAGTTTGAACCCTACTGGCTGAACCGGTATTACCAAAAAGGGGGCCGCCTGTATGAGTGAAACACCGCTCTTTGGTACAGCCGGGCTTTCGGACAGTTACCGTATCCGCAGTTTTGACCCGCAGGCCATGGCGGAGTATACGGCGTCCTTTGGGCTGACGGCGTTTGAATACCAGTGCGGGCGCGGTGTGCGCCTGGGGCTGGATAAAGCCGCTGCCCTAAAAGAAGCGTTTGACGCAAAAGGCATCACGTTCTCGGTCCATGCGCCGTACTACATCAGCATGAGCAGCCTGGAGGAAGATAAGCGGCTGAACAGCGTGAACTACCTGCTGCAAAGCTGCGCGCTGGTCAGGGCACTGGGCGGCCGCAGGGTCATCTTCCATGCGGGCAGCTGCGGCAAGCAGAGCCGGGAAGCCGCGCTGGAAAAGGCACTGGACACCATGCGCCGCGCCGTGCGGGCCGTGGACGAAGCCGGTTATGGCGATTGTATCCTTTGCCCCGAAACGATGGGCAAGGTGAACCAGCTGGGCACGCTGGATGAAGTGCTGGCCCTATGCAGTGTGGATGAACGCATTACCCCCTGTGTGGATTTTGGCCACCTGTACGCCCGCAGCCAGGGCACCGAGCTGAACGATGAGACCGCCCCGGCGGATTATGCCGCCATCCTGGATGGCATCGCCGCGGCCCTGCCGGGGGAGCGGGCCCAAAAGTTCCACGCGCATTTTTCCCGCATTGCCTACACCAAGGGCGGGGAAAAATGCCACCTGACTTTTGCGGATACCGAGTTTGGCCCGCCGCCCGCCCCGCTGATGCAGCTGCTGAAAGCCCGCGGCCTGGCACCTACCATCATCTGTGAATCCGCCGGAACCCAGGCCGAGGATGCGGCAGCGCTGAAAAAACTGTATGAACAAGGCTGAGAAAGCCCAAAAACAGCCAACAAAAGCCGAAAAAAACCAAAATATCACCCGAAAATCCCGCTAACCTCTTGCAATACTGGCGTTTTTCGGGTAAAATACTTACAGGTATGACAATGCAATGGCATTGCTTGAGGGGCGGCAGGGCCGCTTTTTCAAACAGGCCCGATTCTAAAATTATGGAGGAGTTCCTATATGATCTCTGCAGGCGAATTTCGTAACGGTGTAACTTTTGAGCAGGACGGCCAGGTCCTTCAGGTCGTTGAGTTCCAGCATGTTAAGCCCGGCAAGGGCGCTGCTTTCGTGCGCACCAAGACCAAGAACGTGATTACCGGTTCCGTTGTTGAAACCAGCTACAACCCGACCGCTAAGTTCCCCCAGGCTTTCATCGAGCGCCGTGAGGTTACCTACTCTTACGAGGATGGCGACCTGTACTACTTCATGGACAATGAAACCTACGAGCAGATCCCCGTTGCCGCTGCCGATGTGCCGGACAACTTCAAGTTCTGCAAAGAGAACGAAATCTGCAAGCTGCTGTCCTACAAGGGCAAGGTTTTCAGCGTTGAAATCCCCAACTTCATTGAGCTGGAAGTTACCGAGACCGAGCCTGGCTTCAAGGGCAACACCGCTACCAACACCCTGAAGCCCGCTAAGGTTGAGACCGGTGCCGAGATCCGCGTGCCCCTGTTCATCAACGAGGGCGACAAGATCCGCATCGATACCCGCACCGGCGAGTATATGGAGCGCGTCTAATCTTAAAACAAATGGCCGGGCCGTGGTTTTATGCCGCGTCCCGGCTTTTTTGGAAAAATAAATCAACAACACCCTGTTACAGTGCGTGAAGGAGGTTTTACCCTATGGCTATGGATCTGAATGCAAAGGCCGCTTACATCCGCGGTATGATGAAAGGGATGGAGTTTGACCCCACCACCCAGGAAGGCAAGATCATTGTTGCAATGATGGACCTGCTGGAAGAAATGGCTGACGTTGTGAGCGAGCACGACGATGCCCTGGACCAGGCTTTTGACGAGCTGGACGCCATTGATGAAGATATGGACGATCTGGTGGACAGCATCTTCGGCGATGATGACGAGGACGGAGATGAGGACGAGGATGACGACGGCGCATTTGAAACCAGCTATGAAGTCACCTGCCCCAACTGCGGCACCGTGAACATTGTGGATGAAGACACCCTGCTGGATTCCGATAAGATCGTCTGCGCAGAGTGCGGCGCAGCTTTCGATGTGGAAGTTCTGCCCGACGATGCTGAGATGCCCGCTGATGCAGAAGCCGACAGCACCGATGTGACCATCGAGTAAGCGACGGACCGAATCAAATAGAATAACAGATAGAGATCACCCCTGTGGCCGGATGAACCCGGGCCACGGGGGTGATTTTTGTTTGTTGGAAAAACAGAAAATGATGCTGCAAACCGGAAAATACTGCTATGAACCTGCAAACGATGTGTAGGGGACGATGCCTTACATGTTTGCAACGCATAAGAAAATGCTCCGTAGGGAACGGTCTTGACCGTTCCGAAACCATAAGACAATATATCATTATAAAATTTGCGATGAAGCTTTATGGATGTGTTGGCTTCCCTTGAGGGAAGCTGTCACCGCAGGTGACTGAAAGGTGGTTCCACGCGCAAAACCTAAAAATTTATGCCGCACATCCCCCGGCGGCCAGAGGGCTGGCCGCCCTACCGCGCGGTAACCAACAAATGCACAATTATTTATACGCTTATCCGGGGCGTCGGGGACGCATCTCCGGCCTAAGAGCCGCCTGACGGCGGTTGGCCTCCGAAACGCACCTGCGGGTGCAGCGCCCCCTACAAATATGTCATCACGTCATCGCAAATTTTCAATAGTCAATGCCGCAAAGCTCCGGCATGGTCAGGTAACCACGCGCCCTACGGCACAGGGATGGGATACAACAAAAACAGCCCGGTCCAAAAGGACCGGGCATTGTGGTTTGCTGTTTACTTTTTCTCGTTCTTCAGCTGGTTGCGCAGCATAATATCGCCAAAGGTCAGGGCGTTGAACAAGCCGCCGGCCTTGTTGGCCTGGCGCACAACGCGCTCCGGCAGGGGCTTGCTTTCATCGGTGGAAAGCAGCACAATGTGAACCTTATCCGCCACATCGGCATTGCCTTCCTTTTTGGTGGTCAGTACCTGCAGGTACACAACATAGGGGTCATGCATGGAACCATAGTAAATATCGTTGCCGCAGCGCACCAGCGGGCGGCCCTTATAGGTCAGACTGGGGGTAAAAGCCATCTCTTACAACCTTCTTTCGCTGTTGGTGTATCTGAAAAGTCGAAAATTTAGCCTATTTCTACAAACACAGCCGGATTTTGCGTTAAAAGTCCTTGGAATCCACAAAGGATTCCGGCGGGCTTTTGCCTTAAATCCGTCTTGCGTTTGCGAAATATGCGTCATTTTCTTTGTTTTCAGCTACACCTTAATCAATAAAGAACATTATACCATACAAGATAGGGGATTACAAATCTAATTTTTCGCGCTCAATCTTTTCTTCGTTCAGGGCAACACGCTGGGTCAAAATACGCACCTTGCTGTCCAGCTGGCTGAGCCGGATGGACATAAAGAACTGCTTGGCCAGCAGCAAAAAGATGATAACGATATAAACAAAATTGATGGGGCTCTGGAACCCAAGCAGATACGCCGCCCAGTAGGCAATGCCGGGGAAGATAGCCAGAATCAGCAGAATGCCGCTGAACAAAAGCCAGAAAATGGTATCTTCGATCTGCACTTTAGCCAAACGCACGCGGCGCAGAATATAGGTTGCGGTGATCAAACTGCCCAACACAAGGCAGACACGGATAATCGGCTGGTCAAACATGGCTTACAGGCTCCTTTCCGGGTAAGGCGTTTCGGTGTCCCGCTTGCGGAACCACTGAATCAGCAAAATGGAGATGGACATTTTGACCATATACTCAATGCTGCGCCAAAAGGTCAGGTAGCTTTGGCCGGCCTCGCGCTCGCCCATGGTAACTTGTACTTCACGCACCACAGCGCCGTTTTTGATCAGGTAACTTATGGTATCCGGCTCCGGGCCATAGTTCAGGTTCTGGGCAAATTCTTCCACCATGGCGCGGTTGAACAGCCGCATGCCGCTGGTGGGGTCGCAGATGGCGCGGCCGGTGGTCAGCCGGATGGACCAGCTGATGATGTAGCTGCCCAGCATGCGCAGGCTTTTGGGCTTTTTCACCGTCAAAAAGCGGCTGCCGATCACGATGTCGGCCCCGTTTTCCAGCTCTTCCAGCATGGCGGCAATGTATTCCGGCCGGTGCTGGCCGTCAGCATCCAGCTGCATGGCGCAGTCATACCCGTTTTCGGCGGCATAGCGCAGTCCGGTCTGGAACGCGCCCGCCAGCCCCAGGTTGACCGGCAGATCAATCAGGCGGAACCCGTGTTCCCGGCAGATGGCCGCGGTTTTATCGCGGCTGCCATCGTTGACCACGACATAGTCATACTGCGGGTAGTTCTTGACAATACCGTTGACAACCTTAACAATATTGGCTTCCTCATTATAGGCAGGAATAACAATCAGCAATTTTGACATAACAAATGTTCCTTATCCACTTGCCCGGCAAACACCGGGCAGATGTCAGCTTTGGTTTATGATCCCCATCATTCTATCAAATACGGCATCCCATGTAAAGTGCGCGCACACGTTGCGGTATGCCGCTTCGGCACAGGCATGGGCGCGGGCGGGGTCATCCAGCAGGGCCTGCAGCCCGGCGCGGATGCTTTCCACCGTGGTGTCCTGCGGCTGGCCGGGCAACACAATGCCGTGGGTATCGTCCGGCAGAAGCTCTTCGGTCCCGGCGGTGCGGGTGCATACAATGGGGCAGCGGCAGGCCGCGGCTTCCAGCAAGGTGGTGGGGAAGCCCTCGGCATACCGGGTGGGCAGGCAGTATACATCCGCCTGCTGCAGCAGCTGGACCACCGCATCATGCGGCAGGGCACCGGGGGTAACGGCGCCAAGGTCTGCCAGTTCCTGCTGCTGCGGGCCGCTGCCAGCCGCTACCAACACAACGCCCGGCAGCTGGGCCACGGCCTGGGCTAATAATCCAGCGCCTTTTTCGGGAATCAGGCGGCCCACAAACAGCACGATCTTGCGGTCGCCAAGGTTCAGCTTGGCGCGCCAGTCCGGCGCGTGGGCGGCTTCCTGTTCCAACGTGGCGGGGTCAATGGCATTGGGCATGGTTCCCGCGGCCGTAATGCCAAAGGTGTGCAGCCAGCGGCAGGCGGCGGCGGAAACGCCATAGAACGGCGCGCCGGTGCTGCGCACCATGCGGCAGGCAATCTGTTCATACAGCCGCCCGCAGGCCCCCAGCAGGCCGCTGCCCATCGGCATGTATCCGGTGGAGTGATCAATAACCAGCATGGGGATCCCGCGGCGTTTGGCCGCGCGGGCAGCCCAGACGCTTTGGGTGTACATGCGGGTCTGCACCACGCAGAAATCCGGCTTTTGCGCCCAAATCCGGGCGGTCAGCGCATGGAAGTGCGCCCCCGGCTTGATGACAGGAAAGCGCCCGTTCATGACAGGCCAGACGGGCAGGCGGTAAATTTCAATGCCATCCCCGTCAATTTCGTGCTCCGGCAGGTTGGGCAGGGTGCTGGTAACCACAATGGCGCGGTGCCCGGCGGTAACGGTGCGGCGGGCAAGGTTCCAGGTGTAGCGCTCCACGCCGCCCACCGTGGGCAGGTACTGCGCAGAAAAATAACAAATCGTCATCGGGCAATCACCGCAAGCATGGCGTTCAGCAATACCCCGGCGTTGACTACGCACAGGCAGCAGACCAGGGTGCAGGCGGATTGTTTGCCGCTGGCAACCTGGACCCGGCGGGGCAGGCAGGTAAGCAGGAACAACGGCAGCACGGGCAGCAGATACCGCCCCTGGAAGCCGTAAACGGTCTGGTAATAGGTTGGGGTCCACACAAGGCAGCCGGCAAAGGCCAGTGCGGCGCACAGCACAGCGGCCAGCGCACACCATACCCGGTAGCGCCCCTGCGGCAGCCCCGGCACGGGAACATCCTGCGCCGGAACAGCGGCGTACCACAGCAGCAGATAGAGCGCCAAAACCCAGAACCAGGCCAGGTCCAGCGAGCTGTAGCTCAGGCTGCCGCCCACAAGGCCGCGCACCCAGTTGTCCGCATCCTGCACCACGCTGCGCACCAGCAGCATAGCCACAGCGGGCAGGTTGTGCAGAATGTAACCGGGGGTAAAGGTGGTCTGGTCTTCCTCGCTGGGGGTGCTCTGGCTGTCCCGCACGGTGCGGGCGGCCTCGATTTCCTTGATCAGAACATTGCGGTCCAGCGGGTAACGGTCATCCTCCACGCCGGGGTAGATCTGGCAGGCGGAAAGCAGCTCCGCGCATTCATCGCTGCTGAACATGGACTTGAAAAAGTCCCGGCGGTCAGCATTGACCAGGCGTTCCCGGCACATTTCGGCATCGGTGGTCATCAGGTCGCGGTCCAGGTAAACCAGGGAAGCCGCGCTCATGAACTCGTCATCGGTCAGGCTGGACTGTTCCACTTCTTCCGGGCTGAAGAAAAAGCTCTGGCCCAGAACGGCGGCGGTCACATCGCCCTCCTGCAAGGCCTGCACCCAGAATTCCAGCTCTTTCTGCGGGATCTCGGTCACGCCCTCCACACAGTAATACAGGCGGCGCACAAAGTTGGAAGCCGTGTTTTCGCGGTACTCGGCAGGCATGTTGGCAAACCGGTTGGAGGTTTTGCCGTCACCTGCGGCGGGGGCGGCGTGCAGGGTACGATTGTCAGTTGTCTCTGCTGCTGCATAGGAAACCGCGGCAGCCGGGGTGGAACCCTGCACGGAGGTGGTTTCTACCTGGGTGGTCTGGCTTTCAAACCCGGCGGAACCGGCCACCGAGGTGACCAGCACCGCGCGGTTGATGCTGAGCGCCAGCAGCACGCACCCGGCCAGATAAGCGGCCTTTTTGGTTACGGCGCTCTGGCCAAAGCGGCTGTTGGGAATGAGCAGGAACAACGCGGCCAGCGGCAGGTAAACCAGCTTGGCCGGTGCCAGCAGGATGCCGAACACCGCCAGCGGCAGCCACAGCCGCACCGGCAGCACCGTGCCGTCCTTGCAGCCAAAGATCGCCTGCATGCACAGCGCAGTAAAGGCAAACGCCAGCCCCAGCAGCAGGGAATCCCGGCTGAAAGAAACAGCCAGATGCAGCGTCATGGGCAGCAGGGCCGCCGCCGCGAACACCCGCCTGCCAAACGGCGCAGCTTTAACAGCCAGCTCCGCCAGCAAGGCAAACACGATCAGATTGGCTGTGCGCCCCAGCATCAGCGCCGGAACAAAGCCAAGGTGAAAAACATATGCCAGGAACACTGCCGCCGCACTGAACAGGTACAGCGTGGGGTTGCGGTCGGTCTGCAGTTCTTCCAGCGCCGTGTGGCTGTCAAAGCTGTCAGGGGTGGTGGTGAACAGGTTTTCACTCAGTTCCTGCCAGCTGAACACGGTGGTCTTTTCGCTTTGCAGCAGGGGATCAAAGTCATGCTCGCGGCGGTAGGTCATATCCAGCGGCACATTGCCCATCCGCCATTCATCCGGCGAGAGCATGTTGGCCCACTTGCAGGCTAAAGTAAAAGACTGGTTGATGTGGTATTTTTCGTCCGGCGCGGCATAGGGCGGCAGCACAAAGCTGTACAGCATGCCAAAGCAGAGCACCAGCACAAACACCAGCCGGTGCAGCGGCATGCGGCCCCGCATGGCAAAATAAATGCCAACGAACACCACAACGCTGGCCAGCAGCCCGACCAGCAAAAAGAACCGGGTCAAAAATCCGCCGATCTGCTTGTAAGTCACCAGCAGCGCCAGCGTGCCGTCCACGGCTTCGCCGTTTACGGTAAAGGTATCGTTCCACCGCACCGCGCCGCTGCTGCAGCCCACGGTCAGCCGGCCGGAACCCGTGTATTCGGGGGTCAGCGTTACACGATAGCGGCGGCCGGCGCTGCCGGTCACCGGGGTATCCAGCCCCATGCCGGTGTACTGCCCGGCCACGATGTTGGCCATATCGCCGGTGGAACGGGCCAGGACCTCGCCGGTGTCGGCATCGGCAAGTTCAAGATGCAGCTCACCGGTGGGCTGGCCGTTGCTGGTGCCAAACACAAAGGCCATGGCCAGCAGGTCGTTATCAGTATCAAAGGTCTGGGCGGCACCGCTGGTTTCGTCCAGTTCGGCGCTGTACTGGCTGTAATCATCGCTGATGCGCTCCGAAAGGCTTTTGTCATTGTTGGGGCGCACAGCGGCCAGCCACACCAGCACCACCGCCAGCAGGCAGGCTGCAGCGGCGCACAGGGCGGTGCCCAGCGGGCTTTTCAGAAAATCCTTTATTTTGCTCATACGGGCTCCTCCCGGTTTGTCGGTTCAACGTCTTTGTGTGGCTTTGGAAACTTAAATCTCCACGCCAAAGGCTTTTTTGGCTGCAGCAGGCAGGCGGCCGTCCCGCAGCAGGATCTCTTCCACCGTGCCGCGCACCGCGCCCTCGCCGCCCTTTTGGCGGCAGATAAAATCTGCCCGCCCCAGCACGGGACCGGCAGCGTCAGCCGGGCAGGCAACAAAGCCGCACAGGGCCATGGCGGCCAGGTCGTTCAGGTCATCGCCGCAGTAGGCAACCTCCTGCTTGTTCAGGTTGTGTTCAGCCATAAATTGGCTCAAAAAGGCAGCCTTATCGTGTACGTTCTGGAACAGATAATCAATGTGCAGGTCCTGCGCCCGGCGGCGCACGGCCTCACATTCGCGCCCGGTGCAGATCATGATCTGTATACCTGCCGCGCGGGCCAGCACGATCCCGGCACCGTCTTTGATGGCAAACTTTTTCAGCTCGTTGCCGGTGGAATCATAGTACACGCCGCCGTCCGTCATGGTGCCGTCTACATCCAGAACCAAAAGTTGAATCATGGGCAAACCTCGTTATTTTGCGTATTCGCTGGGGGTAATAAAGGTCACATCCAGCCCGCAGGCTTTGATGGCCCCCGCCATGGCGGTGTTGAACGCTGCTCCGCGCCCGGTGTGGGCGTGCAGCAGGCTGTCGGCGTATGCGGGGGTGCCGGGCTTGTAGCCGTCGGCACCGGCCAGCAGCACAGCCTTGGCACCGCACAGCCGCAGCAGCCGCAGCAGCATCAGCACACTGTTGCTGCCAAGGGATGCGTTCTGCACATCCGGGGCGGCCAGCCGGTCATAATTGACAGCCAGCGCCCCCTGCGGCAGCGGCCGCAGGTTGGAGGTGAGCACAGCGGGGCAGGGCAGGGCGGAAAGGTCCAGCTTTTCAAACCGCTTGCTGTTGGTAAAAAACGCATAATCCGGCTGGCAGAACTCCGGGCAGAAGTTGGCCGAAACAACGCAGTCCGCCTTGGCAGCGGCCACGGCATTGCACCCGGCTTCATCCGCCAGGCTGGCACCGGGGGCCAGCACCAGCACCGTCTTGCCGCCAAACGCGGTGCGCAGAGCATTCAGTGCGGCGGTGTCGTCAATGGCGCGGTTCTGGTATTCGCGGTACAGGCGGTCGGCATAGTCTTTATCGTATGCGGTGGCCTTGCTGCGGTCAAACCCGGCCAGAATGTGGTTGATGTCCCGGTTGGTCAGGTCGCCCTTGTCCAGATAATGTTCAGCATAATCGCGGTGCAGGTTGTACCGCGCGCTCAGGAAATAAGCCGGGGTGTAACCCCAGGCAGTCTCACCTTTCAGCGGGGCAATATGGTCCTGGATGGCATCCATCATCTCGTCGATGTCATAATGGCAGCCAAGGGTCTCGTTCATATAATCGGCAATCAGTTCAATGGGCAGGTTGCCGGGAATGCGCCCCATGCCCATCAGGCTGCCGTCCACAGCGGTATCGCGGCCCAGGTGCTTGTCCAGAAATTCCTGCGCCAGGCAGAAAGAGAGTGCCATGTTCTCATGCAGGTGCAGCCCTACGCGGATATCCGGGGCCAGGTTGTGGTCCACCAGGCTGACGATGCGCTCCAGATCACGCCGCCGCATGCTGCCGAAAGTATCCACAATGGAAAACTGGTACGGGTGGATCTCGTTCACCTGGTCCAGGATCCACAGCAGATCCTTATCCGCATAGCCCATAATGTTGATGGGGTTGATGGACAGCTTGTACCCGCGGGCCTTGACCTCGCGGGCAAAATCCATGCCCTCGCGGATATCGTAATCGTGGGCGGTAATGCGCAGCATCTCGATGCCGTGCCCCTCATAGGGGGACAGCTTGGAAATATCATAGTTGGAGCGCATGGCCATGCCGCTGTACATCGTGCTGCCGGTGTGGGCGGGCAGCAGTCTGTTCAGCTCTTCAATGGTGTTGCAGACGGTCACATTGGGATTGTAGCCCTCCACATTGCGCAGAAAGCCCACCTCCACAATGTCGGTCCCGGCACGGGTCAGCGAGGCGATAATATCTTTGGCTGCAGCAAAGCCCCAGTTCCAGCTGTTCACATAGCCGCCGTCACGCAGGGTGCAGTCCAGCAGTTTGATATCGGGCATTTATTCTTTTCCTTTCAGGATTTCGCTCACAAGGGCAAGGTCCTTGGGGGTGTCAACGCTCACGGTCTTGTAAGGGCTGACGATGGCGTGTACCTTATGGCCGTTTTCCACAAAGCGCATCATGTCGTTCTCTTCGGCTTTTTCCAGGATGGATTTCGGCGTTTCGTGATAGAACGCCAACGCCTGGCGGGAGTACAGCTGGATGCCGGTCACTTTCTCGTACTCAAAATCCAGCGTGCCTTTGGGATAGGGGATGGGGCTGCGGGAAATCATCAAAATTTCCCGTGCGGCGTTGGTCACGACTTTCTGGTTAGAAAAGTCGATCACATCTGCGGGGTGCTCCATCCGGTTGGTCAGCACGGCAACGTAATACGAGTCCTCCGGCAAAGTATCCGGCAGGATCAGGTCAAACGCTTTTACGTTGATCAGCGGCTCATCGCCCATGATTTGCAGATACAGGTCGGCTTCTACTTTGGTGGAAACCTCCCAGATGCGCCCGGTGGGGGTGTCATGGTCGGGGCTGGTCATGCAGTATTCCATGCCGTAAGTGCGGCACGCTTCGGCAATGCGCTCATCGTCGGTGGCGATAAACACATCATCCAGCTTTTTGCACTTTTTGGCTTCCTGGTACACCCACCAGATCATGGGCTTGCCCAAAATATCCGCCAGCGGCTTGCCCGGCATCCGCGTGCTGGCATAACGGGCGGGAATAACGCCGATAAGTTTCATAAGGTAACCCTCTTTGTATCAAAATTCAGTGTAAAAACGATCATTCAACCATTTCTGAGGATTTTGTTGAATATAAAGCCAAATTTCTTCATAATCAATATGATTGCGAATAATATGGTCGTGGTAGGATTTTTGCCATACAGGGAACCCTGCCATGCGGGATACCCCGGATTTGTATTGCCCAATTATAGTTGGCAGCGTAGGGAACGGTCTTGACCGTTCCGAAAGCCCATTACAGCCAATCGCCAAAATACAGTGAATGTGGTTTGGCATAATGACATAAGCATCCAGCACAGTGGAAGTGAAATGAACAGGCACTTCCAGCAGCATTTTCTCAGCAGTTTTTCCAAGTGGAGATAATTCCATGGCGGCGGAACGGTCAAGACCGTTCCCTACGATCTGTCCCAAAAGACAGGCACGATTTTTGGTGCAGATGGTGACAAAATAATACTGCGCAGAAGAATAGTCAAAACTTGGCAGCCGCAGCTTTTTGCGTTGTTTTAGCTCCATAGAATCACCTAAGTTGCTCCCCTCCAGGGGAGGCAATTACCTCTGCACCAGAGCTTCCGCCTCTTCCAGCCCCACAAACACCTTTTCTTCCGCGGCGGTAAAGCCGCGCAGGACCCAGCTTTGCACGGTGACGGCGCGCTGGAATTTGAAGGGCAGGCAGAAATTGAGGACCTCGCTTGGCATGGTGCGGGGCAGGATGACCGCAGTGGGGAACAACGTGGAATAATCCGTGGTATCCCGCGGGTGGGTTTTGATAAACAGCGGTTCGGTGCAGTATTTTTTGGCAACAGCCGCAAACATGGCATCCTGGGTGGGCTGGTCCATCAATCCGTCCAGCACAAAGCTGCGGGGCAAAAGCAGGCAGGCACCCTGCACATGTTCCGGCAGGGGGGCGGCCAAAAACACCCGGCGGATGATGGATTTTTCTTCCTCCGTCAGGCTTTCCAGCAGCTGCGCTTTGGATACCGTTACCAGCTTGTCCACATCAAAAATGCTGCACCGCGCGGCATCTTCGCTTTCCACCGTGCGGCAGCAGGGGCTGTCGCCCCAATAGCGGTAGGGGCCGCGGGGGTTGGCGCGCTGCTCATCCAGCAGGTGCTGGTCGGGATCCAGCGTGCCGCCAAAGGTATCTTCGCACAGGGTATAGACCCGGCGCTCCCGCTGCAGGTAGCGCCCCAAAGCGCTCCAGTCGTTGCTGATATACACATGCCCTTTGGGCAGCGTAAAGTACGGCTTGCGGAACGGGTGGCGCAGGCGGTAAAAATCACTTTCGCTGTTTTGTGCGTCCAGCTTTTCCTCGTCCACGATTAAAATATCGTCCCACAGCTCCGGTGCGGCGTCCAGCAGCTTTGCGCGCAGGGCGTCGGCTTCCGGCACACAGGTGCTCAGCACAAGGGTAGCCTTGCCGGGGCGGCTGCGCAGCGCGCGCACCAGCGCGATCAACACATGATACAGCGTGTGGCAGATGAAAATATCACCCATCGTATCCATTCTCCAACACTTTGACCGGCGGGAAGTGGATGCGGCCCCAGCCCGGTGCCCATTCCGGCATCGTCAAGTCGCCGGAAGTTACCTCAAACGCAAACTCGGTCACCGGCTTGTCCAGGCAGACCGCCTGGGTCAGCACGCCGTCAAACACATCCACATAGAAGAAATACTGGCCTTCGCCCAACAGGCTGGGGTCAAACTCAAACTCGGTGGTATACAGCTTGCCGGGCACCGCGGCACCCAGGTTGACCGGGTGGGTAATGCCCACGGGGGTCGAATCCCGGAAATGCAGGTTCAGCTTTAAGTGTACCCCGGCAAACGGCTCCGAAACACGCCAGGTAATGCGCACCCGCACTTTTTCGGTGTCCGCAAACACACTGGATTCCTTGCCGACAAAGTCCAGCGTTTCCAGCCGCATGCGCTTGCCTGCGCTGGCGTTCATGCGGGAAACATCCAGCAAATCATAATGCACCACGTTCACATCGGTGGTTTCCATGTAAACGGCAATGGCCTGTTCCACATCGCCGTCAAAAATCACGCGGCCCTGGTCCAGCACCACGCAGCGGGTGCACAGCTGGCGGATGGTGCTCATGTTGTGGCTGACATACAGGACGGTGCGGCCCTCCTGCCCGGCAACATCGCTCATTTTGCCCAGGCATTTCTGCTGGAACTTCATATCGCCCACGGCCAGCACTTCGTCCATCACCATGATCTCACTGTCCAGGTGGGCGGCAACGGCAAACGCCAGCTTGACAAACATGCCGCTGGAATAGCGTTTGACCGGGGTATCAATAAAATCGCCGCATTCCGAAAATTCAATGATCTGGTCGATCTTGGAGTCAACCTCGGCGCGGGTCATGCCCAAAATGGCGCCGTTCATGTAGATGTTCTCGCGGCCGGTCATCTCGTTGTTAAAGCCGGTGCCGACTTCCAGCATGGAAGCTACCCGCCCGCGCAGCCGGATCTCGCCCTCCGTGGGGGCGGTGATGCGGGACAGAATCTTGAGCAGGGTGGATTTGCCTGCGCCGTTGCGGCCGATGATGCCCAGCGCCTCGCCTTTGTACACGGTCAGGTCCACGCCGTTCAGCGCCATAAAGGTTTTGCCAAACAGGCGGGCGTCCGTGCCGATCACGGTGTTGGGGTCCTCTTTACCGCGCACGCGGGCCCACCAGCTTTGCAGGTCATGCGTCAGGGTGCCGCCGCCAATCTGGCCCAGTTTGTATTGTTTTTTCAAGCCCGATACCTGAATCACGGGTACGCGCTGGTTCTGTGCATTTGTCTGGTTTTCCATCTGCGCCCCTCCTTACACGGTATCCATAAAGGTTTTTTCAATGCGGCTGAACAGTACCACGCCCAGCACAAGGGCGGCTGCGGTAAAAATCAGGCTGTAGATCAGGTTGCCCACTTCCACCGTGCCGGTGCCAAGGGTGCCCATGCGGAACACCTCGATCGGTGCGGTCATGGGGTTCAGGCGCATCAGCATCTGCAGCCGAGGGGATTCCTCCAGGCTGGAAAGCGGATAGACCACGGGGGAAATGTACATCCACAGCTGCACGCCAAAGCTGACGGCGATGGCAAGATCGCGGTATTTGGTGGTCAGGGCGGAAACGATGATACCAACGCCCAGGCCCAGCAGCATAACTTCCAGCACCACCAGCGGCACAGCGAACGCCCAGGCCGTCAGGTGTACCCCGGCCCCGGTCGCAGCAAAGTAAGCCCAGAACAGAATGTACATGACAAACTGGATGAAGAAGTTGATCAGACTGGTCAGCACCTGGCTGATGGGGGTGGTAAGCCGCGGAAAATACACCTTGCCGAACACCTGGCTGTTGGCCACAAAGGTGTTGGCCGTTCCGTTGATGCAGGAGGCGAAAAAGGTCCATACCGTGTTGCCTGCCATGTAGAACAAAAAGCTCGGCGTGCCATCGGTCGAAAGCCCGGCAATGCCGCCGAACACCACGTTGAACAGCACGGTGGTGATGAGCGGGTTCAGGATGATCCACAGCGGCCCCAGGATGGTCTGTTTATACATGACGGTAAAATTGCGCTTGACGAACATGACGATGAGGTCACGGTAGCGCCACAGTTCTTCCAGGTCCACATCAAACCAGCCGGTGCGCGGCCGAATAACGGTGGTCCATTGCGTATTATCCCCGGCAGGGGTCTGGTTGCGTTGCTCTGCCATAAAAAGCCCTTTCAAAAATAGATATTTCAGGGGAACCCCCGATACATACTTATAGACAATTCATTGTACCATAATCCGCTGTAAAATACAATCTTTGCGCGCTGGGCGGGCAGGGCTGCCGGGGTGCAGCGTGCGGAGCACCGCAAAGGCCAAACAGCAAAAGTGAAAAACACAAAAACAAAAACCGCCCCGCCCAGCCCCAAAACAGGGCAGGCGGAACAGTTTGGCAAATAGTTGATAGGATAGATAGCCAATAGAAATCCAAGTGTGCTAAAACATATAGAGACCGTAGGGGCGCACATTGTGCGCCCGCCAACCTAACGCGGCAATGCAATTCATCAAAAGGCGAGTACAAGGCAAACAAAACCGTGATGCACCCAATCGCTCACGCTGCTTTCCCTCTCAACCTGCACCAGCCGGTTTTAATCAGCGTCCAGCAGCCGAGCAGGAACAGGGAGAGCAGAATATCCCACCCAATGCGGCAGGGCAGGGTGAACAGCAGGCGGTCTTTCTGCCAGATGGCGCTGGTGAACACATCCATGTGGTGCACAAAGAAAAGCCACAGGCTGTGCCGCCCCAAAAAGCTGAACACGGTGCGCAGCGCGCGGTTGGCGTTCAGCTCCCGGCACAGCTGGCAGAAGATCCAGATGCCGCACACGCTGATGGCGGCGCAGAGAATAAAGTTGACGTAAGTACGGGAAGCCAGCTCAATATAAATGCCCTGCTGGCAGCACCAGGCCCACGGCACCAGCATGGCAAAAAACAGCGGTACACGGAACCGGTCCAGCAGCGCCTGCTGCTGGTGGAACAGCTGGCCCAGGGTCAGGTACATGACCACCACCATGGCAACATCCAGGCACTGCGGCAGATACTGCACCTGCCCAATGTAAGCGCCGAACAGCATCACAATAAAGCTGACGACAAAATCCCCCTTGGGGAACAAAAGCCCCAGCAGCTCCCAAATCAGTTTGCCCCAGAACAGAGCAAACAAAAACCACGGCATACCGCAGCTGGGAATGCCATCGGCCGGGTTGCCGGTGGCCCAGAACAGGGTAATGGCGTTATATTTGGCAATCTCCCACAAAACGGAAAGGCTCTTTTCGTCCGAAAGGTAAAAGTTCAGCAGAACATTGAATACCTGCACTACGCCCAGCACAGGTACGATCAGGCCCATAAAGTCCTTTTTCACCCGGCGGGCAAACCCCTGCCAGGTATCCGGCCTGCGGGCAGTGTACCCTGTCAAAAAGAAAAACGCAGGCATGTGGAAAGAAAAAATAAAGTTGCGCAGCAAATTGCCGTAAGGCAGGGTATGCCCCACAATGACCAGAAGCATGCACAGCCCTTTGGCGGTGTCGATCCAGTCAATGCGCTGGTGTGCCGCCGGGCGGGCCGGGGCGGCGGTAACAGGCGGTTGAACAGCAGTCATACAGGCGGTCTCCTTTGGCGTTGTCATCACTGCTGTGTGGGCGGGGTCTTTTTCTGTTTGTCATTGCAGTGTTCCTGGCAGCTGGCGCAGTTGCCGGTGCAGCCGCCGTGCCAGCCTTTTTCGCTGTTGGCAATAAAACCGATGGCAACGCCGAGCAGAACAAAGATAATAACCAGAACAAGGATACTTTGAAGTGACATGGAAAAACCTCCCTATGGGTAAAACAAATGGACAGGCGGATGCGCCGCCTTTATGCTAACCCTAGCAAAAGCCCGACACAATGCACGGCAAATGCCACCACCCAGGCAATGCCGCATTGCAGCAACACCACGCACAGCGCGGCCCGGCTGCCGCCCAGCTCCCGTTTGACGGCAGCAATGGCGGCAACGCAGGGGGTATACAGCAGTGTAAATACAAGAAACACCAGGGCCGTGAACGGGGTGAACAGCGTGTTCAGCGCGCCGGTATCGCCGCCCAGCAGGACGGTCAGGGTGGAAACGACGCTTTCCTTGGCGGTAAAGCCGGTGATGAGCGCGGTGGAAATGCGCCAGTCGCCAAAGCCAAGCGGCTTAAAGACCGGGGCAATCAGGCTGCCGACCAAAGCCAGCAGGCTGGAATCCGGTGTGGCGGCAACATTCAGGCGGGTGTCAAACGTCTGCAGGAACCAGATCACAACGGTTGCCACAAAGATGATGGTAAACGCGCGCTGGATAAAATCGCGGGCTTTTTCCCAAATCAGCTGGCCGACGCTTTTGGGCGAAGGCAGGCGGTAATTGGGCAGCTCCATCACAAAGGGCACCGGCTCACCGCGGAACCGGGTCTGCTTAAGGATCAGCGAATACAGTATACCACACAAAATGCCGAAAAGATAGAGGAAAATCATGACCGGTGCGCGCCATACCCGCGGGAAAAACGCAGCGGTAAACAGCGCGTAAATGGGCAGCTTGGCGGAGCAGCTCATGAACGGGGTCAGCAAAATCGTCATGCGGCGGTCACGGTCGCTGGAAAGGGTGCGCGTTGCCATAATGGCGGGAACCGAGCAGCCAAAGCCCACCAGCATGGGCACAAAGCTGCGGCCCGAAAGCCCGATGCGGCGCAGCAGCTTGTCCATAACAAAAGCTACGCGGGCCATGTAACCGGTATCTTCCAGGATGGACAAAAAGAAGAACAGGATAACAATCGTGGGCAAAAAGCTCAGCACGCTGCCCACACCGGCAAAAATGCCGTCGATCACAAGGCTGTGCACCACCGGGTTGATCTGGTACGCCGTCAGGGCGCGGTCCACAATGCCGGTAAACCAGTCGATGCCAAGGGTCATCCAGTCCGAAAGTGTGGAGCCCACCACGCCAAAGGTCAGCCAGAAAACAAGCGCCATAATGCCCGCAAAGCAGGGCAGGGCGGTGTATTTGCCGGTCAGGATCTTGTCAATGGCAACGCTGCGCTTGTGCTCCAGGCTTTCGCCCGGCTTTACCACCGTGGCGGAGCATAGCTTTTCAATAAAGGTAAAGCGCATGTCCGCAAGGGCGGCTTCGCGGTCCAGCCCGGTCACGGTTTCCATTTCGGCAATGGCGTGGCCCAGCATATCCGTTTCGTTGGGGTCCAGCTGCAGGGGTTTTTCAATCAGGGCGTCCCCCTCCACCAGCTTGGTGGCGGCAAAGCGCAGCGGCAGCCCGGCGGCAGCGGCATGGTCCTCAATCAAATGCCCGACCGAATGGATGCAGCGGTGCACCGCGCCCCTGGGGTCAGCCGGGTCGCTGCCTGCCGTGCAAAAGTCGATGCGGCCCGGCAGCTCCCGGTAGCGTGCCACGTGGATGGCATGTTCGATCAGCTCGTCAATGCCCTCATTTTTGGCGGCAGAAATGGGAACAACCGGAATGCCCAGCGTTTCCTCCAGCTGGTTTACCATGATGGTGCCGCCGTTGGCGCGCACTTCGTCCATCATGTTCAGCGCCAGCACCATGGGGGTATCCAGCTCCATCAGCTGCATGGTCAGGTACAGGTTGCGCTCAATGTTGGAAGCATCCACAATGTTGATGATGCCGGACGGATGCTGCTGCAGAATAAAATCCCGCGTGACGATCTCCTCGTTGGAGTAAGGGGAGAGGGAATAGATGCCCGGCAGGTCTGTTACCGTGGCTTCCTTGTGGTTGCGGATCACGCCGTCTTTGCGGTCCACCGTAACACCGGGAAAGTTGCCCACATGCTGGTTGGAGCCGGTCAGCTGGTTGAACAGCGTGGTTTTGCCGCAGTTCTGGTTGCCGGCCAGGGCAAAGGTCAGCGGCGCACCGGCGGCAATGGGGGCGCCGGCTTTGCGCTCATGGTAGCTGGCGGCTTTGTCCAGCTCGCCAACGCCGGGGTGGGCTACCACCTTGTGGCGCTCTTCGCTGGGGGCGGCGCGGTCCGTTGCATGCACGCTGTCAATTTCAATTTTCTGCGCATCGGCCAGGCGCAGGGTCAGCTCATAACCGCGCAGCTCCACTTCAATGGGGTCCCCCATGGGGGCCGTTTTGCGCAGCGTCACCTCGGTGCCGGGGGTCAGGCCCATATCCAGCAGGTGGTGGCGCAGCTCGCCCTCACCGCCTACCACGCGGATGATCGCATCCTGCCCAATGTGCAGGTCACCTAATGTCAGCATATTGATTCCTCTTTTTTGTACGGCAAGGCAATGCAAGCCGGTTTATTTCGACTGAATGCCATGAATTTCGCTCATGAACGCGTAAAGTTTACCACGTTTAACTTGCAGCGTCAATATATCAGGAAAAACTGTGAAACACAGGCTTGAAAAATGCACAATTTCTGGTGGGGTGGGCAGCCATCTTGCCGCAAAACGCTGAATCCAATATTTATACATTGACTTTGAATATTTATGTATTATACTAGAATTTATCCTGATGCAGCTCCGGAAAGAGGGAAAGTTCCGCTGCTGCGCTGGGGTGTAACTGAAAAGTCGAATCCTTTGTTTTCAGATACACCTTGAAAATCAGAGAACCATGAACAAAGAAGGTATATTGTAATGAAAAAAGCACTGTCTTTGATGACTGCCGCTGCCCTGGTCCTGAGCCTGGCTGCCTGCGGTTCCACCGCTTCTTCTGCTGCATCTTCCGAAGCTGCTTCCTCTGAGGCTGCTTCCTCCGAAGCTGCCAGCGATACCGCTTCCGCTGAACTCACCACCGTTGAGCCGGGCAAGCTGATTATGTCCACCAACGCTGCCTTCCCCCCGTACGAGATGACCACCGATTCCGGCGAATTTGAGGGCATCGACGTTGAGACCGCACAGGCCATTGCTGACAAGCTGGGCCTGGAGCTGCAGATCGATGATATGGACTTTGACGCTGCACTGCTGGCTGTACAGCAGGGCAAGTCCGATATGGTTATGGCTGGCGTTACCGTTACCGACGAGCGCCAGAACGTGATGGACTTCACCGATTCTTACGCAACCGGCATCCAGTCCATCATCGTCAAGGAAGATTCCGATATTGCCAGCGTGGATGACCTGGCTGGCAAGAAGATCGGCACCCAGCGCGGTACCACCGGCTACCTGTACTGCTCTGACGACTTTGGCGATGAGAACGTTGTTGCTTACGACAACGGCCTGACTGCCGTACAGATGCTGAACAACGGCCAGGTTGACTGCGTTGTTATTGATAACGCTCCCGCTAAGGAATTTGTTGCTGCCAACCCCGGCCTGAAGCTGCTGGACACCGCTTACGTGGAAGAAAACTACGCAATCGGCGTTGGTAAGGGCAACACCGAACTGAAGGATGCCATCAACACCGCTCTGGAAGAGCTGAAGGCCGACGGCACCCTGCAGGCTATCGTGGACAAGTACATCACTGCTGAATAAAGCAGCTTTTTCACAAGTGCCACAGGGAGGTGGCCCGCAGGGGCGCCTCCCTTTTGTTGGTAAGACCGTAAAATAAACGCCCGGTGCCCTGGTGCCGGAACACAGGAAAGGTGTGGAATGCGGATGGCCGCACAATACGAAATGCTGACCCAGCTGGCGAAAGCTGGTACAAAGCTGGATTTCGGGCAGGATCTGTTCGTCAAATTCTACCAGGCATTTATTGCCTCAAACCGCTGGCAGCAATACCTCAAAGGGGTCATCCCCACGCTGTATGTAACGGCAATTGCTTTGGCGATCGGCGTGGTGCTGGGCAGTGTGGTTGCTCTGGTGCGTGTTGCGCATGACCAGCAGCGCCGCGGCCACCACAACCCCGCTCTTGCCGTTGCCAACGCTGTATGCAAGCTATACGCTACTGTGATCCGCGGCACCCCCATGATGGTGCAGATGCTGATTATGAGCATGGTTATCTTTGCCAACAGCCGCAACTTTACCATGGTCGGCGCGCTGGCACTGGGCATTAACTCCGGTGCGTATGTTTCGGAGATCATCCGCGGCGGCCTGATGGCCGTTGACCCCGGCCAGATGGAAGCCGGCCGCAGCCTGGGCCTGAACTATATGACCACCATGGTGCTGATCGTGATCCCGCAGGCCATCCGCTCGGTGCTGCCTGCTCTGGGCAACGAGTTCATCATCCTGCTCAAGGATACCTCGCTTATCACCGTTATTGGCGGCAAGGAACTGCTGTACGCAGCACAGGGTATCATGAACCGTACTTACGAGCCGATGTTCCCGCTGTTTGGCGTGGCGCTGATGTACCTGATCCTGGTTATGATCTTTACCTGGCTGCTTGGTAAACTGGAAGGGAGGCTGGCGAAGAGTGATCGTCGTTAAGGGCTTAAAAAAGAACTATAACGGTCTGGATGTGCTCAAGGGCATTGACCTGACCATCAATAAGGGCGATGTTGTCTGCCTGGTCGGTCCTTCCGGCTGCGGCAAGTCCACCTTCCTGCGCTGCCTGACCCGCCTGGAAGAGCCGGACGGCGGCACGGTGATGCTGGACGGCAAGGAAATCACCGAGCGTGATATTGACGCCACCCGCGCCCAGATGGGCATGGTGTTCCAGCACTTTAACCTGTTCCCCCACCTGACGGTGAAAAAGAACATCACGCTGGCCCCGGTGCGCCTGGGCCGCATGAGCCAGGCCGCTGCCGACAAGCAGGCCATGGAACTGTTGGAGCGCATTGGCCTGGCCGATAAGGCGGATGTTTACCCCAACATGCTTTCCGGCGGCCAGAAACAGCGCATTGCCATTGTGCGTGCGCTGGCCATGAACCCCGAAGTGCTGCTGTTTGACGAGCCTACCAGCGCGCTGGACCCCGAAATGGTCGGCGAAGTTCTGGAACTGATGAAAGAACTGGCCCGCGACGGCATGACCATGGTGGTGGTGACCCACGAAATGGGCTTTGCCCGCGAGGTTGCCAACCGCGTGATCTTTATTGACGAGGGCGTTATCAAGGTCGATAAGCCCCCGCAGGAGTTCTTTAAGGCCCCCGACAACCCGCGCCTGAAAGCGTTCTTGTCCAAGGTACTGTAAATAAAAGTTTCCGCCCCGTTCGGAATGGTGAGAGCCGTTCCGAGCGGGGCGGTTTTTAGTTTTTAGTTAGGAGTTAGGAGGGAGGAGGTAGGAGTTAATTAGGAATTAGGAGTTAGGAATTAGGAATTGGAGGTGGGTGGATTTTAATGAATAGAGAATAAATAATAATGAATAATGGTGGTGGAGCGCGGCGCGATGCGCCGCTCAGGAAATATTAGGTTGGCTGCTGGGTGAAATGAGTGGTGAACAATGAAACAATCTGTAGGGCGCGATGCCCTCATCGCGCCGGGGAGGAACATAGATGTATACCACGAACCTAAAAACTATTTGTAGGGGACGATGCTTGCATCGTCCCGCAGTCTCCGTCATATTTCAAACTAAAATCACTGCAATCCCCCTTGCCCATCTGTAGGGCGTGGTCACCTGACCACGCCGGGATGTTTGCCAGATAATCCGGATAAAAATTGTAACGCACTTTGCCCCAAAGCAGGGGGCGGCGTCCCCGACGCCCCGGACGGGCGTAAAAATTACCGGGCATGAATTTATGATGATATCCACCGCAGGTTTTCGGAACGGTCAAGACCGTTCCCTACGGAATATTGGATAATGGGTGCTGAACTAGAAAAACAATCTGTAGGGCGGGGTGCCCTCATCCCGCCGTGACTCTGCCGAATTGCTCATTATAAAATTGTGATAAACCAAAATTTTATCTGTAGGGGACGATGCTTGCATCGTCCCGTGGGACCTTGCTATGCTGCAAACTTTTGCACTAAAATCTTCAAAATCCCCGCCTCAATTCCAAACCAATCATCCCCCAAAAACCAAAGGCATGCGGACTCTCTTTTACACCGAGAATCCGCATGCCCATTTTATTATCTTATGCGATTTATGCGATACCCATTAAAGTTTTTCGCCAAGGCCTTTTTTCAAAAAGGCCGGAGAAAGGCCGAAAATCTCCGGAAAATAAGCTTACTCCAGCTCAAAATCCCCAGGCAGCAGCAGGTCCAGCGCGGCGTCTGCATCGGCAACCAGGCGCTTGGACTGGTTCAGGATGGCTTTTTCCAGCGTGTTGCGGGCCATGCGTCCGTTGCCGTTGTCGGCGGCGTTCTCTGCCTGGCGGCGGTCAAAGAAAGCCACCAACGGCATCGTGCAGGCATCGTCCAGGCGGTACCCCTTGCTTTTGGCAATGCTCTGAGTAATTGCCAAAAGCTCAGCGCCCGTGTAATCCGGGAACTCGATCTGGTTCGGGAACCGGCTGGCCAGGCCGGAGTTCGCCGTCAGGAACAGCGCCATCTCCTTGCTGTATCCGGCCAGGATTACCACCAGGTCATCGCGGTGGTCTTCAATGCCCTTTACCAGGGTGTCGATAGCTTCCAAACCAAAGCTGTCTTCGCCGCCGCGGTACAGGCTGTACGCTTCGTCAATGAACAGCACACCGCCTAAAGCGCTCTGAATCACCTGATTGGTCAGCGGGGCAGTGTGGCCAACGTAACGCCCAACCAGGTCGGCACGGGTCACTTCCACCAGCTGGCCGCCGCGCAGCGCACCAATGGCTTTCAGGTACTTGGCCAAAATGCGGGCAATCGTGGTTTTGCCGGTGCCGGGGTTGCCGGTAAAGATCATGTGCATGTTCACATCGGCAACTTTCAGGCCCTGGGCCTTGCGCTTTTGCTGGGCCTGCACGTTCTGGGCAATGCCGCGCACAAAATCCTTTACTTCGCCAAGGCCCACAATGGCATCCAGCTCCGCTTCCACGGCATCCACATCGCCGCGGTACTGCTGGGGCAGCAGGGCCAGCAGGTCGAACGGCTCGCCACTGCCAATGGCAGCCATCAGGTGGCTGCCGTCCACCATCAGCTTGGCGGGCGTTCCGGCGGCGGGGATGTCGTCCGCATCCAGAACATACTCTGCAAAGGCGCGGTAGATGCTGTCCACATAATCGCGCATGGCGGTCATGCCGCTGGTTTTACCGTACTGCGCGGCAACCAGATCCCGCACATCGCTGCCCATGGCAAGCACAAGGCCGCACTGCGCCTTGACCCGTTGAGCCAGGTGGTTCAGCTCCCGCGCGGCAATGGCGGCCAGGCTTTCGGGGGTGAACGCCTGGGTGCGGCAGATATCGCCCTCCAGCGCATCCACAAACCGTGCGCCGAACTTGTCCGCCAGGGCAGTTTCATCCCGGTTGGAGAAAAACACAAAATACTTGCCCGCGGCCTGCAGCTCGCCAATGGCGCCGGGGGCCAGCGCGGTGCCCACATCTACCAGAATGCCGCGCTGCAAAACATAGCGGCTGGTCAGCGGCAGGGTGCCGTCAATGGCCAGCGTTGCCAGCATGTTCAGATAGTTGGCCGCGCAGCTTTCATAATGGTCAAAGGCCAGAACCTCGGCATCAGACTGTAAAGCGGCGTACAGATCCTGCAAAAACAGCTTTTCCTGCGCGGGGCCGGGGTACAGAGCCAGGTCCATCGTTTCAATCAGTGCGCTGTGCAAAAGGCCGCGGCCCGCCATCTCATCCACAATGCAGGTCAGGGCATAGTGCCGCCCGGTTCCGGTGGGGCCGCACAGCAGCATGCTGCCGCGGGCGTGGGTGGTATCGCTGGTTCCCATCACAAAGGGGCGGCGGAACGCTTTGACCACCTGGCCCACAAAAGCATCCTGCCCCAGCACCTGCTGGCGCACCCGGTCCGCCAGGCCGTTAAAGTTTTCCGGCCCGGCTTTTACCGGTTCCGCGGCGGGGGCGGGCTGTGCGGTTTTGCCGCCCAGCAGGCCATCCTGGCGCAGGCTTTGGGTCAGTTCGCTGCTCATGCGGCGTACATTGTCGGCTGTGGCGGCGCTGGCGCGCTGCACGGCGTTCAGGGCGTCAGCGGCGGATTTCTGGCGCTTCTGGCTTTCCGCCAAAGCGTCCAGCTGGGCCTGCATGGCATCCAGGCTGTTCTGCGCGGCATCGCGGTCCTGTTTGGTAGCGCCGCGGCGGCCGGCACCGGTCACACTGCGCACCCAGGCATCGTATTGATCTTCCAGGCTCATGGCTTTGCCCTCCGTTGTCAATCAGCTTTTTTCACGGTGATTTTATAAAAGTTTTTGGCGCTGCATCCGGCACGACCGCCGCCTGCACATGCGCAGGCGCACGCACAGCTGGAAACACAGGCACACGCACAGGCACAGCTGGAATGGTTGGAATGGTCCGAACCGCCGCTGCGCCGCCCGGCACCGCCGCCGCGGGTCTTGCCGCCCCCGGCCTTAAAGTTTGCCGGCGGGGGAACGCGGTGGTAGCCTTCCGGCGGGGGCAGGTTGCGGGCAACATGGATATGGGTGTGCCCGTTGGAATACCAGTACCAGTCGTCGGGGGCATCCTCGCCAAAGCCGCCGTTCCAGATCCCGTTTGTGCGGGTAACGGAAACCGTGATCAGCGCGATCACGATAATGACCAGCAGGAGCACGACAAAGAAAAGCATCGCCCGGTCACCGTCATCATAATACATTTCGCTGTCCGTTGCGGCGGCATCGGGGGAGTAGCTCTGTGCCGTCTGGGCAGGAACACTCACATGCACCGTGGCGCTTTCGCCGTGGTCCAGCGGGCCAAAGTTCCATACAAGATAGCTGCCATCCTGGCTGTCATTATCGGCCTGGATGCCGTCCAGCGCTACCCAGCGGATGGTCAGCTCGTCCACACACAGGTCATCGAACCAGCCGGGGGTAAAGCTGTAGTCGGCGTTGCCGTCCTCGTTCAGCAAAAACAGGTGGGACTGGTGTACCTGGAACGCAAAGTGTACGCTGCTCTGCGCGCCGATGGTGGCAGCAATATCCGGCGGGTAGTAAGCGTTGATAAAATCAACCTTGGCAAAGGAGCCGCCGTCATCAACGGAACTTACATTAAGAACCGTGTCCGGCGTCAGGTTGACAAGGCTGTCGTTGTGGCTGTTGGGCAGACCGATGCGCACCCAGGTCAGCGGTTCATCCAGGCTGCCGCCGATCACGTTCCAGTCCAGCTCGTAGGTGATATCGGCGGAACCATCGGCGCGGGTGTCCACCGTTACGGTATAGTGGGTGATTTCATCCATGTCGCCGTCATCCGCGTGGGCGGGCAGGGCGGCGGCCATAAACAGCAGCAGAACGGCCAGCATGGCCCACAGCTGCGCGGCAAAGCGTAAAACGGATCGTTTCATCACAAACCTCCCTGTGCGGGAACGGTCGTGCCAAGCTGGCAGATGTGTTCCATTTTCGCACTTTCTTCCCGCACACGGCGGCAGGCGGGGGCGTTCCAGATCTTGTGCCAGGGGTCATGCAGGATGTTGCCCAGCCCGGCCCCCTCCCGCAGCCAGCTCTGGCAGGGCAGAACGGTGCCGTCCGGCGCAACGGCCATGTTGGAAAGGCAGGCCCCGCAGCTGGGCACCTGGGTAAAGCCAAGGTCCAGCAGTACTGCATCCGGCAGCCAGCCGGGGCTGGTAAAGTTGATCTCCATGTGGTTCTGTTCGGCATACGCCATCGCGGGGCGCAGCACGGCGGTCAGGGTCTCCGGTGTTAAGCGGGTGGCCTTGCTGGGGTCGGTTTCGGCCCCGCCGGTGGGGATCAGCCCGCTGCAGGTGGCATAACGCACACCAAGAAAGTTGGCCAGTTCCAGCGTTGCGGTGTAATCCTGGTTCAGGCTGCACAGCGGGGTGTTGATGCTGACATTCAGCCCTGCTTCCACCGCATTGCGGATGCCGCTGATGGTGTCCGCATAACCGGGGGCACCTACCAGCATGTTGTGGATGGCTTCATCCGCCGAATACAGGGTGACCTGCACACTGTCCAGGCTGGCATCCGCCAGTTCCCGGCAAAGGGCACTGGTTAGCATGCGGCCATTGGTGTTCAGCCGGGTAACAAACCACTGTGCGGCATGTACCAGGCTGACCAGATCATTGCGCATGGTGGGTTCGCCGCCGGTAAAGGTCAGCTGGGGAATGCCTGCCGCGCGGCATTTTTGGATAACGGCCAGCCATTGGTCGGTATCCAGCTCTTTCACCGCGCCAAGGGGCTGGTTGGCGGCGTAACAGTGCAGGCATTTCTGGTTGCAGTGCCAGGCACCGTCCTTTTCCATCGAGCTTACCATCAGGTCCATGCGGTGGGGGGCAGCCATGTAACGGGCATAAGACCCTAAATCCATGGGCTGCACATGCACGGGCGGCTCCTGCCCGGCGGCCAGCGCGCGGAAGGAAGTCAGCATGGCATCCAAATCAGCGCGGATCTGGTCGGGGGCCGTTTTCGGGTAAACAGCGGCGGTGGTTTCCACAGCCTGGGCGGCAATGGCGGCCCACTGATCCTCGGTGATCTCTTTGCCCTCAAAGGGCTGCAGGGCGTCCATCAGTCCCGCCAGCAGAATGGCCCAGGAAACGCTGAGCGGCAAAATATCCTGCCCGTTCAAAATGGCGACAAACGGAACATTGCGCCGTGCTTTTTTGCAGGGGAGCAGGTGAATGCGCAGCACACCGGGGCCCTCCGGGTCCAGGGTGACATGGCGCACAACGCTTAGGTGCTGGTGCAGATAAGAGGACTCTGCACGCGATAAAAACATCATCCAAAACACTCCAAAACAGATTCAGCGGCCAAACGCATAATAGCAGCGCCGCTGCAGTGGTTGATTATTAAATAATTCTCCCAAATGTGTTAAAAATAGTACAAAGAGATAATTCTGTCCCATTATACCATGTTAAGCAGGTGAATACAACGTACACCGCCCAAAAGTTGACGCTGAAAAGCAAAAACCCCAGGCAAGCCAACGCGGCATTGCCTGGGGAAACATGTTTGGTATAACAGGATGGGGGTCAGCCGCGCTTCATGCGGCCCAGCAGCAGGTAATACCCGGCCCAATCCAGCTTGCCGAACAGGGGACTCTGCGTGCGCGCAGCTTCGGATAACATCCACAGCAGGCGCAGGCTGTTCCAGCGGCAGGGCAGGTAATAGGGGCTGTAACAGTGCTCACAGCGCATCGTGGCCAGCAGGTTTTTCAGCCACGGGTTTTGCAGCGCGGTGCGGGCTTTGGCTCTGCGTGCGGGCATGGCATCAGGGTCACGCCGCAAAATGTCTGCGGCACCCTCCGCCAAAACCTGCAATTCCGCGCGGTGCAGCGGCAGCATATCCTGCGGCGGGCAGGCAGCAGCGGCGCAGGCGGCGTTCAGCTTGGCAAAATGCCTGGGCCAAATTTCGCAGTAATCGGCGTGGTACTTGGTGGAAAGGGTGCCGGTGCGGCTGCAATCGTAAAAAGTCAGGGCACTTTCCAGCACAAGGTAATGGAACTCCGGCTGGCAGCGCCCCAGCAGGGCCAGATAATCCAGCACAAACTGCAAATCTTCGCCAAGGGTATAGGCCGGATCAAAAGCAAGCTGCTGGGCGTATGCGCGGCGGTAAAGCTTGTTCCACGGCATGGCGATCAGGCAGTCCAAATGCAGGCGGGCCAGGTCGCTCTGCCGGGCCGGGTGAGCCGCCGCGGTTACGGGGGCAGCGTCATCCGGCTGCATGGTGTAATGCCACAGCACAAAAGCATTGGGGGCGGCGGACTGCGCTGCAAGGGCGGCGGCAAGCGCGCCGGGGCGCAGGGCGTCGTCACTGTCCAAAAATACAATGTATTCGCCGGTGGCGGCCCGCAGCCCGGCATTGCGCGCGCCGGAAACCCCGCGTTCGCTGCGGTGCAGCACCGTCACACGGGGGTCTTTTGCCGCGTAAGCATCGCAGATCTCGCCGCTGCGGTCTGGGCTTTGGTCATCTACCAGAATCAGCCGCAGCCCGCCCGGTAGCTGCTGGGTCAGCACGCTTTCAATGCAGCGGGGCAGGGTGGCTTCCGCCTTGTACACCGGAACGATCACACAGACGGCGGGCTGTTCCATAAGTGACCTCCAAAATCGTACACGATGCGCACAAAATCATCGTAAAATCGTGCAGAGGAATAGCGCTGTGCCGTCTTTGCACCGGCGGCTCCCATCTGGGCGCGCAGGTCCGGGTGTTCGTACAGCATGCGGATGGCAAAGCTCAGCTGCCCGGCCACATCGCCGTCACGGTCCACCAGCACGGCCTGGCTGCCGTCCAGGTATTCCGGCATGCCGCCGCTGCGGGTGGCCAGCACCGGCCGGCCGCAGCCCATGGCTTCCACCGCCACAAGCCCGGCGGCTTCCTCCACCAGGGTGGGCACGCAGACAAGGTCCGCCAGGCGGTAATACTCCGGCATCGAATCATTGGGCACATAGCCGGTAAAGCGCACCCGGTCACCAAGGGTCTCGGCCTGCTGTTCCAGCTTGCGCAGGAATGGGCTTTGTTGGGTGCGGCCAAAGAACGGGCTGCCCACAATCAGCAGCTTGATGCGCGGGTCGTGGATGTTTTCCATTGCTTCCAGCAGCTTGTGGATGCCCTTATCCGGCTCCAGGCGGCCGCAGAACAGCACGATAAAATCTTCCGGCGCAAAGCCGAGGGAGGCCCGCAGCGAAGCATCGGCCGGGCCGGGCACAAAGCGGGTAGTATCAATGCAGTTGTGCAGGATATACGCATGCTTGCGGTCCAGCTCGCTGGTTTTCAGGTAGTCATCGCGGATGAACTCGCTCAGGGCCAGAATGCCGCCGTAAATAGCATCCATCTCATGGCTGCATGTGGTTTGGCCGTGCAGGTGAGCCAGGCAGCGCCGCTTGCCGAACATTTTGCTGATGGCGCTGCACTGGGTCAAGGTGCCGCCCTCCGCCACGATCAGGTCCGGCGGGGGCAGCTCCAAGGCAAGGGAAAGCTGGACTTTCTGATACCACGGGTCATACGGGGCGGCAACGCCGAAGCAGCGCTCCAGAAACACCATGGGGTAATACCGGCGCACACCGCGGGGCTTGGCAACATACAGCATTTTGGTGTGCTGCAGGCCCTGCGCCTGGGCGGCGGCTTCCGGGTCCGGGATGCTGGCGCATAAAAGGTCCAGCTTGCCCGCCCGCTCATTTTCACGGATCAGGTGGGTAATCAGGGTTTCCACCGCGCCGCCCTGCACGGCAGGAACCGGCAGTTCCGGCGGCGGAACCAGCAAGATGCGCGGTTTGCGCGGTGTATTCGGCGAGCGCAGCGGCAAAATGGACAACCCCTTTTTTGTAAGTTTGTTTGTTGGGTGAGGGAGGAGGGAGAGTTAGGAGTTAGGAAGTAGGAGTTAGGAGTTTAATTAGAAATTGGGCGGGGAAAAAGAATAATTAAGAAAGAATAAAGAATAATGGCGGTGGACCGCGGCGCAGTGCGCCGCTCAAAAATATTAGGTTTGGGGATGTTTGAAAGTGCGCGATGAACGGCAAAACGTTCTGTAGGGCGCGATGCCCTCATCGCGCCGGGGGAGAAACATAGATTGTATACTGCGAACCTAAAAAATATTTGTAGGGGACGATGCTTGCATCGTCCCGTGGCTGCTTGCCGTGTGGATAACCGTTGATAAAACGTTATTACGTCAGGTTGGCGGGCGCACAATGTGCGCCCCTACGGCCCTATGGAAGAAAAGCACGCGTTTTAATATGTTTTCAACGCATCTTTGTTACCCGTTTGCTACCCAATCTCTGTTCTTATTCTTATATTCTATATATTTATTATTAAAGTTTTTTCGCCGAAGCCTTTTTTTCAAAAAAGGCTGGAAAAGAAAGGCTGGAAAACTCCCGTAAACAATCACTTTGCCGGGCAAAGGCTTTCGGCGGGCATCATGGCCCAGCGGGCGGCGGAAAGTTTTTCGGTCATCTTCATGTGGCGGCAGTTGGGCAGGTAGCTGATCAGCCCCTGCATCAAAAACTGCTCCTTGCTGATGGCCTTAACCAGCTGCGGCTCCGGGTTCTGGCGCACCTTGGCGCACAGGAACAGATACCGCCGCCAGCAGGCAGCATAAGCCGAATCGATCACCGAACGGTCCGCGCCGTTCTCCACATAAAAGCGGTAGCGGTCAGCCAGGCCGTCCACCGCGTCAAACGCGCCAGGTTTCAGGCTGGTGCGCATAATGCTGCCGGAACGCAGGCGGTAATTGTACAAAACATCCGGTAGGCATACCACTTTATCGCACCGCCAGAACAGCCGGTGCGCCACAAAATCATCTTCGTGCAGGCGGCCCTCCGGGTAATGCAGCAGCTTCCACACCTCGGCGCGGTAAAGCTTGTTCCATGCAACGGTGTAATAAGTGCCGTTGGGGGCATAAAAATCATTCAGCAGATCCTTGCCGCGGAACACACCCTCCTGCGTGGGCGGGGTGAACACCGGCTCCGGCAGGGGCTTGCCGTTCTCCTGCACGTCCTCCACCGCACAGATCGCCATATAGGCATCGTGCGCTTCGCAGGCTTCGTACATCTTTTTCAGGTACGCCGGGCGCACCACATCGTCACTGTCAATAAAGGCATAGTAGCGGCCGCGGGCCATATCAATGCCGGTATTGCGCGCGCCGGAAAGCCCCTGGTTCTCCTGGTGTACCACCTTGATGCGGCTGTCCCGCTTGGCAAGGCGGTCACACAAAGCGCCGCTGCCGTCCGTTGCGCCGTCATCGATCAGCAAAACTTCGATCGTGCCGTAGCTGGCCGGGAAATCCTGGTCCAGAATGCTCTGCACGCACTCTTCCAGCCAGGGCTCCGCGTTGTAAATGGGAACGATCACACTTACTGCAATATGTTCCATCTTGTTTTTCCCCCTCATTCCTCAGTCCGTTTTGCTGCCATGCAGCTTGCCGCGGGCATGCGCCAGCGTGTAGGTCAGCCCCGGTGCGGCGCAGAACAGCACAGCGCGCGCTTTTTCGGCACAGGGCACATGCGGGCAGCGCAGGATATCCGGCAAAATGCTGTCCAGGTGCTTTTTGTGCTTCAAAAATTCCGGCTTCAGCTCTGCCATGGCTCCGGCCTCGCTGGCCTGGCACCAGAACAGGTAGAACACCTTCCAGTACCACGCCACAGCCCACTCATAATAGCCTTTATATTCGGTCTTTCCCGGCTGAGCGGCAAACCAGCCCAGCCAGTTCCAGTACATTTTCAGGTCATCCAGCCGCCGCGGCGGGAACAATACTTCGGTCATCTGGCCGCTGCGCCGCCGGTAATGGTACAGCACGCGCGGCACACAGTAAACATGCTCGCCGTCATACACGCGGTGCAGCTCACTGGCATCATCGCCAAAGAACATGCTCTCGTCAAAATGCACGCCTTTATCGCGGAACAGGCGGATATCAAACAGCTTGTTCCAGCACAGCAGCCCGTAAAAACCGCCGGTCTTGAAGGTATCCAGCAGCAGCTCCATGGCCATGTGCCGCCCGGCAATGTTGATGTTGACCCCGGCCCCCGGCACGGTTTTCTCCTGCTCGTCCACCGCGTCGGCGTTGCAGGCGGCAATGCGCACATCGTTTTCGCGGATGGCGTTCAAAAGTGTTTCGTACAGGTCCGGCTCCACCAGATCGTCCGAATCCACAAAGCCGATGTAATCCCCGCGGGCATTATCTAATCCAACGTTCAGCGCGGAGGCCGGGCCGCCGTTTTCCTTGTGGAACACCCGGATGCGCGGGTCGGTTTTGGCAAACTCGTCACACAGCTCGCCGCAGCCGTTGGGGCTGCCATCCTCCACCAGCAGCAGCTCAAAGTCCGTAAAGCTCTGGGCCAGAATGCTGCGCACCGTGCGGGGGATGTAATCCTTGGCGTCGTATACAGTTGTCACAATGGAAATGGTCGGGTTCGGCATGCAAAACGTTCCTCTCATAAAAAGCGGTTTTTCAACTGGGTATAAGCGGCCAAAAGCCAGGCGCTGTGCAAAAATACCCCCAGCCGGTAGGGCAGCGCCAGCAGGCGGTTGGGGTCCGCGGCCAGGCGGGCGCGCAGGGCGGCGCGGGCGTCCGCATCCTGCAAAATGCGGGCAAACAGCTGCCGCCGCTGGGCAAACGGCATGCGGCCGGGGCAGCCGGTCAGCAGCCCGTATTGATTTAACGCGGCACGCACCCGGCTTTTTTGCACCAGGCGGTCAATTTCCGCCGCGGGCAGCTGGGCATCCGCCAAAAAGGCTTCCAGCGCGGGGCGGGTCACGGTCTCGGCATCCAGCAGGTCTCCCCGCAGGGAGCGGGACAGACTGCCCCCAAGCATATCATTCTGATTATAGTATACACCTGCAAGGCAATAAATGGCAGAGTTTTTTTGCAAAAAAAGCAAAAACCGCAAATATTGAAGATTAAACAAAACATCTTCATTAATTTTTAAGTGCGGGTCAAACCGCAGGCTGTTCTGGCAGATCACATCCAGCCGAAACAGCTTGGGGTAGGGGGCGGCGAGGTAGCCGCTTTCAAACAGCAGCGGGTCCAGCGCATCCCCCAGTGCGGCAGGGCCGGCATAACAGCCGGGGGCCAGCGGGTTGGGGGCAGGGCCGCTGGCGCGCACCATGCCGTATAAAATCAGGCCCGGCTGCGCATCAAATGCAGCGGGCAGCGCCTGCCATAGCCCCGGCAGCAGGGTATCATCGGCATCCACAAACAGCACCCATTCGGCACCGCTGCGGTACAGTGCATCCAGCCCAGCGTTGCGTGCGGCGGATGCTCCGCCGTTTGGCTGGTGCAGCGCGGTAATGCGGGAATCCTGGGCGGCAAGGGCATCGCACAAAACGCCGGTACCGTCCGGGCTGCCGTCCTCCACCAGCACCAGCTGCAGATTGTCCGGCGCACCCTGCAGCACGCTTTCAACCGTCTGGCGCAGCGTATGCTCGGCTTTATAGCAGGGGATCACCACCCCAATGGCGGGCAGGCTCACAGCGCTCCCTCCCTTTGCAGGACTTTGCGGTAAATTTCAATCATCTGTGCGGCATTTTTGGCGGCATCGTGGGTCACGCGGGCGCGGATCTGTGCGGCGGTGCCCAGCGCCGTGCCATGGTCCGGCAGGGCAAGCACCTGCAAAATGGCCGCGCTCAATGCGGCATCATCCCCGGCGGCACCGTACAGCACGCCCTGCACACCGCTTTGCAGCATATCCGGGATGCCGCCCGCCGCGCTGGCCACGCAGGGCAGGCCCAGCAGCATGGCTTCGCCCAGGCTGTTGGGGCTGTTCTCACTGTAGGATGGCAGCAGGAAGAGATCTGCGTCCAGGTAAGCCTGCCGCATGGCGGCGGCATCCAGTGGGCCGGTATACTGCACATGGCCTTCCAGCCCCAGGCGGCGGATCAGCTGCTTGCACCAGGTCTGGTAGGGGAACATCCAGTCGATCACCGGGCGCAGCAGCGGCCCTTTGTCCAGCGGGGGCCAGCCCGCCACGCGCAGCACCGCGCCGGGGTACTGTGCCAGAACGGCAGGCAGGGCTTTAAGCACGGTATGCAGGTTTTTGAGCGGATAGTTACCCTGGCTGAGCAGCAGCACCGGCGCAGCGCCAAAGGTGCGGGGGTGCCACACCGGCGGGGTATAAAATTCCGGGCGCAGAGTTTCATTGCAGGCGTAATAAGCGGCCTGCGGGGCCAGCTTTTGTACGGCGGTGCGGTCAAAGCTGGTGCGGCCGGTCACATGGCGGGCGTTGGCCAGCACGGCGGCCTCGCTCTGGGCAAGGGCATCAAAGCGGGCCTGGTTCACATCCAGCAGTCCGCCCGGTACATGGCGGTCAATAAAGTGCTGTGCTGCGCAGGAATGCAGCAACCGCGGCGGTACGCCGTCATTCAGGTGGAGTGCGCAGTCAACCATCACACCCTGCATCCCCACCAGAACCGGCACCCCTGCTGCTTGGGCCGCCTGCTGCATGGCGCGGGCCGCGGCGTACTCGGTGCCCCAAATGTGCACAAGGTCCGGTGCAGCCTGGCTGAGCAGTGCGGCAAAGTTTTCCACCGTTCCGGTGGGGACTAGTGCAAAACTTACGCCGTTTTTGCTGCAAATAGTCAGTACATCCGCGCGGGCATCCACACTGGCAATGGTAAGGGCCGGGGCGTACGGTGCGGCGGTCATGCCGCCCAGCGCACCGGAAAGCCACCCCCCGCCGATCTCTTTTGCCTGCAGGCCGCAGGCATCCGCCGCGGCGGGGATGGTGATGCTGACAAGCCAGAGTACCTTCACGTTAGCCACCTCACAAATTCAGCCGCAACCGCCTGCGGCATCAACTCCGGGAAGAGGTCACACACTTCCCCAAAAGGCAGCTGCCTGCCGCACACATCGTCCAGCCAGCGGCGCAGGACCTCCGCGGCATTGGGCTGCCCTTTGCGCAGCACCAGCGCCAGTGGGTAGCGGGCCAGATAGGGCAGGGCAGGGTCGTTTTCAATCACGCAGAGGTGCAAAACCGGCTTGCCCGCGGCAAAATAATCAAACAGCTTGCTGGGCAGCTGGTTGTCTACTGCGTTGCCAAGGTTCAACAGAACTTCGGCCTGTGCCTGCATGGTGCGGGCCGTTTCGGCGGGAACGGGACCGGGCTGCTCAAAATGCTCCCCCAATACGGCTTTGGTCTGGGCGGCATCGGCGGCAAAATACTGCCATCCGCCGCCCGCCATCGTCAAAGTCCAGCCGCTGGCGGGGCCAAGGGCGCGGAAAAGTTCCAGCGCAAACCCCGGCTCCCGCAGGCCGGGGTACAAAGAGCCGCAGAACACGCAGCGCTTTTTGCCATCTGTTGCATGGCCCGGTACCGCCGCAGGGGGAACCAGACTGGGAAAATCCAGAACATGGATTTTTTCCACTGCCGCAGCCAGCGGTGCACCGGGGGCATAATCCCCAACGGCCTGCCGGGTGATGAACGCGATGTCCAGATGGTTCAGCAGTTCCAGCTCCCGCGGGTAGCCGCCGGGGGCCTGGTAATCCCGGTTGGAAGCATAGGGATCCAGCTGCCAGATGGCTTTTTTTGCCTGAACCTGCGCGGTTTCCAGCGCAAAAGCACTGCGGTAGGGGGCACAGACGGCGCAGATTACCTCAAAATGAAATTCAGCATCCAGCTTTTCCAGCTCATGGCGGGTATCCACCACCCGGCGCGGGGCGTGCAGCACCAGCTGGCGGAACGCCGCCGCCACCGCCGTGGGGTGGCAGCACAGCCGCGCCAGCCGCACCGGAATGGGTGAACCGCCGCTGCGGCCGTTTTCCAGCGCGGCGTTCATCAGGCGTTCGTCCGCAAAGGCAAGGCGGTGCACAGTACAGCCGGGCAGTTCCGGCTGGGGGTGCAGGCCATCCCACAATTCCAGCAGGTGGACGGTGTGCCCGGAAGCACAAAGCGCCCCTGCCAGGCGCTGTGCCATCAGCACATTGGCAGAGGTTGGGTTTTCCACACTATCCAGTACAAATAAAATACGCATCGTGTTTATCCTGTGCAAAAGGGGTCAGCGCCGGTCTTTCAACATGGTGCGGCACACTTTGCGCCATAGCACCGGGCAGTTGATGGTTGCCCACGCCGCCGCGCGGATGGCCAGCGGCAGCCGTGGGTTGCGGCCCAGGTTGGGATCCTGCAATCCGGCGCGGATGCCCACCCCCAGCTCGTTGATCTGCACGCGGTAGGCGGCGGCATCGTCCCGCCGCAAAATCATGCTGGCAAGGTAGACCAGCTTTTCATAATAAAAGGCGTTGGCGCTCTGCTGGATGGCCGGGCTGGCGTGCTCGCGGATGAACACGGCGGCCTGGCGCTGTTGGTCAATGCTTTCCGGCGGCAGGGCGCGGTGGCTGGCCGATGCCGCGTGCTGGCGGTAATGATAGCCCGCAAAATCCACATAGGCACAGCCGTTTGCCGCGCTGAAGATCTGCCAGTTGGCCACAAGATCTTCGTTGTAGGCAAGGCCGTTATCCATGATTTCGGCGGTGATCAGCTCGTGGGTATACAGCTTGTTCCACAGCCCAAAATCCACCCGGTGGTCATGCAGCAGGGCATCCAGATGGGCGGGCGGCTGGAACACGGTGGTCTGGCTGGGCGGTGCGCTCTCGGTGGGAATATCCTCGGTAAAGCAGTCGTACCGGCAGCAGGCGATGGGGCAGTGGGTGGTTTGGGCCGCGCGGTACAGCGCATCCAAAAACTGCTTGTGGTAACAGTCGTCCGCATCGCAAAAGGCGAACCACTGGGCTTTCAGGTTCAACCCGGCGCGCACCCCGGCGGCGCGGGCGGCGGCAACGCCGCTCTGGCGCTGGTGGATCACAACAAACCGGGCGTCCCGGCTTTCCCACGCGGCGGCCAGCTCGGCGCTTTCATCGGTGGAACCATCGTCCACCACAAAACAGGCAAAATCAGCAAAGGTCTGTGCAGCCAGGGATGCCAGACACTGCTGCAAAAACACGGCGCCGTTATGTACCGGCACCACCACGGCGATAGCGGGGCCTTTGAACTGGGGCTCGGTCTGGTTCATCGCTGCACCTCCTTTGTATATTTTTGCGTCTGTTCCAGATAAAATTTTTGCAGGATGCCCGCGCTGGTGTGTACATCAAACCCCGCGGCAACGGCCTTGGCCTGGGCGTTGGGGTCGCGGGTCAGGTCCGCCGCGGCAATGGCATCGGCCCAGGCGGCTTCATCTTGTAAGGGCAGATAGTGGATGTTGCCCGCAAACGCCGCACCGGGGTCCACCGTATCGGCCACAAAGCAGGGCAGGCCCGCAGCCTGGGCTTCTACCAGAACAACGGGCAGCCCCTCAAACAGGCTGGGCAGCAAAAATACATCCATGGCGTGGTACAGCGCCGCCATATCCTTGCGCACCCCGGCGAAGATCACCCGATCGCCCAGCCCAAGTTCCTGGGCAAGGGCGCGGGTAGAATCAACCAGCTCGCCGGTGCCGATCAGCACCAGCCGGGCATTGGGCGTGCGGCGGCTGACCCCGGCAAAAATGCGCAGCAGCCCGGCGTGGTTTTTCTGCTCACAAAAGCGGCCTACATGGCCGAACAGCACTTCGTTTTCCTGCACGCCAAGTTCGGTGCGCAGGGCAGCGCGGGCGGCGGGGTCGTGGTGGGCGAACACATCGGTCATAATGCCGTTGGGCAGCACGGTGAACGGGTGTTTGCCGTACAGCATCTCCCCGGCGCGCTGGCTGCAGGCAAAACGATGGGTCAAGTCATGGTCAAAGCGGGAGCTCATCACCCGGTCCAGCTGGCCCACCAGGTTGTGCTCATAGGCGGTGTTGTGGCTGTGGCCCGCCCGCACCGGCACCCCGCAGCGGCGGGCTACCGCGTTATAAAACATGCCAAAGCCGCTGTAATGCCCGTGAATGACCTTGTATTCCGGGTGCGCGGTAAAAAAGGCACGCAGGTCATGCAGGTATTTTGGGATATTATTATCCTGCCGCACCGTCAGCTTGGTGATGTGCCCGCCCAGGGCTTCGATTTCAGCATCATAAAAGCAGGGCTTGTTATAATGGTACAAAAAGTCAAACTGTACCTGGCTGCGGTCCACGGCACGGTAGACATTCATGACAAAGGTTTCCATGCCGCCGGCGTCCATGGCGGGCATGATTTGTAATACGCGGATCGGCGGCAAAGTGCGCCCCTCCTTTTGCGGCTTGCCAGGGTTGCGGCCCCGGCAGCGTTTGGCATTATTCCTGTTCCAGTGCAGCCTTGCAGTTCAGCAGTTCGACCTTTGCATCGTCCGAAAGCACCGGGTATTCGTGGCAGCTCTTCTGCAAAGCATCCAGCACGATTTCGCTGACCAGGTAGCGGGTGTACCATTTCTGGTCAGCCGGGATAGCATACCATGGGCTGTGTTTGGTGGCGGTTGCGGTGATGACCTCATCAAAGGTATCCAGATATTCGTCAAACCGCATCCGCTCTTTCAGATCGGAGCAGGAGAACTTCCAGTTCTTTTCCGGGCGGTCAATGCGCTCTAAAAAGCGCTTTTTCTGCTCGTCCTTGGAAACGTGCAGGAAAATTTTGACCACGCGGTAGCTGTTCTCGTACAGGTATTCTTCATAGTTGCTGATCTGGCGGTAGCGCTTTTCAAAAAAGTCCTTTTTGCTGTCCTCCAGCACGCGCGGGGCCATCTGGTAGGTCTTTTGCAGGTCGTGGACCTGCACCACCAGAACATCCTCGTAATAGCTGCGGTTGAAAATGGCAATGCTGCCGCGGGGCGGCAGGGCCTTGTTCACCCGCCATAAAAAGTCGTGGTGCAGTTCCTCGCTGGTGGGTTGCTTAAAGCTGGTCACCTGCACGCCCTGGGGGTTCAGGCCGCCCATTACATGCTTTACGGTGCTGTCCTTCCCGGCGGCGTCCAGCGCCTGCAGAATAATCACAAGGCCCTCGCGCCCGTCGGCGTAAAAGGCGTCCTGCAGGGCGGCCATCTTTTCCAGGTTTTCGGCGGTTTTGGCCAGGATATCCTCTTTCTTTACATGGTCATCCCTGCTGTCACAGGGCAGCTTGCGCAGTGCGCAGGGGTGGGAACCATCAAACAAATAGCGGTCAGCCTTCATCCGGGCCGCCTCCTTTCTGCAAAAGGACAAAGTTATACTCTTTCAGTATACCCGTTTTGGCCCCCATGTGCAACCGCAAGATGCAAAAAAGGCATTGCAGACGCGCGGCCCGCAATGCCTTTTTTCGTAATTACAAAATAAAATCAGAACGTCAGGTTGCCGAACTCGGAAAGTTTCAGCTGCTCGTTGTGCTGCTCGGCCCAGTTGATGCTCCACGGGCTGCCGAACAGCAGCAGGTGGTTGCCCTTCAGGTCCTCGATGCAGCGGGTATCGCTGGTCAGGTCCAGCGTCTTGGGGTCCAGCTCGTCCGGGTCGTTCATGATCCAGCGCAGGTGCTCATACGGCAGGGTCTGCATGCGGATATCAACGTTATATTCGTTGCGCAGGCGGTATTCCAGCACTTCCAGCTGCAGCACGCCGACCACGCCAACGATGACTTCCTCCATGCCGGAGCCAAGGTCGCGGAAGATCTGGATGGCACCTTCCTGTGCAATCTGTTCCATGCCTTTCACGAACTGTTTGCGCTTCATCGTGTCCACCTGGGTCACGCGGGCAAAATGCTCCGGTGCAAAGGTGGGGATGCCCGCAAACTGCACATGCTGCTTGCCGGTACACAGCGTATCGCCGATGGAGAAGATGCCCGGATCAAACAGGCCGATGATATCGCCGGCATAGGCTTCGTCCACAATGGCGCGGTCGTCAGCCATCAGGCTGGTGCCGGTGGCAAGCTTGATGTTCTTGCCCTCCTGCACATGGAACGCTTCCATGCCGCGCTCAAACTTGCCGGAGCAGATGCGCAAAAACGCAATACGGTCGCGGTGATTCTTGTTCATGTTGGCCTGGATCTTGAACACAAAGCCGCTGAACTGCTCGCTGCAGGGGTCCACCACATCGCCGGTGGGGGCATCCTTGCGGGGCAGCGGCGGCGGGGTCAGGCGCAGGAACTCTTTCAGGAACGGTTCCACGCCAAAGTTGGTCAATGCCGAGCCAAAGAACACCGGGCTCAGCTGACCGTGCTGCACAGCATCCAGGTCAAACTCTTCGGCGGCACCATCCAGCAGCTCAATGTCGTCAGCCAGTTTCTGGTGGTTGGCTGCGCCAATCAGGTCGTCCATTTCCGGCGCGCCCAGCTCGGCGGTGATCTCGTCCACCATCTTCACGCCGTTGGCGCGGCCATCGCTCTCAAAGGCCAGCACCTTGCGGGTGTTGCGGTCAAACACACCCTTGAACTCTTTGCCGCAGCCGATGGGCCAGTTCATGGGGTAAGTTTTGATGCCCAGGATGGTTTCAATGTTTTCCATCAGCTCAAACGGGTCGCGGGCTTCGCGGTCCATCTTGTTGATGAAGGTGAAAATGGGGATATGGCGCAGGGTGCAGACCTTGAACAGCTTGATGGTCTGGGCCTCAACGCCCTTGGCGGCGTCGATGACCATGACGGCGGAATCCGCCGCCATCAGGGTGCGGTAGGTATCCTCGGAGAAGTCCTGGTGGCCGGGGGTATCCAGAATGTTGATGCACTTGCCCTGATAGTTGAACTGCAAAACAGAGGAGGTAACAGAGATACCGCGCTGTTTTTCAATATCCATCCAGTCAGAAACTGCATGCTTGGCGCTCTGCTTGCCCTTGACGGAACCGGCGGTCTGGATGGCTCCCCCGTACAGCAGCAGCTTTTCGGTCAATGTGGTTTTGCCGGCGTCCGGGTGCGAAATGATCGCAAACGTCCGGCGGCGTTCGATTTCTTCACGCAAAGTTGCCATGAAAGTCAATACTCCTTTATTCCATTGCAATGTGACTTTTTACGGTTGCCTGCTTCCGTCACATGGGGAACACTCCTCTATCACTCTGGTTTTCAGGCAGTGCCTGAAAGATGGTAAGACATACTTTTTTATTTTACTATGATTTTTATGGGATTGCAACGCCTGATACCCGATTTTTGACCGGTAAAGGGGAGAAAAAGGCAAAAAATTGATGAAAAGCATTTGGTAGGGGTGTACATTGTACGTCCGAGGCCCTTGCACATGTGTACTGTTCCTGAATCTTATTTGTAGGACGGGATGCTCTCATCCCGCCGGGGAAAAAGGCAAATGCTTGACCGTACACCATAAATTCAATGATGTGCCGAAACTTTATCCGTAGAGGCGCACATTGTGCGCCCGCCGCTTTGTGGGCGAGTGGCGGGGTGAGATATCCAGCGTGGCCCGTCCGCGGGACGATGCAAGCATCGTCCCCTACAAAATATTTGCAGCGTTTGTGGCAAATGGGTTACGTCTCTCCCCGGCGCGATGGGGGCATCGCGCCCTACAGACGCTTTATCGGTTGGCAACGCATAATAAAACAATCTGTAGGGAACGGTCTATCTCCGGCCTAAGAGCCGCCTGCGGCGGTTGGCCTCCGAAACGCGCCTGCGGGCGCAGTGACCGTTCCGATGCCCTGATTCATATGCCATGGCGTATTGGTCGTAAAACGTTACAAATAAGATGGGCTTCCCTTGAGAGGGACTCCCCGCGGGGCGGGGAGATGTCGCGAAGCGACAGAAGGGACCGGGCGCTGTTTGCGCGCTCCGGCGGAGCCGGTGAAGGGTGGCTCCACAGGCAGAACTTAAAAACATGTGATGCATCCCACAAACAAATTTTAAGGAGAACCACACATTTTTTATAAATTACCGGTTTGCCTCTGCATGGGCGGCGGCTTCCGCCACATACCCTTCGGCGTTTTTTTGGTTGGCTTCCACCAGGGCGGGGCTGGCGGCTCCGTGTACTTTGGCGGGCACCCCCATGGCCACCATGCCGTCCGGGATCACCGTGTTTTCCAACACCAGCGCCCCGGCGGCAACCACGGCGTTTTTGCCCACCACAGCGCCGTTCATCACCGTGGCGTGCATGCCGATCAAAGCGCCATCCCCAACAGTGCAGCCATGCACCACCGCGCTGTGGCCGATGGATACATTTTCGCCGATCGTCACCCCAAGGCCCGGCCCGGTGTGCAGCACGGCGTTATCCTGGATATTGCTGTTTCTGCCAATGCGGATGGCACCGGTATCCCCGCGCACCACCGCGCCATACCATACGCTGCTGCCTGCGGCCAGCACAACATCCCCGGCTACCGTGGCATTGGGGGCCACAAAGGCTGCGCTGCCAACATCCGGCGTCTTGCCGCATACTGTGATAACTGCCATAATTTTACCTCCCGGCCCGGAATAATTCTACCACCGGGCTAAATTGAAAAACAGGATTATGTTTGTTATACTTTTACTATATTAAATAATATATTACGTTGCTTCAGGAAAAGCAATCAGGGGGAAGAGAATATGGTAAAAATGGTTTGCAGCGATCTGGACGGTACCCTGCTGCAATATGGGAAAAAGCTGATCGAGGGCGAAATTTTTGATGAGATCCGCGCTTTGCATGACCGTGGTATCCTGTTCTGCCCGGCCAGCGGGCGACAGTATACCAGCCTGCGCAAACTGTTTGCCCCCGTGGCGGACGATTGCACCTACCTGTGTGAGAACGGCGCGGTTGTCTACCGCGGCGGCAAAGTGATCGCCAAAACGCCGATGCCCCGCGCCCTGGCGGAAGAGATCGCCTGGGATTTCTGGAACAACACCGATGGTTTGGGCGAAGTGATGCTTTCCGGCGAAAACATGTCCTACCTGATGGAGCGCGGGCACGGCGTGGTGGACCGCATCAAGTTCATTGGCAACAATTATACTGTCATCACAGACCCCGCCCAGATCCCGGAGGATATCGTCAAGGTGTCCGTCTATTTGGTGGATGGCGTGGAGCCGTTTGTGGAGCGCTTTGTGCCCAAATGGCAGCAGGCCAACTGCGCTGTGGCGGGGCCCAAGTGGATCGACACCACCGTGGCAAACAAGGGCATTGGCGTGCAGAGCATCTGCCGTGTGCTGGGCATTGACCCGGCGGATGTGATGGCCTTTGGCGATAACTATAATGACGTTGCCATGCTGGATCTGGTGGGGCACCCTTACATTATGTCCACTGCCACGGCGGAACTGCGCCAGCGCTATGCAAACCATACCCCCCGGCCGGAGGATACCCTGCGCGCCTTCCTGGCCGGGCAGGAAAACTGAAACCGAGTGAAACCACAATATTGTTAAAAACATTTTGTTGATTTTGTGAAAACTTACAAAAAACGACAGGGTAGAATGCAGTATTTGCATTGACTTTGCTCAACATTACTGGTATAATCAAATTGTTAAATTCTCCACAGGTTTGTTAAAAAGCTGTGGAACAGAGAGGAAGACGCATCTATGAAGCAGTTTGATTATACCATTCAGGAAGCAGTTGGCATCCATGCCCGTCCGGCCGGTTTGCTGGTCAAAGAGGTCAAAAAGTATAAGAGCACTGTTACCGTCATCAAGGGCGATAAATCCAGCAACGCGCTGAAACTGATGGCTTTGATGGGTATGGGCGTTAAGTGCGGCGATACCGTTACCGTTACCGTGGAAGGCGAGGACGAGGATACCGCAGCACCGGCACTGGAAGCATTCTTCAAAGAGCATTTGTAATTGAATCCTTTTGTTTGCGGCGCCTGCCCCAGCAAAGCCCTTACCCGGCGCTGGGGCAGGCAGCCGCATTTTGTTTTCTGCTGCATTTGGCTGTTGTATAAAATGACCAGTCAGGAACTCCATTGAACACCAAAGAAAGGACGCTTGTTATGATCAGTATTCAGGGCAAGGGCGTATCTTCCGGCGTTGGCGTTGGCCCGCTTTATTTCTATCACCGCACCAAAACCGAGATCCCCCGCTATACCGTGACCGATCCCGATGCCGAGTGGCACCGTTTCAAGGGCGCGCAGACCGCCGCCATTGAGCAGTTGGGCGAACTGGCCGAAAAGGCCCGCGCCGAAGCCGGCGATGAGGCCGCCATGCTGTTTGAGACCCACCAGATGATGGCCGAGGATCTCGATTACGAGGAAGCCATCTCCGACCATATCAACAACGAAAAGATGAACGCCGAGGCCGCGATTTCGGATACCGCCGTTCAGTTCGCCGCCATGTTTGAATCCATGGACGACTCTTACATGCAGGCCCGTGCGGCAGACGTGCGCGATGTATCGGACCGCATCCTGGGCATCCTGTCCGGCGCAGTGCAGGGCGGCATTGCTTCGGATGTGCCGGTGCTGCTGGCTGCGGACGACCTGGCACCTTCGGAAACCGTGCAGCTGGATAAATCCAAGATTTTGGGCTTTATCACGGCGGGCGGTTCCGGTTCCAGCCACACGGCCATTCTGGCCCGCACCATGGGCATTCCCGCCATTGTTGGCGTGGGCGATGCCCTGAAGCCGGAATATGAGGGTCGCCCCTGCATCATTGACGGCGCTACCGGCAATGTGGTCATCGACCCGGACGATATGACCCGTGATTACCTGCTGAAAAAGCGGGAAGAGCAGCTGCGCCTGCAGCGCCTGCTGGAAACCCTGAAAGGCCAGCCCAATGTGACCAAGGATGGCAAGAGCATCCGCATTTACTGCAACATTGGCTCCCCGGACGATGTACATGCCGTGCAGGTGAACGATGGCGGCGGCATCGGCCTGTTCCGCAGCGAGTTCCTGTACCTGAACAGCCCGGATTACCCCACCGAGGACCAGCAGTTTGAAGCCTACAAAAAGGTTCTGGCTGATATGGGCGGCAAGGAAGTTATCATCCGCACGCTGGATATCGGCGCGGACAAGCAGATCGGCTACTTTAACCTGCCAAAAGAGGATAACCCGGCCATGGGCATGCGCGCCCTGCGTATCTGCCTGACCCGCCCGGAGATCTTCAAGACCCAGCTGCGTGCCCTGTACCGTGCTTCCGCGTTCGGCAAGCTGGGCATCATGTTCCCCATGGTGACCAGCGTGTGGGAAGTGCGCGAAGCCAAGAAGTACTGCGAGGAAGTCAAGCGTGACCTGAAAGCCGAGGGCATTCCTTTTGCGGAAGATGTACAGATCGGTATTATGATCGAAACCCCGGCGGCAGCGGTTATGAGCGACCGCCTGGCCAAGGAAGTGGATTTCTTCAGCTGCGGCACCAATGACCTGACCCAGTACACCCTGGCCTGTGACCGCCAGAACAATGATCTGGGACGTTTTTATGACCCGCACAACCCGGCAGTGCTGCGCCTGTTGAAGATGGTGACGGAGAACGCCCACAAGAACGGCATTTGGGTTGGCATCTGCGGCGAGCTTGGTGCGGACCTGACCCTGACCGAAACCTTCCTGGCGATCGGTGTGGATGAGCTGTCCGTCAGCCCGCGTGCGGTGCTGCCCCTGCGCAATGCCGTGCGCATGACCGATACCCGCGAAAGCGCACCCCGCCTGCTGGCTGCCATCGACGCGGAGTACCCGGAAACGCTGTGAGTTGATTTTACGGGAGATTTTGTTCCTTCTTTGAAAAGAAGGAACCGAAGAAACTTTAGTATAATAGAACACAAAAGATAAATAAAGGCGCATCACACGAAATAACACAGTGTGGTGCGCCTTTTTGACATTGACTTTATAGAAAGCAGTGCAAATCTGAAAAACAATCTGTAGGGAACGGTCTTGACCGTTCCGAAAACCTACAAACATTCTCCATAAAATGAAAATATGGCAAACACCCGGAACGGTCAAGACCGTTCCCTACAATGTGGCTTATTGTGTGCGGCTAACCCGGAAATAACCGGTAGGGCGCTGCGCCCGCAGGCGCGTTTCGGAGGCCAACCGGACCGCAGGTCCGGCTCTTAGGCCGGAGATGGGCGCTCTCATCCCGCCGCAACTTTGCCCTATTGCACATTACAAATTTGTGATGTGCTTAATCAAAATTTGTAGGGGACGATGCTTGCATCGTCCCGCCGGGGTGTGTGACGGTAAAAATATGCTGCAATGCCCATCATGTCATCACCCGAATTACCCCCAGCACCAACAGATGCACCGGGTAAAACAGATAGAAGAACCACTGCGAAAATTTCTTTCCCCGCGCCGCCCGCTGGCCGTTGTACAGGTACAAAATCACAAACCCGGATGCCGCAATGCCCGCCATGCTGCCGCAGGCCATCAGCAAACACTGTGCGGTGGGGTAAAGCCCCACGCTGCTGGTGTAATTCAGCCAGCCGAACAGCGCGGCGGAAAGGGCAAAACTGAACCGCAGACGTTTTTGGTCCTGGCCGGACCAGCGGAACAGCAGGGTGAACACCGGGGCCAACAGCGCCCAGTCACAAAACAGCGAACCGAAAATCAACAGCGCGATCAGCACGCCGCACAAAAAGCGGTTCCGGATGGTTTCGGCACACAACAGGATGCAAAAACACAGGAACAGTGTGAACATCATGTTGAAATCCTGAAATTCCAGAATGCCGTTCTGGGCAAACGCCATCGAGAACGGCAGCTGTGAAATTACGCCGAACCCGAACAGCCGCAACGCATACTGTTTGCGACTGTGGGTGTACCGGAAGCCCTCCACCAGAAAATAGCACATGGTAATGGCGGTAAAGTAGCCGATATCCACCAGTACCTCGTACCAGAGGGTGCCCGGCACCAGAAAAATGTTGGCGATGTGGTTCAGCAGCATGGCGGCCATCGCGATGTATTTGATCACATCGCGGTTCAGCACCCGCCAGCCGGGGTTTTGTATTTCCTGTTGCAGCATGGCAGCACTTCCTTTTGATTGCGGCTCCAGCCGTTATTTTTCCCGCTTGATGACAAAGCAGGGCAGGGGAGCGGTATCGGCCCAGTTGGCAAATTCGCAGATCAGCACGGTGTAATCGGCCAGCGGCAGGCTGCGGAAAAACTCCGCCGCCGCCTTTTTCTCCGCATTGCCGATCACCTTGCCGCTGTACAGCACCGCGGCAAGCACGCCGCCGGGCTTCAGGGCATCCAGCCCGGCCTGCAGCGCGGGCAGGGTGGAATCCGCTGTCGAGTGTACATCATGCGCCGCACCCGGCAGCCAGCCAAAGTTGAACATCACGCAGTCGGCGCTGCCCGGCGGGGCAAAGCGCAGCAGCTCCCGGTGGTCACAGCACTCCGCGCGGCCAATGGCAGCCATGCCGTTGGCGGCCAGCAGCGCATTGGTGTTGGCCGCGGCCTGGGGCTGGATATCCAGCCCGATCACCCGGCCATTTTCCCCGGCAACGCTGCATAAAAATAGGGTATCGTGCCCGTTGCCGCAGGTGGCATCCAGATACAGCCCGCCCGGTGCCAGTGTGCTGCGCAAAAAGCGGTGGGTCAGCTCCACCGCCGTCAGGTCCGGCACGCGGCGGCGCACCAGCAGCCCGCCGCGCGGCACAAACCCGAACTTTGCCGCCAGCGCCTGCGCAGCGGCATTGTCGGCATCCGGCAGCGGCGCGGTGAACTCGCTGGGGGCGGTGCGGTCAAAGCCGCCGTTCTGGCGCAAAACTTCCCGCAGCAGGTAGCTGCCGTACCCGCGGCCCCGCCATTCCGGGGCGATTTCCAGCGCTTCAAAACAATCGGCGCAGGTAGCGGCATGGCCGATACAGCCTTTCTCTTTATATAACGAATAGACACAGCGGTTTTGTGCGTCCGGTGCCGTTTTTTCAATCCGCATGGGCAAACTCCCCCTAATGTTTCAGTCTGCAACTGATTGTACGGCATGGGGCGGATAAAGTCAAACCACAGCCCAAATTGAACTGATTTTTGAAGATTTTCACATTTCTTTCACGCAGTCGAGAAACTGTTTTCACAATTAACGGTTATACTGTAGGCACAAGGTTGAGGGAAGCAAAGAAAACAAAGCAAAAGCTTCCGCCAGACCGCGCATCACCGCCCGGCGGCCCCAAGCGCCGCGCGGCAGAACAAAGGAGCGTTTTATCATGAGTGAATATGATTATTCGGGTCTTTACAACAATGGCGGCCCGCAGAATAATAACGGGCAGCCAGCGGGCACTCAGCCGGAACAGCCCCAGGCAGAGCAGTCCGGTTACCCCAACGTGGGCAGCAGCGGCATGAACACCGCCAACACCGCACAGACGGATTATTCCAACTATTCCGGCCAGCAGAACAGCAGCTATAACCCCCAGGGTCCCGCTGCAGGCAATGGCGGCAACGGCGGCAACGGCAATAACGGCGGCTACAATGGCTACAGCTATTCCAGCAACCCGCAGCCCCCGCAGAATGAGCCCAAAAAGAGCCACGGCGGCAAAAAGGTTTTGCTGCGTGTGGCGGCCTGCATCGGCGTGGTAGCCCTTGGCTTTGGCGGCGGTCTGGCAGGCACTGTGGTTGCCAGCCGTACCGGCCTGACCGGCGGCCAGGTTGTGGTCCAGCAGGTTCAGCGTGACACCAACACGGATTCTGTATCCCAGGGCAGCACCAACGGCACCAACCTGTCGATTCAGGATGTTGCCGCGCTGGTACAGCCCAGCGTTGTGGCCATCACCACCGAGCAGATGGTCAGCACCAACACTTGGTTTGGCGGCAGCTATGTGCAGAGCGGCGCAGGCTCCGGTGTGATCATCTCGCAGGATGGTTACATTATGACCTGTGCCCACGTGGTTTCCGGCGCAAACAACATCACGGTGCAGCTGGCGGACGGTACCGAGTATAGCGCAACGATCGTTGGCCAGGATTCTACTTCGGACGTTGCGGTCCTGAAAATTGAAGCCACCGGCCTGACCCCGGCTGTGATTGGCGACAGCGACAGCCTGGCTGTTGGCGAAACCACCATTGCCGTTGGCAACCCGCTGGGTACCCTGAGCAACACCGTTACCAATGGTATTGTCAGCGCCTTGAACCGTGAAGTTACCGTTCAGGGCAACGATATGAACCTGATCCAGACCAGCGCTTCCATCAGCCCGGGCAACTCCGGCGGCGGCCTGTTCAATGCAAACGGTGAGCTGATCGGCATTGTCAACGCCAAGAGCAGCTCCAGCGATGCCGAGGGCCTTGGCTTTGCAATCCCCATCAACACCGCCATGGAAATGGCAAAACAGATGATCGAAAAGGGTTATGTTGCCCGCCCGGCCATGGGTGTTACGGTCATCACCATCAATGATGCCCAGACTGCCATGCAGTATGGTGTCAGCAACTATGGCGTGTATATCTACCAGATCGCATCCGGCAGCGGCGCCGAAAAGGGCGGCCTGAAACTGGGCGACCGCATTATCTCGATTGATGATGTGGCGGTATCCAGTGCATCCGATGTGCAGAAGTACTGCCAGAGCAAGGAAGTTGGCGATACCGTTACCCTGCAGGTAGAGCGTGACGGCAAGGTTATCAGCTGCGAAGTGACCCTGGGCGAAAGCACCCAGTCCACCGCAACGGCTGAAAGCGGGAACTGAGTTCTTTTACGGGAGTTTTTGTCCCTTCTTTGAAAAGAAGGGACCGAAGAAACTTTAATACAATATCGTACAGAGAATAATTAAAGGCGCATCACACAAGAAATTGTGTGGTGCGCCTTTTTGCTATTTGGGCTTTATAGCGATTGGTGTAAATCGAAAAACGATTTGTAGGGAACGGTCAAGACCGTTCCGAAAACTTGCAAACAATGTCCCACAAAATCGAAATATGGCGAACACCCGGAACGGTAAAGACCGTTCCCTACAGAACATTTTATAATGCGTTGCCAAACTTGAAAATTATTTGTAGGGCGGGGTGCCCTCACCCCGCCGCGGAGAAACCTTGCGGGTTACCACAAACGCCGCAAACAATTTGTAGGGGACGATGCTTGCATCGTCCCGCATGACGGGCAGAGTGATATATGTTACCAAAAAACAAAAACATGTGCCCATTCGGCGGCCAGAGGGCTGGCCGCCCTACGGCGCATTGGGATGAAACGCTTATACTTCTCTATAAAAGCTACAAAAAAGGCACATCGCATAATCCACCGGTGATGTGCCCTTAATTTTATTTTATGTGATAATATGATTAAAGTTTCTTCGGTTCCTTCTTTTCAAAGAAGGAACATAAAAACCCCCGTATAACTCACATATCGTGCTTTTCAATCAGCTTGCGGCCCATCAAAACGCCCATGACGGAAGCCATCATCAAACCGCGGGTCCAGCCGGAAGAATCGCCCAGGCAATGCAGGCCGGCAATGTTGGTTTCCAGGTCGGTGTCCATCTTGACCTTGTTGGAATAGAACTTCAGTTCCGGGCTGTACAGCAGGGTTTCCGGTGCGGCAAAGCCGGGGGCAACGTGGTCCACCATCTTGATGAACTCAATAATGCTTACCATGGCACGGTACGGCATGGCGGCGGTAATATCACCCGCAACGGCATCTTTCAGGGTGGGGCGCACATTGGAATGTGCCAGCTCCTTGGCCCAGGTGCGCTTGCCGTCCAGGATATCACCGTAACGCTGCACCAGAATGTGCCCGGCACCCAGCATGTTGGTCAGCTCGCCGACCTTCTGAGCATAGGCAATGGGCTGGTTGAACGGCTCGGTAAAGTTGTGGCTGACCAGAATGGCCAGGTTGGTGTTGCCGGATTTCAGGTCCTTGTAGCTGTGGCCGTTGACGACCGCCAGGTCATTGTCGTAGTTTTCCTGTGCAACAAAACCGCCGGGGTTCTGGCAGAAGGTGCGGACCTTGTTCTTCCACGGGTTGGGGTAACCGATCAGCTTGCCTTCGTACAGGACCTTGTTGATGGTCTCCATGATCTCGTTGCGGCACTCCACACGCACACCAATATCAACGGTGCCGGGCTTGTGGGCAATGTTGTGCTCGGCACACAGTTTTTCCAGCCAGTCTGCACCGCGGCGGCCGGTGGCAATTACAACCTGGTCGGCGCGCAGCTCGCGGCGCTCGCCCTTTTCGGTAATCACAACGCCCTTGCACTCGCTGCCCTCCAGCAGAATGTTGTCACATTCGGTGTTGAACAGCATCTCCACACCGCGGGCCAGCAGATAGTTCTGGATGTTCAGGTACAGCTGCTGGGCCTTTTCGGTGCCAAGGTGGCGGATGGGGCAGTCCACCAGCTGCAGGCCGGCCTGGATGGCGCGCTTGCGGATCTCCTTGATCTCGCTGCCCTCGTAAACGCCTTCCACATGCGGGTCAGCACCAAATTCCAGATAGATTTTGTCGGTGTAGTTGATCAGCTCCTGGGCAAAATCTTCGCCGATCAGCTCCGGCAGCTCGCCGCCAACCTGATAGGAAAGGGACAGCTTGCCGTCCGAAAACGCACCGGCACCGGAAAAGCCGGTGGTGATGGCGCAGGTGGGTTTGCAGTTCACGCAGTGGCCGGTTTTATCCTTGGGGCAGTGGCGCTTTTCTACCGGTTTGCCCTTTTCAATCAGGCAGATGCGCGGGCCGGTGGTCTTGCTGCTTTTGCGCAGCAGTTCCAGTGCGGTGAAAATACCGGCCGGGCCGGCGCCAACGATAATCAGATCATAATTGTTCATGTAGGGTAATTGCTCCTTAAATTTACAAATAAGCGCCGTTTCAGCGCAGGGTAACATCAGGTTGCGGCGTCCGCCGTGGGCTCTTGGTCGGGCTCCTGCGGCTCGGTGGTCAGTTCCGGGACTGGCACATCGGGCAGGTCCGGTTCGGCGGTTTCTTCCGCAGTGGGTTCAGCTGGGGCAGGGGAGGGTTCTTCGGGGGCGGGTTCCGGCGCAGCATTGCTTTCCATCTCCGCTTTGGCGGCGTCCAGCCGGTCCAGTGCGTGAAATTCCATCGCAATATAAATGGTGCAGCACAGGTTCAAAATGCCCTCTGCCAGCAAAAAGATGCCGGACAACAGCAAAAGATCCACGCCGCGGTTGTTCAGCAGCTGGGAACACGCCAGCAATGCCCCGCACAACAGCGAAACAAGGCTGAGCAGCAGTACCACCCACCATTTTTGCCCTTTGCGCTTGGCAAGGGCAAAGGAAGACTGGGCGCGCACCACGCCATCCACCAGCAGCATCAGGCCAAACAGCAGCGGCAGCAGCCATTCAAAGGTCATGGCGCTTTGTACGGTACACAGCAGTGCCCACATGCCCAGCGCAATGGTGGGCAGGCTGAGCAGCAGGCTGACGGCGGCGCGGATGCTGCCGTTGTCTTTCTTAAAATAGCCGTACAGGCTTTGCAGCCCGCACAAAATCACCAACAAGCCCAGCGCAATGCAGAACACATCGGCGACTGCCTGCGGGGCAAGCAGCAACAGCAGGCCAAGCAGAATGTACAGCACACTGAACACCAGCATGCCCGGTTTGATATGGCGCAGCATACAAACCCCTCCTTATACAGCGGCAGTCGTTTTCTGACCGGCTTCCATCGGCAGCAGGATATCGCGGCGGCATTTACGCATAAACACAGCGCACAGCGTAACGGCAACCAGCTCTGCAATGGGGAAAGCGAACCACACGGCATTCACGTTGCCGGTGCGGCTCAGCAGCCAGGCGGCGGGCACCAGCACAACCAGCTGGCGGATCACCGATACCAGCAGCGCCAGCGTGCCGCGCCCCAGTGCCTGGAACGCGGAGGAAGAAATCACGCTGAAACCTGCCATCGGGAAATGAATAGCGATAATGCGCAGGGCCAGAATGCCCATCGCCAGCATGGTGGGGCTGGCGTTGAACACACCCAGCAGCACCTGCGGGAAAACTTCGGCCAGGATCAGGCCGCACAGCATAATGCACTCAGCAAAGCAGACGGCCAGCTTGATGGTTTGGGTAATGCGCTTGGGCTGGCGGGCACCATAATTGTAGCCGATAATGGGCACCATGCCGTTGTTAATGCCAAAAATGGGCATAAACACAAAGCTTTGCAGCTTGAAGTAAACGCCAAACACCGCAACGGCGGTGCTGGAAAAGGCAATCAGGATATTGTTCATCGCAAAGGTCATCACGCTGCCAATGGCGTTCATGGCAATGGAGGGGATGCCCACCGCATAAATGCGCTTGATGGTGGACCCCGCCGGGCGGAAGCCTTTCAACGTCAGGCTGATGTCCTTATTGCACAGCAGGTTCATCGTCAGCCCGGCGGCTGCGCCGATCCACTGCCCGGCCACGGTAGCCACGGCGGCACCGGCTGCTTCCATGCGGGGCACGCCGAACAAACCAAAGATGAAGATGGGGTCCAGCGCAATGTTGACCAAAGCGCCAATCAGCTGGCTGGCCATGGCGAACGCACTGCGCCCGGTGGCAACCAGCAGCTTTTCCAGCATGCACTGCAGGAACAAGCCCATGCACCATAACGTGCAGATAGAAAGATAATCGGCACCGTACTGCATGATCTGGGCATCGTTGGTCTGGGACGCAATGAACGCCCGCGCACCCAAAATACCGAACACCAGGAAGGCGATGCCGCCGCAGAACGCCAGGAACAGGCCGTTCATGGCCGCGCGGCTGGCCTCGGCCCGGTTGCCCTCACCCAAACAGCGGGAAAGATAGGCGTTCACGCCAACCGCAGTGCCAACGGCAAAGGCAATCATCAGGTTCTGGATGGGGAACGCCAGCGAAACGGCGGAAAGCGCCGCTTCGTTCACATGGCTGACAAAGATGCTGTCCACGACGTTATAAAGTGCCTGAACCAGCATTGAAATCATCATAGGTACTGAACACGAAAGGAGCAGCGGGCCTATCGGCGCGCTGCCCATTCGGGATGCAGAGTATTTCTGTGCGGAATCACTCATTCCTGATTAGCTGCCTCCATTGCTTTTGCAGCCTGAACGATCAGCTGGGCACAGGCATCCTGGCCAATCGCTGCATTCAGGCAAAGATCATAGTTTTTCGCTTCGCCCCAGCGGTTCTCGGTATAGTAGTTGTAATAGCTTGCGCGGGCGCGGTCATGCTTGGCCAGCTGGGTCTCCCACAGGCGGTCGGGCATATCCTTGGCGTCGGGGCGCGCTTTAGCGTTTGCCACACGGATATCAATGGGGGCGAACACAAAGGTGCGCAGCACATTGGGGCGGTCACGCAGAACATAGTCACCGCAGCGGCCCAGGATCACGCAGGAACCCTGGGAGGCAACTTCCTTGATGACATTGGACTGCAAAATGTACACCTGGTCCGCCAGGGGCATGGTGTTGCCCATCATGTAAAGGCTGTAGATCAGGCTGCCGCTGCGCTGGGTCTCGCTGGCGGCAATGGCTTCTTCCGTCAGGCCGCTCTTTTTTGCGGCGATGGTGATCAGCTCTTTGTTGTATAGGGGAATCCCCAAAAGATCAGCAACTTTCTGGGCGATCTCGCTGCCGCCGGATGCATATTCACGCGCCATCGTAATAACCAGGGGTTCCTTCATTGTCTCCACCTCACAAATAATAATAGTGATGGACATAATAGTCCTACTATAATAAGTATAAACGCTGGTGGGGCAAAACGCAAGAGCAAGGTTAAACAAAACACAAAGGTGCCGTTGGGGCAAACTGCATAGCAAAAGCGGGCAGTATTTTTGCCCGCTTTGTGCATAAATCCAACCTGTCCGCGCAACACTAATGGCATACACAACACGAACGGTGCAGTCAAAAATTCCGGGCGGCAGGTTTTGCGCCCGGCGCTTTGGCCGCACGGCAAGCAAAGGACGGGGGAAGATGAACAGCATCAAAGCATTTTTGAAGGCAAAAGGGCTATATCTTGTCTGCCTTGCGCTGGTGTTTGCGGCAACCATTACCGGGATCGCCGCCATCCGCAGCGTGGTGCGCGGGGTGGAGGACCTGACCCGCATCCAAAAGCAGGCCCTAGAGGAGGGAACAGACGTATGGGATTCACCGGATGCCGCCGTAAACCAGCCCGCGCAGGATGTTCCTGTAGCGACAGCGCAGCCATCGCCCGCGCCGTCAGCTGCGGGGTCTGCATCGTCATCCTTGCAGCAGGGGGCTGGGCAGTTTGGCAGCGCCTCCGGCGGGACTGGCAGCTCTGCTGCTTCGTCCGCGCAGCCGGGCGCCTTGCCGCGCGCTGGCTGGAACGGTAAAGCCAGCCAGGCGTTCAGCGGGGATACGCTGGTGTATAACCCCACCCTGGGGGACTGGCGCACCCACAACGGCGCGGATTATACCGCCGAACAGGTCACGGCGGTGGCCGCCGGCACTGTGACCGCCATTGCGGATGACGCCCTGTGGGGCCGCGTGGTGGAAGTGACCGATGCGCAGGACCGCGTGTGGCGCTACTGCGGGCTGGAAGAAGTTGCCGTGACCCAGCGCGAAAAAGTAACCGCCGGGACCCGCCTGGGCACCACCGGGAATGTTCCCGCCGAAGCCCAGCAGGGCAGCCACCTGCACCTGGAATGCCGCAAAGCCGGTGCCTGCCTGGACCCGGAAAAGAACTGACGGAGCGAAGGCTGAAACACCAAACGTTCAGCCCGGTTTCAAAGATACCATTAAAGAAAGAACCACGCCGCTGTGCCGCTGCCGGTACGGCGGCATTTGTATAAACAAAATTCAGACAAACTCTTAAAAATATTTCCGGCTGGCAGCAATTCCCGTTGACAAATGCACGAAACATGTGTATTCTTATGGTAAAGATATCTTACAATGTCTTATTTTGCAAGTTTTCTTACAAACGAAACCATACAGAAAGGAGCCCGCCATGACACGCCAGCGTGCCTTGATTTTGGAAATTTTGCAGCACAGCCCCAAACACCTGACGGCGGACGAGATTTTTGCCATTGCCAGGGAAAAAATGCCCGGCATTGCCCGCGGTACGGTGTACCGCAACTTAAAGCTGATGGAGCAGGCCAAGGAAATCGCCCGGCTGGAAATGCCGGACGGCCCCGACCGGTTTGACAAAACCTCCAACCCGCACGGACATTTGTACTGCGATTGCTGCGGCAGCCTGCAGGACCTGCCGGTGATCGGGCTGGTGCGCGAAATCGAAAACGCCATTGGGACCGAAGTGCGTTCCTACCAGCTGACCATCCATTACATCTGCCCCGAATGCCGCGAAAAACAGGCTGAACCCCAACCGGAATAAGCCGGAACAAGAAACAGTTGCCATAACCTGTAAATTTGCCTGTAGGGCGGGATACCCTCATCCCGCCGTGGAGAAACATAAATATCTGCCGCGGACTTGCACCCCATCTGTAGGGGACGATGCTCGCATCGTCCCGCGTACCCTGCCATATTGCCCGTAACAAAATTTGTGTTGGCCCCTTGCCCCGTAACACGGGCATCCCCAACATCCCCGCACGATCCTGACCACCAAAGCCGCATTTCCTTATTATATAAGGAATGCGGCCTTTTCTTTTGTCAATCTGCATGGTACAATAGGGCCAATATAACAGCGGGGGAGGGCAGCAGCCGGTGATCTATCTTTCGGAATTTTATTTTCCCAGCCAAAACAGCGAGGCCAACTACCTTGCCGAGTCGCCGCGGGCCAAAATGACCTGCTATGGTTCTTTCTACCCCTTTGGCCTGTTTGCGGGCCGGGGGCTGAAAGCGCTGGATCTGGCGGATGTTACCATTTTGTACGGCGGCAACGGTTCCGGCAAAACCACGGCGCTCAACGTGATGGCGGACGCGCTGCGGCTGCAGCGGGGCGCACAGTATAACCGCAGCGATTTTTTCCCGGATTATGTCTCACGGTGCCAGTTCCACACCCTGCATGCCATCCCGGCGGGCAGCCTGATTTTGACCAGCGATGATGTGTTTGACTATATGCTGGATGTGCGCGCCATCAATGATAATATTGATACCCGCCGCGGCAGTCTGTTTGATGAATACACCGAGGCCCGCACCGCCAAATTCCAGATGCACAGCATGGAGGATTACGACCGGCTCAAACAGGTCAGCGCGGCACGGCGCTATTCCAAATCCCGGGTGGCGCGCAAAACTTTGTCCCCCAACATCCGCACCCATTCCAACGGGGAGAGTGCCTTTTTGATGTTCCAGGAAAAACTGCGCGGGGATGCGCTTTACCTGCTGGATGAACCGGAAAACAGCCTTTCCGCCGCGCGGCAGATCGCCCTGGCGGACTTTCTGGCGGATTCGGCACGGTTTTATGGCTGCCAGTTTGTGCTGGCCACCCATTCGCCGTTTTTGCTGGCGATCCCAGGTGCCCGCATTTATGACCTGGACAGCGACCCGGTGCGTACCCGCCGCTGGACCGAGCTGGAAAGCGTGCGGGATACCTTTGAATTTTTCCGGCAGCATAAGGAGGAGTTTTGATGGCAGAACGCCGATTTTATCAGGGGGATACCTTTGCCAATTATGACCCCGGTGAGCTGCTGGAAAACGCCGAGTTTGAGGACTGCGTGTTTGACCACTGCCGCTGGCTGGGCACGCGGGTGCAGAACTGCCGGTTCAGCGCCTGCACCTTTGACCACTGCAATTTTTCCGGCGTGGTGTTTAGCTTTACCACCATGAAAGATGCCTGGCTGCTGAACAGCGCGTTTCGCTCCATGGCGTGGGGCGGGCTGCAGGGCAAAAGCGGGGTGTTCCAGCCGTTTGGCAAAATCAAAAACTGCGCATTCCGCTACAATGATTTTTCCGGCATGGCGCTGAACGGCTTTGACTGGACCGGGGCGGAACTGCAGCAATGCACCTTCGATGATACCCGCCTGGCTGGGGCCAGCTTTTACGGCGTGCGGCTGGGCGGAACCCGGTTCACCCGCTGCGACCTGCAAAAAGCCGACCTGCGCACCGCCGAAGAATACGCCATTGATTTGGAGACCAACAAATTGAAAGGCGCAAGGTTCAGCTTCCCCGATGTGGTAAGATTGCTGGATGGAACGGGGATCGTGATTGAGTGAGGGGCCCCGGATAGGGGTGGCCCCCTGAGCAGAGCGTAATAATAAAATTGTAAGACATAGGTCCGATATGCGGGACGATGCAAGCATCGTCCCCTACAAATTAGGTTGGGGCCATCATGAATTTACAGTGTGCAATGGGATAAGGCTGCGGCGGGGTGAGGGCACCCCGCCCTACGGACGATTTTATAGATGGCTGTACGTGGTGAAATGCTCTGTAGGGAACGGTCAAGACCGTTCCCTACGGGCCGCCTTAAAATGTGCGACTAATATATAACCTGCTGCCCATCCGTAGGGGCGCACATTGTGCGCCCGCCAACCTGGTCTAATAACACATTCCCGGAAAAATACCCCCGGGTAAAAACTCCAAAAACATGCTCTGAATTTTTACAATTCGGAAATGGTGAAAATGTTGTGGAATTTTTTGGCGTGTGGTATAATAAATGAAATTGCGGTTTGTGGTTGATTTTTCGGCCCGGCTGCATTTGATTAAAAAAGCAACGCGCGGCCGAACAGGCTGCCGGGTGCAGCCGGGAAATCCCCAGGTGCGCCCATTTATAAGGAGGAACGAACGGAACATGCAGAAGAAAAAGATCACCGCATTCCTGCTGGCGCTGGCTATGGTATCTGCCATGGCACTGCCCGTTTTTGCACAGGAGCCGGACCAGCAGGCTGAAACCGCTGCAAGCATTGCAGTGGTGGAAACTGCTACCCCGGAGACCGCAGCCACCGAGGAACCCAAAGCCGATGTTGAACCGGCCGAGGATACCGTGAAAGAGGACGCCGCTACCTATGATGCCCCGCCGGAGAACGGCTGGTATCAGGAATACCCCGGCGGCCCCTGGTACTGGTACGAAAACGGCGTGCGCCAGGGCACCACTGGCCGCGGCAAGGAAATCTATGACCCCAAGAGCGATGCCTGGTACTGGCTGGATGCCGTTCAGGGCGGTGCTATGACCACCAATAAGGACGTCTATCAGGAGTCCAACGGCGGTAAGTGGGTGCGTTACGATGCCAACGGCCACATGGTCAAGGGCTGGGATACCAACTCTCAGGGTACTTATTACTTTGACCCCATCACCGGCGCTATGACCAAGGGCATGCGCGATATTGACGGCATTCCCTGCGCATTTGATACCACCACCGGCATCGGCCTGGATAAGCAGTGGGTCAACATCAACGGCGGCAAATTCTGGTACGAAGGCGGCAAGCGCCAGGGCACCACTGGCCGCGGCAAGGAAATCTATGACCCCGCTTCCGATGCCTGGTACTGGCTGGATGCCGTTCAGGGCGGCGCGATGGCCACCAGCAAGGACGTCTATCAGGAGTCCAACGGCGGCAAGTGGGTCCGCTATGATGCCAACGGCCATATGATCAAGGGCTGGGATACCAACTCTCAGGGTACCTACTACTTCGACCCCATCACCGGCGCTATGGCAAAGGGCACTGTTGTGATCGACGGCATTACCTGCGTGTTCGACTATAACACCGGTGTTCTGCAGTCCACCAATGTGGATGTGACCAAGTACCGCGAGATCAAGCGCACCAACTATTATGCGGATGGCAGCGTGATGAACTCCCTGACCACCGATTACGATGCACAGGGCCGCCTGCTGAAAGAGCAGCGCCGCGATAAATCCGGCAATCTGCAGGTTCAGGATGACTTCTATTATGAATACAACGGCATGCTGACCAAGCATACCCACCGCGAGTACGGCAACGACAACTACTCTTACGAGTACCGCTATGAGTATGATAACAGCAACCGCTTTGCCAAGATCTCCGTTTACCGCTACAACGGCGGCTGGTACCTGTACAGCTACTGGACTGCCAAAGAATGGGACAGCCTGGGCAGCGTTTCCAAGTTCTGGGAATACAACGGTCAGAACAAGGTCACCTGCATCGTCAACCTGACCAGCAGCGGCAGCCGTAACCGTTACACCAAGATGACCATTGTAAACAGCAACAACCAGACCGTGCGTACCGATACCTGGAGCTATGATAACAACGGCCACCTGTCCGGCTGGACCAACAGCGGCAACTCCAACGGCTATTCCAACGTGCTCAAACTTTCCAGCGATAACAACATCGGCGGCGGCAACCCGCTGTTCGACCGTCATTGCGGCAAGTTTGTCACCGATGACAAGATCAACAGCGCTTCCATCAAGTTCCAGAATGATGAAGTTGTCGAGATCCGCCAGAACAACCAGCGTACTTCCTACACCAACCAGGAAAGCATGGGCATGAACAGCAGCAACAACCTGACCCGTACCTTTGCTACCTATACCGATGGCGGCAGCTTCCGTTACCGCACCCTGGTTGAGTACTTCAAGTACAAGAACTAAGCGTAACGGCTTAGCCTGATACTGGCTTACCCCAAAAACCACAGCCCCCGGCAGAGCATTTTGTGCTTTGCCGGGGGCTTTTTGTGTATTGGCGCCCATTTGCGGGCATACTGAACAGGAACCCTGATGACGAAAGGAGCACTGTGTATGCCTGCAAAAATGAACCCCTTTGAGGTAAAAACCAAACCTGCCGACCGGTACTATATGGACTGGCAGAAACTTTACCCCCGCCCCTATGATAAAAACGAGGTGGACCCCTACACCCGGCTGCGCATTATTCTGATGAACGGCACCGAGTACGAGGCCAACTGGTTCTCCCACCAGTTCCACCGCCACTGCACCAACAATGACCTGCGCCGGGAACTTGCCGTGCTGCGCCGCACCGAGCAGCAACAGCAAAAGCGCATTGCCTGCTTAAAGCCGATCGACGAAAGCATTCTGGAAACTACCATCGGGTACGAGCAGCTGGCCGTGGACCTGACGGCCATTCTGGCCCAGCGGGAACCGGATGCCTATGTGGTGCAGGTCATGAATCTGGCCCTGCTGGAAGATTTTGACCACCTGTACCGTTATGCGGACCTGCTGGAACTGGAACGCGGCATCCACGCCGAGCGGCTGGTGGGCTGCTATACCGAGATCATGCCCGGCCGCCCCACCATTGCGGAGCACCGCCACCCGCGGGACAGCGTGCGCAAGCCCATCAGCGCGGCAACGGCGGCACCCATCACCAAGCTGAACGCAGCTATCATCACCGCCGCCGAACAGCAGACGATGAACTATTATATGAACATCGGAACTTTTTACGACAGCGACCTTGGCCGCAGGCTGTACCAGGAAATCGGTATGATCGAAGAACAGCATGTAACCCAGTACGGCGCTCTGCTGGACCCCGGCATGACCTGGCTGGAAAACCTGCTGCTGCATGAATACACCGAGTGCTACCTTTATTGGTCCTGCGTGGAGGATGAAACCGACCCGCATATCAAAAAGATCTGGGAGCAGCACTTTGAACAGGAGTGCAGCCACCTGCACGCCGCCGAAGCCCTGCTGAAACAGTACGAGGGCAAAGAAGCCTGCCAGGTCATCCCGGATGGGACCTTCCCGGAGTTGCTGCGCTTTGGCCCCCAGAAAGAATACCTGCGCAAGGTGCTCAAAACCACCATCCTGAACACTGCCGTGCAGGATGACCCCGCCGTTCCGGTGGAAACCCTGCCCAAGGATGCGCCCTATTATGCGTACCAGTCCGCTGTCTGCCCGGATGCCGCCCGCGTGGCCAGCCACCAGGTGATTGAAGAGCGCATTGGCACCAGCGGCAAGGACTACCGCTTTGAAGAAAAGCCCCACCCGGTTGAAGCGCTGCGCGAACGCACCCAGGATAATACCACCATCGCCCGCGGCAAAATCTGAACCAGCCGAAAGGGCAGGGGATGGCAGCCCGCCATCCCATACATAAATGCAAACTGTTTTTTGTAAAAAATGCCGGAGCCGATGGGGGAGCCCACCCCCCCCCCTTGAACTGCCGCGCCGGGAAACGTATAATAGTACCATTGGTGTGTAAGCAGCCGGTGCTGGCTGCCGAATGTAAAAAGTGTTGTTCCGTTAGGTTAGCGGACGCACAATGTGCGCCCCTACGCAGAGCGAAACGAATTTTTTGTAGGGGATACCGCCTGGTTACAGAGCGCGAAAATGTTGCTTTGTCAGGCTGACGACCTATAGTGCTCTTGATACGAATAGCCGCCCTACAGCACATTTGGGGTGCAATAACGGCGTATCGATGCCGCCTTCCCCGTAGGGACGCACATTGTGCGCCCGCCGCCCCGCCCCAACAATGCTTTTTAACATTCGGCAACTACCTGCCGCTGCTTATAATTAAGGAGGATGTTGAGATTGAAACGTGAATCATTTGCTTCACGCATTGGCTTTTTGCTGGTCAGCGCAGGCTGCGCCATCGGCATTGGCAATGTGTGGCGCTTCCCAACCGTAACGGGCCAGTATGGCGGCGGTGTGTTTGTGCTGTTCTACCTGCTGTTCCTGGTTTTGATGGGTGCGCCGGTGCTTACCATGGAACTGGCTGTTGGCCGTGCGGGCCACGGCAGCGCGGGCACAGCCTACCGTGCGCTGGAACCCAAAGGCAGCAAGTGGCACCTGCACGGCTGGGCCTGCCTGATCGGCTGCTGCGTGCTGATGATGTATTACACCACCGTCAGCGGCTGGATGCTGGCGTATTTCTTCCGCTTTGCCAAGGGCACGTTCACCGGCCTGACCGCCGATGCCGTCGGCGGCGTGTATGCCGACCTGCTGGCCGACCCGTTCGAGCAGATCGTCTGGATGGCCATTACCGTGCTGCTGGGCTTTTTTGTCTGCAGCCGCGGTTTGCAGAATGGCATTGAACGCATTGGCAAGTGGATGATGGGCGCGCTGTTTGCGCTGATCCTGGTTCTGGCCGTGCACAGCTTTGTGCTGCCCGGCGCAGGCGAGGGCCTGGCGTTCTACCTGCTGCCGGACTGGAACCGTGCCGCCGAAATGGGCATCGGCAACGTCATTGTGGCGGCTATGAACCAGGCGTTCTTTACCCTCAGCCTTGGCGTTGGCGCTATGGAAATCTTTGGCAGCTACATGAGCCGGGATTATACCCTGGCGGGCGAGTCCCTGCGCATCTGCGCGCTGGATACCTGTGTGGCTATCTGCTCCGGCCTGATTATCTTCCCGGCCTGCTTCTCTTACGGGGTCAGCCCGGATGCAGGCCCCAAGCTGATCTTTGTCACCCTGCCCAACGTGTTTGCCAACATGGCGGGCGGCCGCCTGTGGGGCACGCTGTTCTTTGTGTTCATGACCTTTGCCAGCTTTTCCACCATCATTGCCGTGTTCCAGAACATCCTGGCCTGCCTGCAGGAAAGCTTTGGCTGGAGCCTGAAGCGCGCCTGCGCCGTTGGCACGGTGTTCATCCTGCTGGCCAGCGTGCCCTGCATTCTGGGCTTTAACCTGTGGAGCGGCGTGCAGCCCATGGGCCCCGGCAGCACCGTGCTGGACGCCGAAGACTTTTTGGTCAGCAACCTGCTGCTGCCCATTGGCAGTTTGATCTACCTGTTGTTCTGCGTGACCAAGTGGGGCTGGGGCTTTGATAACTACTTAACCGAAGCCAACACCGGCAAGGGCCTGCGCCTGCCGCACTGGTTCAAGCCGTATTTCAGCGTGGTGCTGCCGCTGCTGATCGTGTTTATTCTGGTGCAGGGCCTGTAAAATAAAGCTGTACCGGAACCCGGCAAAACGCAAAAAAATACCTGCCTGCTGCAAACTGCCCAAAAGGCGGGGCGTGGCAGGCAGTTTTTTTGGGGTGGGTTTTGTTAATAATGTGTCAAATACCCCTTGCGCAAACCGTGGATTCTGCGTATAATATAGGCAGGGCAAAAAGGGGCCATCGGCCCCCTGCGCCAAACAGTACCAAAGCACAAGGCTAATATAAATTACCGAGAGGAGTTTTTTACCATGGGTTTGGGCAAAAAAACGATTGATGATGAAAACTACGCTGGCAAGCGCGTGCTTGTCCGCTGCGATTTCAATGTCCCGATGAAGGACGGCGTGATTACAAACGACAACCGCATCAATGCGGCTCTGCCGACCATCAAAAAGCTGATTGCCGACGGCGCAAAGGTTATCCTGTGCAGCCATCTGGGCAAGCCGAAGAACGGCCCCGAAGCCAAGTTCAGCCTGGCTCCCGTTGCTGTCCGCCTGAGCGAAAAGCTGGGCCAGCCTGTTACCTTTGCTGACGACGACACCGTTGTTGGCGACCAGGCCAAGGCTGCTGTTGCCACCATGGGCAACGGCGATGTTGTTCTGCTCCAGAACACCCGTTTCCGCAAGGAAGAAACCAAGAACATCGACACCTTCAGCGAAGAGCTGGCTACCCTGGCTGACGCTTATGTTGACGATGCTTTCGGCTCCTGCCACCGTGCACACTGCTCCACCGCAGGCGTGACCAAGTACGTTAAGGATACCGCTGTCGGTTACCTGATGGAAAAGGAGATCAAGTACCTGGGCAACGCCGTCAACAACCCGGAGCGTCCCTTCACCGCTATCCTGGGCGGCGCTAAGGTTGCCGATAAGCTGAACGTTATCTCCAACCTGCTGGAAAAGGTCGATACCCTGATCATCGGCGGCGGCATGGCCTACACCTTCCTGAAGGCACAGGGCTATGAGATCGGCAAGAGCCTGGTCGATGATTCCAAGATCGACTACTGCAAGGAAATGATGGCTAAGGCACAGGAAAAGGGCGTTAAGCTGCTGCTGCCCGTTGACGCTGCCTGCATCGCCAACTTCCCCGATCCCATCGATGCACCTGTCGAAGTCAAGATCGTTCCCGTTACCGCAATCCCGGCTGACATGGAAGGCTGCGATATCGGCCCCGAGAGCATGAAGCTGTTTGCTGATGCTGTCAAGGCTTCCAAGACCGTTGTGTGGAACGGCCCCATGGGCGTGTTCGAGAACCCGACCCTGGCAGCCGGCACCCTGGCTGTTGCCAAGGCTATGGCTGAGAGCGACGCTACCACCGTCATCGGCGGCGGCGACAGCGCAGCAGCTGTGCAGCAGATGGGCCTGGGCGACAAGATGACCCACATCTCCACCGGCGGCGGTGCTTCCCTGGAGTACCTGGAAGGCAAAGAGCTGCCCGGCATTGCCGTTATCCAGAACGCATAATTAAAAACCCGCAGGAGCGCGGCGGCTTAGCCGCTGCGCTCTTTTTGTTATGTAGTCCGCATGGCGAATAACAAAACAAATCCACGCCAGCAAATAAGTAGTTAAGATACACCCCAATAAGAAGGAGTTTTTATCATGGATAAACAGAACCGTAAGGCAATTATTGCCGGTAACTGGAAAATGAACAAGACCGCTACCGAGGCTGCTGAGCTGATTGACGCCCTGATCCCCGCTGTTAAGGATGCAGGCTGCGAAGTTGTGATCTGCGTGCCGTTCACCGACCTGGTGACCGCCGTTGCCAAAACCAAGGGCACCAATATCCATGTTGGCGCTGAGAACGTTCACTTTGAAAAATCCGGCGCATTTACCGGCGAGATCAGCGCTGATATGCTGACCGACCTGGGCGTTGAGTACGTTGTGGTTGGCCACAGCGAACGCCGCCAGTATTTTGCTGAGACCGATGAGACCGTCAACAAGCGCGCCAAGGCTGCACTGGCCGGCGGCCTGAAGCCCATCATCTGCGTGGGCGAAAGCCTGACCCAGCGCGAGCAGGGCGTGACCGAAGAGCTGATCCGCATGCAGGTCAAGATCGCCCTGAACGGCGTGACCGCTGACGAGCTGAAGAACGTTGTCATCGCTTACGAGCCCATCTGGGCCATCGGCACCGGCAAGACCGCTACCGCTGACCAGGCCGAGGAAGTCTGCGCAGCCATCCGCAAGGTGGTTGGCGAGCTGTACGGCGCTGACGCCGCCAAGGCCCTGACCGTTCAGTACGGCGGCAGCATGAACCCCAAAAACGCCGAAGAACTGCTCTCCAAGCCCGATGTTGACGGCGGCCTGATCGGCGGCGCATCCCTGAAAGCAGACCAGTTTGCTGTTATCGTGGAAGCTGCCACCAAAGGCTGAAAATTGAATGAGCAAGTAAGGTGTAGCTGAAAAGTCGAAAATTTAGCCTATTTCTACAAACACAGCTGGATTCCGCGTTAAAAGACCTTGGAATCCACAAAGGATTCCTGCGGTCTTTTGCCTTGAATCCGCCTTGTGTTTGCGAAATAGTCGTCATTTTCTTTGTTTTCAGATACACCTAAGGAATGAGGAATTAGGAATTTGGATAGGGAATAGGTGAATTGGCTAAACCAGAAGGGATTGAGCTGATGGAACCACTCTTGTTATTCTGTAGAGACCGTAGGGGCGCACATTGTGCGCCCGCCAACCTAGGGGAATAACGCTCTTGCAGGAAAAACACAAACCAAACGGCCCAACGGGCGCACACTGTGCGCTCCTACGGGTGGGATATGTGACGAGCCTTTACCTACCATCAACTCCTAACTCCTCCCTCCTAACTTCTAACTAAAACTAAGGGAGAACCAATCAATGGCAAAGAAACCTGTAATGCTCTGCATCATGGACGGCTTCGGCTGGACCCCGGACGAAACCTATGGCAACGCCGTTGTTGCTGCCAACAAGCCGCACCTGGATGCACTGATGAAAAATTACCCCATGACCACCATCAACGCTTCCGGCATGGCTGTCGGCCTGCCGGAGGGCCAGATGGGTAACTCTGAAGTTGGCCATACCAATATGGGCGCCGGCCGCATCGTGTACCAGCAGCTCACCCTGATCACCAAGTCCATCAAGGACGGCGAAATGTTCAAGAACCCCGTGCTGGTCAAGAACATGAAGGCTGCCATTGATGCCGGCAAGGCCATCCACCTGATGGGCCTGGTTGGCACCGGCGGCGTTCACAGCCATGCCGACCACTGGTTTGGCGTGCTGGAAATGGCCAAGCATATGGGCGCAGCCAAGGTTTACCTGCACTGCATCATGGACGGCCGTGATACCGACCCCCATTCCGGCAAGGGCTTCCTGGCTGACCTGCAGGCCAAGCTGGACGAGCTGGGTGTTGGCACCATCGCCAGCGTCAGCGGCCGTTACTATGCTATGGACCGTGATAACAACTGGGACCGTGAAGAAAAGGCTTATGCCGCTTTTGTTTACGGCGAAGGCAACCATGCCGCCAACGCACAGGAGGCCATTGAGGCTTCTTACGCCGATGGCAAGACCGATGAATTCGTGATCCCCGCCGTTACCTGTGAGGGTGGCCGCGTGGAGGATGGCGATACCATCATCTTCATGAACTTCCGCCCTGACCGTGCCCGCCAGATGACCCGCATTTTCTGCGATGATGCCTTTACTGGCTTTGAGCGCCGCGGCGGCCGCAAGCAGGTCAACTATGTCTGCATGGCTGAGTACGATGCCACCATGCCCAACTGCGAAGTTGCTTACCCGCCGGTTGAGCTGAACAACGTTCTGGGCGAATATCTTTCCAAGAACGGCAAGACCCAGCTGCGCATTGCCGAGACTGAGAAGTACGCCCATGTGACCTTCTTCTTCAATGGCGGTGTGGAAGCCCCCTATGAGGGCGAGGACCGCAAGGTCATCCCCAGCCCGAAGGATGTGCCCACCTATGACCTGAAGCCCCAGATGAGCGCCCCGGAGGTTGCTGCCGAGTGCAAGGCCCGCATTGAAAGCGGCAAGTACGATGTGATCATCCTGAACTTTGCCAACTGCGATATGGTCGGCCATACCGGCGTGTTTGATTCCGCTGTCAAGGCTGTGGAAGCCGTTGACGCTGCTGTGAACGAGGTTGTGACCGCTGTGCTGAACGCCGGTGGCTGCGTGTTCCTGACCGCTGACCATGGCAACGCCGAAAAGATGAAGAACCCGGACGGCACCCCGTTTACCGCCCACACCACCAACCCGGTGCCGTTTGTGGCCATCGGCTGCGGCGATGTGAAGCTGCGCGAGGGCGGCTGCCTGGCAGATATTGCCCCCACCATGCTGCCCTATATCGGCCTACCGGTACCCCCGGAGATGACCGGTAAGAGCCTGATCGTTGACTAAGCACTAAAATAAAGTAAAAGAGGTCCAGAACTGTCATTTCGACAGTTCTGGACCTCTTTTTTGTGCAAAATAGAAATAATTGAGAAAAAGTTTTCGATATTAACATATGATAATGAAACGCAGAAGCCATATGTGTTATAATACCAAATATATTGGCTATGAACAAAAATAAATAAAACAGGAGCGAATGTTATTTATGGGGGGGGGTAACACTGTCAGCAAGTTGCGGGCTGGCCGTGTACCCCGGAAGTGAAGATGCGAAAAAAGATATGACTGAAGGGGAGAAACACACATGGAGAAAGCACTGAATGTTGATATCCGGCAGTTCTACAGGGAAGACCTTGGGGTACATTCCGAAGAACTGTTGGATAAGCTGGAGGCGGTATCCCAGGCGGTAACGCTGCAAAAAGGAGAGATCCTGAATAAAAAAGGGGAGCGCCAGACCATGCTGCCGTTTTTGATCGAAGGCGTTATGCGCTGTGTTACCCTGGATAGTGAGGGCAAAGAGAAAACCGTGGGCTTTACCATGAGCCGCGGCGATGTGGTGCTTTCCAACATGGACCTGACCGGCTGCCATATCAGCACAGACCAGGCGCTGGTTCCATCGACTCTGATTCTGCTGCCCATGGAGTATGTGCTGCGGAACATGAAAGATGAACCGGAGATGATCCGAGTCTATCAGGAGCAGATCGTCAAGTGGGGCATGATCTATCAGTCCCGCGCCGTGAGCCTGACCCAGGGGGATGCAACCGACCGGTTCAAGTGGTTCTGCAAGGAGTTCCCCGGCATGGTGGATATGGTCAATAACCGCTATATTGCATCGTTTCTGGGCATCACCCCGGTCACCCTCAGCCGCCTGCGCCACGGCGTTGCCACCAAAGCGGGCCGAGAGAAGCGGACGGACGAAGAATAAAGAATCTTGATATGCATCAGCGCCCGCACCGGACTGTAAAAATCCGGTACGGGCGCTGATTTTGGTTTATGTGGTTTTGCTGGGGGCTGTCACTGGATCAACACGCCGGTGGTTTCATCAAAGTGGTAGGTTCGGCCATCAATGGTGCCCCAGCCCTTGTACATGGCACCGGTGTTCAGGTCGTAATACCAGCGCTTGCCGTCCTGGGAGTACCAGCCTTTGATCATGGCACCGTTGGCGTCATACCGCACCCACTTGCCGCCATTGGAATCCTGGTAAACTTCCTTGCTCACGGCCTTGGCACCCTGCTGCACGCTGTCCAGCCAATACCAGGCACCGCTGGCGGGGTCATAGATCTCTTTGCCGCGGTAGGTGGCGCTGCTGGGCTGCCAGCCCTGGCGCACCCAGTTTTCGTACCAGTAGCTCTTGCCGTCCACCGTGTACCAGAAGTTGCCCGGCGTGCCGCTGGTCATTTTGCCGTAAACGGGGTCAAAGTAATACAGCTGGTTGTTCACCGCAACGGAACCATACTGCATAATGCCAGTTTTGGGGTCATAGTACACTTTGCGGCCATCCGGCAGGGTCCAGGGGCCTTTGATCATGGCACCGGTGACTGGCTCAAAATAGTACCAGTTGCCGTTCTGGCAGTCCTCGCCTTTAACCATGTGGCCGTTGGCATCATAGCGCACCCATTTGCCGCCGTTGGATTCCTGGTAAACATCTTTGTTCACGGCCTTGGCACCGCCCTGGTTGGCATCCAGCCAGTACCAGGCGTTGCTGCCGGAATCGTAAATTTCCTTGCCGCGGCCCGTGGTGCCCTGCTTCACGCCGTTTTCGTACCAGTAGTCCTGGCCGTTCTCACTGCGCCAGCCGGTGTAACCGGTGTTATTGCCGCCGTTATTGCTGGGATACTCGCCAAACCAGTAGTTCAGGTCAACATTGGCATCCACACCGGGAACAGTGCCCTTGTTATTATACTGCCACATGTTGCAGCTGCTGCCGTCATAGCTCACGCCGGAACGGTAGTCTGCCATCCACTTGTACCAGCCGGAATTGCTGAACCGGGAGTCCGTCAGGTAATTCTGGAAGAAATAATAATAGGAGTAAATGCCCACGCGGTAACCGGCGTTGGAAACCATGTTGCACCAGGTCTGGGCAATATCGCCGTAAGTAGAGTTGCTGGCAATGGGCTGATTGTTGCGGGTGTGCTCAATGTCCAAAAATACCGGCAGGGTGGGGTTGTGCCCGCTCAAAAGGCTCAGGGTATGGCGGGCCTCGCTGGCGGCCATATCGGTGTTTTCGGCGTAAGAGTAAAGGTATACGCCGTAGGGGATGCCCAGCCGCTCGCACTCGCTCACGTTGCGGTACCACTGGGCGTCATCCTGCTTGTTTTCACCCACGCCGTCATACTCGCTGCCAATGCCGCAGCGGATCATGACAAAATCAATACCGGAATTTTTAACGGCGTCCCAGTCAACGGTGCCCTGGTGGTAGCTGACATCAAAGCCGTTATAAGTAACGCTGTAGGTGGCAATGCCGTTGGAACTGTAGGTGGCGGCGTCCTGCTGGACGACATCCTCCCATTCGATGGCGGGCACCGAATCATCATAGATCGGCACGCCATCCTTGTAGCGGAAGCTGTTTTCCAGCCCGTTTGCCACATCATACGGTACGCCGGAATCTTCCTGTGCGGTTTCCGGCGTGCTGGTTTCAGCCGCCGCAGGCAGCGCCGCAAACAACCCGGCCGCCATAACCGCCGCCGCAGCCAGGCTGGCCGTGCGCAGTTTTAAGGTCCCTTTCAAAATTTACTCCTCCTTCAAAGGTGAACTTGGCTAACATTCATCATACCACAACCGCACAGCCTTGGGAACAGTTACATATGTAAAATTTGAAAGAAAAAAACGTGCATTCTGCCGTGCCTTGCGCTGCGCGCCACTTGCCAATACAGGCAAAATCGGGTATGATAGCAGTAAGTAGAAATATTCTGCCGGACCCCCGGCAGATTGGGTAAGAAACAGCAAAGGAGAACCTGTTATGCGTTATTGCAAAAAATGTACCATGCCGGACACCCGCCCCGGTATCACCTTTGACTCTGAGGGCGTTTGCAGCGCCTGCCGCCATTACGAAAACCGCAAAAATGTGGACTGGGACGCCCGCTTTAAGGAATTTGAAGCCTACTGCAACAAGTACCGCGGCATGAACGGTCCCGGCGGCTATGACTGCGCCGTTGCTGTTTCCGGCGGCAAGGACAGCCACTTCCAGGTCTGGATGCTGAAAGAAGTTATGCACATGAACCCCATCCTGTTCAGCGTGGAAGATAACTTCCCCATGACGCAGGCCGGCATCCATAACCTGAAAAACATCAGCGAGGAATTCGGCTGCACCATCATCAGCTGCAAACCCAACATCCGTGCCCAGAAAGTGCTGATGCGCAAGTTCTTTGAAAAATACGGCAAGCCCACCTGGTATGTGGACCGCCTGATCTATACTTTCCCGCTGCATATGGCAGCCAAGTTCAATACCCCCATGCTGTGCTATGGCGAGAATGTCAGCTTTGAATACGGCGGCTGCTCCGATAAGGAGACTTACTCCGCCATGGACCAGATCGAAAACGGCGTGGCAGTCGGCTTCCCGATGGAAGAGTTGGTGGGCGACGGCGTGACCGAAAACGATCTGTCCCTGACGCTGGCACCCTCTGCCGAAGAGCGCGCCAAGCTGGACCCGTTCTATATGAGCTACTTTGTGCCCTGGAACAGCTATAAGAACTACCAGATTGCCAAGGCACACGGCTTCCATGACCTGACCCATGAATGGGACCGCACCCACCATGCTGAGAACTTTGACCAGATCGATTCCCGCGCCTACCTGGTTCACTCCTGGCTCAAGTACCCCAAGTTCGGCCATGCCGCTGCAACCGACTATACCGCCCGCTATATCCGCTATGGCATGATGACCCGCGAGGAAGCCATTCCCATCATCAAAGCCCGCGATGGCAAGCTGGACCCGCTGTGCGTGCGCGACTTCTGCGATTTCTGCGGCTACACCGAGAGCGAGTTCTGGAAGATTATGGACAAGTTCTATAACCGTGATCTGTTTGAAAAGAACGACTGCGGCGAATGGGTGCTGAAACACCCCATCTGGGAGGAAAACAAATAATGGTACGTCATGTTATTTTGTGGAAACTGAAAGAGATGCCCGCCGCTGAACTGGAAACTGTCAAGGCGGATATCAAAGCAGGGCTGGAAGGCTTGGCCGGCCAGATCCCCGGTCTGACGGAGATCCATGTTTACACCAAAGCTCTGCCCAGCTCAGCCAATGCGGACCTGATGCTGGATACCACCTTTGTGGATGAAGCTGCCCTGAAAGGCTATGCCGTACACCCGGCCCATGTGGCTGTGGCCAATGGCAAAGTGCGCCCCTATACCGCCGTGCGCACCTGCCTGGATTTTGAAGTATAACAGGGTAAGCAATTAACTGAAAAAAGGACCAATCCATGATGCAGAATACAGAACATACCGCCGCGCCGCTGCTGGTGCGCGGGGGCCGGGTTCATGATGCCGTTCACCCGGAACCGCAGCAGATCGACCTGCTGCTGGAAAACGGCCGCATTGTTGCCATGGGACACGAGCTGAATGTGCCCGCCGATATCGCCGTGCTGGATGCTGCCGGGCTGGATATCTTCCCCGGTTTTGTGGATGCGCACACCCATATCGGCCTGGATGGTTACGGCATTGGGTACGAAGGCTGCGACTATAACGAGATGAACGATATCTGGACCCCGCAGCTGCGCGCCATTGACGGCATCAACCCGCGCGATCCCTCCTTTGCCCATGCACGGGAAGCAGGCATTACCTGCGTGTGCACCGGGCCGGGCAGTGCCAACGTGCTGGGCGGCACCTTTACCGCCATCAAGACGGTGGGCGAGCGTGTGGACAACATGATCGTCAAGGAAGCCGTTGCCATGAAATGCGCCTTTGGCGAAAACCCCAAGCGCTGCTATAAGGATAAATGCGATTCTACCCGCATGTCCACCGCTGCGTTCCTGCGCGGGGCGCTGGCTTCCGCCAGGGATTACGGTGCCCGCAAGGCTGCCGCCAACGGCGATGTGACCAAAATGCCCGCCTATAACCAGAAGCTGGAAGCCCTGCTGCCGGTGCTGGACCACACCATTCCCCTGAAAGCCCATGCCCACCAGGCCAACGATATCTTTACCGCTATCCGCATTGCCAAAGAGTTCAATGTGGGCCTGGCGCTGGAACATGTGACCGAAGGCCACCTGATCGTGGACGAACTGGCCAAGGAGAGCAACATCCCCATGGCCGTCGGCCCCAGCCTTACCTTTGCCAGCAAATTTGAACTGCAGAACAAATCCTGGGAAACGCCGGGCGTTCTGGCCAAAGCGGGCTGCCATGTTTCCATCATCACCGATAACTCGGTCATTCCGCAGCAGTACCTGCCGCTGTGCGCCGGTATGGCGGTCAAGGCCGGTATGGACCCGTTTGCCGCATTGCAGGCCATCACCATCAACCCGGCCAAGCACATTGGCATTGCGGACCGTGTTGGCTCCATTGAGGTTGGCAAGGATGCTGACCTGGTGCTGACCGATGGCTGCCCGTTTGAGGTTATGACCAACGTGAAAGCCGTTCTGATCAACGGCGCGGTGGTCAGCCAGAAATAAAAGGCCCTGTACCGATGTAAAAAATAGGCTGGCATCTTGCAAACAGCAGGGTGCTGTGCTATAATACCCAAAGAACAGCAAAGGCGCTGTCCGATAGCATTGCTATACGGACAGCGCCTTTTTTGTTTCAATAGGAATTACCACGGATGGAATGAGAGTGAGAAATATGGAAAAGAATCCTCGTTATGTCGAAATCGATTACGCCAAATACGCGCCCGATATCCCGGAGGATCAGCTGGAAGCCTATTACGGCCTGCCCAAGCATGTACAGTTCTGCAATGAATGCGTGATGAGCAACCAGAAGCCGAACTCCTGCTATGAATTTGAACATACGATCAAGTCGATTAAGAAAACGATGGTCATTCAGGACGACGGCACCTGCGATGCCTGCCATGCCTGCCACAATAAGGCCAACGGCCATATTGACTGGGCCCTGCGCGAAAAAGAGCTGCGCGAACTGTGCGATGAATACCGCAAAAATGACGGCAGCTATGACTGCCTGGTGCCCGGCTCCGGCGGCAAAGACAGCTTTTATGCGGCACATCTGCTGAAGTATAAGTACGGCATGCACCCCCTGACCGTGACCTGGGCACCGCATATCTATACCCCCTGGGGCTGGGATAACATGCAGGCCTGGATCCATGCCGGGTTTGATAACTATCTGTGTACCCCCAACGGCATGACCCACCGCCTGCTGACCCGTTTGGCGACTGAGAACCTGTTCCACCCGTTCCAGCCGTTCATCCTGGGCCAAAAGCAGCTGGCCCCCAAGATGGCCGCCAAGTTCGGCATCCCCCTGGTGTTCTATGGCGAGAATGAGGCAGAATTCGGCAACCCCATTGCGGATAACAACTCCGCCCTGCGTGACGAGCACTTTTTTGCCGTCAATGATTACGACCATATCTACCTGGGCGGCGTCAGCCTGCGCCAGCTGGAAGAGGATTATAAGGTGGACAAAGCCGACCTGGCCATCTACCTGCCGTCCGAAACTTCCAACCTGGAGAAAAACCATGTTCAGGTGCGCTACCTTGGCTATTACGAAAAATGGCATCCGCAGGGTGCTTACTATTACAGTGTAGAGCACGGCGGTTTCCGCCCCGCGCCGGAGCGCACCCAGGGCACCTATTCCAAATATAACTCCATCGATGATAAGATCGATGACTTCTTCTATTACACCACCTACATCAAGTACGGCATCGGCCGCACCACTTACGATGCCGCACAGGAGATCCGCAACGAGGAAATCACCCTGGAAGAGGGCAAGGCGCTGTGCAAGAAGTTTGACGGCGAGTATCCCGACCGCTTTGAAAAAGAGATCTTCCAGTATCTTTCGCTGGACCGTCAGCACTTCCCGTGGGCCAGCCAGCTGTTTGAACAGCCCAAAATGGACCGCGAATACTTTATGCACCTGGCCGACCGTTTCCGCAGCCCTCACCTTTGGAAGTGGGAGGATAACATGTGGAAACTGCGCCACACCCCCTATGAGGGCGACAGCGAAGTGCTTTGGGGCGACCCGAAGGGCACCCACCACGAAATGTAAGGCCAAGAGCTCTGGAACTGAGGAATTTTTATGGCTAAGAAAAAAATCCGCCTGATTGCACGGCTGGATGTCAAGGATACCAACCTGGTCAAAGGCATCCAGCTGGAGGGCCTGCGCAAACTGGGGGACCCCAACCTGTTTGCGCGGGAATATTATGAGCAGGGCATTGACGAGCTGCTGTACATTGATATTGTGGCCAGCCTGTATAACCGCAACAACCTTTCGGATATTGTGCGCAAAACCGTGGATGATGTGTATATCCCGGTCTGCGTGGGCGGCGGCCTGCGCAGCGTCGAGGATGTGCGCCACATCCTTTCCATGGGGGCTGATAAGGTTGCCATCAACACGGCGGCCATCAAGCGGCCGGAGCTGATCACCGAGGTTGCCAACGCGTTTGGCAGCCAGTGCATGGTGCTTTCCATCCAGGCCAAGCGCAGCCGCACCTGGCCCGGCAAGTGGGAAGCCTATTATGACAATGGCCGCGCCCATTCCGGTTATGATGTAGTGGAATGGGCCAAACGCGGCGTGGCGCTTGGGGCAGGGGAAATCCTGCTGATGAGTGTGGACAACGAGGGCCTGCAGCGCGGCATGGACCTGGAACTGATCGAGGCCGTGACCAAAGCGGTCAATGTGCCGGTCATCTGCGGCGGCGGCGTTGGCTGCGGGGATGACATTGTGGACGGTGCCAAAGCCGGTGCCGATGCCGTGGCCTGCGCCGCGGTGCTGCACTATAAAAAAGAAACCGTGCAGGAACTGAAAGATGACATCCGCGCAGGCGGGGTGGAGGTGCGCCGGGTATGAAAGTAACAGTGATTGATTACGGCCTGTCCAACCTGCTCAGCGTGCAGCACGCGTTCGCCCATTTTGGGGCGGAAGTTCAGGTAACCAGCAGCCCGGCGGATGTTCTGGCGGCCAATGCCCTGGTGCTGCCCGGCGTGGGTGCTTTCCAGGATGGTATGCAGGGGCTGGAACAGCTGGGGCTAATTGAGTCCATCAAGCAAAAAACAGCCCAGGGTACCCCGCTGCTGGGCATCTGCCTTGGGATGCAGATGCTGTTTGATGAATCCGAGGAATTCGGCCTGCACAAGGGCCTTGGCCTGATCCCCGGCCGCGTGGTGCGCATCCCGGATGTGGATGTGGACGGCAGCCCCCAGCGGGTGCCGCACATCAGCTGGAACCCGCTGTACCCGGCGGGCGGCCGCACGGATTTTTCCGGCACGGCCCTGCAGAACGTGCAGCCGGGGCAAGAGTGCTATTTTATCCATTCTTATGAGGCAAAGCCCGCAGCGGAGGAATACCGCCTGGCCGATACCGTGTACGGCGGCCGCAAGGTGTGTGCCGCTGCCCAAAAGGGCTGCGTAATCGGCACACAGTTCCACCCGGAAAAATCCGGCCCGGTGGGGCTTGGTATCATCAAGGCTTACCTGGACCTGTGCGGCCAGGCAGAGTGACAGGGGAATAAACCGGACTTCCAAACATAAGATAAGCCGATGCGGGGGAACGTTCTGCGCGAACGTTCCCCCCCTTTTTGTTGTTGGTTTTGCCAAACTGATGGGCGGATTTTGGGTGGAGTTGTACAATTTGGTGCAAAATTGCCTGCAAAAATGGCACCAATAGTCCATAAAAGTCCGAAAAATGGTCATTTATCTATTCCCAAGGACAAAAGTTTGGTGTATAATAATACCTGCAACTTGGTTAATTAAATGACAATCTTCTGGAGAGGTGTCTGTGCATGAAAAAGCTGATATTGGTCACAAGCCCGCCGGCCTGCGGAAAAACCTTTATTTCCAAGCAGCTGGCAAAAGCGCTGAACCACGTTGTCTATCTGGATAAGGAACCCTGATCCCCTTGTCCAAGCAGATTTTTGCCGTGGCGCATCAACCGTATGACCGCAGCAGCATCTTTTTTGAAAAATATATCCGCGACCTGGAATACCGCGTGATCCTGGACCTTGCCATGGAAGCGCTGGAGTACGATGATATCGTGCTGATTAACGCTCCCTTTACCCAGGAGATCCGCGACCTTGATTATATTACCACCCTGCGCGCCGAGCTGAAAAAGAAGCAGGCGGAGCTGGTTGTGATCTGGGTGGATACCGACCCTGAAGTGTGCCACCAGCGCATGATCGACCGCGCCAGTGACCGTGACATGTGGAAGCTGAACCACTGGGATGAATATATCCTGGGCGTCAACTTTAACCCGCCTCTCAGCCTGAAGCTGGAAAACCAGCCCGATTCGCTGCTCATCTTCCACAACTCTTCGGATACAGAGTTTGACGAAAGCATGAAAACCATCGTTGCCCAGCTGGAAGCCGCTGTGGCCAACCGTGTGGAGATCCCGCGCACCCGCTATTGATATTGTCTGTTTTATTCCCATTGTGCCATACCGGCATGATGGGAATTTTTATTTATCCATGAGGTGTAGCTGAAAAGTCGAAAATTTAGCCTGTTTCTACAATCGCAGGCGGATTTTGCGTTAAAAACTCTTGGAATCCACAAAGGATTCCCGCGAGCTTTTGTCTTAAATCCACCTTGCGCTTGCGAAACAAGCGTCATTTTCTTTGTTTTCAGCTACACCAAAATTGCTTTTACCGCCGGGGTATGCTATAATCTATTCTGTATCAATCTGCAAAGCAGGGTGCTGCTTTGCGGCAAAAACCAACAACAAAAGGGGCAGGGCATATGGCAAAAGATCTTCTGGTCGGTTCCACCGGTTTTGTGGGGGGCAACCTTGCGGCAAAACACGCGTTTGCCGCGGTATGCCATTCCACCGATATTGCTGTGCAGTTTGGCACAAAGCCGGACCTGTGCGTCTACGCCGGGGTGCCCGCCGCCATGTTTTTGGCCAATGCGGACCCGGATGCCGACCTTGCCGTGATGGCCGCCGCGCGGGAGAACCTGCGTAAGATCGCCCCGCAGCAGCTGGTGCTGATCTCCTCCATCGCGGTCTATGCCGACAGCAGGGGAAAGGACGAACAAAGCCCCATGACGCCGGACGGCCTGCCCGCCTATGGCCGCAACCGCCTGCAGCTGGAACAGTGGGTGCGGGAGGATTACCCCGATGCGCTTATCGTGCGGCTGCCCGCTTTGTATGGCATTGGGCTGAAAAAGAACTTTTTGTTTGACCTGCACACCATCACTCCGGCCATGCTCAAGCCGGAAAAATATACCGAACTTGCACAAAAATCCCCCCTGGTGCGGGATGGCTACACCCTGGCGGATAACGGCTTTTATAAGCTGAACGGCGCGGTGGACGCCGCGGCCCTGCGGGAATTTTTTGCGGGCAATGATTTTAACGCCCTTGCCTTTACGGATTCCCGCAGCCGCTACCAGTTCTACCACCTGGCCCGCCTGTGGCAGGATGTGCAGACCGCGCTGCAAAACGGCCTGACCACCCTCAACCTGACCACCCCGCCCGTTACGGCGGCGGAGGTTTACACCGCTGTGACCGGCAAAGCCGATTGGCAGAACGAACTGCCCAAACCGCCGTTTGATTACGACCTGCGCAGCCGGCATGCTGCGCTGCTGGGCGGGGCGGACGGATACCTGTGTACAAAACAGCAGGAACTGGATGAGATCTGCGCCTTTATGCGCGCATGGAGGAACTGAGGATGGCCGAACTGAAACTTGCAATTTCCAACATTGCGTGGGATAAAGCGGATGACGAAGCGGTTTACGCTGCCATGCAGCAGAACGGCTTTACCGGGCTGGAAATTGCCCCCACCCGCATTTTCCCGGAATACCCGTATGAGAACCTGACCGGGGCCGCTCTGTTCGGCGGCTACCTGCTCAACCGCTGGGGGTTCCATGTGCCCAGCATGCAAAGCATCTGGTATGGCCAAACCGGCAATATTTTTGACCCCGTGCAGGCCGAAGAACTGCTGGATTACACCGCCCAGGCGTTCCAGTTTGCCCACACCATCAACTGCCCCAGCCTGGTGTTCGGCTGCCCCAAAAACCGCCGCCTGGACCCGCCGCATACCGCAGCGGAGGGCGATGCCTTTTTTGCCAAGGCCGGTGCGCTGGCCTCCCATTATGATGTGGTGCTTGCCATTGAGGCCAACCCCCCAGTGTACACCAACTACCTGAACAATACGGCGGATGCCTTTGCCATGGTCAAGCGGCTGCAAAGCCCCGGCCTGGCGGTCAATCTGGACCTTTCTACTATGATCTCCAACGGCGAGCGCCTGCGGGATTTTGTGGATGATATCAAATACGTCAGCCATGTTCATATCAGTGAGCCGGGGCTGGAACCCATTGTTCCGCGCCCGGAACACAAAGAACTTGCCATGCTGCTGAAAGCCGTTGGCTACAGCGGCGATGTTTCCATCGAGATGAAGCGGACGGATGTGGAAACCGTCCGCAAGACCCTTGCCTATATTGCGGAGGTGTTTGCATGAGCCTGCAGCCAGTGCCGATCCAGAATGTTCCCGGCGTGCCGGATTATACCTGCACTGCCTTTTTGCCCAAAAGCAGTGATTACTGCCTGCTGATCCCCGTCATCAATGAGGGCTCCCGCATTTTGACCGAGCTGGGCCGCGCCCAGAAAGCCGGGGTGGACCGCTTGGTGGATATCGTCATCTGCGATGGCGGCTCCACCGATGGCAGCATGAACCCCGATACGCTGGAGCTGTACGGTGTGAACACCCTGCTCATCAAAACCGGCCCCGGCAAACAGGGCACCCAGCTGCGCATGGGCCTGCATTTTGCCCTGACCCTTGGCTATAAGGGCGTGCTGACCATTGACGGCAACAATAAGGATTCCATTGAGGATGTTCCGGAATTTGTTGCAAAGCTGAAAGAGGGCTATGACCTGGTGCAGGGCAGCCGGTTTATCCCCGGCGGCCATGCCATCAATACGCCCAAAACGCGCTATGCGGCGGTGCGGCTGATCCATGCGCCGGTCATCAGCGCGGCGGCCCACCAGTGGTTTACCGATACCACCAACGCTTACCGCGCCTATAGCCGCGAATACCTGACCCACCCCGATGTGCAGCCGCTGCGGGATGTCTTCATGGGGTATGAACTGCTGGCTTACCTCAGCATCCGTGCCACCCAGCTAGGCCTGCGCGCTTGCGAGGTCCCCGTGACCCGTGCGTACCCGGCATCCGGCAAAACGCCGACCAAGATCAGCGGCTTTAAGGGCAACAGCAACCTGCTGCAGGTGCTGTTTGCCGCCGCAGCGGGCAAGTATAACCCGTAATCGGGCAGGGGTGCCCGGCATAGTAATAGATTATCGGAGGTCCTGTGCATGACAGTGGATAAAATTATTATTGGCGCTGGCCTGTATGGCCTGTACGCAGCCCAAAAGTGCGGTGCGGCAGGCCAGCGGGTGCTGGTGCTGGAGCGGGACCCCGCCCCTTTCATGCGTGCGACCTATATCAACCAGGCCCGTGTGCATATGGGTTACCATTACCCGCGCAGCTACTCCACGGCCATCAAGAGCGCGCATTACTTCCAGCGCTTCTGCCGGGATTATGATTTCTGCCTGCACACCAGCTTTGACCAGATCTATGCCACCAGCGCACATTTCAGCTGGACCAACGCGGCCGAATTCCGCCGCTTCTGCGCCGCGGCCAAGATCCGCTGTGATGATGTTGCCCCGGAGCGCTACTTCAATAACGGCATGTGCGACGGCGCATTTTTGACCACCGAGTATACTTACGATGCCCAGGTGCTGAAGAACTGGTTCCTGGAACAGCTGGCAAAGCTGCCCAACGTGCAGGTTCTGTACAGCCATAAGCCGGACAAAATCGAAAAAGCCGGCAGCGTGTGGCGGGTAACAGCGGGGGATACCACCGTGGAAGCACCGTTCATCTTGAACGCGACCTATGCGGGGGTGAACGATATCCACGCCATGCTGGGCCTGCCGCCGTTCAAGATCAAGTACGAAAAGTGCGAGATCATTCTGTGCACGGTGGATGAGCGGCTGAAAAATACCGGCATTACCGTGATGGACGGCCCGTTTTTCAGCCTGATGCCCTTTGGCCAGACCGGCCTGCACAGCCTGACCAGCGTGACCTTTACCCCCCACGAAACCAGCTATGACGCTGTGGCAACCTTCCCCTGCCAGCAGCAGAGCGAGGGTAAGTGCAGGCCGGGCAGCCTGTATAACTGCAATGAGTGCCCGGCCAAGCCGCAGAGCGCCTGGCCCTACATGAGCCAGCTGGCCCGCAAATACCTGAAAGAAGAGTACGGCTTTGCTTATCAGGGCAGCCTGTTCAGCATGAAGCCGATTTTGAAAGCCAGCGAAATTGATGATTCCCGCCCCACCGTGGTGCGTGTGATGAACACCGAACCGATGCTGGTCAGCGTGCTTTCCGGTAAGATCAACACCGTGTATGACTTGGACGAGGTATTGAAGGTATGAGTGTGACAAATAAAGAAAAAAATTTTATCTCGGCGGTGGTCTACCTGCACAATGACGGCGCTCAGGCGGTTCACTTTTTCAAGGCTTTGAACGCCGTGCTGGACCAGCACTTTGAGCAGTATGAGCTGGTTGCCGTGAACGATGCCTGCACCGATGATACCATCCCCACCCTGCGGAACTGGGCCAAAGGGCTGGAAAAGCCGCTGACCATCCTGCACCTGAGCCTGAACCAAGGGCGCGAAACCGCCATGAATGCGGGCCTGGATGCCGCCATCGGCGATTATGTGTATGAGTTTGATTCCACCCAGACGCCGTACCCCATGGACCTGGTGTTTGAAGCCTACCGCGCCGCCATGGCGGGCAGCGATATCGTGTCCGTCTGCCCGCGGTCCACAGCGGGCAGCAGCAAAATGTTTTACCGTGTGTTCAACGGCAACAGCCATTCGGCTTACAAGCTGCGCACCGATGCGTTCCGCCTGGTCAGCCGCCGCGCCATCAACCGTGTGCATGCTTCCAGCGAAACGCTGCCTTACCGCAAAGCGGCCTATGCGGCGTCCGGCCTGAAAATGACCGATCTGGAATTTGACGGCCGCCTGACCGATAATTCCGGCGGGCGCTTTGCCCTTGCCATGGACAGCCTGGCACTGTATACCGACGCCGGGTATAAGCTCAGCGCGGGCATTGCCATCGTGATGATGTTCCTGGCACTGGCGGAACTGGCCTATACGCTGATCATCTTCTGCGCCGGGCACCCCATTGAAGGGTGGACCACCATGATGTTTGTGCTGACCCTTGGTTTTGCCGGGCTGTTTGCCGTGCTGACCATCATCATCAAATACCTTTCGCTGTTGGTGGACCTGGTGTTCAAAAAGCAGAACTACCTGATCGAAAGCATCGAGAAAATTCAAAAGTAATACACCCTAAGCCGGGGAAGGGAGGGAGCCACCGCATTGATGCAACAATATGACCAGCGCCGCCTGCGACTGTTTGCGGTGGTGCTCTTTTTGGGGATCATGGCGGCCAACCTGGGGCGCTATCTGATCTTTGACGGCCTGTATTTGTGGGATGCCCGCCTGCGCTGGCAGGAGTGCGCCTATGTGCTGCACGGGCTGAACCCCTTTGATGTGATGCACAGCCGCGTGCCGTCCATCGAATCTATCGGCTGGCTGGATGCCTCCCTTGGCGGCACAGTGCCATGGGCGTATGTGCTGGGCAATGTGATCAACCCCGGCTTCCTGCCTTATGGCGCAATGTGCGTGTACATTCTGGCGCTGGATTTTATCGCCCCGCTTGTTACCGCGCTGTGCATGGGCCGCTTTTTGCTGCGGCACCGCTATGTGCAGGACAAATACATGGCTGTGCTGGCATCGCTGCTGGTGTTTGCCCCCAGCATGTGGGCCAATGCGGTGCTGTTTGGCAACCAGAGCGGCATTGTGTGCTGCTGCGTTATCCTTTCCATGTGTGTGCTGGAGGACAGCGAGACTTTGGCGGGCCTGCTGCTGGCTGTTGCCATGTGCAAACCGCAGGTAGCCTTTGTGTTTTTGTTCCCGCTGCTCTGCAAAAAGCGGTGGAAAGCCATTACCGTCACTTCCGGCACTGTGCTGGGCTCCTGGCTGCTGGCGGCCATTCTGACCGAAAGCAGCCCCATCTCCATGCTGACGGATATCATGGACCAGGGGCTGAGCTACAGCACTTCCTATTATGGCCTGTTCAACTTTTTGCTGGGGTTTGGCATCTCCACCAAGGTGGTGCTGCTGCTGGATGTTGCCGTGGGCGGTGCTATTCTGCTGGCGGCCGCGGCATGGATGTTCCGCAAAAAGCTGGATAATGACTGGCTGCTCTGGTACGCCGTTACCGCGGTCGTTTCCGTCATGTGGTTTTATAAGCAGAGCCACGATTATATCATTCTGGCGCTGCCCGCGATTGCAATTTTCTGCCTGCCGCACATCAGCCTGCCCGCGTGGGGCAGCATCCTGATCTTGCTGGTGGATGTCATCGCCTTTGCGGTGCCCAAAGCCTGCACCCTGCTGTGCGGCCTGCCGAAAGATGCGGTTTCGCCCTGGGCCAAACTGCTGGAAACGGTGGCCATTATGGCAACACTGTACTATGTGTTCCAGTCCGCCCAGCGCCATGCTGCGGCCTTACAGCAGGCGAGCCAGAATGGATGATTCCGTAGGGGCGCACATGGTGCGCCCGCTGCCCTGGCTGGAATAACGCTTTATTTAGAAAACGATATATAACGGCAAAACACCCGCGGGCAGACCAGCCCGCACCCGTGTGATGCCATAAAGGAGGCCGTGACCCGGCATGCCGAACCTGTTATCCCGCCTGCGCGGGCTGCGGCCAGCGCTGACCCGCCGCGCATTCTGGCTGTGGGCGGCGCTTGTCACCCTGCTGCGCTGCGCAGTTACCCATTTTCAGCTGGCCTATATGTGGGCTGGCGGTGCCCCGCTGGACGATGAATTGATGTTCCGCGCGGCCAACGCCATCACCAGCGGCCAGTGGCTGGGGGAATATGACTATTTAACGCTTTCCAAAAGCATGTTTTTTGCCGTTTGGCTGGCGCTGCTGAACAAACTGCACCTGCCCTACCTGTTGGGCGGTGCGCTGCTGTGGTGCGCTGCGGCGCTGCTGGCGGCATTTGCCCTGCGCCCGCTGTGGCGCAAAAGCCCGGCGGGCCAGGCCAGAGCCCTGACCCTGCTGCTGTATGCGCTGTTGGCATTTCTGCCGTCCAGCTGGGCGTCCTACACGCTGCGCGTTTACCGGGATAATATCTTCCCGGCGCTCTGCCTGCTGTTTTTTGCCGGCATGGCGGGGGCGGCGCTGCGGGCCGTGTTTTACACCCGCCAACAGGCACCGCTCTGGCCGTGGCTGCTGGCGGCGGGCGTTGGCCTTGCCTGCGGCTACCTGAACCGCGAGGATGCAGGACTGTTTTTGCTGCCCTTTGCCGTTGCGGCTACCCTTTGCATGCTGGTGGTGCTGCTGCACCGCCGCCGCTGGCTGTACGCTGCGGCACAGGTGATTCCGTATGCGGTTCTGGCGGCGGGCGTAGGCATTTTCTGCGCGCTGAACCAGCACTGGTACGGCGTGTGGGGGCTTTCGGATTTCAGCGAAGGCTCTTTTGCCGATGCCATGGGTGCTATGACCCGCATGGCGACGGATTCGGACGAGCCGCTGCTCAGCGTGCCCGCCGATGCGCGCGAAAAATTGTATGCCGAGATCCCGCAGCTGCAATGCCTGCAATACTGGCTGGAGGAGGACCCCCAGCTGCAAAATGACTTCCGTGACCCGGACCTGGACGATTACCGTGCGGGCAGCTTTTATTGGGCCATCCGCCGCGCTGCCCAGTATGAGGGCATTTACGCCGATGCCGCCACTGCCGATGCCTATTGGCAGAGCGTGGCCGATGCCATCAATGCCGCCTGCGATAACGGCACCCTGCCCGCCCGCAGCGGCAGGCGCAGCGCAACCAATCAGCCTATCCGCGCGCAGTATGTGCTGCCTGCAATCCGGGAAGCTGCCAAGAGCGCCATCTGGGCTCTGACCTTCCAGGACTGCCCGGCCTATTACCAGACCCTGCGCTCCATCGGAACCACCGAGGATGTTGCCCAATGGTCCGCCTACCTGCACTGCAGCTTTAATAATGCCGCTGAAGCGGGCAAGGATACGCCTTACTATGCGCCGCTGCAAAAGCTGGCCTACCGCGCGCTGGGCGTGCTGCGCTGTGTGTATGCGGTGCTGCTGCCGCTGGCTTTTGTGTGGGCCGTGGTGCGGCATCTGTACGCTTTGCCCATGGTGCTGCGCCGCCGCACGGCGGGGGCAGCGCTGCCCTGGCTGCTGCTGTTTGGCCTGCTGGCCATGGCGGCCCTGCGCTGCGGCATGATCGCCTTTGTTGAGGTTTCCAGCTTTGGCATTGGCACCTCCACCATGTATCTTTCCACCGTGCACCCGCTGCTGCTGCTGTATACATACGGGTGCCTGATCTGCTACCGCAATAAAGGAGTCATCGCCGAATGACGGATCTGTTGATTATCGGCGGCGGTGCGGCGGGCCTGATGGCCGCCGGTGCCGCCTGCGCACGGGGGCTGACCGCCGCCGTGGTGGAACATAACCCCAAGGGCCCCGGCCAAAAGCTGCTGATTACCGGCAAGGGCCGCTGCAATGTGACCAATGATTGTGATGTGCGCGAGTTCTTGAACTATGTGCGCCACAACCCGCGCTTTTTATACTCCGCGCTGTATGCGTTCCCGCCGGCAAGCGCCATGGACCTGTTTGAATCCCTTGGTGTGCCGCTCAAAACGGAGCGCGGCCGCCGGGTGTTCCCGCAGAGCGACCGCGCCGCTGATGTGCTGGCTGCCCTGCGCAGCTATGCTGCCGATGCCCAGTTTATCCATGGCAGCGCCAAAGAGCTGCTGATCGAGGATGGCCGCTGCGTTGGCGTGCGCACATCGGATGGCAAAAACCACCGTGCAGCCCATGTTCTGGTTGCCACCGGCGGCACCAGCTACCCCGCCACTGGCAGTGATGGCTCCGGCTATAAGCTGGCGCGGCAGGCGGGCCACACCATTGTGCCGCCCCAGCCCAGCCTGTGCAGCCTGGTCAGCCCGGACCCGGCCTGCCGCCAGATGATGGGCCTGAGCCTGCGCAACGTGACCCTGACCCTGCTGAAAGACGGCAAGCCGCTGTTTACCGAGCAGGGCGAAGCACTTTTCACCCACTTTGGCATCTCCGGCCCGCTGGTGCTTTCGGCTTCGACCTATATTGATGATGTGCAGCTGCACCGCTATATTGCGGAGTTTGACTTAAAGCCTGCCCTGGATGAAAAAACACTGTACGACCGCCTGACCCGCGATTTTGCGGCCCTTGGCGGCCACAGCGCCCAGGGCGCGCTGGAAAAGCTGCTGCCCAACTCCATGCGGCCGGTCGCCGTTAAAAAGTGGGGCGTTGACCCCGCCACTCGCGCCGCCCAGATCACCCGCGAACAGAAGATGACATTGGTGCACCTGTGCAAGCATTGGCAGGTGCCCATCAGCGAGCTGGGTGATCTGCAGCATGCCGTTATCACGGCGGGCGGTGTGGACACCAAGGAAGTTGACCCCAAAACTATGCAGAGCAAGCTGTGCCAGGGCCTGTATTTTGCGGGCGAAGTGCTGGATGTGGATGCCCGCACCGGCGGCTACAACCTGCAAATTGCATGGGCCACCGCGCAGGCTGCTGTGCGCGCGATAGAAAGCGATACCTAGGGTGTAACTGAAAAGTCGAAAATTTAGTCTATTTCTACAAGCACAACCGGATTTCGCGTTAAAAAGGCTTGGAATCTACAAAGGATTCCTGCAGCTTTTTGCCTTAAATCCTGCTTGTGCTTGCGAAATACCCGTCATTTCTTTTGTTTTCAGATACACCTTAAACTGCCAAACTATAACGGAAGGAAGTTTTTCTGATGATCTCTGTTGCAATCGATGGCCCGTCCGGTGCGGGCAAATCTAGCCTTGCTAAACGTCTTGCCGCGGATATGGGCTTTACCTATGTGGATACCGGTGCTATGTACCGTTCCATCGGCCTGTATGCCGTGCGCCAGGGCAAGGACCCGCATGACGCCGCTGCCGTGGAGGCCCTGCTGCCGCAGATCCATCTGGATACCAAGCTGGAAGACGGCACCCAGCACTTTTACCTGAACGGCGAGGATGTCTCCTCCGCCATCCGTGCCGAGGAGATCGGCATGGCAGCTTCCGCTGTGGCGGCGATTCCGGCTGTGCGTACCTTTTTGCTGGATGCCCAGCGCGCTTTGGCCGCCAGCCGCAATGTGCTGATGGACGGCCGCGATATCGGCACCGTGGTGCTGCCCAATGCAACGGTAAAAATCTTCCTGACCGCCACCCCGGAAGCACGTGCAGAGCGCCGCTATAAAGAACTGCTGATGAAAGGCGAAAAGCACGACTACCAGAATGTTCTGGCCGATGTCCGCGCGCGCGACTACCAGGATACCCACCGCGCAACAGCCCCGCTGCGCCAGGCCGAAGACGCTGTGCTGGTGGATACCAGCGAGCTGAACTTTGACCAGAGCTTTGAAGCCCTGAAAAAAGTCATCCAGGACCGCACGAAGTAAAGCGGCGGGAAGAGGGGAGCAAGCTGGACCCGGAAACAGAGAAAGCTATCCCCCAGAACGCACATTTATTCTGTAGAGACCGTAGGGGCGCACATTGTGCGCCCGCTAACTTAACGGGATAACTACTTTGGACAATATACAGGGTAAAACAGTCTGACAACCCAATGTGCCCCAAAGGCACGAAACGACAAACATTCAACCAATTACTAAGAAATGGTGGAAAACTATGCTGCTTTATTGGATCCTGCTGCCGATCGTCTGGCCGCTGCTGCATATTTTGTGGCGCATTGAGGTGGTCGGCAAAGAGAACATCCCCCGCGGGCGCGCCCATGTCATCGCGTCCAACCATCTTTCGGACCTGGACCCGGTCTATATCCTGGAAACGGTGTTCAGCTGGAAGCGCTATACCATCCTGGCCAAACAGGAGCTGTTCAACAACCCGCTGATCGGCTGGTTTTTGAGCTGCATGGGCGCGGTGCCCATTGACCGCGGTAAGGGCGATATGGGGACCATCAATAAGGTAACGGACGAGTGTAAGAACGGCACGCCGATCCTGATCTTCCCCGAAGGCACCCGCAGCAAGACCGGCGAACTGCTGACCTTAAAAAGCGGTGCGTTCCTGATTGCCGGCAATGCGGATGCTGACATGGTGCCCTGCCGCATCATTTACGATACGCCGGATAAGCGGATGCACATGTTCTGCCGCATCCGCATCTGCTTTGGCACCCCCATCCCGGCGGAGGAAATGAAGGTGGAGGACCCGCGCCGCTCGGTACCCAAGCTGCGTGCCCTGCGCACCCGCCTGAAAACCGAACTGGAACGCCTGTACGAAGAAAACCACTTCTAAAACGCGATGCAGGGAGAAATAGCCATGCAAATTATTCTTGCAAAAACCGCAGGGTTCTGCTTTGGGGTAAACCGCGCGGTCAAGCTGACTTATGAACTGCTGGAGCAGGGCCGCCCGGTGGCAACCCTTGGCCCGCTGATCCATAACCCGCAGGTGGTGGCGGACCTGGAAAGCAAAGGCGCCATTACCTGTGACAGTGTGGACGATGTGCCGGACGGCTGCGAGGTCGTTATCCGCAGCCACGGCGTGGGGCAGAGCGTGTACGATAAAATCTCAACACGCCGCCTGGCGTATCATGATGCCACCTGCCCGTTTGTCACAAAAATCCATAAAATTGCTGCGCAGGCCGGTGCGGAAGGCGCTATGCTGCTGGTGGCTGGCGATGCCAAACACCCCGAAGTACAAGGGATTGTTGGCCATACTACGGGAAAAGTGGAAGTGCTTGCCAACTTGGAAGAGCTGGAAAAGCTGCTGCCGGAACTTGCACAACAAAAATCTATTTTTGTGGTAGCGCAAACCACTTTCAATGTCCAAAGCTGGGAAACTTGCAAGGAATTTTTGAAAAACCAGTGTACAAATGCCAAAATATTTGATACAATATGTAATGCAACGTGGGCGAGGCAACAGGAAGCGGAAGACCTCAGCCAAAAATGCGATCATATGGTCGTCATTGGTGGTCATCATTCTTCCAATACCCAAAAGCTTTTACAGGTCGCTGCACGGCATGCTGTAGCCATCAACGTCGAGACTGCTGATGAACTCGACCCGGCATGGCTGAAAGGTGCTGTGACAGTGGGCGTAACGGCTGGGGCTTCAACGCCTTCGTCTATAATTGAGGAGGTACTTAACAGTATGAGTGAAGAGATCCGTGACGACATGAGCTTTGAGGAGATGCTCGCTGCATCCGAAGCAAAGCCCCTGTACGCAGGTAAAATCGTAAAAGCCAAGGTCATCAGCGTTTCCCCGACGGAATGTGTCGTCGGTATTGACGGTTCCAAGCACACTGGTATCGTCAAGCTCAGCGAGATGAGCCATGACCCCAACGCCAAGATGGAAGACCTTGTTAAGGTGGACGACGAGCTGGATCTGGTTGTTGTTAAGACCAACGACCAGGAAGGCGTTGACACCCTTTCTCGTGTCCGTTTTGAAGCCCAGAAGGGCATGAAGGACGTTTCCGAGGCTGCCGAGAACGGCACCGTTATGGAAGGCGACGTCATGGAAGCCAACAAGGGCGGCGTTGTTGTCAACGTCAAGGGCGTTCGCGTGTTTGTTCCCCGTTCTCAGGCCACCATGCGCCGCGACGAGGACTACACCAAGCTGGTTGGCCAGCACGTTAAGCTGGTTATCACCGAGTGCGCAGGCCGCAAGATCGTCGGCAGCATCAACAAGGTTACTGCTGAAGAGAACAAGGCAAAGCGCGATGAGTTCTGGAAGAACGTTGAAGTTGACAAGCAGTACACTGGCGTTGTCAAGAGCCTGACTTCCTACGGTGCCTTTGTTGACATCGGCGGCGTGGACGGCCTGTGCCACATCAGCGAGCTGAGCTGGAACAACATCAAGCATCCCTCCGAGGTCGTCAGCGTTGGCGATACCATCGAAGTGTATGTTAAGAGCTATGACCCCGAGAACCAGAAGGTTTCCCTGGGCTACAAGAAGGAAGAGGACAACCCCTGGGAGAAGCTCAAGAACGAGTACCCCATCGGCTCTGAGTTCGAAGCTCCGGTCGTTTCCATCACCAAGTTCGGTGCATTTGTCCGCATTCTGCCGGGCATTGACGGTCTGGTCCACATCAGCGAGATCAGCAACGAGCGCGTGAACAAGGTTTCCGACGTTCTGAAGGTCGGCGACATGGTCAAGGTTAAGCTGATCAATGTTGACTTTGATCGCAAGCGCATCAGCCTGTCCATGAAGGCTTGCCTCGACGAGGCTGCCGAGGACGCTGAATAATCCCCGAATTGCAGCAGGGGCCTGCCTGGCAACAGGCGGGCCCTTTTTGTTATATTCGCGTGTGCGCTGTTGGCGTACACTGGCAAGCAGCGCTGCAAACCTCCCTGCGCTGTGTGGTAAAGGATAAACTGCATGGAAAAATTAAAGGCTTTTATTAAAAAATATTACGAAGGGCTTGCCTACCTGTTTTTTGGCGGGCTTGCCACGCTGCTGAACCTGGTGCTGTTTGCCGTGTTCCAGGCTGTGCTGGGCACGGGCTTTGCAACCGGCATTGGCAATGTGCTGGATAATATCATCTGCATCCTGTTTGCATACTGGACCAACCGCACCTTTGTGTTCCGCAGCAAAAACAGCGGCCAGGCTGCCCTGGCGGAGTTTGGCCAATTTGTGGCCTGCCGCATTGGCACCATGGTCATGGATCAGGTTATCATCTGGCTGGGCGTCGGCGTGCTGGCACCGCATGTGGCATTTGCCGCAGCCAACGCGGACCTGTGGGCCATGGGTGTTAAGCTGTTCAGCCAGGTTATTGTGATCGTATCCAACTATGTGTTCAGTAAGTTGTTTATTTTCAAAAAGAAATAACAACACGGAACAGATAGCAACCCGAAACAACCAAACTGACGAATGATAAGGAGGGCTTTTCTTATGACGAACAAAATCCGCGGCGGTGCGTTCCGCCTGACCGGCCTGATCCTGGGCATTGTGGGCGCAACGGTCAGCCTGACGGCCATTGTATTTTCGGCCATCGGCCTGCACCAGGCACACCTGTGCAAGACCTGTAAAAAAGGAGAAGAATTCAAATGAAATATACCAAGGAAGAGATCCTTTCCAAAGTTGACCACACCCTGCTGAAGCCGGAGGCTACCTGGCCCCAGATTCAGGCCCTGTGCGATGATGCCATCAAGTATCATACCGCATCCGTCTGCATCAACACCTGCTATGTCAAGCAGGCTGTGCAGTATATGGCGGGCCGTGTGCCGGTGTGCTGCGTGGTTGGCTTCCCTCTGGGCGCAATGGATACCGCTTCCAAGTGCTTTGAAGCAAAGACCGCTGTGGAAAACGGCGCCGAAGAAGTGGATATGGTCATCAACATCGGTCGCCTGAAGAATAAGGAATATGACGCTGTGCGCGAAGATATCGCCGCCGTCAAACAGGCCGTGGGGGATAAGGTGCTCAAGGTTATTATTGAAACCTGCCTGCTGACCGATGAAGAAAAAGAAAAGATGTGCGATATTGTGGTGGAAGCCGGTGCCGACTTCATCAAGACCAGCACGGGCTTTTCTACCGCGGGTGCAACCTTCCATGATATTGAGCTGTTTGCCCGCTGCGTGCGCGGCCGCTGCAAGATCAAGGCAGCCGGCGGCATTTCCACCGTTGAGGATATGGAAAAGTTCCTGGACCTGGGCGCTGACCGTCTGGGCACCTCCCGCGCTGTCAAACTGCTGACGGCGGAATGATTTTGCCATAAAGCAAACCATTAAATAATAAAAAGACCTCCATCCCAGGCACAAAAGCAGTGCAAGGGATGGAGGTCTTTAGTTAATTAAAAAAGAATAATGAATAATGAATAATGGGTGTGTGACGCCCGCGGCATCACATTTAATCAGGTTAGCCGCTCCGGCAAAAAGTATTCAAGCCAGAGCATCAGACTTATTATATTCGCGCCGCCGCGGGCGGCGCACCGACATTATTCTTTATTCATTATTATTTATTATTTGCGCAAAAATATGCCTTGCCAGTTTTTAGTGCCAACAATATCCGCAGCTGCGCTTACAGCAGGTATGCTTCAAACCGGTGCAGGTCATCTACTTTTACGGTTGCCTTGTAATACACGCCATTTTCGCGGTATTCTTCGGCCAGAACACTGCCGCGGGTGCGGAACACATCGGCCAGGGCCAGCTTGTCATAGGGCAGCAGCACCTCAATGGTGCGCACGCGGTGGGCCAGGATCTCGTCAATTTTAGCCAGCAGGCTGTCCAGCCCATAGCCGGTCTTGGCGCTCACCAGCAGCACATCCGGGTCATAGGGGGCAACGCCGGTGCGGTCGCATTTGTTGTAGACCGTCACCTGCGGGATATCCCCGCAGCCAAGGTCGTTCAACACTTCATCGGTCACGCTGAGCTGTTCAGCGGCTTCGCTGTCGCTGGCATCGGCAATTTTCAGGATGATGTCAGAGCAGGCCGCTTCTTCCAGCGTGCTCTTAAAGGCATCTACCAAATCATGCGGCAGGCGGCTGACAAAGCCGACGGTATCCACCAGGATCACTTGTAACCCGCTGGGCAGCGTGCATTTGCGGGCGGTGGGGTCCAGCGTGGCAAACAGCATGTCGGCTTCAAAAATTTCTGCGCCGCACAAAGCGTTGGTCAGGCTGCTTTTGCCCACGTTGGTGTAGCCGACCAAAGAGATGACCGGAACGCCGTTTTTCTGGCGGGCGCGGCGGGTCTCCCCGCGGCGTTTTTCCAGCTCTTTCAGGCGGCTTTCCAGCTTTTCAATGCGGCTGCGCAGGTAACGGCGGTCCAGCTCCAGCTTGGTTTCACCGGCACCGCGGCGGGCACCGCCACCGCCGCCGCCACCGCCGCCCTGGCGGCTCAGCGCTTCGCCAAGGCCCTGCAGGCGCGGCATGCGGTATTTCAGGGTGGCCAGCTCGGTTTGCAGCTTGCCCTCGTTGGTGGTGGCGCGCGCACGGAAAATTTCCAGAATCAACATCGTGCGGTCCAGCACTTCCACCTGCAAAGCCGCGCTCAGGTTGCGGATCTGGCTGCCGGTCAGCTCGCCGTCAAAAATGGCGGCTTCGGCATCGGTGTTCAGGCATACCAGGCGCGCTTCCTCCACTTTACCCTCGCCCAGCAGGGTGGCAGCTTCGGGAGTGCTGCGCTTCTGGCACACGGTGGCAACAGCCTGCATGCCGTTGGCTTCCGCCAGGGCGGCAAGCTCATCCAGGCTGCGCTGGGCGTCAAACTTGCCCTGGTCCAGCGCCAGCAATACAACGCGTACCGGCGGGCGCTCGCTGTCCAGTGCTTTCTGCCCAACAGGGGCGTCCTCTGCCGGGGCTTGGGCTGCGGTAAAGTCCAGGGTAATGGGTTCCTTCATTTCGTCCATAGGGGTCCTTTCTGGCCGCATTCCGGCCAGGTCAGCAAAAGTGTGGGGCAGGGGAGCAGATGTCAGACGGCTGCTTCAGCATTCTTCGCCGGTTCCGTCGGTTCCGCCTGCACAGCCGGGGCGGCAGCTTCCGGCTCATCGGCTTTCTGGCTGCCGGGGTTCAGCAGGTACCAGGCCAGGCAGGGCACCTCGGTGCCGTCAAAGCGGTGCAGAACGGTATCGTGGTCATAATGGAAACCGGTCTTGGCCAGCACGCGGCTGCTTGCCACATTCTGGCTTGCATGGAACTCGGCCAGCCAGGGCGCGCCCACCGTGCCAAACCAGTAATCGCGCACGGCAGCGGCGGCTTCGGTGGCATAGCCCTGGTTCCACCACTTTTTGCCTAAGGTGTAACCGATCTCATACATGCCGCCCAGCAGCTCGGTTTTTACGTTTTTCCAGGCATAGGGCTTTTCGCGTTCACAGGCTTCCGCCGGTGCAATGCTGATGCTGCCCATCAGCACGCCGGTGACTTTATCACAGATGCCCCAATCGTAAAAATCCGGGCGATCATATTGTTTGACGATCTCGTTCAGATATGCCATCGTTACCACCCAGTCGCGGTGGGGCTCCCAGCGCAGGTAACGGGTCACTTCCGGGTCACTGGCCCAGTTGCCAAACATCATTTCGCAGTCATCGGTTGTCATACGACGCAGGACCAGCCGCTCGGTGGTCAACTCTTGTGTGCCGCAATGTTTCATTTTGATACAACCTTTCCTTTGCAAGTGCGTGGTTTATGGTTGGGTACGCAGCAGATAGCGCCGCACAAAGCCCATAAAGATCTGCCACAGCTTGTACAGCTGGGCACGGTAAATGTTGCAGTAGATAAACAGGATAGCCGCAGTTAAAACAAATTTGATGATAAAGTTGTGGGCGAACACCACGCCGATGACGGCCACGCCCACCGCCAGCAAAAAGCCGCAGATCGTCCGGCTGAAGCTGGGGATGGTGCGGTAATAATACTGCCCGGTCACAGTGCGGTACAAGAACATCGCTGCATTGGCCGCCACCAGGCCGACTGCCGCACCCATCACCCCATAGCGCGGCACCAGCACGGCGCACACGGCAATGTTGGCCACGACGCCAACAGCGGTGCCAATGGTATCCTGGAACGGCTTGCGGGCGATGGTATTGCCGTACACGGTGCCTTCGCACAGGATGGAGAACACCACAGCCAGCATCATCAGCGGGAAGTAAGGCAGGCAGGCCGATTTTGCCGGGAAGATGATGAAGATGATATCCTCAAACATGACCAGCAGGCAGAAAAAGCCGAAGATCAGCAGGTTCAGCAGGTCATGGATGCGGCCAATGCGCTCCTGCTCGGTGCGGTAGTGGGCGTAAACATAGGGGCCCCAGTAGGTGGAAAAGCCGGCCTGAATGGTGGTGACAAGCTGGGCCAGCGTGTAAGCAAAGTCGAACGAACCCTGCTCCGCCGCGGGGGCGTAATTGCCCAGAAACGAAAGGCAGATGGCGCGGTACAGCGGGATCAGGATGGCCGCAGGTGCCAGCACAATGCCGTAAGGCAGCGCCGCCCGGTAAATGTGGGCATAGGGGCGCAGGCCGCGCACCGGGGCTTCTTTCGGCTGACCTTTGGAAGCCCGCCGCCAATAGAACACTGCAACCCCCGCAAAGCTGCACACCGCGCCCAGCACAAATGCACGGGCATCCTGGGTGACAAAGCCGGGCAGCAGGTAGATCAGGTTCAGGCAGGCCTGCATCCACAGCGTTTCGGTGGTGTAGGCGCGCACGTTGTTTTCCAGCCGGAGCAGCACGTTGATGTAGCGCACCAGCATGTACAGCGCAGCGTTCAGGAACAAAAGCGGCACCAGCCCGGCACCGTTGGCACCAAGGCCAAAGGCCGCCGCCAGCGGCTTGGCAAAAAAGATGCTGCCAATGCCGCCCACCAGCAGCATGACCAGCACCGAAAGCCGGGTACACGCGGCAAACATGCTGCGCCCGGTGGAACCGGCCGGCGGCTCATGGTAAAAGCGCAGCAGGCTTTGGTCCAGCCCCAGCATGCCCACGTTCATCAGCGACATGGTGTAAGCCATGAAGGAAGCGGGCACGGCGTAACTTTCGGCGGGCAGAACGCCCTTGATGATAAGCGCCGCGCCGGAAATGCCAAAGCCAAGGTAGGTGGCAATGGAATATTTCATTACATTTCCGGCAAAGCTTTCAGTTTTTTTCGGTTCAGACATGGCAGGCTCCCATTTGCAGCGGGCGCACCGCAGCGCGCCGGAAAAACAACGTTACTTTACATACGGCCGGATGCGCGCTTCCATGCGCTGGATCTCCTCCGGCGGGATATAGGCTTTGTCCACATAGCCGTAAATGCGCTGGGCAAAGCTGGCCAGCGGCGGGCAGAAAGCAAATACCTTTTTGGGCTCCCGCTTGTGGCGGTACAGCATGTGTACCCCTGCCAGCGCGCAAAACTTGAGCAGGTTAAAGTGCGGCGTAAAACCGGGGCCCATCGGTTCATCCCGCGGGGGATTTTTATAAACCTCTTCCAGCAGGTCGGCCATCCGCTTGTAAGCCGGGGCAGGGGAGGGGTCAAAGTACCCTTCGATCACATCCCGTGCGATGGGGAACGGCGGGTTCGGCTGCGCCATGGCAGCGGCAAATTCTGGGTAGCTGGTCACATAGTGGGCATCCTTGTAAATGACCGGATCGTATTCATGCTCAATGGGCACCGGGCGCAGGATATGGCAGCTTTTGCCCGCCATGTACACTTCGGCCACGGCGGTGCTCATCCAGATGGAGATGGAATCCGCCGCAACGATCCACTGTTTGACAGAATCCGCAAAAATCACATGGAAGTTGGGGCGCTTGGCGGCCAGCTCGTCCAGTGCTTTGCACTTCCACTCACTGGGGTGGCGGCGGTATACCAGTTCTACCTCCGGGTGGTCGCCCAGGTAGCGGTCAAACCAGGCCAGCGTTTTTTCCATCGAAACGCGGTTGGTGCGGGCAAAGCCGGAAAAATCCGTTCCCGCCATTTTGGAAAGCTCGGCCACTTCCTGGTCGGTCATGCTGGCATAGCCAAAGCTGGAAATGTACAGGTGCAGCTGCTTGGCGGGGTCAAGGCCGAATTCTTTGCACAGGGTCTCTTTATCCTTAAAGTACCCCTTGAACTCCGGCCGAAGAAAGTCCATCATCACAGCGCCGGTCACGGGGGTGTTTTTTGCATCCATGCCGTGGGCCTGCAGCCGCTGCGCGGTGCGTTGGCCCCAGCAGGTCTGCACGCAACGCTTGGCGTTACCGTTCATGTTGAACCAGTCGCCCTCTTCCTGCGTATCGGAGAGCATCTGCTCCCAGTGCAGGTTGACGATTTTATTGCACTTGCCAATGTTATTGTACACATGGCTGTTGATGGCTTCGTTATCGTACATGCAGCTGGCAACCAGAACTTCCGGCTTGTCCTTGCCAAACAGGCGCAGATCCTTGGCATCCAGCAGCTGGCGGATGCGCACGGTGTAGCCGCGGCGCTCCAGCTCCAGCTTCAGCAAAAGGTCGCTTTCATATTCCCGAACCGTGTGTTCGTACAAAATCAAAAAGTCCAGTGCCACAGGGGGCCTCCTTTGGGGGGCAGCATCAGCGCTGCAGATCGTTAAACAGTTCGGCTGTCCAATCCGGTAGGCCGTACTTTTCATCCAGGTGGAACCCATCAAAAAACTGGGTATCATCGTCAGTAATGCAGCTGGTGCCCCATTCATAGTTCAGCAGCGTAAAATCCTGTTCCGCCAGCAGTGGCAGCACTTCATCCTGCATCACGGGGGTAATGCCAAAGGCATCGCATACCTCGGTGCGCACATTGGCGGCCATGGGGGGCAGGACCACAGTCAGCTCCACGCCGCGGTCCGCGCAGCGCTGGGCCACGGCCAAAAACTCAGCCAGCTCGGTTTCGTTCAGCGCCCAGTTCTGGCAGCGGGCGGTGATCAGCGCGGGGTATTCATACAATTTTTTGTGCAGCGGAATGGCATTTCCTGCATCGTCCAGGTAATCCGCTGCGGTCCAATCGCCGGATTCAATGCTGTCCGGCGTGCCCTTTACGGTATCCATGAACACGGTCAGGGCGTTCACGTTGTATTCCAGGTTCAGGCAGTAGGCCAGTGGGTTGCGCAAAGTAGATTCCAGAGCCGAAAAACGGTCGGTGTTATAACTGCTGTTCAAGGTGTAGAACGAAAGCTCAAACAGAATGCGGTCCACCGGGTTGCCGGAATCCAGCACATAGTTGGCAAGGTCCACGCATTCTTTCAGGGAAGCACCGCCAAAGGCCAGGTTCTGCCAGCTCTGCCCGGTCAGGGAATCCACAAGGTCCATATCAAAATGGGCCAGGCGGCTGTCCCCAATGATCAGGTTGGTGCCGGGGGCCTGTTCATAGGCGCGCACGCGGGCCACCGGCTGGCTGGAAGAAGCCGTTTTTTTGATGCCAAAATAATTGTTTGGCTCAAACGCCACAAAAAAGGCGAACCACAGGTATACCGGCACGAACAGCAGCGCCAATTTTTTGATAATATGCTTCACGCCGGAAAACTCCTTTTTTCCATAAGCTTAAAACCCTGCATAGGGGCCGAACGCGTTGGTGTTAAAACCGCCGCTTTGCATAATGTACCCCGCCAGGATAAAAACGATCAAAACAACATACAGCACATTGCGGTGCTTGGCACTTGCCAAAGCAACCTCAGCCGGTTTGTTTTTGCAGGCAAAATTGCGCCGGTGGTCCAGCCAGATGCCAAACGCCAGCGCCAGCGCAGCGAACGCCCAGTAAGCGGCCACCATAATGGTGTTGGCGTAAAAGCCGGTATACGCTGTGCTGTACAGCTCCCCGGCAAAGCGGGCGGGGGACCAGCTGTTTACCAGGCAGCGGCCCAGATAGGCGAAGGCATCGCCTACGCCCAGGCTTTCGGCCACGCCGGAAAGGTTGCCGGACCCCACGCGGAAGAACACCATGCTGATGGTCCACAAAATAAACACCACAAACCGCTTGCCCCACAGCACACGGGCCGGGGTGCCGCGCTTTTTGGGTTTGCCGAAGCGGCGGTGCAGCAATTCTTCACCCACGCGGTAAACCGCCTGCAGCAAACCCCAGATGATGAACGGTGCGGTACTGCCGTGCCAAAACCCGGAAGCAAAGAATACGCAGAACACGCACAGCTCGGTGGGCAGGCGGCCAAAGCGGCCCAGATCCGCCCAGGCCAGCGGCATAAAGAGATAATCCTGCAGCCAGGAAGAAAACGAGATGTGCCAGCGGCTCCAGAAGCCGGAAAAATTGGTGGCGTAAAACGGGGTCTTAAAGTTTTCCGGCAGGTCCAGCCCCAGCACAAGGCCGGTGGCGCGGGAAATCTCGGAATAGCCGGAAAAGCTGAAATACAGGTAAAAAGTGTACATCACTGCGGTCAAAATCAGCATAGGAGCGCTGTAATCCGCATAATGGGGAAAAACCGTATCCACCACCACGTTCAGCACATCCGCCACGGCAATATACTTGAACAGCCCCAGCGCATACAGACGTAAGGCGCGCACCGTGCGGGCAGCGTCAAAGCGGTGTTCGGCGCTCAGCTGCGGCAGCAGCGCACCGGCGCGGCAGATAGGCCCCTGGGTGACGGTGGCAAAAAAGTTCAGGAACAGCGCCAGCCGGATAAAGCTGGTTTCAACCTCGCAATCGCCGTGGGCGGCATCGATCAGGTAGGCGATTGCGGCAAAGCTGGTAAAGCTGATGCCCAGCGGCATGGCCACCGCGCGCCAGCCATGCAGCACCCCGCCCAGCAGACCGTTATACTTAAAAAATGCCAGAATGCCCAGCATGCCGATCACGCCAAAACGCAAAAATGCGGTTTTGTGCGCTCCATTCCGCCAGCCAAGGCCGCGGCCGCACAGGTAGGTGAACACCGCCAGCGCAATGGTAACCGGCAGCATGGCCGGCATGGCCAGCGCATAAAATACCCACGAAGCCGCCAGCAGAAACACCGACTGCATGCGCACCGGCAGATGCAGGTAAACGGCAGCCACAACCACCAAAAATGCACAGTATTGCAGGCTTTGCAGCCCCATGAGCGCAACCTCCAGACCAATCTAAACTAAAATAAGGCAGCACACGGTGTGCCGCAGAAAATCCACAAGGTGTTGTTCAAAACAAAGAAAATAACGGATATTTCGCAAACACAAGCGGGATTTAAGGCAAAGAGCCGCAGGAATCCTTTGTGGATTCCAAGGCTTTTTAACGCAAAATCCGGCCGTGTTTGTAGAAATAAACTGAATTTTCGACTTTTCAGATACACCCTAGGCAGCAAGGACAAAATAAGACCGCCTGCACCCGCAATATGGCAAAATGGCGCAATATCACAGATTAACTAAACTATTATACCTGTTTTGCCTACTAATGTAAAGTGGGCCGCCCGGCGGGGGCAAAATACGCACGAAAAAGTATAAAAAATATTGTTTGCACAGCGGCAACAGAAACAGCGTTAAAATGTGATAACAAAAAGCAAAACGCGGCATAAAAAGCAGACCTGCTAAGTGTGATAAATTCCCCGGAATGGTTGCACTGAATATGTGAAAATGATATACTTTAATATCATAGTGATAATAAAATAGGGTAGGTGTGTACCAGACTGTCCGGCGGCTGAAACGCTGATGGACCGGACGGTTTTTGCGGGGCCGCAAAGCAGGGTTCCGCTGCAGGCTTACGGGAGTGAAAAATATGAAAGTTGTAATTCTTGCCGGCGGCTATGGCACGCGTATTTCGGAAGAAAGCAAGTTCAAGCCGAAACCGATGATCGAAATCGGCGGTATGCCCATTTTGTGGCATATCATGAAAGAATATTCCTACTATGGCTTCAACGATTTTGTGATCTGCGCCGGGTACAAACAGCATATGATCAAGGAATGGTTTGCGGATTATTTCCTGCATACCAGCGATGTGACCTTTGATTTCACCCAGGGCAACAAGATGATCGTGCATGACCAGCACGCTGAGCCGTGGCGCGTGACGGTGGTGGATACCGGCCTGAACACCATGACAGGCGGCCGCATCAAGCGGGTGCAGAAGTACATCGGCAACGAAACCTTTATGATGACCTATGGCGATGGCGTTTGTGATGTGGACATTGCCGAGCTGGTCAAATTCCATAAGCAGCACGGCAAGCTGGCCACCCTGACCGCCGTGGTGCAGGAACAGCAGAAGGGCGTTCTGGATATCGGCCAGGATAATACCGTTCAGGCCTTCCGCGAGAAGAGCGTCAACGATGGGGCTATCATCAACGCGGGCTATATGGTGTTGGAACCGGAAGTGTTTGATACCATCAGCGGCGATGATACCATTTTTGAGCAGACCCCGCTGCGCGAACTGGCTGCCCGTGGCCAGCTGATGAGCTATGTACACCGCGGCTTTTGGCAGTGCATGGATACCGAGCGCGAAAAAAGTATGCTGGAAAAAATGTGGGCGTCCGGCTGTGCGCCCTGGGAAGTGTGGAACCAACAATGAACTTGGAATTTTACCGCGGCAAACGCGTGTTTGTAACCGGGCATACCGGTTTTAAGGGCAGCTGGCTCTGCCGCATGCTGGTGGGGGCCGGTGCGGTGGTAACGGGTTACAGCCTGGAACCGCCCACAAACCCCAATCTTTTCTCTCTGGCCGGGCTTGAGGGCAAAATGACCAGCGTGATCGGTGATATCCGCGATTTTGCCAGCCTGAAAGCGGCTTTTGATGCCGCCCAGCCGGAAATTGTGCTGCACCTGGCGGCCCAGCCCATTGTGCGTGACAGCTACAAGGACCCGCGCTATACCTATGAAACCAACGTGATGGGCACCGTGAACCTGCTGGAATGTGTGCGCACCGCCAAAAATCCGCCGCGCTCTGTGCTGAACGTGACAACGGATAAAGTGTACCAGAACAATGAATGGTGCTGGGGCTACCGCGAAAACGAACCGCTGGACGGCTTCGACCCCTACTCCAACAGCAAAAGCTGCTCGGAGCTGGTGACCCATAGCTATAAAAACAGCTTTTTTGCGGATGGCAGTGTGGCTATCTCCACCGCCCGCGCGGGCAATGTGATCGGCGGCGGCGACTTTGCCAATGACCGCATCATCCCGGACTGCGTGCGCGCTATGGCAAAAGGGGAGAACATCGGTGTGCGCAACCCGTATTCCACCCGCCCGTACCAGCATGTGCTGGAGCCGCTGGCGGCGTATTTGCTGATCGCTCAGCGCCAGTATGAGGATAACCGGTACGCCGGGTATTATAACGTCGGCCCGGATGACTGCGATTGCGTGACGACCGGCACCCTGGTGGATCTGTTCTGCCAGGCATGGGGCAATGGCGCCGCGTGGGAAAACCGAGCCGAGGCAAACGCCCCGCATGAAGCAAACTTTTTGAAGCTGGATTGCAGCAAATTGAAATCCACTTTCGGCTGGAAACCCCGCTGGCATATGGCAGAATGTATGCAAAAGACCGTTGCGTTCAGCAAGGTGTGGCTTTCCGGCGGGGATATCCCGGCGGAGATGGACAAAGAGATCAAAGAATTTTTGAGTGAGTAAGGGAGCAGACGATGGCAAATTGGAGCAATGAAGCCGAAGCCCGCGAGCAGATCAAGGCGCTGGTGGCAGAATATTACCATGACTTTAAGGAGAAAAAAGCGGATTTCAAGCCCGGCGACCGCGTTACTTACGCATCCCGCGTGTTTGACGAAAAAGAAATGTGCGCCCTGACCGATGCGACGCTGGATTTCTGGCTGACCACCGGCCGCTTTGCGGATGAATTTGAAAAAGAGTTTGCCAAATGGATCGGCGTAAAGTTCGCTAACCTGGTCAACTCCGGCTCTTCCGCCAACCTGATCGCCTTTATGGCGCTCACTGCCCCGGAACTGGGCGACCGCCAGATCAAAAAGGGCGATGAGATCATCACCGTGGCATGCGGGTTCCCCACTACCGTTACCCCGGCTTTGCAGTACGGCGCTATGCCGGTGTTTGTGGATGTGACCGTGCCGCAGTATAACATTGATGTGACCAAGCTGGAAGCCGCCCTTTCCCCCAAGACCAAGGCAGTCATGATTGCCCATACCCTGGGCAACCCGTTTGACCTGTCCGCCGTCAAGGCGTTCTGTGATGCCCATAACCTCTGGCTGGTGGAGGATAACTGCGATGCCCTGGGCACCCAGTACACCATCAACGGCGAAACCCGCTTTACCGGTACCTGGGGCGATATCGGCACCTCCAGCTTCTACCCGCCGCACCATATGACGATGGGCGAGGGCGGCTGCGTTTACACCAACAGCCCGCTGCTGAACCGCCTGATCAAGAGCTACCGCGACTGGGGCCGCGACTGCATCTGCCCGTCCGGCCACGATAATTTCTGCGGCCACCGCTTTGACGGCCAGTATGGCGAACTGCCCGCAGGCTATGACCACAAGTACGTTTACAGCCACTTTGGCTATAACCTGAAAGTGACCGATATGCAGGCCGCCATCGGCTGCGAACAGCTGAAAAAGTTCCCCGGCTTTATCGAGCGCCGCCGCCATAACTGGGACCGCCTGCGCGCGGCCCTGGAACCGGCCGCCGATAAGCTGATCCTGCCGGAACCGGCCGCCAACAGCCGCCCGTCCTGGTTCGGCTTCCTGATCTCGGTCAAGCCGGAATCCGGCCTGGACCGCAACGCCGTGACCCGCTATATTGAGGACCACAACGTCCAGACCCGCCTGCTGTTCAGCGGCAACCTGATCAAGCACCCCTGCTTTGACCAGATCCGCGGCACCGATGCCTACCGTGTGGCAGGGGAGCTGACCAACACCGACTTTATCATGAACAACACCTTCTGGGTCGGCGTGTACCCCGGCATGACCGATGAGATGATCGACTATATGGCACAGGTGATCCTTGAGGCTGTGAAGGAGTAAACATGCAGAAACTGAACGTGCTTTATCAAAGCAATGATACTTTTGCACCGTATCTTGGAACTTCGCTACAATCCCTGCTGGCAAACAATATGGCGCTGGAAGAGTTGAATGTTTACCTGGTCAACATTGATATCAGCCAGGAAAATATTGAAAAGCTGAAAAAGCAGTGCGATAGCTTTAACCGGAAACTGATTCTGATCGATGCTACAAAGATTCGGCGCAAGATCAAGGAATCGGGGATGCCGGAATATCAGGGATTCCGTAAAAACAATATGTCCCTGATGAAGATTTTTGCAATCGATGACATCCCGGAAGAAACGGTGCTGTACATTGACTGCGATACAATTATTGCCGGCTCGCTGGAAGGCCTGTGCGCAGTAAACATGCAGGGGCGGCCGATCGGCATGGTGGCAGACTCCATCATCTCCAACGAATATAAGCTGGACATCGGAATGAAAGAAAGCGCCTATTATTACAATTCCGGCATTATTCTGTTTGATGTGGAACAGTGGAAAGCACAGCACTGCATTGAAAAAATTGTTGCCCTTGCCCAGCAGGGGCGCGTGTTCGGTACGGTGGATCAGGATTATCTGAACGTCGTGCTGGAAGATAACGTCTACACACTGCCGCTTCAGTATAACGTGCAGTGCATTCACTTTTTGTGCAGCGCTAAGGGGTATGCAAATTGCTTTAAGAATGTTGCTCCCTACTATGGCTTTGATGAAATTCAGGAAGCATGCAAACACCCAGCAATCGCGCATTACGAAAAGTTTGCAAGCATGTCTCCTTGGCACAAAAACTCTGTGAACCCCTGCACAAAAATGTTTGACAGTTACCTGGAGCAATCGCCTTGGAAAGATTACGAAAAGCAGGAGTGCAAAGCGAATGCATTCCAGTTCCAAGTGGAAAAAATCCTCTACCGCTGCCTGCCGCACGATGTTTTTGTGCATGTGTTCAAAATTGCATCGGACCGCATGCTGCTGAACTCCAGCAGACAGGCGGCAAAATTGGGTAAGGCATAATAAAATAACCGGTCTAAAGTATTAAAAAGATAAGGATTGATTTCATGAAGCAGAACGCAGTATGGGGGCAGCTTGCGCTTGTTGTGGGGATTCTGACAAGCTTTTGCATGACAGCACTGTTTACCACATGCAATGCAAGTACAAGGAATGCCCCCTATATTGCCGTCAGCGTGATGTTTGCAATCCTGTGCGTAGCAATGCTGGGGCTGGCTGTATGGAACAGGCTGAAACAAGGCAAAAGCAAACTTACCCTGCCGATCGATAAAGCCTTTTTGCTGGTGGCAATCGTTTTTATTGTCATACGTTTGGCGCAGTTTGATACTCTGCCGCGCTGGGACTCTGAAACATACTTTGCAGCCCTGCGCAAAGCCTGCGAAAATTATGAGTATGATTTTCCATCACTTATCAATAACTTTTTCCTCGCGGGGCATGTCAGCCTGGGGTATGCGCTGTTCTTGGCCATGGGGTATTTTATCTGGCCGAATGCGGCACAGGGTGTTTATGCTGTAAACCTGGTTCTGTCGTTTGCGGGCTTCTGCTGCACCTGGGGGATACTCCGCCATGCGGTAAAGCGCAAAACATCGCTGCAACTGCTGCTTGCAGCATTCCTGATTTGGTGCATGCCGCTTACCCTGGGGACCTTTTCCAGTATAAGTCTGGATTATGGTATTATGCTCTTTTTGGTATTCCTGCTGTACAGCCACATCAAGCAGCAATATCTGCTGATGCTTTTTTGGGCTCTGGCACTGGCAACCACAAAGGAAACAGGAGTCATCTGCCTTGCGGGCTACGGTGTGATGTGTGTGCTGCAAAAATTCCTGCACCAGCACGGCAGCTTCCGTGATAGGGGGCTGGCGCTGTTGAAAGAAAAAGCCCTGTGGATATTGCTGAGCAGCGGTGGAGCCTTTTTGCTGATGCGTGCCCTGCAGCTCCTTTTCGGTAAATCCAGTTGGGGCACAGGCATCAGCAAGAGCGGGCTGCACAACGTGTTCAAATGGCAGTGGGATTATGTTTTGCTGAAACTGCAAACTTTTTTCCTGCTAAACTTTTATTGGGTATTGGCACTTTTGATATTGTACTGCGTGCTGGCAGCTGCTTTTGGCAAAAAGCAAAGGCTGCGCTACCTATTGCTGAAAAACGAGGAAATTTGCTGCGCAATCGGGGCTGCGGTTGCATTTATTGTTTTCAGCTGTATTTATCTGACATATAATAACCCACGTTACAATGTTGTTGTTGAATACATTTTGGCGCTTGTCTGCGTGATTTTTGTTATGTGGACCATAACGGAGCAAACGGTATGCAACCTTGTGATAGGGCAGCTGTGCGTTATTATGCTGGTTCAGTCGTACTACACAGTAGACCCTGTTACCAAGGCTGTGTTCCCGAAAGTAAACACAGAATCGGCATTCCCGATGGTGACAACCGGTTGGTCTGGCTATCCTTCGCTGCAGGCAGATATTACGGTTTACAACAATCAATATACCTACCTGGATACAGCATATGATAAAATACTCTCCAATATCGGCTATGATGAAAACACCGTGCTGATTATGTGGGGATCGTATGAAAAGGGAACGCGGGCCGCTGCGATCCAAGGCATCCGGGATACCTATTATTGGGACAAAAAGCAGCATAAGCGCGTGATGGAAGAAAACAAAAACACCTGCGAAATCAAAGTGCTGTACCAGACAGACTTTGAGGAGCTGCTGCAGCAGGGCAACATCCCGCAGCGGGCGGTATTGATCTGCACCCCGCATGTTCTGGATAACGAATGGGAAGCTACATCGGAATTGTGGCAGTACTATTCCTTTGATTCGCGCCATGTTGTGTCGGTAGGAGAATCTGGTTCGGTGATTTATTATCGACTGTACCGGGAAGAGTAAAAATGGAAAGGGATAACCTTGATGAGCCAATACCCTGAATTTGCGTTTGTGATTCTGCATTATATGGCAAAGCAGGAGACCATAGACTGTGTTGCGTCTATCCTGGAAAAAACAAAAGCGGAGCCGATGAAGGTTTCTATCGTGATTGTAGATAACGCATCCGCAAACGGAACCGGGCACGAATTGCAGCAGATGTACCAGGGGGCAGAAAACATTTATGTGATCCTGAACCCGGAAAACCTGGGCTTTGCACGGGGGAATAATGTTGGGTTTGAATTTGCAAAAAAAACGCTCAACAGTGATTTCATCTGCCTGATCAACAACGATACTCTTTTAACGCAGGATGACTTTTTGTCCAGGATCTGTGCAGATTATCAGCAACACCATTTTGCCGTGCTGGGGCCGCAGATTTTATCAAAAGATCAAAAAGTAATATCGCTGATGGAGCCGATTGCGCCCAGGGCGGTATACATTGTGCATCGCTGGCTGATCCAGTGCCAGCTGGTGCTGTGCCGATTTATCCCTGGCTTTTTTGATGCTGTGGATGCAGTCAAAAACTGCGTTGGTAAGCTCCAAAATCCTAAAAAGCAGGCACCTGCAGCGGGTGAAAGAAAATTGCAGCCACAAAAAGATATTATGCTGCGTGGGTGCTTTTGGATCTTCTCGCCAGATTATGTAGAACGTTTTGACGGCCTGGATGATAGGACCTTCCTTTACCGGGAGGAGCAGCTGCTGTTTATCCGCTTGAAAAAGAACGGACTGCACACCTATTATGACCCGGAACTGAAGATTATCCACCTGGAAGATGCAGCAACCAACGCAGTGGCAAAAACGGAGTTCAAAAAGCGCGTTTTTACCCTTCAGAATGAAGTGAAATCCATGAAAATCCTGATTGATGCCCTGAAAGACTACCAAGGATGAAAGAGATAGGAAAGAACAGGACTTAAGTTACATGACAACGGCCAAAAAGCTTTCTACAAAAAAAAATCTGGTTCTGAATGCAATCAAAACGCTGACAACGATTCTTTTCCCGTTGATTTCGCTGCCGTATGCCACACGGGTACTGGGCAAAGGCGGGCTGGGGGATGTTACCTATGCGGAATCAATCGTCAGTTATTTTGCATTGTTTGCTGCCCTTGGAATTGTTGCTTACGGCACAAGAGAGCTTGCTAAAAAGCGGCAGGATGCACAACAGGCGAACCAACTGATCAGCGAGCTGATGCTCATCAACGTGATCACGGCATTGATTGCCTATGCGGCGCTGGCAGTATTTATTCAGCTGCCATCCTTCCACACCTATGCGGTGCTGCTTTGGGTGCAAAGCAGTATTATCCTGTGCAATGCCCTGGGGGCAGAGTGGTATTTTACCGCCACAGAAAATTATCTGTATATTACCGTCCGTGCGGTAATTTTTCAGGTTTTGGCTTTAGTCATGCTGTTTTGTTTTGTAAAAACGGAACAGGATGTTATATTTTACGCAGCGGTCAATGTCTTTGCAACGGCAGGTTCTGGCATTGTAAACTTTTTTTATCTTTGCAGGCATGTCCAGTTCCAACCACTCAAGTCTCTGCACCTGAAACAGCACATCAAACCAATCCTGATTATTTTCAGCACCAACCTTGCATCAACGATTTATCTGAACCTGGATACCGTAATGCTTGGCTATATGATCAATACGCAGGAGGTTGGGCTTTATACCGTGGCGGTGCGCATTGTGCGTGCAATCTCCATGCTGTTTGCCTGCATTTCAACGGTCATTCTCCCGCGCGTTACCTATTACCTTGGCCAAGGGCAGAAAGATAAATTTGATGCATTGATTTATAAAACATTGAACTTTATTCTGCTGCTTGCAATCCCCAGCGGCCTTGGGCTGATCAGCATCAGTGAGCCGCTTGTAACATGGTTTGGCGGCAGCGGGTTTACCCAGGCTTACAGGATCGTGAATGTTCTGGCATTCAGCGTTATCTTCTCGGCATTGAACCGCGTTTTTGCCTGGCAGATCCTGGTTCCGTACAACCGCGAAAAAGAAGTGTTTTATTCTACTGCCGCGGGGGCGGTGGTCAACTTTGTGTTAAATCTGTTCTTCATCAGCAGATGGGGGGCAGCGGGTGCTGCAGCAACAACGGTAATTTCGGAGTTTGTGGTTTTCCTTATGTGTACGTTCCAATGCCGCAATGTGATTTCCTACCGTGTGGTGTATCGCTATTTGTGGCAGTACCTCCTGGTGGCAATGCTGGCAGTACCAATCGCAGGAAAAATCGTGCAGAGTCTGGCCGTTTCCGCGTTTGTTGGCATGGTTGTTCAGATTTTGATATGTGTACTTTTGTACGGGGGCGGTTTGCTGTTGCTTAAAAACTCGCTGATGAAAGAATGCGTTTCTCTTGTTACAAGCAAAATAAGCAGAGATAAAAAGTAAGGCGTGGGACGGAAAGGGGCAAAATTAAAATGAAACAGCGTCTGGCCGATTATGTGGCCGATTTTCTTGCGGCGCATGGCGTTACGGATGTGTTCAGCGTGGTGGGCGGCGGTGCCATGCATCTGAATGATGCACTGGGCCACCACCCGGCGCTGCATGTTACCTATAACCATCACGAGCAGGCAAGCGCCATTGCGGCGGAAGCATACGCCCGCATTGATAACAAAATTGCTGCCCTGTGCGTTACCACCGGCCCCGGCGGCACCAACGCCCTGACCGGTGTGGTGGGCGGCTGGCTGGATTCCATCCCCATGTTTGTGATCTCTGGCCAGGTCCGGTACGATACTACAGCCCGCTATGCCGCACAGTTTACCGATGGCCTACCCCTGCGCGCGGTGGGCGACCAGGAATACGATATCACCAAATCTGTTGCCCCCATGACCAAATACGCCACCATGCTGGAGGACCCGAACCAGATCCGCTATGTGCTGGAAAAAGCCTGGCACCTGGCAACCACCGGCCGCCCCGGCCCGGTGTGGATCGATATCCCGGTCAACTATCAGGGCGGCTACATTGAAACCGACAGCCTGCCCGGCTATGACCCGGCGCAGGATGATGCCCAGCTGCCGCCTCCGGTGGATGATGCCACCGTGCAGATGGTGCTGGAAAAGATCCGCCACGCCAAGCGCCCGGTGTTCCACGCCGGGTATGGCATCCGGCTGTCCGGCGGGTACGCAGTGTTCCGCGCCGTGGCGGAAAAGCTGAATATCCCCATTGTGACCTACTGGAACGCGGTGGACCTGATCGAGGATGAAAACCCGCTTTACTGCGGTCGCGCCGGCAACATGGGCGACCGCCCTGGCAACTGGGCCATCCAGAACGCCGACCTGATCCTGGCCGTGGGTACCCGCATTTCCATCCGCCAGGTGGGCTATAACTGGAAAACCTGGGCCCGCGCCGCGGAAGTCATCATGGTGGATATTGACCGTGCCGAGATGAAAAAGCACACCCTGCATGTCGAGCGCCCCGTTTGGGCGGATGCCAAAGATTTTCTGCAAAAGCTGGATGCCGCCGCAGCGCCGCTGGCACCCGTCAGCCAGGCAGAGGACTGGCTGGCAACCTGCCAGCGCTGGAAAAAAGACTACCCCGCTGTGCTGCCGCGCCAGTGGGAAGAAAACGGCACCACCGCCAATGTGTACGCCTTTGTGCGCTACCTCAGCTCCCGCCTGCCGGAAAACAGCCTGACCGCGGTTTCCAACGGTGCCTGCTGCGTGGTGGGCAACCAGGCGTATGTTATCCAAAAAGGCAGCCGCATGGCCAACAACAGCGCCATTGCCAGCATGGGGTACGGCCTGCCCGCCGCCATTGGCACCTGCATTGCGGGCGGCCGCCGCACCACCATCTGCCTGGAGGGCGATGGTTCCATCATGATGAACCTGCAGGAGCTGCAGACCGTTTTGACCAACCGCTTGCCCATCAAGCTTTTCCTCATCAACAATAACGGCTACCACTCCATCCGTTTGACCCAGAACAACCTGTTCAAAGACCGCTGCAAGATCGGCATCGGGCCGGAGAGCGGGGACCTGTCCTTCCCGGAGTTCCGCAAAATTGCGGAGGCGTTCGGCTATCCGTACTCCTGCGCGCACTCCAACGCCGAGATGAAGCAGGTGGTGGATGCCGCACTTGCCGCGGAAGGCCCGACTTTCTGCGAGATCTTTACCGATACCCAGCAGGTCTGGGAGCCGAAGAGCGCCACCAAACGCCTGCCGGATGGTACACTGGTCAGCCCCCCGCTGGAAGACCTTGCACCGTTCCTGCCGCGGGAAGAGCTGGAACAGCAGATGTTTATCCCCCTGGTGCCGGAGCAGTGAATGATGATAGAACGTGAAATTAAAACCGCAGTCGTGACCGGCCCTACCGGGGCTGTGGGCACGGCATTGTGCAGTCGGTTATTGCAGGCCGGATGCACCGTGGTGGCCGTCTGCCGCCCCGGCAGCCCGCGGGCCGCAGCGCTGCCCAAAGATGCAAACCTGCATGTGGTTGCCTGCGATGCCGCCAATCTGGCGGCGCTGCCGCAGTGTATGGCCGCAGCCGGGCTGCCCATGCAGGCGGATGCCTTTTTCCACCTGGCGTGGGCGCACACCATTGGCGCAGGCCGCAACGATATGCCGGCCCAGATCGAGAATATCCGCTATACCATTGATGCCGTGCGCACCGCAGCGGCATTGGGCTGCCAGGTGTTTGTCGGCACCGGCAGCCAGGCGGAGTATGGCCGCGTGGATGGTGTTCTGCGGGCCGATACCCCAACAAACCCCGAAAACGGGTATGGCATGGCCAAGCTGTGCGCGGGCCAGATGAGCCGCACCGAAGCCGCCGCCCTGGGCATGGACCATGTGTGGGCGCGCATCCTTTCGGTTTACGGCCCGCATGACGGCCCCAACACGATGATCTCTGCCACCATCCAAAAGCTGCTGGCCGGGCAGTGCCCGGACCTGACGGCGGGGGAGCAGAAGTGGGATTATCTTTACTCCGCCGATGCCGCGGAGGCACTGTACCGCATGGCCTGCCTTGGCCGCAGAGGTGCCGTGTACCCGGTGGGCAGCGGTACCGCCCGCCCCCTGCGGGAATATATTGAGAACCTGCGTGATGCCATTGACCCGGCCCTGCCGCTGGGGCTGGGCAAGATCCCTTACGGGTCGCAGCAGGTCATGTTCTTGCAGGCGGATATCACCCAGCTTGCGGCGGATACCGGCTTTGCGCCGCACACGGACTTTGCCGATGGCATCCGCGCCACCATTGCGTGGGCAAAAACGCAAAAGCAAACCAATTAAGCCAATAAGGAATAACCCCGTACAGTGCGGGCAGGACCCGCGTGTACAAACAGGAGCCAGATAGTATTTATGCAGTTGACCTACCAAAAGTTGAAGCCGTTCGCCTTATCTTATCTCACCGCGCCGCTGGCGGTGTTTTTTGCGGGGTATCTCCGCGCGCCGTTTGCCATTGCGGGCCTGGCCGTGCTGGCCTTCGCCTGGTGGTATGCTGTGTGCAAAACGCCGGATAGCGGCCAGGCGGGGCAGGGGGGCATTACGCTTTCGGTGCCAAAACTGGTATTGCTGTTTGCCCTGATGCTGCTGTGGGGCTACCTGGGCGGCCAGACGGGCTTTTTTTACCAGAACTCGGACTGGGGCTACCGCAACGCCATTTACCGGGACCTGATCACAAACAGCTGGCCGGTATACTACCCGGAAAAGGGCACAGCGCTGGTGTACTATATCGGCCACTGGCTGGTCCCGGCGGCGCTGACCAAACCGGTATACGCCCTGTTTGGTCTGGACGCCGCCTGGATGTTCGCCCGCATGGCCCTTTGGGTGTGGACGGCGCTGGGAACCTATCTGGTGGCGCTGAATCTGCTGGTTTACCTGCGTGCCGATACCGGCAAAAAGCAGGGGATCGGCCTGCTGTTCCTGATCTTCTTCAGCGGCATGGACGTTCTGGGCGCGCTGTACAGCAGCCGCCTGCCGGACTTGCTGGCCTATGATGCCATGCACCTGGAATGGTGGACGAATGATTTCCAGTTCAGCTCCCTGACGACCTGCCTGTTCTGGGTGTTCAACCAGACGGTAGGGGCATGGCTGGCAACCGTCTGCTTTTTGCAGGAGGATGACTGCCGCAACTACCTGCTGCTGGGCACGGCCTGCCTGATGTGCGGCCCTTTCCCATTTGTGGGGCTGGTTATTTTTATGGTGGTGCGCGGCATTGTTCTGCTGGCACAGCGGCAAAAAGGCGTGCTGCAATCGGCGTTCTCCCCGGCTAATGTGCTGGTGCTGGTTGTGGTGTTCAGCATTACGGCCAGCTATTTCTTGGCCAATAACGCCTTTGGCTACAGCGTTCTGGGCGAGGATATCGCCGGGCGTCAGGCAGCGCAGCAGACTTTTGGACAAAGCGTTCTGGCCAGCCTGCAAAAAGGCATGCTGGTGTTTTACCTGCTGGATGCCGGGGGTTACCTGTTGCTGCTCTGGCGGCAGAACCGCCGGAACTGGCTGTTTTACACCTGCGCCGTGTCGCTCTTCATCATCCCGTTCTTTAAGGTGGGACAGGGGTGTGATTTCTGTATGCGGGTGTCTATTCCGGTCATCTTTATCCTGATGACCCTCTGCGCCCGGCATTTTATTGCTCTTGTGGATACCAAGTGGCAGGATGGCACGCTGGCGCAGCATGCTGTGACCGTTCTGCTGGCGGTAACGCTGCTGATCGGTGCCTGCACCCCGGCCATGGAAATTTACCGCGGCATCTACCATGTGGCTAAAGAGGGAACGTTCAACTTGGAAAACGAGGAGCCCTACACCCTGGCGGACCGCCCCGTAAGCCTGAACTTTGAAACACAAAACTGCGAAAATAAATTGTTCTTTACCTATTTTGCAAAATAGTGTATAGTGATAAGGGTCTGCCCTGCTATTGCGGCAGTGGGCCAAAGACTAAACTTAAAGGAATGAAACCTGCATGAGCGAGAAGAAAAAAGTCATCTCTGTTATGATCCCCACCTATAACGAGGAGGAAAACGCCCGCCCCATCTATGAAGCGGTGCGGGATGAGATCCTGAAAGACTGCCCGGATTATGACTATGAGATCCTTTTTATTGATAATAAAAGCCAGGATCGTACCCGCCGGATCATTACGGATATCTGCGCGCAGGACCCCAAGGTCAAAGCCATCTTTAACAGCAAAAACTTTGGCCAGTTCAACAGCCCCTATTATGGCATGATCCATACCACGGGGGACTGTACCATTACCATCTGCGCGGACTTCCAGGACCCGGTGGAGATGATCCCCAAGTTTGTGGCCGAGTGGGAAAAAGGCTATAAGATCGTGATTGGTAAAAAGACCACCAGCCAGGAAAACCCTGTCATGTACTTTTTGCGGGACTGCTACTACAAGACCATCAAAAAGATGAGCAATGTGGAGATGATCGAGCAGTTTACCGGGTTTGGCCTGTACGATAAAAGCTTTATCCAGACCCTGCGTGATTTGCACGACCCCACCCCGTTCTTGCGCGGCATTGTGGCGGAACTTGGCCCCGAACGCAAAGAAATTGAATACACCCAGCCCAAGCGCCGGGCAGGCAAGACCCATAACAACTGGTACAGCCTGTTTGATGCCGCCATGCTCAGCTTTACCAGCTATACCAAGATCGGGATGCGGATGGCGGAGTTCTTCGGCTTTTTCTGCGCGGCGGTCAGCTTTATCCTGGGGCTTGTGTTCCTGGTGGCAAAGCTGATCCACTGGAACACCTTTGCCGCGGGCTATGCCCCGATGATCATTGCCGTGTTCTTTGTGGGAGGCGTGCAGCTGACTTTCCTGGGCTTTTTGGGCGAGTACATTATGGCAATGAACGCCCGAATTATGGATCGCCCCTTGGTGGTGGAAGAAAAGCGGCTGAATTTTGAACCCGAAACGCCGGAAAGCGATGCTGCCCGCGCCCAGTGATAATGGCCGGATGGTTACAATAGATTGCGAGTTGACAGTAAAACAATGATTCCTTTTAATATTCCCCCGCAGGTTGGCACAGAGCTGGACTATATGTGCCAGGCCATGGCCAACAATAAGATCTGCGGCGATGGCCCTTTTACCCGCCGCTGTGATGAGTGGATGGAACAGCGGTTCCATGCGGGCAAGGTGCTGCTGACCACCAGCGGCACCACCGCGCTGGAAATGGCTGCCCTGCTGTGCGGCATCCAGCCCGGCGATGAGGTGATCCTGCCCAGCTACACATTTTCTTCCACGGCAACGGCCTTTGTTTTAGCTGGGGCCAAGCTGGTGTTTGTGGATATCCGCCCGGACACCATGAACATTGATGAAGCAAAAATTGAGTCGGCCATTACCGAAAAAACCAAGGTCATCTGCGTGATGCACTATGCCGGTGTGGCCTGCGATATGGACACCATCATGCAGATCGCCCGCCGCCATAACCTGAAGGTGGTGGAGGATGCCGCCCAGGGCGTGATGGCCAGCTATAAGGGCAAGGCACTGGGCACCATCGGTGATTTTGGCTGCTACTCTTTCCACGAAACGAAGAACTTTTCGATGGGGGAGGGCGGTGCGCTGGTCATCAATGACCCCGAAACCGTGACCCAGGCCGAGATCCTGCGGGAAAAAGGCACCAACCGCGCCAGCTTTTTGCGCGGCCAGGTGGATAAGTACACCTGGGTTTCTTACGGTTCCAGCTACCTGCCCAGCGATTTGAACGCCGCTTACCTGTGGGCACAGCTGGAACAGGCCGATACCATCAATACAGACCGTACCCAAAGCTGGGATTATTACGCACAGGAGTTGGCACCGCTGGCCGAAGCGGGCCTGTTGGAGCTGCCCACCGTGCCGGAAGGCTGTGTGCATAACGGGCATTTGTTCTATGTCAAGCTGCGGGACCTGGAACAGCGCACCGCGTTCATTGCTTACCTGAAAGCCCATGGGGTGGCGTCGTCTTTCCATTATGTGCCGCTGCACAGCGCCCCGGCGGGCATCCGATATGGCCGCTTTGCCGGTGTGGATGAATACACCACCAAGGAGAGCAACCGCCTGACCCGCCTGCCGCTGTATTATGGCCTGACCGAAGCCGACCGCGCAGCCGTGGTGCAGGTAGTCAAAGACTTTTTTGCAGAGAAATAACATGCCCTGCGCATGAAGCAAGTATAATAAAAATCCGTATCCTTAATGCCCAAGCAGGGCAGGGGATACGGATTTTCTGTTTTCTATTAAGTAAGTTAGGTTTCTCTCCGGTGCGATAGGGTCATCGCGCCCTACAAGTACGTTGTGGGGGGCAATGCATAATAAACAATCCGTAGGGAACGGTCTTGACCGTTCCAGAACCTATAAGCTACCGAGCACGTCATTCGGCGGCCAGGGGGCTGGCCGCCCTACCGCGCAATAAACAACAATCGCCAGATATTTTTTACGCCCGTCCCGGGCGTCGGGGACGCCGCCCCCTACAAATGTTTAATGGGGGTGTGTCAAATGGCGTTATGATATCTGCGACATGGGTCTTGGAACGGTCAAGACCGTTCCCTACAGAGCATTTTACAATCCGCCGCAAACCCACAACACCATTTGTAGGGGCCGATGCTTGCATCGGCCCGGATGACGGCCCTGCCGGATGTATTACCACATCATCTCCGCAAGGCAGCGGGCGCACAATGTGCGCCCCGCGGATGAAATTCATAATAAATGTGGATTGCACGTTACAAAATATCCTGTAGGGCACGATACCCTCACCCCCCACTGAACGCGCGGAACGCTTGCCTGTTTGTATAAAAATCAAAGGTTTCTACAGGAAAATAGCGCCGTTTACTTTCCCCAGCCGCTGCTTTGCAGCATGGTTTCATCGCTCAGCATCCACAGGGCTTCCACACCGTCCAGCTGCTCGATTAAAGCCTGCCCTTTTTCTACCGGCATGCAGAACACACCAGTGGAAAGTGCATCCCCCAGGCCGCTGTCGCTGCTTACAATGGCAACGCTGTTCATGTAGCGGGCAGGCTGCAGGGTGGTCATGTCGATCAGGTGGTGGTAGCGCACGCCGTCCACGGTAAAGTAACGCTGGTAGTCCCCGCTGATGACAAGGCTTTGCCCTGGCTGCAGCTCCACGGTATCCACATAGCTGGCGGTGGCGTATTGGCCGTCCTGATCCGGCCAGGGGTTATCGACCCCGGCAACCCAGGGCTCATTATTGGGTTTGGTGCCAATGGCGCGCACATTGCCGCCCACGTTCAACAGGGCGCTGGTCAGGCCGCGGGCTTCGGCTGCCTGGGCGCACTGCTCCACCGCATAGCCTTTGCCAATGCTGCCAACGTCCAGCTGCAATTTTGGGTCCGCAAAATACACCGTTCCCGCATCCTGGTCCAAAATCAGGTCATCCATATTGCAGTGGGCAGCCGCAGCCTGCAGGTCAGCGGTTTGGGGCAGAATATCGGCGCTTACCTCGGCCCCATCACCTGCGGCGGTGCGGGCATCGTGCCAGTAGCGCAGCACCGCCCCTGCGGCAGCATTGCAGGCACCGTCCGTTGTCTGGTACATCTCCTGCGCAAAGGTCAGCAGGTTCAGAATCTCTTCCCCCACGGCAACCGGGCCGGCAGCGGCCCCGGCGTTCACGTCCGCCAGGTTGGTCATGCCGTCATAGTGGTTGTAAATATCGTACAGCTGGTTGTACCGCAGCAGGTCGGCATGCAAGGCGGTCATCTGGGTGTTCCAATCGGCTTCGCTGTCGGCATAGCCGCTAATGACGGTAACGGTGTCAAACACATCCCACCAGGTAACGCTGTAGCGCTGTGGGGCGGGAACCCCGCTTGCCGCGCATCCGCTCAGCAGCAGGCAGAGTGCCAGCGCGGCGCAGGTCAGGCGGCGCTTCATGCCTGGCCCCCTACCTGTTCATGCTCGTGGTTCAGTTCGGCCAGCAGCGCGGCAAGGGTCCAGCCGCGGCTGGTGGGGGTTACCATGGCGCGCAGCGGAATCACCGCCCCACCGCGGCGCACTTCGTCCACAAACTGGCCCAGGTCGCCGTTATCATGCCGCAGCCCGCTCACGATCATGGCCGGGCGCTCCGGCAAAGCGGTGTCGGGCGCAGCTTCGCCGCTGGTGTGCCGCCCGGAGCAAAGGGCTTCGATGGTGGTACCCAGGTCAGCGCTGGTTAAAAGGCGGACTTTCAGGCGGCTCAGGCGCGCAGCGTGCTCCACCGCGGCGTGCTCAACGCTGCCGGGGGTAACCTGCCATAGCAGCACACAGCGCGGTTCCTGCTGGATTCTGGCTTTCATAGTATTACCTCGCACTCCTGCCCGCAGCGGGGCAGGCAGCAATCATAAAATCAAAATGTGCGGCGCAGGGGTCAGCCCCGCGCCGCACGGTGGAAAAGGTTCAATTACAGGTCAGGGTGATACTCTTTGCAGGTGCACTTTTTCCATTTCAGGCCGCTGCCGCAGGGGCAGGGATCGTTGCGGCCAATCTTGGTCACGCGCACAGGGGTGGCACCCTTGGCACCAGCCTGGGCCGGTGCGCCTTCGCCGGTGGGCTTGGCAACCTGTTCGCGCTTCGGCTCCTGGTTCTGCTGGCGCACTTCAATGGTCAGCAGCATGTGCACGGCATCTTCGCGGATGGTGGCGATCATCTCGTCAAACATGGCAAAGCCTTCAATGCGGTATTCCACAATGGGGTCGCGCTGGCCGTAACCGCGCAGGCCCATGCCCTGCTTCAGCTGGTCCATGTTGTCAATGTGCTCCATCCACTTGGAGTCAACATTGCGCAGCAGGCAGATGCGTTCCAGTTCGCGCATCATGGGGGCACCGTACTTCTGCTCTTTGCTTTCCAGAATGCTCATGCCGCGCTCATACAGCACCTTGGCAACATCCTCACGCTTCAAATCGTTCAGCTGCTCGGTGGTGTAGTTGAAATCGGTGGGCAGGCACAGCCAATTCAGATAGTGGCGGCGCAGGGCGGCAAAATCCCAATCGTCGGCGGTTTCGCCGCTCAGGAAGGACTCGCAGGTCTCGTCGATGGACTGCTTCATCATCTCATGCAGCTTGTCGGAGATATCCTCGCCGTCCAGCACCATCTGGCGCTGCTTGTAGATGATCTCGCGCTGCTGGTTCATGACGTCGTCATACTGCAGCACCTGTTTACGGATGGCAAAGTTGGAAGCTTCCAGCTTTTTCTGGGCGCTCTCGATCGTGTTGGTGATCAGCTTGTTCTCAATGGGCATGTCTTCGTCCAGGCCCAGGGTATCCATCAGGCCCTGCACGCGCTCACCGCCGAAAATACGCATCAGGTCATCTTCCAGGCTCAGGAAGAAGCGGGATGCACCGGGGTCACCCTGACGGCCGGCACGGCCGCGCAGCTGGTTATCAATACGGCGGCTTTCGTGGCGTTCAGTGCCAATGATGAACAGGCCGCCGGCTTCGCGCACAGCTTCGGCTTCGCGCTTGACTTCCGGCTCATATTCGGCAACCAGCTCGTCAAAGCGCTTGCGGGCAGCCAGGATATCAGCATCCTGGGTGTCGGCGTGGCCGTCGCACTCGGTCATCAGCATTTCAACTTTTGCTTCATAGGCTGCGTCCGGGGCAGGGGGGATGGGCAGGCCCTGTGCCTTGGCGCGGGCTTTGGCGTGCTCGTATTCGTCCTTCTGTACTTCCAGGTCGGCGTTCATCTGGCGGGTCAGCTCTTTGCGCAGGGTGGCCTTTGCCATATAGGTCACGTTGCCGCCCAGCATGATATCGGTACCACGGCCAGCCATGTTGGTGGCGATGGTCACAGCGCCCTGCTTACCGGCCTGTGCAACGATCTCGGCTTCGCGCTCGTGCTGCTTTGCATTCAGCACATTGTGCTCAATGCCGCGCTTTTTCAGCAGCTTGGAAAGTGCCTCGCTCTTTTCCACGCTGACGGTACCAACCAGAACAGGCTGGCCCTTGGCGTGGCATTCGGCAACCTGCTCGATCACGGCGTTGTACTTGCCGTTGATGGTCTTGTACACGCTGTCCGGCAGGTCCTTGCGGGCACGGGGCTTGTTGGTGGGGATGGATACGATCTGCAGGCCGTAAATTTCGCTGAACTCGTCCGCTTCGGTGGAAGCCGTACCGGTCATGCCGCCCAGCTTTTTGTACATGCGGAAGTAATTCTGGAAGGTGATGCTGGCCAGCGTTTTGCTCTCGGCGGCAACGGTCACGCATTCCTTGGCTTCAATGGCCTGGTGCAGACCGTCATTGAAGCGGCGGCCATACATCAAACGGCCGGTGAATTCATCAACGATGATGACCTCGCCGTCTTTCACGATATAGTCGGTATCACGGTGCATCACACCGCGGGCCTTGATGGCACCGTCAATATAGTGACGCAGGGTCATGTTGTCGGCATCGGCCAGGTTCTCAACATTGAACCATGCTTCGGCTTTCTTCACGCCGCTTTCGGTCAGGGTGCAGGTCTTGTGCTTTTCGTCCACAACGTAATCGCCGTCAACCTGTTCGTCGGCTTCCACTTTATCGTCCAGCTCAACGATGACAGACTTTTTCAGCGTCTTGGCAAAGTCGTCCGCGCGCTTATACATTACGCTGGAATCTTCGCCTTTGCCGGAGATGATCAGCGGGGTACGGGCTTCATCAATCAGGATGGAGTCCACCTCGTCCACAATGGCGTAAGCATGGCCGCGCTGCACCATGTTGGCCTTGTAAACCACCATGTTGTCACGCAGGTAGTCAAAGCCGAACTCGTTGTTGGTGCCGTAAGTAACATCCGCCAGGTAAGCCTTGCGACGGTCCTGCGGCTGAACGTCATGGATGACCAGGCCGACCGTCAAACCAAGGAAGCGGTAAACCTTGCCCATCCACTCGCTGTCGCGCTTGGCCAGGTAATCGTTGACGGTAACAACATGCACGCCTTCGCCGGTCAGGGCGTTCAGGTAAACGGGCATGGTGGCCACCAGGGTCTTGCCTTCACCGGTCTGCATCTCGGCAATGCAGGAACGATGCAGCACAATGCCGCCGATGATCTGCACCGGGTAGGGCTTCAGGCCCAGCACACGCCAGTCCGCTTCGCGGCAGACAGCGAACGCTTCAGGCAGGATATCGTCAAGGCTGGCCCCGTTTTTCAGCTTCTCTTTCAGGTACGGGGTTTTGGCCTGCAATTCTTCGTCAGTAAGTTTCTGCATTTCGGGCTCAAGTTCCAGCACCTTGTTGGCAATGGGCTTGATGCGCTTGAGCTCTTTGTCGGAAAAATTACCGAACAGTTTTTCCATAAAAGACATAAGTAAACACCTGTATTTCTGCCGCATGGCGGCGAATGGATCAGCAGGGGAACCCCTGTTGGATACAATGCTATACCTTAATATAATACACCCGCGCAGGGTACTGTGTCAAACCTGCGCGGGTGTAAAATGTAAATATTAAACTGTTTCAGCTGCTTTTGTTGAAAAGTGACCGGTTATCATGCGTTTGCAGCGCTTTTTGCCTGCTTTTCGTTGCTGATGAACAGCAGCACCAGCATCAAAAAGATGCAGACAAAGCCGATGGCGTCCCACACGGTAAAGGGGGAGCCGAGCACCAGTGTGCTGATGATGGCCGCCGTGACCGGTTCCGCAAAGCTGAACAGGCTGGATTTCTGCGGCCCAATGTACTTGACGCCGCTCATGTAGCAGCTGAACGCCAGCACGTTGCCGATGAGCACCACCGCCGCAATACCGGCAATGCCGGCCGCGTTGGGTACATAGTTCATCCGCCACGGGCGGAACACCAGCGCAAAAAAAGTGCCGCCCATCAGGAAGGCCCAGCCCTGCAGCATGGGGGTGGGGTACTGTTTTTGCAGGTTTTTGGGCCACATGGTGTAGATCACCACGCAGAACGCGCTGATGATGCCAACGATCAGCGCGGCGGGCGAAACCGCCATGTTGGTCAGGCTGCCGTGGGTGGTCAGCATAAACACACCGCCCAGCGCCAGCACAATGGAGAACACCTCAAACAGCCGCGGCGCACGCTTCTGTTGGATGCAGACCACCAGCAGGATCAGCACAGGGGAAAGATCCTGCAAAATGGTGCCCACACCGGCGCTGGAAAGCTGGATGGTCAAAAAATAGGTGAACTGGCAAAAGCTGACACCGGCCAGGCCGTAGATTACAAGGTCGCGGGCATTGCGCCAGCTGCGCCAGGGGTCCACCAGCTGGCGCCAGTTGCGCGCACCGTAATAGATGCACAGAATCACACCGGCCAAAAACAGCCGGATGGGCACCAGCCAGGTGGAATCCATGCCCTGGCGGGTAAACAGATACTGCCCCACGCAGCCGGAAACACCCCAGCACATGCCGCCGAACATCGTCAGCAGAGCGCCTTTTACGCTATCCTTCATTGTTTATTATCTCCTACCCCTTACACAAAAACCATTACAGCTCATTTAGGCAGTACTGCGCAGCGGCCAGAACATCCGGAACAACGGGGGCTCCGGTGGCGCGCAGCTGCTGTGCGCTCTGGTGCCCGGCGGCCTGCAGCACACACTGCACGCCCAGCGCCTGGGCAACCTCAAAATCGTGGACGGAATCCCCGATCATAACAGCCTGCGCCGGTACGGCACCGCGCTGTTTCAGTTCGGCCAGATAAGCCAGACCGACTTCCACCTTGCTGCGGGCGTAAATATTATCCAGCCCCAGCAGGCGGTCAAAGTAGGGGCGCACCCCGCGCTCCGTGACCTGCTGTTCCAAAACCGGCAGGCTGGAAGCCGAAAGAATGACCTGCTGCACCCCGGCATCTTTCAAAAGGGAAAGGGCGGGCACAGCGCCTTCTGCCAGCGGGCAGACCCCGGCGCGGGCCAGGTAATCCTGCATGTAATCATCGGCAAGCTCTTTGTAGGAGTTTTTGGAAAAATCGAACCCTGCGCGGATATAATAATCTTCGATTGGGAAGCCGAAAATCTCCCGGTACTGGTCGAGGCTGTACTGCTGTGGGTAATGATAGCTGCGGAGCAGACGGTTGAGCGCGTCCACACAAAGGGCAACATCATCCAGCAGGGTGCCGTTCCAGTCCCACAAAACAAGGCTCGGTTTCATGGCAGCTCCTTTTTAATAGATACAGGGAAAGCAGTTATTGTTCTGCAAAAATTTTGTTCAGGGATTCATTGCTTTCAATCAGCTTGACCAGGGCAACACCCAGCACGCAGCAGCTGATGATTTCGCCAACGCCGACAGCCACGGCGTTGAACACCGCCATGGTGGCCGTGGGGGCAGAATCCGAGAAGAACACGGTAATTTCAAACGCGCCAACGATCAGCGCATTGGCGATAACAGGCGGGAAGGACGCCGGAATAGCCAGCCCTTTCCAGCGCACATTGCGCAGGGCATAGGTGGCAAGGCAGGCAATCAGGGTGGCGGCGGTGCCAAACACCACATCCACCATGGTGGAACCCAGCAGGTTTGCCAGCAGGCAGCCCAGGGTAACGCCCACAATGTATTCGGCCCCAAACACCGGCAGCAGGCAGAATGCTTCGGCCACGCGCACCTGTACCGCGCCGTAAGAGAACGGCTGCAATACCAGGCAGAGCACGGTGTAAACTGCGGCAATCATGGCGCAGCGTACCAGGGTTTGGACGGACAGTTTGTTTTTGCTAGTAGACATAATTACACTCCGGCGGATAGATTTTGACCGCGCCCAAGACCGCCAGCCTTGGGTGGGTTTGCGCCTGAAAACCAGGCGGAGCCTAAAATCCTAAGTTGCTCAACAAATTGTTATTATAGCAAATGAAAATGGGGGATACAAGGGGGAAAGCGGCAGAATATTGCAGCAAAGAGCAAAATACCTCCTTTGCAGATAAAGAACCCCGCACCGGGCAGCTTGCCGGTGCGGGGTAAAAATGATAGGGAGGTTTGTTACCAGGGGGCGTTATCCAGCGGGCAGTGCATGTCCGTGCGGGCGGCGCGCATTTCCACATAGCAGCCGCACTGCATGCAGGTTCCGGCGTTCAGGCTGGGGCAGGCGCGGCAGTGTTCCAGCCGGGCAGCGTATTCGGCATCCGGGGTGCGCACCCGCTTGGGCATGGTGGCGCGGTAGCGTACCACGCTGGCGTAATAGTCGTTTTCGTCTGCCATATCCTGCAATAGGCAGCGGCGGCAGCGCTTGGGCTGGGCTTCCATTACTGGTTCACCACAAAGGCAGCCACGCTGCACGGCGGCAGAGTTGCAGTAAAGCCGTCCGCCGTCAGGCTGGCGTTCAGCTCTGCGGGGGCAACCTGCTCCGGTGCGGCAAAGGTGTTGTGGGCAGCGGGGGCACCGGCCAGCACGCGGGCCGTTACGCCGATAGGTTTGGCACCGCCCAGCATGCAGGTAACGGGGAGCGCTGCGGTATCGCTCAGGTTGGCCGCCGTGACCAGAATGCTGCCGTCTGCCTGCTGGCTGGCGCTGACATGCAGGTCCGGCACCGCCTGGTCATCGTGGTTCAGCAGGGTGGTCTCCGCATAGCTTTCCAGCTGCTTGGCACCCTGGTGGCCCTTGTACATTTCAAATACATGATAGGTCGGGGTCAGCACCATCTTGCTGCCTTCGGTCAGGATCATGGCCTGCAGCACGTTGACCATCTGGGCGATGTTGGCCATGCAGACGGTATCGCAGTGGTTGTTGAAGATGTTCAGGTTGATGGCTGCCACCAGCGCATCGCGCATGGTGTTCTGCTGGTAGAGGAAGCCGGGGTTCGTGCCCGGTTCCACATCGTACCAGGTGCCCCATTCATCCACAGCCAGGCCCACTTTGCGGTCGCCCTGGTACTGTTTGATAATGCGGGTGTGGTTTTCCACCAGCTCTTCCATCCGCAGGGTCTTGTGCAGGGTGGTATAGTATTCCTCATCGGTAAAGTCTGTGGCCGAACCCTTGTGCTGCCAATCCTGATGGGGCAGGGTGTAGTAATGCAGCGATACCGCATCCACGGCCTGCCCGGCGCGCTCCATCACGGTTTTGGTCCAGTGGTAATCCGCCACGTTGGCGCCAGATGCGATCTTGAAGATCTTGTGATCCGGCGAGTAGTTGCGCAGGTAGGTGGAATACTGGCGGCACAAATCGGCATAATATTCGGCGCGCATGCTGCCGCCGCAGCCCCAGGCTTCGTTGCCAATGCCCCAGTATTTTACGTTGAACGGTTCATCCTGCCCGTTGGCGCGGCGCTCCGACGCCATGGGGGAGATGCCGCCCATGTTGCAGTATTCCACCCAATCCGAAAATTCCTGCACGGTGCCGCTGCCCACATTGCCGCTGAAATACGCTTCGCAGCCGATCTGGCGGCACAGCTCCATAAATTCATGGGTGCCAAAGCTGTTATCCTCGGTCACACCGCCCCAGTTGGTGTTCACAATGGTCTTGCGGTTCTCCTTGGGGCCAATGCCATCGCGCCAGTGGTAGGTGTCGGCAAAGCAGCCGCCCGGCCAGCGCAGCACGGGCACATGCAGAGCTTTGAGCGCAGATACAACATCGTTGCGCATGCCGTTGGTGTTGGGAATATCGGAATCCTGACCGACATAGATGCCCTGATAGATGCAGCGGCCCAGATGCTCCGAAAACTGGCCGTAAATGTTGGGGTTGATGGTGCCGACCGAACGGTTGGCGTTGACAAAAATGTATGCCATAAAAACACCTCACAAAAGTAAAAAATACCGTTAAAAGTGCCATAAAGTGTAAACCTAAAAGCACTATAGCAAACCCCGTTCGCTATGTCAATCACCTATAAAAAATAAACCCTGCATTCCGGCAGAACCGCAAAATGCAGGGCAGATAAAAGCAAACAAAGAAGAAAATAAAAAGCAAGAATAAGCGAATTTACAAGAAAAAGCAGTTGACAAGGGAACACGGCGCCCGTACAATGCTCCTAACTCCTAACTCCTAACTCCTAACTCCTAACTCCTAACTCCTAACTCCT